>NZ_WHOA01000005.1 GCF_013141715.1 Paenibacillus phytorum | reverse complement strand
TGAGTTCAACATTAAAGCAATTGCAAATGGCAAGTCCGTTACGACTTTGGTTAACTAATACAAGTTATAGAGCAGATAGAGGAGACCCGCGAGGGTCTTCTTTGTTTTGCGTTCTAGTTCTATTTGAAGTAATAGGATTCGAGTGTGATATGAGGATTTATAGAGATCAATTAGAGATTTTCAGTTTATTTTAAGCTAACTTTTAGCGGGAATTCAGCTTCTATACATATTTACTTTACAAATAAGTAGTAATCTTAAACTTGTCTGGGAGGTAATCATACATTAGAAAGAGAGTGATACTTAAAAGTTGTGTCTGAAAACTAGTTTTTAACAAAAACTTTAAAAATATTAGGAGGAAACAACCCTTATGAAAAAAACTCTATCCGTAGTTCTTACATCTGCAATGGCTCTTTCCATGTTCTCATCCCTAGCATTCGCTAAAACATCCGCTGACTTCACAGATTTGAAAGATCTCGATGCAGCAACGCAGGCAAAATTTGATGCGATGATCTCTGCCGGTATCTTTGACGGAGTATCAGATACTACATTCGGTCTTAAAGACGAAATGAACCGCGCGCAATTCGCCAAAGTAGCAGCATTGATCATGGGCCTTGATGTCAACAAAGACTTGCAAACTTCCACTTTCTCTGATGTTAGTGTAACCGACGCGGCCAATGGTTATGCACTTCCTTACATCGAAGCTTTGAAAACTGCAGGCGTAACTGATGGCTATGCGGAAGGTCAGTACAACCCGGCTGGTAAAGTAACCAAAGAACAACTGGCTACTTTCTTGGTTCGTGTTCTTGGTCAAGATGCAGCAGCTAAAGGTAAAACAGGCACAGATACAACGGTATCTGATTGGGCTCAAGGCTATGTCGCTTTGGCGCTTGAATTAAAACTTCTTTCCAACGGTACTGATGGCACATTCGGCGGTATGACAAATGCAACTCGCGATTTGCTTGTGAGTGGTGCATACGAAGCAAAACAACAATACGTACCAGCTGGTAAAGTTTCTGTCACAGATGCGAAAGCAACGGGTGTACAACAAGTTACAGTAAACTTTAACAAACCAATAGATACAGCAAAAGCAACATTAGCTCTAACGAAAGGTACTGCTGATATCGCAACAACGGTAAAATTTGCTGATGATAAGAAATCTGCTGTACTAACGTTAACTGATGTAAAAGTAAGCGAAGGCAGCTACACAGCAACACTTTCAGGTTTAGATGCAGCTGGCGTGGACAAAACAACAGCAACATTTACTGCTGAAAATGAAAAAGTTTCAAAACTTAGCTTTGTAAATGCAAGTGATCACATTGCTAAGTCAGCTAAAGTTATTGTAAAAATAAAAGCGGAAAATCAATACGGTGAAAATGCATCCATTAATGGTGGCAGTTATACAGCATATGTATCTGGAGCTACCCAGCCATTGACTAGAAATGAAGACACCGGTTTACTAGAACTTACGCTGAATACAAGTGCGAATCAGTCTGAAATTGATGTTGTTCCTGTCAATGTATTTCTAACAAACTCCTCTGTATCTGTACAAAAAACATTCAAAGTGGGCACGGAGCCTTATGTAACGAAAGTAGAATTAGGCACAGTGAAGTATCCAACTGGTAAAACAGCACTTTCAAGTACTGGTGATGTGGCAGAGATCGGAATCACTCGTTATGATCAGTACGGCGATGTGATTCCTGAAACAGCAATTCCGACAAACCGTACTGATTATAATTCAATAATTACGCCGTATAGTTTTGAGGCGCTTAAATTGGTAACAGGCGACTACGATACAGTAAAAATCAGCTTGGATAAAGCAGTTGAAAAAGCAGGAGATTACACCGTAACGATTTATGTAGGTTCTGCAAGTGCGACTGCAACAGTAAAAGCCGAATCATCCAAAGTAGCTAATAAAGTAGAGTTTGATTCATTCTCAGGTGTGTTAGCACACGGTGACACCAACAAATACATTCCTATCATTGCTTATGATGCGAATGGGAACAAATTAAGCGCACAAGATATCGCTGATCAAGCTGCAGCAAAAAGATTCTCCCTTTCGATATCTGGTGCTACAGCAGCAACAGGAAATAACGGAAATGACGCGATTGTCCAATCGGGTGAGCACAAAGGTCAAATCAAACTGGATTCCATCGATGCTTCTGCGAACAGTGTTGTATTCATGAATTTAGGCATTTACTCTGCTAACGTTCAGAACAACGCGCAACAAAGCTTTACAATTCAAGAAGCTCGTAAACCTGAAACCATCGTTCTTGATGGTGACAAACCGGCACAAAAAGCGCTTGCTGGTGCAACGTCAACAGTTAAATGGTTTGTTAAAGACCAATATGGTGAGAAACTAGATAAAATGATTGCTGATTACGATGGAGATTACAAAGTATTAGTAACGGTAACGGGTTCAACGTACGCTGACTTCACAGGACTAGGCTCAACAAACTTGACACAAGCAACTGATAAGACTTATGACTTCACAGCCACACATTTAGAGGATTTCAACAGCAAGGATCTGAAATTCACGGCTCTAACTGCAGGAACAGCGAAAGTTGAAGCGAAGCTAATCCAAAACCCAGGTGCTACGAATGAAAGCACACTCAAAACTATTGACAGCTCAATGGAAGTAGTAGCAAATAATACTGACTTAACTTACAGTTTGAAACCAGTAAGTGACTTATATGCAACACTTGATAGTGGCGTGGTTGCGGCTGGTGAGAAGCTCATGACACCAGCTAGTGAATGGGTATTCAACGGAAGTCTTGGAAGAAAAGTTGAGATTATAGCGAAGAATACATCTGGAGATGAAGTGGCGATTCCAGCAGGTCGTGTAGTAAGTGCAGCTTCTTCCGATCAAAACGTCGCACAGATAGCACAAGATGGTGGAGATGTCGTTGTTATAGGTAACAAAGCAGGTAAAGCAACAATTACAGTCGTTTACACATTAGCTGATGGATCAGCAAAAGATGAAACAATCGATGTTAATGTGAAAACAGATCAAGTGGTTACAGCAGTTATAACAGCAGATGGTAATAACGACATTACAACACCGACTGTAGGAACGACAACGGTAGATGCATATAAATTGTTACCAAACCTTAAAATTGTTGATAACTATGGTGTTGAATACACAGATGCTGAGTTGGTAAGATACGCAGATCTGCTTGGTATCCAATATGTAGTGACAGATGTTAAAGGAAGCGGAACTGTGACAGTAAATGCAGATCGCACAATTACAGTTAGCGCAGGCGTAACAGAGTTTAACATTAAAGCTATTTCAAACGGCAAACAAGTTACTACATTTGTTAACTAATTAAAGAAATACTGAAGATAAAGAGGGCCCGCAAGGGTCTTCTTTTTTTGTATTATACAATTTTTTTGAATTTTTTTTTAAAAAGCGCAACTTTTTTGAGAGACGCGCGTTTAATACTTTGAAAACAAAAACAAATGATTTCCTGTTTCTAAAACTTATTTTTAAAAATAATTCTTTACGAGGCAATTCGACCACTGTATAATATACATTGGCGTGACTGTCTATATTTTCTAACTAGTTTACTAGTTTCCGCGTGGCAATATTGTGTCACAAGCGAACTTAGTTATATTATGCTCTAACTCTGGAAAGGGGGTGAACCAAACAATGAGTAAATCGAGCTCAAATATTGTTAGATTCAACCTAAAAAATAAAACCAAAGATATTCAAGGAGGAGAAAAAAAGGTTATGAAAAAAAGTTTATCCGTAATTCTTTCTACAGCAATGGCATTATCCATGTTTTCTTCCGTAGCATTCGGTAAAACATCTGCTGATTTCACAGATCTTAAAGATCTTGATGCAGCTACAAAAGCAAAATTTGACGCATTGATCAGCGCAGGTATTTTTGATGGAGTGAGCGAAACTACATTTGGTCTTAAAGACGAAATGAACCGTGCTCAATTCGCAAAAGTTGCAGCTTTGATCACTGGTATCGAAGTAAATAAAGATCTTAAAACTTCCAGCTTCTCTGATGTTAAAGTAGATGACGCAGCTAATGGCTACGCACTTCCTTTCATCGAAGCTTTGAAAACTGCTGGAATTACTGATGGCTATGCTGAAGGTCAATACAACCCAGCTGGTAAAGTAACAAAAGAACAACTTGCAACTTTCTTGGTTCGCGTACTGGGTAAAGATGCTGAAGCAAAAGCAAAAACAGGTACAGATACAACTGTTTCTGGCTGGGCACAAGGCTATGTAGCATTGGCTCTTGAATTGAAACTTCTTCCTGCTGGCGCTGATGGTAAATTCGGTGGTCAAGGTAACGCAACTCGCGACCTTCTTTTGACTGGT
Organism: Paenibacillus phytorum; assembly: GCF_013141715.1. Lineage (GTDB taxonomy): Bacteria > Bacillota > Bacilli > Paenibacillales > NBRC-103111 > Paenibacillus_E > Paenibacillus_E phytorum. Next base: position 85,142 of record NZ_WHOA01000005.1, on the reverse strand, counting down.
GCATATGAGGCGAAAGCTCAATACGTATCCCCAGGTAAAGTTTCTGTTACTGAAGCTAAAGCAACTGGTGTTAAATCAGTTACTGTAACTTTCAATAAACCTGTTGATACTGACAAAGCAAAAGTAGCTTTGACAAAAGGTTCAGTTGCTGTAGCAACAACAGCTAAATTCGCTGATGACAAGAAATCAGTTGTGCTTACATTGACAGATGTGAAAATTAGCGATGGTTCTTACACAGCAACTCTTTCTGGTCTTGATGCAGCTGGTGTTGACAAAACAACTGCTACATTTACTGGTGAAACAGAAAAAGTTACTAAACTTAGCTTCGTAAATGCTAGCGACAAAATCGCTAAATCCAAAAGCGTAACTGTAAGAATCAAAGCTGAAAACCAATACGGTGAAGTTGCTAGTATCAATGGTGGTAGCTACACAGCATACGTTCTTGGTGAATCCAAAAGTGTTACAAGAAACGAAGATACAGGCTTGCTTGAAATTAAACTGAATACTCAGTGGAAAAACATGGCACCTGGTGCTACAGGAACTGCACCTACTAATACTGAGTACCAATCCGAGCTTGATGTTCTTCCAATTAACGTCTTCTTGACTAATACATCTGTATCTGTTCAAAAAACATACAAAATTGGAACTGAGCCAATCGTTTCCAAAATCGAACTTGGCGCTGCTAAATATCCTAATGTTAAAACCTCTTTGACAGAAGCTGGCGATTATGCAGAATTCGCACTTTCGCGCTTTGACCAATATGGCGACGTAGTAGATGAAGGTGCTGTCGATGCAGCGCGCACTAACTATGATGCTATTATTACACCTTATAGCTTTGATGCACTTTCTGTTAAGAAACAGGCAGCTGGTGGCGCTTATGACAAAGTTAGAATCACTTTAGATAAAAACACAGAAAAAACTGGTGACTACACAGCAACTGTATACGTAGGCGCAAGTAGTGCAACAGCTACAGTTAAAGTTGAATCCACAAAAGTAGCTAACAAAGTTGAATTTGGAAGCTTCACTGGCGTTTTGGCTGAAGGTGACTTAGTTAAATATATCCCTATCGTAGCTTACGATGCTGCTGGTAATAAACTATCTGCTTCTGATATTGCATCAAATGCAAACAGCAACAGATTTGCTATTTCCGTATCCGGTGCAACTATTCCTGCTGATGGTGGTTTTATTGGTTCAGGGCCAGACACATACAAAAATGGTAATGCTGCAATTGTTCAATCAGGTGAGCACAAAGGTGAATTAAAACTTACTGGTGTAACTGCAACAGCTAACAGTGTTGTATTTGTAAACGTGGGTATCTACTCCGCGAACGTTCAAAACAATGCACAACAAAGCTTTACAGTTCAATCCACACGTAAACCTGAAACAATCGTTTTAGATGGTGACAAACCAGCTCAAAAAGGTATTGCAACTTCTGCAACTACTGTGAAATGGTTTGTAAAAGACCAATATGGTGAGAAATTGGCTAATACAATAACTGCATATCAAAATGATTATTTGGTTAGAGTAACAGTAACAGATAGCACTTATGCTAATTATACTGACGGTACTCACTCTTATAATGCAGTAGGTGACAAAACTTTCGATGTTAGTGCAGCTAATTTTGGAACTGGATTTAATAGTACAGGACTTGTGTTAACAGCAGGTTCCACGCCAGGTACAACAAAAATCAAAGCTCAATTGATTCAAGTTAAAGATTCGAATCATGTGGCAATTGCTGATAACGTTCTGAAAACTATTGATAGCTCTTTGACTGTTGTTGCTAACTCAGGCCTGACTTACAGCGTAAATGCTGTTAAAGATCTGTATGCAGCTCTTGATAGCTCATTAACTCCTGCATTTGATAAAAACTTGACTGGTCTTACTTCTGATGCTACACCTGTTCCAGTTGCGGATGTTGATGGCGATGGTACAGCAGACTATGCTTTCAACAGCAGTCTTGGTAGAGCTCTTGCAGTTAGCGCAAAAGATAAATCAGGTGATGCTGTTAAACTTCCTGGTGGATTAATTGTAAGTGCTAGCTCCTCAAATCAAGATGTTGTAAAAACAGTACAAAAAGTTAATGAAGTTACTGTTATTGGTAACAAAGCAGGTAAAGCTTCTGTTACTGTTGTTTACAAAACAACTACTGGAGTAACTGCTGATACAACCCTTGATGTTAATGTTAAGGCAGATCAAGTTGTTGCTAGTACAGTTACTGCTGATACAACTTCATCCGTTTCATCAACTACTCTTACAGGTACTGTTAAAGCCTACTCAGTTCTGTCTGGACTTAAAGTTGTTGACAACTATGGTGTTGAATACACAGGATCTAAACTTGATAAATACCGTACATTCTTAGGCCTGCAATATGTTGTAACTGATGTTGTAGGTGGTGGTACTGTAACAGTGAACGCTGATGGTACTTTAACATTTGCTGGAACTGTCACTAACTTCAATATCAAGGCAATTGCTAACGGTAAAACTGTAACTGCAATCGTTCAACCATAATTTTGACTGATAAAGAGGACCCTTTGGGGTCTTCTTTATTTTTAAGGAGATATCAATGAAAATAAAATTTATCGTTGGATTAATTACAGTTCTTATCGTTAGTTCCCAAGTTACGACATCCCAAGCCGAAGCCCCAACACCCGGCTCGTCCACCGACCCGGTGATCACGAAGAGCTACTTCGACCAGAACACCTTAAGCGAAGCAAAGGTGAAGGAAATTGTCGCCTCCGCGATCGCGGCCAATGCTGGCGTAGGCCAGCCTAGCGGGAGCAACGGAGGCACGGGCTCTTCCACGCCAGCGACAATGAAGGTTGTCCAATTGCAAAATGGACAAACGCTTCACGCCGGTGCTGGCGCTGAGTTTATCGTGCGAACAGGCAAGGTACTCGCCGTGAGCAACGATGATAATGGCATCCCGGATGTTACGGGAGGCAAAGATCTTCCAGCGGGGACTGAAGTCGCGCTGAATCATCTTTTGATCTTTCCGGTCGAAGGCCGTGGTATTAAGCCATCGCCGAAGAATACAGCGGACATCTTTGTCATGGTACGAGGAAACTATTTAGTATTGAATGCGGATGGAAGTAAAGCTGCTCAATAATGTTTTTGAGTATTGCTACACGAAATACTGCATTTATTTCAATAAAAGTCTTCTCCATAATTTTACCCAAACTGACAAGTTCTTATGCGGTTCGACTTCAGGAATCTAGCCATACTAGTGATGTACTCACATCATCGGCAATTGCTTATGGAGTGTCGTAATCACAACAAAAACTCTAAGGAGGCGTTTGTTATGGCTAGAAACAATAATAAAGTAGTTCCTGAATCGAAAAAGGCATTAGATATTTTGAAGTATGAGATTGCTGCTGAATTAGGTTTGCCTGTCGGTAAACAAATGTCGCTTAATGCGGATACGGAGTTTGCGACGGAATTGGGTTCGATTCCTTCTTCTTCAATGAAAGAAGACTACTGGGGACATATCTCATCGAGAGATGCGGGAGCAGTAGGAGGAACGATTACTAAAAGACTGATTCAGAGAGCAGAAGAAGCGTTATTTTCTTTATAGATGTTCATGTATTTTGATGAATTATTCATAATTTCTTCACGGTTTGTTGCATTGACACTAGACGACAAATGACGTAAGATAACTAATTGAAGGTCAATATTTAATTTAACCTTTTCCAATCGGGAAAGGTTCATTTTTTTGTTGTCTTTATTCATGGTTTACTGTTTGATTCTTATTTTTACCATTGCGGAATTCAAGGATCTTGTCAGCGCTTGAGCGCAAAAGAGGGATTCCGTTTGGCGTGAAAAGCTGCCGCTAAAGCCGGGCCCACTTTTTTTCATATAGAGGCATCGTGTAGAAGCTTTTCAAACATACTAAATGATATTAGGAGGATGAATGATATGGCGCAAGTACGTGGACGTCGTTTATTTACATCCGAATCCGTAACAGAAGGTCATCCGGATAAAATTTGTGACCAAATTTCTGACTCGGTATTGGATGCATTTCTTGCCAATGATCCGAATGCTCGTGTAGCATGTGAGGTATCTGTAGCAACTGGTTTGGTTTTGGTAATCGGTGAGATTACTTCAAGCTCTGAATATGTTGATATTCAAGCAATCGCTAGACAAACAATTAAGGAAATTGGTTACACACGTGCGAAGTATGGTTTTGACTCCCAAACTTGTGCGGTTCTCGTTTCTTTGAATGAACAATCCCCTGACATTGCACAAGGCGTTAACAGAGCACTTGAAGCAAGAGAAGGTAACATGTCTGATGAAGAAATTGAAGCAATCGGTGCTGGTGACCAAGGTCTGATGTTCGGATTCGCGGTTAACGAAACGCCTGAACTTATGCCTCTTCCCATCTCGATTTCTCACCAATTGGCTCGTCGCTTGACAGAAGTTCGTAAAAATGGAACTCTTCCATACCTGCGTCCTGACGGTAAAACACAAGTAACGGTTGAGTATGTCGATGATAAACCGGTTCGTGTTGATGCAATTGTTGTATCTACACAGCATGGTGAAGAAGTTACATTGGAGCAAATCCAAAAAGATATTAAAGAACATGTCATTAACCCAATCGTTCCAGCTCACTTGTTGGATGCGAACACAAACTATTTCATTAACCCGACTGGCCGTTTTGTTATTGGCGGACCTCAAGGGGATGCTGGTTTGACTGGTCGTAAAATCATCGTTGATACTTACGGTGGTTATGCTCGTCACGGCGGCGGCGCGTTCTCTGGTAAGGATCCAACGAAAGTTGACCGTTCCGGTGCGTACGCAGCACGTTATGTTGCGAAAAACATCGTAGCAGCTGGACTTGCTGAAAAATGTGAAGTTCAATTAGCATATGCAATTGGTGTAGCTCGTCCAGTATCCATTGCTGTTGATACTTTCGGTACTGGTAAAGTTAGTGAAGAGAAGCTCGTTGAGCTGATCCACTCTAACTTCGACCTTCGTCCTGCGGGCATCATCAAAGAGCTTGACCTGCGTCGTCCAATCTACCGTCAAACAGCTGCATATGGTCACTTCGGCCGTAATGATCTGGATGTTCCTTGGGAGCGCACAGATAAAGCTGAGTCTTTGAAAACACAAGCATTGGTTTAATTAAAATAGATGGAAAAGAAAAGCTGTCCAATTAGGGCGGCTTTTCTGTATTTTACGTTAATAATAAGAAAGAAAAAATAATGAAAATAAGAACATTTGTTTGTATTACTTCCTTTTATATGGTATAATATTTATGTAGTCCGAAGATGCTCTAAGTTAGAGTATTATGGTATAATCATAAAACAGCATTTAGTAAATAGATCGGGAGTGATGATGTTGGATAGTGAATTGAAAGAAGCACTAACCGTGTTACTTAAGGCTGAATTATCACCAGTGATGGAGCAATTTGATGGAATCTACAAGCGATTAGATGGGATCGACAATCGGTTGGACAGATTGGAATTGGAACAAACACAAATCAAACAAGCTGTTCTGGAGACCAATGAAACGGTGAAAAGAATTGAAGTCATTCAAGAGCAGCAGCATAGGATTATCGAGCTCCTATCGGCTCGGTCCATTGAACAAGAAGCTAAAATAAAACGAATTTTGTAAATATATAGCTTATGCATCTCAAGCAGAGAGCAGATCCGAATAGGGTCGTGCTCTCTTTTTTATTGCTGTTCTTCGCAATATTTTTGACGTATAAATACAACTTCTCTCAGATCGTAACTTTTTCACTAGTTTAAGAGTCTAATAGATATCCGAAAAGATAGATACTAGTCTTAGACTGAAAGAGGAGAGTGGAAAAGCAACATGACGGTACAGAAGCAAGTAGGAATGGGTGCGCTGGCTTGCGCATTGGTATGGCAATTGGTTGCGGGGACTACGGTAAACGCGGCAGTGCCGACGTTGACACTTAGTTCGCAGGAGACGATTACATCTGGTGCAATTATGAAGAATTACATTTGGACAACAACTAGAAGCAATAAGGACGTTTCGGTGAACGCCAATGTGGTAGAGGTCGATTTGACGAATCCGAACGTGAAGATAGACGCAATGGCTGGAACGAAGAATCAGTTCACAAAGAACCAGAGTGTTCTGGGGATGGTGAAGGATACTGGTGCAGTGGCAGGTGTGAATGGGGATTTCTTCAATACACAAGCGGAAGGCGTTCCGGAAGGCGCGCAAATCACGAATGGTCAAGTAATGGCGACCCCGGCGAAAATATCTGGACTTTATTCTTTTGCGATTACGAAGAGTAATCAACCGATTATTGATATTTTTGATTTTCAAGGCAAGGTGACGGCGAAGGATGGGATTTCTTTTGACCTTGGCGGTGTGAACAAAACGTATTATTGGGATGACAACGATGTCGCGATGATTGCAGACGGACTTTTCCTCTATACGAATGCCTGGGCTTTAACGCAGCGTGCGGTAGATGGAACCCATGTTCCAACAGAAGCACTCATACAAAATGATGTAGTTAAGGAAATTGCCGTAGATACGAATATTAAAATGGTTGCTCCAGCAGATGGCTATATCCTCAGGGGCTCAGGCCTAGCTAGGGAGTTTATCGTAAATCACCTCAAAGTCGGAGATAAGATCACTACCAAATATGATATGGTCCCGCATGATGCGTCTAAGACGTATGATTGGAAGAATTTCAAAATGCTCATTGGCGGCAGCACACTGCTAGTGGATGAGGCGAAGCCGAGTTATTTTACACGTAATATTGGAGATTTCAGTGGCTACAGCCCACGTTCCCGAACGGCAATAGGCTACTCCAAAGACATGAAGACGGCTTATATCATTACTTCGGATCGTAGTGCAGGCAGTGCAGGGATGACGCTTCCGGAGCTTCAGCAGTTTATGATTAGTGCTGGCGTTTGGAGAGGGATGGTCCTGGATGGCGGGGGATCGACGCAGATGGTTTCAAGACCACTCGGAGATTTTGATCCGAAGCTAGTAAATAAAACAGAGAATGGCAATCAGCGTTCCGTTGTAAATGGTGTGGGCGTGTATTCGACGGCACCGAAGGGCGATTTGAAGGGACTTATTTTAAAAGGACAAAATATTTTATTCATGAATGAATCCAGCACTTATCAATTTAAAGCATATGATGACTATTATAATCCGATTTCCGTAGAGGGTATTGTTCCACAGTGGAGTAGTTCCACGACGAATGGAGCGTTCAAAGATAATGTGTTTACACCGACATTGCCAGGTAAGACCCAAATCATTGCCAAGTCAGGCAAAGGTTCAGCATCCATGGACGTCGAGGTTGTCGGAAGAGATCAAATTACTTCAATGAGATTTAACTCAGGAGCTTTTTCACTTACAGAAGGTGGAGATTTCAAGCTGCCCATATCAGTAACGACTAGGAGTGGCGCAACACGTGAATTGCCTGCGGCATCAGCGACTTGGGAGCTAAGTGGGGTTAAAGGGACTCTAAAAGACGGTATTCTTCATGTGGATAGCGCTTCGGGCTCTCAGGCTGCTCAAGTTATTGCGAGATATGATGGTTATAGCACAATGGTTACGCTGCCTGTTGGTCAGGAGAAGGTTTGGTATGATCTAGATAAGTTTGCGGTTATGACAACAGGCGATAAGTACCCAGCAGAGGTTGTTTCAGCTGTAAATATTGTGCCAATTAGCGGCAATCAGAGTCTGGAAATCTCGTATGATTTTACAAAAGGAACAGGTACTAAAGCAGCTTATGCTAGATTTAATGGGATGAATGGTGCTCCGATTGAAGGAGAACCGGAATTTATTACAGCCAAAGTGCTCGGTGACGGAAGCTTTAACTGGGTGCGTGCAGAAATCATTGATGCGAATGGTAAGTTGAATTACGTAAGTTTTACTGAAAATATGAACTGGACAGGCTGGCGCAAGGTAACGGCTGATGTGTCTGACCTCAAATTCCCGATCAAGATAAAGAGTGTTTATGTCGCTAATCCAGCGAATGGACAGGATGAAAGGGCCTCAAAAGGGAAAATTAATATTGATGATATTTCTTTCATTTACAAAGGACAGCTAGCCGCTCTGCCGAAAAATACGATAAAATTGAATGTGTATAAGAAACAAGCGACATTGAATGATAAATCCTATACATTGGAGCAGGCTCCTACGATTGTGAATGATAATACGTTGGTTCCTCTTCGTTTCGTAACAGAAGCATTAGGCGGTAATGTGAAGTGGGATGACAAAGAGCGGAAGGTAACCGTTATTCGAGGTGACAAGCTGATTGACCTGTGGATTGATAATGCTGATTTGCTTGTAAACGGAGATCGTGTGACCGCTGAAGTGTCTCCTAAAATCATGAATAATGTGACGATGGTGCCTTTGCGACTCATTTCTGAGAGATTAGGCTTTAAAGTAGGCTGGGAACCCAAAAATTATGGGATTACGATCGAATAAATAGTGCTAGAAGTACACGGCAAACGGGTAGAACTATGATACAATATGGGGTAGACTAATTTCTAATATTGTTTTATAAAGGAGCTCGTTTCATTTGCAGCCAGACGCTATAGATCGTGTCATTAAAAACGCAATTAACGTCATGGAGAGCAGCAAGTATCAAATGTTTGAAATCGCTGAAGCTTCTCGTTTGGAAAAAGAGTCACTCACTCGCGAGCTCGAAGATATAAAGTATGAAACGAGTGTTACTATCGAGCTGGTTGACAATTTGGAGAAGGATTACAAGCGATCTCGAATTCGACTTACGGAAGTCAGTCGTGATTTCAACAAATACCGTGAGGAAGATATCAAGATTGCTTATGAAGCCGCGATTGCTTTTCAATTACAGCTGACAATTGCTAGGGAAAAAGAAAATAATCTAAAGACTCGGCGCAATGATCTGCAGGTTCGCACGAAAAATGTGGACAAGCAGGTTGAGCGAGCAGAAACAATCGTATCGCAAATGAATGTGGTACTGGAATATTTATCGGGCGACCTCAATCAGGTGACTCGTATACTCGAATCCGCCAAGAATAGGCAATTGCTCGGTTTGAAGATTATTTTGGCCCAAGAGGAAGAGCGGAAGCGTATTGCGCGTGAAATTCACGATGGTATGGCTCAAACCTTGGCGAATGTTGTGCTTCGAACTGAAATTGCCCAACGTATGCTTGTAAAAGAGGATATTCCTGCGGTGAAGGAAGAATTAGTAGATTTGAAGGGTCAAGTCAGAGGGGGGCTTGAAGAAGTTCGTAAGATCATCTTCAACCTCCGTCCGATGGCGCTCGATGACTTAGGAATCGTTCCGACACTGCGTAAATATGTACAGGATTTCGAAGATAAGTATAGAATTCGCACACAGTTTAATCTCGTTGGCAAGGAGACTCGCATTCCGTCTGGGCTTGAAATTGCTATTTTCCGACTTGTGCAGGAAGCTTTATCTAATGTAAATAAGCATGCGAAAGCTACTTTCCTATCTGTTGAACTCACACTGGAGCCAGATCAAGTACAAATCTACGTGGTAGATAACGGGATCGGTTTCGACGTGCCGCAGACAGAACAAAGAATAGCCAAGGGGAATAATTTCGGCTTGCTGGGCATGCGTGAGCGTGTTGAGCTGCTGGAAGGTACGATGGTTCTAGAGTCCGAAAAAGATTCAGGTACAAAAATTACGATGCTAATCCCTATCGGCGGCGTTGGAGAGAACAAGGAGGAAAAACAGAATGGACAACACGGCGAGTCATAAACGCAATGTGCATATTGTCATTGCGGACGATCATCAGCTGTTTCGCGAAGGTGTTAAACGAATTATTAATATGGAAGATGATATGGAAGTCATCGGTGAGTGCGGTGATGGTATCCAGGTTATCGAGCTGTGCAATCAAATCACACCGGATATTGTTCTCATGGATATTAATATGCCGCTCGAGAACGGCGTTGTGGCGACTGAACGGCTTAAGCTTATTTTTCCCGATATCAAAGTAATCATTTTATCCATTCATGATGATGAGAGCTATGTGTTCGAAACTCTTCGCAAAGGGGCTTCAGGTTATTTGCTGAAGGATATGGAAGCGGAGTCGCTTATTAATGCGATTCGTTCCGTAGTGGCTGGTCATGCATACATTCACCCTAAGGTTACGGGCAAGCTGATTAATCAGCTCAGACGGATGACCTATTTGGATGATGTGGGTGTTGTTGGCTCCGGACAAGGCGTCAAAGATTCAGGTCTTAAATACATACATAATGCAAATAGTCCGCTAACCAAGCGAGAAGCAGAAGTTCTTCGTCTTATGGCGGAAGGTAAAAGCAATAAACTGATCGGAGAGTTCCTCTATATCAGTGAAAAAACGGTGAAAAATCATGTCAGCAGCATCCTTCAAAAAATGGAAGTTGATGATCGTACACAAGCTGTTATTATAGCAATTAAAAATGGTTGGGTGACGTTGTAATCTCCATTTTCACGAGAGGAACCCCCCTTAACTTTGCAGCATACACTGCAGGTAAGGGAGGGACCCGCTATGTGGATTGGATTGCTTTGGATCTTAGGTTGCTACGGAATCAGCATTGCTGTGCTCCATTTATTGCTCGGAACCCGCAGAGGTGGAAGCAAGAAAACGGCTAATGTGCTGCTCGTCACCAAAAATAATCAAAACCAAATTGAATGGTATATTCGCTCCTTGTTTTTCTTCTCGCGGTTTAAGGGCAACGAAGTGAAGGCAACGATATTCGATGAAGGATCGTCCGACGATACGAGGAAAATCATTGAGCGCTTATCCCATAGCCATTTGCTAGAGCTGCGATATCAGACGGATTATGATGCGGTTGACCACTATTTACGTCAACATGATAATGAGCCCGTGACTGTCGTTCATCTAAGCAGCAGGGAGGATCTAGTGAAGATCCATGTCGGTTGAAGGCAACGATTTCAAGTACTTAGTTTACAAAGAGAGTAAGGTGAGGAATGAAGGTTCAACTTTACGCAGTTTGTTTGGGAAAAGAATGGGAGTGGAGATTAACAATTCACTCACAAACGGACATCCAATATTGGTTCGAGCAATACGCAGCCGACGCCGGCCTCGTACTGTTCGAACCTTTTATTTCGGTAGGGCAGGGTGTGCGGCTGCTTTGGAGGCTGAGGGGGAGTGGAAAGCTTCGAAAAATAAGAAACGACGAAAATAAAGGAAGCCACCAAAACGACCAAAACCAAAAAGCTGATGGTAAGTCGGTAAATGGATTAATTGAAGAGAGAATGCTGGAGCAGCTTCAGCTGCTTGCTAATGAATGCAACATAGCGAGTAATGAAACTTTTAGGTTTAAAAGGATTCATTTTGAGATGTGGCAGCAGGGTGTCTACCCGCGTATTGGGTTAGATGCGGGTTTATATAACAGAGTCGTGGAAGTTTGCAGCGGTCGGTCGCTGCTTGTGGAGGAATTTCAACAACTGTTGGTTACGATTGGGGTAGATTTAGGGACAGGAGATGCGTGGCTATCCTATCTGCAGCTTGCTCATCTCAACGGTGATATTGATGTAGCGAACGGACTGGAAGTGATCGAGCGCCGAGATTGGCGCCGGGGGTTTAGAAAAATGACGAGCTACACCTGTAAACGGTGTGGAAGTGGTGCTGAGCGCATGTTTTGGACGGATTGCCTGCATTGCGGACAAGCCTGTCCTTATTGTGAGGAGTGCTTGACCATGGGAAGGGCTCGGTTTTGTTCTTTGCTTGTTATTGGGCGCTCGAGGGAGGTTGCGCCTTATGTGGTGAACACGACGGGGTCACGGGTGGGGCAAAGTGGCGTGGAAGTACGAGAAGGAGTGGAGCAGCAAGAGCAGCTTCGTGTTTATATTGAGCCGTGGGGGCTCAGCGAGGCCCAGGCTAGAGCATCGCTGGAGGGGCTTCGTTATATAAGCGCGAATGGTGTTGAGGACTCTGGGGAGAAACGGGCTGGTTATGGAAGAGTAGGGGGGCCAGTGAGTAGAGTGAAGAGAGGTAGCGAAAGAGTGGGAGTTGAAGCAAAACCGAAACCGAAACCGAAACCGAAACCAAAAGTGAACAATCTGTTCCCGCGAAAGTTTTTGATCTGGGCAGTTACCGGCGCGGGAAAGACGGAGATGATCTTTCCGTTTATCCATCACACTGTTGCGAGAGGAGGGCGTGTACTTATCGCGACACCACGCAAAGACGTGGTGCTGGAGCTTCAACCACGGATAGGTCGCGCATTTGCCGATTACAGCGTGGTGACGCTGTATGGTGGAAGCGAGCAGCGCTGGGAGCAGGGGCAGATCACGATCGCGACAACGCATCAGCTGCTGCGCTTTTATGAGGCCTTTGACCTTGTCATTATCGATGAGATTGATGCATTTCCCTACCATAACAATCCCATGCTCGCTTATGCAGCGGCAAAAGTCTGTAAGCCAATCGGAACGAATATTTTGCTTTCGGCCACACCGCCGAGAGCTGTAAGGCAGGCTGCAAAGCGGGGGAGATTACCGCATGTTCGAGTGCCGGTACGCTTTCACAGGCACCCACTGCCAGTCCCTCAGTTGGTTTCGGTTCCACCTCTGAGGAGAGTGGTCCAGTCACAAACAATGCCGAGTTCATTATATACTAAGCTGGTAGCCTCGGTTGAACGGGGTGCGCAGGTGTTTGTTTTTGTCCCCAACATTCAGTTAGTCGAGCCAATTGTTAATATTCTAAGGGCAAAACTAGGCCATGGCATGAGTGAAACCGTTGTGTGCGTCGAGGGAACTTCATCAAAGGATCTTGCTCGAACAGAAAAGGTCCAGCTTTTTCGAAACAGAGAGATACGTGTGCTAGTCACAACAACGATTTTGGAGCGAGGAGTCACGGTGCCTATGTCTGATGTATTCATTATGGATGCCGATTCACAGCTGTTCGATGAAGCAGCGCTTGTTCAGATGGCTGGGCGTGCAGGTAGGTCACAGGACGATCCGGCAGGGAAGGTCTATTTTACAGCAAAAGAAATCACGCAATCTCAAAAGGAGGCCATTCGACAAATTAAGCAGATGAATCGCATCGCCCGTAAACAGGGCTATTTATTAAGGGGGAAATGAATGAGCTATCAGCAATTGGATATAAGGATTTTGATGAAAAAAGTGATGGGTTCGGTAGCTTCGCTGCTCAGTCCGCTGAAAAAAGAATGTTTACTTTGCAAGCAGAATAGCTCTCTCCATGTTGATGAATTAGGACTTTGTCATTCGTGTTACATACGAATTCCTTGGATTCGAGAAGCGCTTTGTCCAACTTGTGGACGAGGGGAATTTTGCTCAGACTGTCAACGGAGGCCGTATTCCTATTTTATAAGAAGCCGCAGCGCTGTCAGATATGATGAAACGATGAAGGAATTATTGGCCCGATATAAGTATCGTGGAGATGAGCGTCTGAAGACGGTCCTCGGGCAAATGCTTGTACATTCGTATCACTTATTAAATAAGGATAGAGACACTTTTCCCGTAGAATCCGATTCTGTGAAGGAACTTATCACTTTCGTGCCTGTGAGTGAGCGCAGAATGCTGGAACGTGGTTTTAATCAAGCTGAGCAGATGGCTAAAGAACTAGGTCAAAGAATAGGGATTCCTGTCATACCTCTTCTTAAGCGTTCCAAGCATACAGATAAACAAAGCTTCAAGAAGAGGAGTGAACGGCTGGACGATTTGGAGCATGTTTTTGAAGTGAATGAGTCGATTCATGATAATTTGGGAAAATCCCCGAATGCTTCGTACGTTGTTTATATCGTGGATGATGTTTATACGACTGGAAGCACTATGAATCAGTGTGCCAAGGCTCTCAGGGAGCACATATCTGCCCAAGTATTCGGACTAACGTGGGCGCGGTAGCATGAGTTGTCACCACATCTGTCAAAAATATTTATTGTGCAAACGCTGTCGAATTGCTGTAAACTGGAATTAATAACTGGGTAATGGGAATAATGGGAGGGGGCTATACAATGGGCATGAATGTAGCTAATTGTCCGCGCTGCGGGAAAATATTCGTAAAGGGCTTTGCTGAGGTTTGCCCGAATTGTGTGAAGGATTTGGAGCAGCAGTATGAGAAATGCTTGAAATACCTGCGTGAAAACAAAGGTACCACCATAAATGATTTAAGTGAGGCAACAGGGGTAGCAGTTAAACAGATTACTAAATTTATCCGTGAAGGCCGAATCTCCATTGTGCATGCGCCGAATATGTCCTATCCTTGTGAAGTGTGTGGAACTTTAATTCGTGAGAATACGATTTGTGAGGCTTGTCGAATGAAACTTGTTAAAGATGTAAGGAACAATGCCGAGGATGATAGACGGAAGCAAGAACAAGCTGAGAAAGATAGTAAAGTAAGCTTCAAAATTCAAGAACGCTTGCGGGATCGGCATTAATTTTAGAAATAGGACTGCAGAGATATAAAGTTTCATATAGGAGATGCCGATAATAGTTCTAAAGATTATCGGCATTTTATTTTTTTAGGTCAAAGAACATAGGAGTGTTACGGTATGAAAATTAATGATAATCAACGAATCGGCGCCATTAATCCGTATAAGAAAACGGGAGATGCCACTTTCGCTCATGCTGCAGGCAAGAAAGGTAAGCCTAAGGACCAAGTCGAAATTTCTGCTGAGGCAAAGGAACTTCTAGGAGCTTCGGGAAGTGCTCGCACAGAAGCACAAACGCTTCGTATTGAGGAATTAAAGTCGTCTGTCGCAGCTGGTACTTATCGTGTAGATGCAGGTAAATTAGCTGAGAAAATTCTTCCTTACTTGAAGTAAGAAAATAGCGTATACAACAGATAGAAGCAGGTGACGATCATGTCGATACAGCCCTTGTTGGAAACGATGGATAAACTTCAGGAAGCGCATGAAGCTCTAGTTGAACTTGCAAAAGGGAAGACGGAGGTTCTTGTTAGCAACGATATCGATCAATTAAATATGATTGTTAATCGGGAGAATAAATGGGTTAGGGCGATTGCAGAAGCGAATCAACAACGGATTCAAATCATCGGCTCTTACTTGATATCGAGAGGTTATAATCCTAATCCTAAAATAACGGTTAGTGATTTGATTAAGGTTATTTTTAAGGCAGAAGAGAAGCAAGCGCTAATGGAAGCTCAACAAAAGCTGCTTGTTACCATAGAGGAATTAAAAAAAAGCAACGTCATTAATCAGCAGTTAATCGAACAGTCCTTGGCTTTTGTCAATTATTCACTGGATTTGGTCATTGGCGCGCCAGAGGATGATATGGTTTATAGGAATCCTAATCAGGCCAAAAGTGGCAATCGATTAGGAATGTTTGATAGAAGAGGATAACGGCTACATTCAGAATACCCAAGTTGGGCATAGGAGAGGGAAACCATGAGATCGACTTTTGGCGGAATTGAAATATCCAAGCGGGGGATCCTTACACAACAAGCTGCACTAACAACGGCTGGACATAACGTCGCTAATGCCAACACGCCAGGCTTTTCACGTCAGGTTGTCAAAATGGTTGCCGCTGAGCCAATCGAGGCACTTAGTTTAAACCGTTCAACCATTCCAGGTCAAATGGGACAAGGTGTTGAGTTCACGGAGGTGAAACGGATTCGTGAAGCCTTCCTAGATAAGCAATTTACGAATGAGAACAAGAGCTTAGGCGAATGGACCATTCGTCAAGATACCTTAGAAAAGCTGGAAGCCATCATTAATGAGCCTACAGATACGGGTCTTCGTCAGGTTCTCGATAACTTCTGGAACTCCTGGCAAGAGCTTAGCAAGCAGCCTGATAACTTGGAAACAAGGGCAGTTGTTAAGGAAAGTGCGTTAGCTGTAACGGATGCGTTTAACCATGCAGCGAAGCAGCTCAAGGACCTAGGGGCCGATTTGAATGATAATGTCACGGTTAAAGTGACGCAAGTGAATACGACTTTGAAGCAAATTGCTGGACTTAACAATGAGATTTTCCGCGTTGAAGGTCTTGGTAATAATGCGAATGATCTTCGGGATCAACGGGATCTGCTTGTCGATGAATTGTCCAAAGTCATCAATGTCTCTGTACAAGAGGAATCTGGTGGTTACCACGTGAAGATGGGGAACCAAGATTTAGTTGTTGCTGATACTGCCACGGATTTCACAGACGCTACAGCAAGCTCTGCTTATCCGACTGATTTGAATAGTGGTGAGTTATATGGTCTGATGTTATCTAATGATCGTTATGTAACGGAATACAAGAACCAATTGAACTCGATGGTATCGACGATTGTAACGGCTGTTAATGACATGCATAAACAAGGTTATACACTGCAAGATCCACCGACAAAAGGTGGGGATTTCTTCGTGCCTATTACAGATTTTAATACGGCTGCGGAAACAGTGAAGGTAAGTACGAACATTACAGATAATGTGGAGCGGATCGCCGCTTCCGCAAGAACATATATAGATGCTAGTGGTGTGGAACGAGTTGTCAAAGGAAACAACGAACAAGCTCTGAAACTCGCGGGCATAAAGAATACCAAGTTCAATTTCGATGGTTCCGGTGTTACGAAAATCATCCTCAATGGCGGTACATTCGATGAGTTCCTTCGTGCGGTTGTATCTGAAATCGGGGTTCAAACACAAGAAGCACAGCGGCAAGTAACGAACCAAAAGATCCTCGTGGATCAGGTCGATGCTAGACGTCAATCAGTCAGTGGTGTCTCCCTCGATGAAGAGATGGCCGATATGATTAAATACCAGCATGCATACAATGCAGCTGCTCGGTCTTTAACAACATTCGATGAAATGCTCGATAAAGTTATTAATTCAATGGGTACGGTAGGCAGATAATTGCTAGACATACTTTAGATATGGGGTGAGATTGCAATGGCACTACGCGTTACGCAAGGGATGCTTAATACGCAATTGCTGCGCAATTTGAACGGGAATCTATCTCGCATGGATAAGCTGCAGGATCAGCTTTCGACAGGGCGTCGAATTAATAAACCATCGGATGATCCGGTAGGAATTAGCTTTTCAATGCGTTACCGAAGTGAACTGGATACAAACGATCAGTTTCAAAGAAACGTAGATGCTACGGTATCTTTTCTTGATTATACGGATACGATGTTGGATCAGACGGGCAGTGTTATGCAGAGAGCGCGTGAACTTGCTGTAGGAGCGGCTAATGGAACAAACTCGGAAGAATCCTTGAATGCGATGAAAACAGAGATTGACCAGTTATATAATCAATTAACGAATATTGGGAATAGTCAGTTTAATGGCAAGTTTGTTTTTAATGGACAAATTACCGATAAGGCTCCATTTCCTGATCCAGATAATGCAGCTAACGCTGTGACCGATAATGGTGAGATCAAGTTTGAGATTGGCGCCGGTGTGCAGATTGCGATGAATAAAACGGCGGAGCAGGTTTTTGGTGGCTCTGGTATGCAGAATAATGCTTTTCAGATCTTAAAAGATTTATCAACTTCACTTGCTGCAGGTAATACAACGGGCATCCAAAAATCAATTGAACTCATGGATCAACGGATGAGCGGAGTTTTAGGTGCGAGAGCAGATATCGGTGCCAAGACCAACCGTGTACAGCTTGCTGAGGACCGTTTGAAAGACATCGGTATTAACTTGCAAAGCCTGCAGTCCAAAACGGAAGACGCCGATATGTCTTTAGTCATTACGAACCTTAAAATGGAAGAGAATGTGTACCAAGCGTCGCTATCGGCAGGATCTAAAGTTATTGTACCTACATTAGTAGATTTCCTGCGTTAATTATTCCGATTAGGAGGCGGTTGTTATGCCTAGTATTCCTCATATACAAATAAGCCAGCAACCGGCCCTCATTGGGATAGACGCAGATCTTGGCAAGCAGGATATCAGACAGCCGCGAGCTACCTATGAAATGCAAGTGGACCGGCCTAAACAGGATATCCGTCAGCCTCGTGGAGAACTTGAAATTGACCAGAGCCGTGCTTGGGACGCCTTGGGTCAAGGGCCAATCCTTACTGCGTTGAGTCGTATATACTCTCAATGCCACGAAATTGCTATGCAGGGAATTGCCCGCCGGGTTGAGGATGGGAACCGAATGGCTGCAATTCACTTAGGCGGAAATGCTATTGCCGAAATTGCAAAAGATCTAAGCATTAGCCGTCCCCAGTTCGATTACTATGGTGAAGCTGCATACGACAACGTAGATATTACGTATACAGCTCATAAAGCCGAAATCAACGTTACGGACGGTAAAGTAAATGTTAACGCACAAGTTAACAAGCCGGAGATTGATTATAATCGAGGAAAACTTGATATTTATATGCGACAGTACCCGAAAATAGATATTACAGTGCCACAAATTGATTTCAAAACATAAAGCGTTATAATCAAGCTATAGATGATTTCTATGGCTTTTTTTATTTAAATCTTACAAACTGAAGGAGCTAAGATACATGAATATTTCGACCCTATTTTTCGGCGAACTAGAGGTCCAAGAAACGGAAGTATTCACTTTCGCACAAGGAGTTCCAGGATTCGAAGAGCTAACTCAGTTTACTTTGGTTCAGCCTGCAGATAGCGCTCCTTTTTCATACATTCAGTCTGTGCAGGAAGGTGGTCTTTCTTTTCTTGTGACAGATCCATTTCTCTTCTTTAAAGACTACGATATTAGTCTTCCTGAAACCGTGCAGGAAGAGCTGAAGATCGAGCAGCCAGGCGATGTACTGGTGTGGTCTGTAGTTACAATGAATGATGATTTCACGAAAATCACCCTAAATCTACTGGCACCGATTATTTGGAATGTAAAGACAAAGTTAGCCAAACAAATTATTCTGCATGACTCTGAGTATAACATCAAGCATGAAATTGTGTTGAGTGAAGTTAGTGAAGAGGCTAATGAACCAACACAAGTAGAGGGGTGAGGATATGCTCGTATTAGCTAGGAAAAAAGGCGAGTCTATTATGATCGGAGATAACATTGAGATAGTCATACTAGGTAGTGAAGGAGATACGATTCGTGTCGGTATTCGTGCTCCTAAACATGTCGAAGTGTTTCGAAAAGAAATCTATCAACAAATCCAGGAGTCTAATAAAGAAGCTACAGCTAACAAAATTAGTCCTCTTAACCTAAGTAAACTAATCAACAGATCCAAATAAAACGAAATGTCGGCCACAGGTCGACATTTTTTTTATTCTAGCTATAAACTTTCGGAATGACCCCGACGATATATATATCAATGGGTCTACAAGCAGGGCGGCCGACCCGCTTGTAACCTAAAAATAAATCCACATGGATGTGGATCAAACGAACCTTCAGGAGGAAGAAAACAAATGAGAATTAATCACAATATCGCAGCAGCGAACACTCACCGTCAATTGACGGGTAACACAGCAGCAGCAAGCAAATCCCTTGAGAAATTGTCTTCCGGTCTTCGCATCAACCGTGCTGGCGATGACGCAGCAGGTCTAGCAATCTCTGAGAAAATGAGAGCACAAGTACGCGGTTTGGATATGGCTGCTAAGAATGCTCAAGATGGTATCTCCTTAATTCAAACAGCTGAGGGTGCACTGAACGAAACTCACTCCATCCTTCAACGTATGCGCGAATTGGCTGATCAATCCGCTAACGGAACGAACACTACTGACGACCGTGCAGCTCTTAACGAAGAAGTTAAGCAACTGAAAGGCGAAATAGACCGTATCGGTAATACAACAGAGTTCAATACTCAGAAACTACTAAACGGTGCATTGAAATCAGCATCCGGAGCAGGTGTTGGTCAAAACACAACTACAGGATCACAAGTTTCTAAACTTACAAGTGCATCTGTAACTGCAACTGGGACTATGGCTGCAACTACTTTGGCCGCAGCTGATTTTACGAAGGAAACATTGAATATTGATGGTAATGACATCGATGTTAACTGGCAGAACCTAACAACCGATGAGCAAAACATTATTACAGGCGGTACTGGAGCTGGTGCCACTGCTACGGCTTCAAATAAAGCTAAGGATCTTATTGTTCAAAAAATCAATGATGCGATTGACGCTTCCGGTAAAAGTGTAGCTCACATTAACGGATATGTAACTGGTGGTAGTCTTGTTCTTGAGAGTGGAAGTGCCGGTACGGATTCTATAATTAAGACGTCTGCTGCAGCTTCAATAGTTGGTACATCCTTAGGTGCTGCGGGTACTGGTGCTGTTGCGGGTACAAACATTTATAACTCAGGTAGTGTTGTTGCGGGTGATAAATTCAATTTTGAAATTAACGGTGTTACTATGCAAGCAACAGGTGTTGTAGCTACTGGTGGAACAACTGCAATGTCTGCTGTTGCAACTTCCCTCGAAGCTGCCCTTAATGTAGGAATTGCTGCTGCGAATACAGCAGCAGGTGCAGCATCAATTAATGATCCAGGCTTTATCTCTAACGTTAAAGTAAATGCGACTAAAGACGGTCGTTTGGAAATCATTAGTGAGACGGGTCCAGTAAACGTATCTGATCTTCAAGGAAAAACAACGGCTAAAGACCTTGGAATTAGTGCTGCACAAACGGATGCTTCCGGTAATGGTGGAGTGACATTCCAAATTGGTGCTAATAAAGGACAAACTCTTCAATTTGGAATCGGTGACATGCGTTCTGCAGCGCTTGGTATTGCTGGAGTAGATATTACTTCCGCATCTACAGCTTCTAATGCTTTGACACAGCTTGATACTGCAATCAAAAGTGTATCTTCGCAACGTTCCAAAATGGGTGCTGTTCAAAACCGTTTAGAGCATACAATCAACAACTTGCAAACAGCTTCCGAAAACCTGACTGCAGCTGAATCCCGTATTCGTGACGTGGATATGGCTAAAGAAATGATGGATTTCACAAAAAACAACATTCTTTCCCAAGCTGCACAAGCTATGTTGGCACAAGCAAACCAACAACCACAAGGCGTTCTTCAATTGCTTCGTTAATATTAAAGAATTACATGGAGATCCTAGACTACCTAGGATCTTTTTTTTGGTTAGTAACTAAAGGAAAATGAAAATATATTACAATTCACATCTGCATGATGTGCAGCAGTATGCTCTTTGAAGGACATATTTTTGTTTGTCAGTGTAATGAACGGAATTGAAAAAGTTCAAAAGTAATTCTGACGTGTGTGTGCAATTGAGTAGAAGGAAAGAAATATGTTGAAGTAACATTTTAATCAATCAGCAAAAGAATACAGGAAGGTCATACTAACATTAGCTGAAAATTAATAAATAAATAATTAAATCTATAACAACTAAAGATCCTCTATCCGATATAAAAGATATATGTATATCTTCGGATGGAGGTTTGTTCTATGAGCATGAACTACCCAATAAGTGGATTAGGTAATTCTGGGGGAGACAGCAGGCCTGCTCAAGAGCCTGTAAAGGTTCACAAAGTGGATGAGATCGGCACGAATAATGCAGCAGCATTCATTGCATCCAGCATTACGAATACATCGGAACTCAGACAGGCAGAATTGCAAGGTGAAAATGTTACAATTAGTGATGCACAGGTAGTAAAGGCTATTGAACACGCTATTAAAGCTATTCAAGGTAGAACAACATCGCTTGAGTTTTCGATACATCAAAAAACAAAACTGATTTCAGTAAAAGTTTTAGATAAAGATACGGGTGAAATTATACGTGAGATTCCACCGGAAAAGAGTTTAGATTTCGTAGCAAAGCTTTGGCAAATGGCAGGTATCCTTGTTGACGAGAAAAGATAAATCGAAGGCGGTGACTTATAACAATGGTAACTCGTTTAAATGGGTTCTCTAATACAGGTATTGATATTGATGACACAGTAAGTAAGCTTATGAAAGCAGCTAGAATGCCACAGGATAAGCTGAAGCAGCAGAAACAATCACTAGAGTGGCAGCGAGATGATTACCGCTCCATTAATACTAAAATTATGAGCTTTCGTGATTTAGCTTTTAATATGAAACTTCAATCCGCGTATCAATCGAAGAAAGCAACTTCAGTTGATGATACTAGTGTTAGCGTTACTGGAACAGCTACTGCTACTCCAGGTAATTATACGTTAAAGGTCGATAAGTTGGCGACAGCTGGGGCTGTTACATCGGGCCTACTGACTGCAACAACCAAGGGGACGGCTACACCTTTATCGGATCTTGGACTGACAGACACTACGACCCTAACCGTTGGTGGATCAAAAGGTACGAAGACCATCGAAGTAAAACCTACCGATACGTTAGGCAGTATCATAGCATCTATTAATGGCAGTTCAAGTATTACAGGTGTAAATTTAAGCTATGATTCTTCTATTGATAAGCTTTTTTTTACCTCATCTTCAACTGGCTTGGCTGGACAAGTTAATCTCAGCATGAAAAGTGTTGGGGGGGCTACTCCTATCGCCGATCCTCTGGCCTCAGTTCTGAAAATTGCGGGAAGTACGCCTGGTTCTACAACTGCATCGACAACTACGGGTACGAACAATTTTGCAGGATCGTTAGTAATAGACAGCACTTTGAAAACGAGTAAAACAGTGCGAGTTCACTTTGGAGGTACGACTGCTGATTTTACCGTTGATAAGGACACCACTTATGACAAATTAATTTCAGACATTAATAAGTCGGCCATTGGTACAGCTGGCGTTACGACAAGTTTGGACAGCAATAATAACTTGAAATTCTCAGATCCTACGGTTACACTATCAGATCAAAATGATGTTGCGGCTAATGTGCCAAGTCAACTAGTCACTCCAGCTCCGAACCTTGCAGTTCCATTAACAACCTTGATCGATCAAAACCTATCAACAACAAAAACCTTAAGGGTCAAAGTTGGGTCGACAACAGCTGATTTCAGCATTGATAAAACAACAACAATTGGAAAACTAGTCGATGCAATTAATAGCTCTGCAATTGGTAAACTAGGTGTGTCTGCTTATTTAGATAGCGCGCATCATCTTGTATTTGCCAACCCTGATGATTCTGCAGCCAATAAAGTTGTACTCAGCGATGAAGCAAATAATCCAGCGAATGTCATTCCTCAACTTGCCTTAGGTGCTCCTGTGACGGGACAAATTTATACGAAAGTCGGAAAAACGGGGGATCAAGCCGAAGTGCTGTTTAATGGCGCTGCTGCTAAATACGACACGAACTCATTCACGATTAACGGATTAAATTTCACGGCAAAGAAAGTAACAAGTGCAGCTATCGATGTTAATGTTAGTGGCGATACAGATGCTGTTTACAATAATATCAAAAACTTTATTGATAAATACAATGAGCTCATTGACACAATAAATACAAAGGTCACCGAAAAAAAATATAGGGATTATCAACCGTTAACGGATGATCAACGTAAAGATTTAAAGGATGATCAAATTACCGCGTGGGAAGCTAAAGCAAAAAGTGGTATGCTACGCAGTGATGACATCTTGAAACAAGCAATCTCAGGTTTAAGAAGTTCTTTCTCAAGTCCTGTTAGTGGTTTACCTACAGGTGATGCTAAAAGTCTTACAGATATTGGTATATCTAGCAGTGTTACGATTGGTGGAGCGATTTCTGGAAGCTACTTGGAAAATGGGAAAATTTATATCGACGATGCCAAATTAAAGAAGGCTATTGCGGAGAAGCCTGATCAAGTTATGGCTCTTTTTGTAGCAGATGATAAACTTAAAGATGTAACTGGTGGGGATGGTATAGCTACACGCCTTAATAATCTCGCTTCTTCCATTATTAGTAAAATAACTACTAAGGCCGGAATTACCGCAAGTGTTGACACTTCCTATACATTAGGTAAAACTACAAAAGAAATAGATAAACGAGTTGATAATTTGACTACCAAATTAGACGCTCTTCAAACTCGTTACTACAATCAATTCACGGCTATGGAAAAGTATATAAATCAACTACAACAACAAAGCGCACAGCTAACACAACAAATGGGCTAGTAAGGTCCTACTTTAAACTAGGGGGAAATATCAATGATTCAAGCCCAACGTAATAAATACTTGGAGAGCACTGTTCAAACAGCAAGCCCAGCACAGCTGCTAATTATGCTTTGTGATGGAGCTATTCGTTTTTGCCGTGCGGGTATTGAGGCTTTGAAAACATCCAACTACCAAGACGCTAACACTAACCTAGTCAAGGTACAGGACATTATTAGCGAGTTTTCCATTACGATTGATCGTAACGCTCCTATTGCCGGCGATTTGTTGAGGTTGTACGAGTACTTTACACACCGTCTAATTGAAGCAAATATGAAGAAATCGGTTGAGCCTGCTGAAGAGGTGCTGGGTTATCTTGTTCAGTTGAAAGAAACGTGGATGCAAGCGGCTAAGCAAGCTAATGGAAGCTCAGCAAGTTCAACACCTGCTGGAGCTATGCATGGATAAGCTAGTTACTGAGCTGGAACAGCTTACACAGCAGGGATTAGCGAAGCTTATTACGATGGATGCAGAACGTCTTGGAGAGTATATGGAGCAGCGTGGCGAGATTATGGAGGCTCTTTTAGCCATAACACCATCTGCCCTACAGAAAGCAAGCTTCAAGGACCGTATTCAAGCTGTAGTAAGCTTGGATCCTATCTTCCTGAGGAAGATGGAACAATTTCGTGATGAAGCTAGCTCGCAATTGGCCAAGCTGGACACAGGTAAGACTCAGCGGAATGCTTATGACAACAACTATGACGGCGAGAGCCTTTTTTTCGACCGAAAAAAATAAACAAATACACACGAACCTTTTGCCGCGGCAAGAGGTTTTTTCTATTCGCCAGTTTGTCTAAACTTCTACTATAACCTGTGGACAAGCAATCACGGCAAAACCCATTTGTGCATAAATCAACCACAATGAACCCGAGTTATCCAAATTTCTCTCCCCACAACCTGTGGATAATGTGCACAATTATGTGCATAACTTTGTTGATAAAATGTAAAGAAGCCCGATACGACAAGTTTTTACAAATTCTGCACTTATCCACGGCTTGTATATACCCGAATTTTCAAAATATTTCATCAAATGGTAAGTTAGAAATTGACAGGTCAAGCGGGCTGGTGATATAGTCGAAAAGTAAGGGCTTACATTTTATTACTTTTTAAAACGAAAGGAATGTGTACGTTATGCAAGGTAAAGTGAAATGGTTTAATGCAGAAAAAGGTTATGGTTTCATTGAGCGTGAAGATGGCGGGGATGTATTCG
Organism: Paenibacillus phytorum; assembly: GCF_013141715.1. Classification (GTDB taxonomy): domain Bacteria; phylum Bacillota; class Bacilli; order Paenibacillales; family NBRC-103111; genus Paenibacillus_E; species Paenibacillus_E phytorum. Next base: position 60,054 of record NZ_WHOA01000005.1, on the reverse strand, counting down.
TGCATTTCTCTGCGATTCAATCAGAAGGCTTCAAAACGTTAGACGAAGGTCAGGCTGTAGAGTTTGACATCGTAGAAGGTGCACGTGGACCGCAAGCCGCTAATGTAAGCAGAATATAAGCTTCCGGTACGAATGTGCCGCTTGAATACATCTACTGAACTAATTAGCACCCTGGGGAATAATCCTGGGGTGTTTTTTTGCATAATGGATAGCACGGAATTTAAAGGAATTATGAAGATGGGGGTGGAATGTAGTATAATGTAAGCAGGAAGGGAGATGTTGAACATGGAAATTAGCATTCGCGGAGAACACCTTGAAGTAACTGAAGCCCTCAGGGACTATGTCGACAAGAAATTGAACAGACTAGAGAGGTATTTTGAAGCTCCCCTTACATCAGATGTACAAGTAAAGCTTAGCGTGGTTAAAGGTTTACAAGCTATTGAGGTAGGCATTCCCCTAACAGGCGTGCTGCTGAGAGCTGAAGAACGCAACAATGATATGTATGCATCGATCGATTTGGTTGTAGACAAGTTGGAGCGCCAGATTCGCAAGCATAAGACAAGAACAAACCGGAAAATTCGCCAAGAAGGCGGCAAGCGTGATTTATTTAAAGTGGAAACATCACCTGTTACTTATCTAGAAGAGGAAGATGACTTTGAACTGGTCCGCAACAAGCGCTTCGATTTGAAGCCGATGGATGTGGAAGAAGCGATTCTACAAATGAACATGGTAGGCCATAATTTCTTCGTTTTTTCAAACATGGATACGGATCAAGTCAATGTAGTTTACAAACGTGATGACGGCAAGTATGGTCTGATTGAGCCGGCTGTTTAATAAGAAAGCGGAGCAACTCGAGACATCCCTATAACAAAAAAATGAGCTTGATTCGATTCTGTCGAATTAAGCTTTTTCTCATGCATGCAATCGGGATATCGATTCAATACTATAGAAATTAAGTAAAAACGTGCTCTTTTCACATGTTGTGGAAGGTTTATACAGATGTAGGAATGGTCATTTGTTGCGGCAAGACCGTCAAAAGTGGTACAATTTAAGGATACGAATGCAAGGGAAAGGGGTTCACCGATGCTAGGACTAGTGAAGAAAATTTTTGGTGATTCCAATGAACGGGAAATTAAACGGATGCTCAAGGCCGTTGATTATATCAACGACCTAGAAGCTAGCATTAAGCCGCTGTCCGATGAGGAATTGAAAGGCAAGACAACTGAGTTCAGAAACCGCCTGGAAAAAGGTGAAGAACTGGATGATCTTTTACCGGAAGCTTTTGCTGTTGTTAGAGAAGCAGGTTTGCGTGTACTAGGTAAACGTCATTACGACGTTCAGCTCATCGGGGGTATGGTGCTTCACGAAGGCCGTATCGCGGAGATGAGAACAGGGGAAGGGAAAACGCTCGTTGGAACACTCCCTGTCTATTTGAATGCTTTGCTTGGCAGAGGGGTACACGTTGTTACAGTCAATGATTATTTGGCACAGCGTGATAGCGCGGAAATGGGTCAGATCTACGAGTTCCTCGGCTTGACGGTTGGGGTTAATCTACATGATCTTTCTCATGAGGAAAAGCAAGCGGCTTATGCTTGTGATATTACCTATGGAACGAATAACGAATACGGTTTCGACTATCTGCGTGATAACATGGTGCTTTACAAAGAGCAAATGGTTCAGCGTCCGCTTTATTTTGCGGTTATCGATGAAGTTGACTCCATTTTGGTCGATGAAGCAAGAACGCCGTTGATTATTTCGGGACAAGCAGCTAAGTCGACAGACTTGTACTACGCGGCTGACCGTTTTGTTTCTACGTTGAAAGAAGAAGAGGATTACACGATCGATATTAAAGTGCGTTCCGTGGCTCTTACTGAAGAAGGGGTAGCTAAGGCGGAGCGGGCATTCGGCATTGAGAACTTATTCGATCATCAGAATGTGAATATTAACCATCACGTGACTCAGGGGCTCAAGGCTCGTTTCATTATGAAACGCGATGTGGATTATGTGGTACAAGAAGACGAAGTCATGATTGTTGATGAATTCACGGGCCGTATTATGACAGGCCGTCGTTATAGTGATGGGCTGCACCAAGCCATTGAGGCCAAAGAGCAGCTGCAAGTTCAGAATGAGAGCATGACGCTGGCGACAATTACATTCCAGAACTATTTCCGGATGTACCGCAAACTGGCGGGTATGACAGGAACAGCGAAAACGGAAGAGGAAGAGCTCAAGAAAATTTACGGTCTTGAAGTTATCATTGTTCCGACGAACCGTCCGATGATCCGTAAGGATATGCCGGATGTTGTTTACAAGTCAGAGATGGGTAAATTCAGAGCGGTTGTTGAGCAAATCGTAGAGCGTCATAAGCTGAACCAACCGGTACTTGTAGGTACGGTGTCTATTGAGAACTCTGAGAAATTATCGGAGATGCTCAAAAAGAAAGGCGTTCAGCACAAAGTACTGAATGCGAAGTATCATGCAGAAGAAGCTGAAATCGTAGCACGCGCAGGTCAACCAGGCTCTGTAACGATTGCAACGAACATGGCAGGCCGCGGTACGGACATTGTGCTCGGTGAAGGCGTACATGATGCAGGCGGGCTGCATATCATAGGTACAGAACGTCATGAAAGCAGACGGATCGATAATCAGCTGCGTGGACGCGCAGGCCGTCAAGGTGACCCTGGTTCTTCACAGTTCTATCTCTCACTTGAGGACGAATTGATGAAACGTTTCGGTGCGGATAATATCATGGCGATGATGGACCGCCTCGGTATGGAAGAAGATCAACCGATCGAAAGTAAATTGATCTCGCGTGCAGTCGAATCGGCCCAAAAACGCGTTGAGGGTAACAACTTCGACGTTCGTAAAGTCGTTCTTCAGTATGACGATGTGATGAATCAACAACGGGAAATTATATATAAACAGCGCCGTGAGCTGCTGGAGTCCGAAAATATTCGTGAAGTCATCGAGGGTATGATCAACGCGGTTATCGAACGCATCGTGAAAGCGCACTGTCCGGAGGAACAAATTCCGGAGGAGTGGGAGCTTCAGGAAGTGGCTAACTTCGTGAACAACAACTTCTTAACTGAAGAAGGCCAGATTACGGATCAAAATATTTGGGGCAAAGAACAAGAAGAGATTATTGACTACATCAAAGATCTCGTTAGCAAACGTTATGATGAGCGTGAAGCGGAGATCGGTGAAGAATTCATGCGCGAATTCGAAAAGGTCGTTGCTCTTCGTGCGGTAGATAGCAAATGGATGGATCACATCGATGCGATGGATCAACTTCGTCAAGGTATTCATCTTCGTGCTTACGGCGGGACGGATCCGCTGCGCGAGTATCAATTCGAAGGCTTCGAGATGTTCCAAGAGATGATCGATAATATCCGCGAAGAAGTCGCGATGTACATCATGAAGGCTCACGTACAAAGCAATCTGGAGCGTCAAGCGGTAGCCGAAGGTCAAGCGGTGGATACAAAGAACGAAGCTGGCGGGAAGAAACCGCTCGTGCGCGGCGATGAGCAGCGTATTGGACGTAACGACCCATGCCCATGCGGCAGCGGGAAGAAATTCAAGCAGTGCCACGGACAAGGCAGCTAAAGATGCTAGCTTGCTACCATGATCTGTATAACCTAGGCACAAGAGAATAAACGAGGTGTAAGACATGCTGGAACCAGAAGTAAAACAGGATTTAAGAGAGACAGCAAAGCGACTAACCGAATTACGGGGGTCTCTTTGACTTAGATCATAAGCTTGAAGCGATCGGGGATTTTGAGGAAAAAATGGGGGCGCCGGACTTCTGGGACGATAACGATCGTGCCCAGAAGACCATAGCGGATCTCAACGCCATCAAAAGTGTTGTCGATCAGTTCCAAGGCTTCTCGAACGAGTTCGACGACCTGCAGGTCATGGTCGAGCTCGAGGAAGAGGAGAGCGATGCAGGCTTAGCGAAAGACATTGAAGCAGGCATCGATGGCTTGAAGAAGAAGCTCGAATCCTTCGAGCTTGGCTTACTGCTCAATCAGCCGTATGACCGGCTGAATGCGATCCTTGAGCTGCATCCGGGAGCTGGCGGCACCGAGTCGCAGGACTGGGCGGAGATGCTGCTGCGCATGTACCGCCGCTGGGCGGAGAAGCGGGGCTACAAAGTCGAGGTACTCGACTATTTGCCCGGCGACGAAGCCGGCGTGAAGAGTGTCACGCTGCAGATCACAGGCTTCAACGCCTACGGCTATTTGAAGGCAGAGAAGGGCGTGCATCGGCTCGTCCGGATCTCGCCGTTCGACGCCTCCGGTCGTCGTCACACCTCGTTTGCGTCGTGTGACGTCATGCCCGAGATCGAGGACGACACGGACGTGGGAGAGATCCGCTCCGAGGATCTCAAAATCGACACATACCGCGCCAGCGGTGCCGGCGGTCAACACATCAACACCACGGATTCGGCTGTGCGGATTACGCACATACCAACGGGTGTCGTGGTGAGCTGTCAGCAAGAACGCTCGCAGATCAAGAACCGCGAGAAAGCGATGAAGATGCTTAGGTCTAAGCTCTACGAGCGGAAGATCGAAGAGCAGCTGAAGCATCTCGCAGAGATTCGCGGTGAGCAGTCTGACATTGCCTGGGGCAGCCAGATTCGTTCTTATGTGTTTCATCCTTATAGCATGGTCAAAGATCACAGGACTTCAGCGGAAACAGGTAATATTGGCGCAGTGATGGATGGAGATCTCAATATGTTCATCGATGCTTACCTGCGTCATCAGATTCGGAAGCCGGAGTAGAACCGTGCATAGGAGCTGTGTGCTGGAAGAGCTTGGTACACCGAACCATTACTAAACGCAAGACGCATATATGGAGCAATAGACGTTTATCCTACATCTGAAAGGTGTAGGATTTTTTCAAGTTTAATGTCATTCAAGATCTGGGTAAGGAAATAGTAGGGATGGAACAACAAGGAGGAAGAAGAAACATGACACTTACTACGGAGCAGCGCATTACACTGCACGGCTTTAACAACCTTACGAAATCATTGAGCTTCAATATGTACGATATCTGCTACACCAGAACCAAAGAAGAGCGCGAAGCCTACATAGAATATATTGACGAACAGTACAATGCTGCGCGGCTAACCAAAATTCTCAAAGCGGTAGCGGATATTATCGGTGCTCATGTGCTCAATGTGGCCAAGCAGGATTATGATCCGCAAGGGGCAAGCGTAACGATGTTGGTTTCTGAAGGTCCTGTGGAGGGCGCTCCAGAAGCTTCATTTGAGGAATCCCCCGGGCCCTTACCGGAGACGGTGCTTATGCACCTGAACACCAGCCATATCACGGTTCATACCTATCCAGAATATCACCCGGATGAAGGGATCAGTACGTTTAGGGCGGATATTGATGTATCCACATGTGGGGAAATTTCGCCGCTAAAGGCACTGAATTACTTAATCCATTCCTTCGATACGGATATTATGACGATGGATTATCGGGTTCGGGGCTTCACTCGGGATATAAACGGGCATAAGCTGTTTATTGATCATGATATTAGTTCGATTCAGAACTACATTCCTGAGGAAATCAAAAGCATGTACGATATGATCGATGTGAACGTTTATCAGGAGAACATTTTTCATACAAAATGTAAGCTGAAGAAATTCGATTTAAACAATTATTTGTTCGGTTATACGAAAGACAAGCTGAGCGAAGCGGAACAGAAGGACATTACAGAAAGTGTAAAGTGGGAAATGGACGAAATATTTTATGGTAAAAATATGAGTGCACCCCTGTTGTAGTTATGGGCCTGTTTAATTGGTACCGAGAGGAGGGCCGTTCGTGCCCAGAAAAGAACCGCGAATACGGATAGGAAGTCCAGCACATACCGTATTTGAGTATATATTGATGTTGATCGGCTCGCTGATTATGGCGGCTAGTTTTAACTGTTTTTTGAACCCTAATCAAATTGCTACTGGTGGGGTTTCGGGTATTTCTACGATTGTTCAGCATTTGACGGGTTTGAACCCGGCGATTACGCAGTGGGCCCTGAATATACCGATTTTCTTATTAGCCTTATGGCTGCTAGGTGGACAATTCGGGGTTAAGGCAGCAGTCGGGTCGGTCATATTTCCGCTGTGCGTACTCGTAACGAGCCATTTAGGGGTGCCTACGCAAAATCCTTTGCTTGCGTCTGTCTATGGAGGCATTGGTGTTGGACTTGGACTCGGAATCGTCTTTCGAGGACGCGGTTCCACTGGGGGACTTGGGCTGGCCGCGCAAATGCTGCATAAATACACAGGCTTAAGTCTAGGATTCTCGGTAGCGATTTTTGATGGCCTGGTCATTCTAAGCTCTGCGCTTGTTTTCACACCGGAAAATGCGCTGTACGGGTTAATTGGGTTATTTGTCACCACGAAAACGATCGATATCGTTCAACTCGGCTTCAACTATGCCAAAGTGGCCTTCATTATTTCCGATCATACAGAAGCCATACGCAAGGCGATTTTATACGATTTGGACCGTGGACTTACGGAGCTTAGTGGGTCTGGAGGATTTACGGGCGAATCGCGAACGGTCTTAATGGTCGTTGTGAAACAAAATGAAGTAAGTCGATTGAAAACACTAGTCCAGTCGGTGGATCCGCAGGCTTTTGTCATTTTGAGCGAAACGAATGAGGTACTAGGGGAAGGTTTCAAACGACATGCATAGCGAGAAGCTTTGTGATAGATTGGCGCACTTAAGGTGCGTCTTTTTGTGCATAACTTTGTTGGGAGAAGAGTCGCTTGTGGATAAAGTGTGCATAATCTGTGGATAACCATACTACTTACCCACACTTCTTGAATAATTTGAAATAATCACATACAAGATTTGCCTGTATGCCGTATAATTTGGGATAATTGATTTGTTAAGCAAATGGGTATCGATGAGAAAAAGATGTTTTTATGCACATGTTGCGTTTAAACGATGCATATTATGTATACTTCTTGTCGGAAGGTAGGAACTCAAAGAATAAAAGGTTTGTCGATTTCAATGCAAAAAAGCCTTGAAATTCCTTGCATAGGCACAATTAAATTGTCAAAATCCGCATAAAAAAATTCATTGAATTATTATGTATACGACTGTATAATAATACATATATTTTCGGAACATCGGGAGGGAAATTCGAATGAGTCATGGAGTTAGGGCGGCTATTATTGGAGCCACGGGTTATGGTGGTGCGGAGTTGATTCGTCTGTTGCAGGCGCATCCTTTGGTACAGATCACTTCGGTCATTTCGACTTCTAATGCAGGAGCGCCGATCGCGGAGCATTTTCCACACTTGCAGGAAGTGGTTGTGGATATTCTAGATGTGCTTGATGTTGACTTGATTGCGGGTAAAGCAGACGTTGTGTTTTTGGCGACACCAGCTGGTGTGAGTGCAGAACTTTCACCAAAGCTTCTGGCAGCTGGCCTGAAGGTTATTGATATTTCTGGGGATTTAAGATTGAAATCTAGTGCTGACTATGAAAAATGGTATAAAAAGCCAGCGGCTTCTGAGGAAACATTGGCGCAATCGATTTATGGTTTGTCTGAGGTGTTCGGGGATGAAGTGAAAGGCAGTGATTTAATCGCTAACCCAGGCTGCTATCCGACAGCGACGCTGCTTGGTCTGATTCCTGCAGTCAAAGCGGGTTGGATCGATCCATCTACGATTATTATTGATGCCAAATCTGGCGTGTCCGGCGCGGGTCGTGGGGTTAATCTGGGCGTGCACTACGCGGAAGTGAATGAGAATTTAACAGCCTATAAAGTGAATAAGCATCAGCATATTCCGGAAATCGAGCAGGCGCTCAGCCGTGTTGCAGGTAAACCGGTTGTTACGACGTTCACGACACATCTTGTTCCTATGACGCGCGGAATTATGGCTACCATGTATGCAACTATACAAGGTGAACACACCGCCGAGGAATTCATCGAATTGTACCGCCAGTATTATGAAGGTCGGAGATTTGTACGGATTCGTCAAAACGGTAAGCTCCCTTCTACGAAGGAAGTGTTCGGCTCAAACTACTGCGACATCGGCTTTGCGGTGGATGAGCGCACGGGGCGTGTGACCATCGTTTCTGTCATCGACAATGTGGTTAAAGGCGCTGCAGGTCAGGCCATTCAGAATTTGAATATGATGCAAGGCTGGGACGAAACGACAGGGCTGTTGTTCGCACCGGTGTATCCATAACGAGAAGATGAGGACAGGTGAAGGACGAACATGCTAGATCTAGTGAGCTTTACTGTCGTGCCAGAGGGCACAGTAACGACGCCGAAAGGCTTTCGTGCAGGTGGTCTGCACTGTGGATTAAAGAAGACGGAGCGCTATGATCTAGGCGCAATCGTCTGTGATGTACCGGCGGCAGCGGCGGGCGTTTACACGCTGAACGCATTCCAAGCGGCACCGCTGCGCGTGACGCAGGAGAGCATCGCCCAAGGCGGCAAGCTGCAGGCGATGATCGTCAACAGCGGCAACGCGAATGCGTGTACCGGCCAGCAGGGCGAGGACGACGCGTACGCGATGCGCGCTGCTAGTGCGAAGGCGCTAGGCGTGGCGGAGCACCACGTCGGCGTGACGAGCACGGGTGTCATCGGCGAGTTATTGCCGATGGGGAAAGTGCTGAGCGGCATCGAGCAGCTGCCGCTTAAAGTGAAGGCAGAAGGCGGAAACGACTTCTGCCAAGCGATCCTGACCACGGATCTCACGCAGAAGATGACGTGCGTCCGTGTTGTCGTTGGCGGCAAGGAGGTTCACATTGCCGGTGCGGCGAAGGGTTCGGGGATGATTCACCCGAACATGGCGACGATGCTCGGTTTCATGACAACCGACGCGCCGATTGAGAGCGAATACCTGCAGCTGCTGCTGAGCAGGATTACGGATACTACGTTCAACATGATCACCGTTGACGGGGATACTAGCACCAACGACATGGTCGTGGCGATGGCAAGTGGGCTGGCCGGTGGCGAAGCTTTGAATCCGGAGCATCCGGATTGGGAAGCGTTCGCGGCAGGATTCCAGTACGTTGGCGAGTACCTCGCCAAGGCGATTGCGCGCGACGGCGAAGGCGCAACGAAGCTGATCGAGACGACGGTAGTCGGCGCGGAGAGCGACGATGCGGCACGCAAGATCGTGAAGTCGATCATCGGCTCGAGCTTGGTCAAATCCGCTGTTTATGGCGCGGACGCGAACTGGGGTCGGATCATTGCAGCTGTAGGTTACTCTGGACAGCCGGTGAACGTGAACACCGTCGATATTCGCCTAGGCGATATCGCAGTGTTAGAGCAGTCTCGTCCTGTGAAGTTCGACGAGGAAGCGGCGCTTGCCTATTTGAAAACAGACACGATTCAAATTCATGTGAATTTACATATGGGCGCTGGCAAGGCAACGGGCTGGGGCTGCGATTTAACATATGATTATGTGCGGATCAATGCGGCTTATCGGACTTAGGTTTGGTTTTAGCTAGCACATAAGGAAGCAAAGGGGAACGAAAGCTAGTGAAGAACAATTGCTTTGTGATGAAATGCGGCGGCAGCACGCTGGCTGCATTACCGATTAGTTTCTTTGAAGATATGCGTCAGCTTCAGGATGAGGGTATTGTAACGGTCATCGTTCATGGCGGCGGTCCTGCTATTTCGGAAACGCTCGGGAAGCTGGGGATAGAGTCTGGTTTCGTGAACGGCCTACGGGTGACGAATGAAGCGGTGCTCGACGTTGTGGAGATGGTGCTTTCCGGCCAGATCAACAAAGAGATCGTACGCCGAATTCAGTTAACAGGCGCAATGGCGCTTGGATTGTCCGGTGTGGATGGACATTTGATTGAAGCGAAGCCGGTGGCGAATAGCCACGAGGTTGGCCTTGTTGGTGATGTCACGAAAGTGAACGCTGAGCTGATTCAAGGAATCGTGAACATGGGCTACATTCCGGTGATCGCACCAGTTGGACTTGGCGCCGATGGCGGCCAACGTTACAACATTAATGCCGATACAGCAGCAGGAGCTGTTGCTTCTCACCTTGGTGTGGAGCAGATGGTTGTAGTGACGGACGTTCCCGGCATTATGAAAACGGTGGATGGCGAGAAGCGGGTACTTCCCGTTGTGAGTGTGGCTGAGATTGAAGAAATGATCGCGAGCGGTGATATCTACGGGGGCATGATTCCGAAGGTTCGAGCAGCGATTGCTTGTATCCAAGGCAGGGTCCAAGAGGTTGTCATCGTGAACGGCTCTGAGCCGAATGTGTTGAGCAAAGTGCTGAAGGGCACGGGTATTGGCACACGGATTGTTCGTTAATAGACGTTAAAAATCAATGGCTTCTTGAATGGAGTTAACCGTTATGAAGCGGATTGCTTTTATGTTCAAACAATTCCTAAGAGAGCCTCTATGGTTTAAAATACTTATTTCGACAACCTTGCTATTTGCACTCATTTTTAGCGATTCTTACTTTGCAAATCATCCAGCTTATCAAGGCTTCTCGAAATTAGTGGCAGCCATCTTTTTTATTGCTTACGGGATGAAAATGCGAAGAAATCGAACAACAGCTATTATTTTATTTGCAGCTGCAGCAATATGTCTTTATCTAGCTTGGAACAAGTTCGAACTCATGGGTTGAACCACAAACTTTAAGGAGGGAATGTACATGACTGAAACAGGAAAAAGCTCGCTATTTCCAACCTACGCAAGATATCCAATCACGCTAGTGAAGGGGGAAGGCAGCCGTCTTTGGGATGATACAGGCAAGGAATACATCGACTTGATGAGCGGGATCGCGGTAACGAACCTCGGGCACGCGCCTCAAGCGGTGAAGGAGAAGTTGATTGAACAGCTCGATCAAGTATGGCATGTGAGCAATCTTTTCCATATTCCGAATCAGGAGAAATTGGCAACCCTACTCACAGATAATAGCTGTGCAGACGCGGTATTCTTCTGTTCTACTGGTGCGGAAGCGAATGAGGCTGCAATTAAACTGGCACGTCGCTATAACCAGAAGGTTTTGAACAATGGTCGGTACGAGATTATCACGTTCAACATGTCGTTCCACGGACGCACGCTGGCGACATTAACAGCTACAGGGCAAGATAAAGTAAAGGAAGGCTTTCATCCGCTTCCTGGCGGCTTCGTCTATGCGCCTTATAACGATTTCGAGGCTGTCCGCAGTCTCGTCAATGAGCAAACATGTGCCATCATGCTGGAGATGGTGCAAGGGGAAGGCGGCGTACTGCCGGCTGATCCGGAGTTCGTGAAACAAATTGCAGAGCTGTGCAAGCAAGAGAATTTGCTTCTGATTGTGGATGAAATCCAGACGGGCGTAGGACGTACGGGTAAGCTTTTTGCCTATGAGCATTATGGGGTGGAGCCGGATATTTTCACGTTGGCCAAAGGCCTTGGTGGAGGGTTTCCGATCGGTGCAATGTTAGGCAAAGCGTTCTTGGCTGAAGCATTCAGCGCTGGAAGCCACGGTTCAACCTTTGGTGGAACGCCGATAGCTACGGCAGCAGGATATGCGGCTGTTGACACGATTATCACCAATAAACTGCCAGAACGTGCTGCGGAATTAGGCGCATATACGGTGAAGAAGCTGGAGAGCAAGCTTGCAGGCAACCCGCTTATCAGCAATATTCGCGGCATTGGTCTCCTCATCGGGATCGAATGTACACAGCCAGCAGGTGAAATCATTAGCGAAATTCATAAGCAAGGTGTTCTCGTAATTCCGGCAGGGCCGAATGTTATTCGTTTGGTGCCCGCTTTGACTATACCGCAAGAAGATTTAGATCAAGCCCTAGACGTGGTGTGCAGTGTCCTCTCCCAGAAGGCATCAACCATCAGCAGCGTTTAGTAAAAGTTCCGTTTAGAGAGGTTGGATAACATGAATATGGCTGTAAAGGAAGAACTGGCTGCCCAGTTGAAGGGCAAGGATTTTCTTGCTTTAGTTGATTATACATCAGAAGAAATTGAATATTTGATTCACTATGCGATTGAGCTTAAACGCAAACAGAAAGCTAGAGAGCCGCATGCTGTTTTGGCTGGTAAGACGCTGGGAATGATTTTTGAGAAATCCTCAACGCGTACGCGTGTTTCCTTTGAAGTAGGAATGTACCAACTTGGAGGTCAGGCTCTTTTCCTCAGCAAAAATGATCTGCAGCTTGGACGCGGCGAAACCGTTTGGGATACTGCACAAACACTGTCCCGTTATCTGGATGGCATCATGATTCGTACGTATGAACACCGCAAAGTGATTGACCTTGCTCGTGGATCAACGGTACCAGTTATCAATGGATTGACGGACTATGCTCATCCTTGTCAGGTTATGGCTGATTATCAGACGGTTTTGGAGAAAAAAGGCCGTTTGAAAGGTCTCAAAGTCGCCTATATCGGAGATGGCAACAATATGGTGCATTCCCTCATGATGGGTGCAAGTAAATTAGGGATGAACTTCGCGATTGCCTCGCCGGAAGGCTACGATCCTGACAAGGAAGTCATTCAGATTTCTAAAGAGAACGCAGCGCAAACCGGAGGCAGTGTCCTCCTTACTCGTGATCCACGCGAAGCGATTGAAAATGCGGACGTCGTCTACACGGACGTTTGGGCAAGCATGGGATTTGAGGCGGAGCAGCAGGAGCGGGAGATTGCTTTCAAGAACTTCCAAATTAACGAGGCGCTTGTGAAGCATGCTAAGCAAGACTACTTGTTCATGCACTGCTTGCCTGCACACCGCGGGGAAGAAGTGAGCGAGGGCGTTATCGATGGCCCGAATTCGATCATTTTTGATCAAGCAGAGAATCGTCTTCATGCGCAAAAGGCTATTATGGCCGCGACAATGATATAATAATTCGTAACAGACATAGAAATGGAGAGATTAGTAGACATGGCTAAGGAAAAAATCGTTCTCGCCTATTCCGGCGGATTGGATACATCGGTTATTTTGAAATGGCTCAAGGAGACTTACGACGCGGAAATTATTGCTTTTACAGCGGATATTGGGCAAAAGGATGAGCTGGACGGACTGGAGGAAAAAGCGCTCCAAACCGGCGCATCCAAGATCTACATCGACGACCTGCGCGAAGAGTTCGCGAAGGATTTCATCAACCCGATGTTCCAAGCGGGTGCTCTGTATGAAGGGCAATACCTGCTCGGCACTTCGATTGCTCGTCCGTTGATCGCGAAGCGCATGGTAGAAATCGCTCGTGCTGAAGGCGCAACAGCGATTGCTCACGGAGCAACCGGCAAAGGGAATGACCAAGTGCGCTTCGAGCTGACAGCAGCGGCGTTGGCGCCTGAGCTGTCCGTTATCGCGCCTTGGCGTCTTGAGCAGTTCCGCGAGGAGTTCCCGGGTCGCGCAGAGATGATCGCATATGCCGAGAAACACGGCATTCCGGTTACTGCATCGGCGGCGAAGCCGTATTCGACGGATCGTAACTTGCTGCATATCTCTTTCGAGAGCGGCATGTTGGAAGATCCTTGGTTCGATGCTGCATCCGACGAGAACAAAGGCATGTACGTCCTGAGCGTAGCTCCAGAAGATGCGCCAGATCAAGCAGAGTACATCGAGCTTGAGTTCGACAAAGGTGACTGCGTAGCCATCAATGGCAATAAGTTGTCTCCACTGCAAGTCATGGAAACCTTGAATGAAATCGGCGGCAAGCACGGTATTGGCCGTGTGGACATGGTTGAGAACCGTTTCGTCGGCATGAAGAGCCGCGGCGTGTACGAGACTCCGGGCGGTACGATCCTTTTCACTGCTCACCGCAAAATGGAATCCCTCACGATGGACCGCGATGTTATGCACCTTCGTGATTCCCTTATTACGAAATATGCGACACTGGTCTACAACGGCTTCTGGTTCGCACCTGAGCGTTTGGCAATTCAAGCACTTGTGGGAGAAAGCCAAAAGAACGTATCAGGAACAGTACGCTTGAAATTGTACAAGGGCAACGTGATGGGCGCTGGGGTGAAAAGTCCAGTATCCTTGTACAATCCGGAAATTGCTACAATGGAAGCAGATCCGACGAAAGCATACGACCAAGGCGATGCAACAGGATTCATTCATTTGAACGCACTTCGTTTGAAAGTATCTTCTGGCGTAGAACAAAACGCAAAGAAGTAATTATATAGCAGCACGGTCCGCTGGCTTTCCCTCGTGGAAAGCCTTTGGGTTGTCAATAAGGCTGTCAATAAGTTTGTCCAGCAGAGAGACTTTGAGCTCCGCTCAAAGATCCCTATATTAGGTGTTAATACGAGAGGAGCCATGCACGGTGTCTAAGCTTTGGGGTGGACGATTCACGAAGAAAACCGACCAATTGGTCGAAGAATATACCGCGTCGATTACATTTGATAAAGAGTTAGCTGAGGAAGATATTGAAGGCAGCTTGGCGCATGTGACGATGCTTGGCAAGTGCGGCATTCTGCCTGCGGATGATGTCGAGAAAATCAAGGATGGATTGCATGCTGTGCAAGGCATGATTCGCCGCGGCGAGCTGGAGTACACGATTCAGAATGAAGATATTCATATGAATATCGAGAAAACCTTGATCGATTTGATCGGCCCTGTCGGCGGCAAGCTTCATACGGGCCGCAGCCGTAACGATCAAGTGGCGACGGACATGCATCTCTACCTGCGCAAGCGGGTGGTTGAGTTCGTAGGCCTGCTGATCAAGCTGCAAGAGGCTTTGCTTGAGAAAGCGAAGGAGAATCTGGATACGATTATCCCAGGGTATACGCATCTGCAGCGTGCGCAGCCGATTCTGTTCGCGCATCACATGATGGCTTACGTCAGCATGTTCCAGCGTGACCTTGAGCGCTTGCAGGACAGCTACAAGCGCGTAGACATGCTGCCGCTCGGCGCTGGCGCGCTCGCCGGCACGACCTTCCCGATCGACCGCCATTTCGTGGCGGAGCAGCTCGGGTTCGGACGCGTGTACGAGAACTCCCTGGATGCGGTCAGCGACCGCGATTTCATCCTGGAGTTCCTCTCTAACGCGTCCATGATCATGATGCACCTTTCTCGCTTCAGCGAGGAAATGGTGCTCTGGTCCTCGACCGAGTTCGCGTTCATCGAACTCGATGATGCTTTCTGCACCGGTAGCTCGATCATGCCGCAGAAGAAGAACCCGGACGTGGCTGAGCTTGTCCGCGGCAAAACAGGCCGCGTCTACGGCAACTTGTTCGGTCTGATGACCGTGCTCAAGTCGCTGCCGCTGGCTTACAATAAGGACATGCAGGAAGACAAAGAAGGCATGTTCGATACGGTTCGTACCCTTCAGGGCGCTCTTCAATTATTCGCTCCTATGGTTGCTACGATGAAGGTAAACACGGATCGCATGAGACAAGCAGTGAACCAAGATTTCTCGAACGCAACGGATATCGCCGATTACCTGGTGAACAAAGGATTGCCTTTCCGTCAGGCGCACGAAGTGATTGGTAAAACCGTTCTGTACTGCATCCAAAACCAAAAATACCTGCTCGATATGAGTATCGAAGAGTTCAAAACGTTCTCTTCGCTTTTCGAGTCCGATATTTATCAGGTTCTGCAACCTGAGCAAGTGGTTAACGCGCGTAATGTCTATGGCGGAACGGCCAGCAACCAAGTGACAGAGGCGATTGCTCGTGCTGAGCAAGTACTGACGCAGTCGAACGAGTGGTTACAAGTATTTTTAGAAAAAAGCAAGTAAACGAATAGACAAAAACCTTCAAAACCATCGATCTGATGGTCTTGAAGGCTTTTTCTCATCTACCAGTAACGGAGATAAACCCTGTATCAGCGCGTACCGTCACTTTTTTGCTGCCATCACCGATGGTGCCCTTTGCGGAATGATGATCAGTCCGTTGTACATTTACACCTGGTACTTCCAGATTGACACTGCCTGTGTCGGTGTTCAGATCGAAGCTTGCATTCTTTGGAGCAGGATCGAGCTGAAGCCGAATCGTACCCGTGTCGGTTTCTAACGATACGGAATCTCCGATATCGTGCAGTTTAGCTGTAATGCTGCCTGTATCTGTTTTCAGCTTTACATCTCCTTGGCCATTCTCCACGTTGATATGCCCTGTATCCGTTTGAAGGCTCAGCTGCTTACCTTCGTAACGTTCAATCGTTATACCGCCTGTGTCCGTGCTGGCTGTAAGCTTGTCGGCTTTTACTTCTTTGAAGTTAATGCCCCCTGTATCCGAGGAAACGGTGATAGCTTTGTACATTTTTTCTGGAAGTGTTACTTCTGTTCGCAATCGGAACCTTTGGTTATTGATCAGAGCTTTCAATTCTGTCAAATCGAAACCGATATTAATTTGTGGTTTCTTCTGCGTACATACGTCTACTCGCCAAACATTGCTTCCTTCTGTCGCCGCCTCAATGGTGCAGCTTTTAGCAGTAAGCTCTCCAACCGTTCCTACCAGATGCACTTTAATTTCATCGGAATTACTTGGGATAAAGGTTACCCCGGAGATGTCATTTTGAATGATTAATGTATCAATATTTGCGGCAGGAATCTTCTTTTCGATATCAATATTCGTGACACCTGCGCTCCAATCAACCGCTTTAAAAGAAACAGCTGCTCCAATAAGGCCGACCCCAAGGCAGGCAAAGCCGAGCAGTAAGAAAAATTTGACTCCACGTTTCATAGCTTAAGCCCCCTTAATCAATTTGGCATTAAATTGGATGTACATCCAGCTGAGTTTGAAAAATACTTTGAACAACCATGTGCTTAGCGTCGTCAATATAATGCCCAAGCCGAAACAAGCAAGCATTGCGAATCCAATGAACTGCATATCGCTGCCTACCGTACCCATATAACTGCCGAGAATGCCGACAATTGGCGAGATGATAAGCGCAAAGCCCGAAACAAATAGGGCAATTAACGTAGCGAGAATACCGAACCAAGGACCAACAACGAAAATAAGGTTAAAAAATCCAAGCATAATACTTACGATGATCGCCTTAATGCTCGACTCCTGTTTAACAGGATAAGGGTATGGATTGGGACTCATATAAGGATTCGTGCCCTGTGGAGGCGTATAAGGTGGAAAGCCCTTAGTTTCAGGAGCTTGCTTAGGCGCCGCAGTCAGTTCAGGTCTGGAATAAGATTTCTCTACCGCATCGCTAGGCGTGCTTTTCGAAGGCTCTTGCCCAATACTTGGTGTTTCCTTCTGAGCATCCCAGTTAGGTACTCGAGGATAACCGAGCGATTGTGCCACATCATCTTCTTGCTTCCCATTTTCAATGGCTTTCTGAAACAATTCTTCATAAACAGACAATATATTTTGGCGCTCCTTCTCGGGAAGTCCACGCAGTCGATAGTTTAATTCTTTGAAATAATCGATTTTGCTCATCGCCTAGCCTCCTTGTGTGCTATTTCATATTCCTATCATAATAGAAAAAAGTCATAATGACCTAGTAACTACAGTCACATGACCTTTCCTATTCGCAAAAGAGGCAGAAGCCTCTATATATTACCGATTAACCGGTCCTTTCACGCCATCTTCAAGGATGGGCTGCTCTGGCGTTGAGGGATTCATTTCTTCAGACTTGATGTCACTCCGGTTGGCGGCGATGATAGTAGGCACTGGAGAATACTGATCCTTCGAGATTAATTCTTTACTGACGATCGTACCATTTTCTCTTTTGATCCGATATGTCTCTACCTTGTAGCCGACCTTGCCGGTGCTGATAGGGCGGGTAATGCCAGGTTTCAGGCTTGAATTTTGTATGTATTTAACCGGTGGTTGAATTGTTTCTACAATGTTGGAATTGATGTCATAGGTAATGGATGGCGACATATGACCGAAAAGCTTCACGGTGACGGCTTGTTCTGTTGTTATGGTCCGTATCAATAGATAGGCATCTGTGTTGTTGCGGAATTTGAAGTTAATATAACCGCTGGCGAAAGTTGCATCTTGTCCGAGTGTAACATAGCTAACAGGGAGTGAATGATTGCGCCGTTCAACAATGTCTAGGCCACTCCGCAATACAGCATTGTAAAGCGTTGTAGAAACTTGGCAAATGCCGCCTCCAATGCCTGGCACGAGCTTGCCGTTTAGGATGACGGGTGCTTCCTTATATCCGAATTGGGCTTCGGTTTGTTCAATAATCTTGCTATAGTCGAACGTCTCTCCCGGCGCCATTAGCAAATCCTGAATAGAGGCGGCTGTGGAGCGTATATTATGAATTCTTCCTTCACCTGATGGGGGGAATGAGGTCGTAAATTCCGAGATTTTACGATCGATGCCCTGACGCTTCAATGTCTCCATCGTTACCGCGGGGCCCTGCTCATATAAAGGCAAGGATAGTGTAATAGGAGCGGCATTGTGAATATAGCCTATGGATGGGGCAATTTCTTTCAAGTGTTCAAGCAAATGGGCCGTATCAATTCTCAGCACTTTGCGTTCGGGCTCGAAAGCTAGTAAATCTTCATTGGTTACGATGCGTTTTGCGGCAACAGGCTGAAGACTATAGAGGTCCTTCCAAGCTTCTTTGACTACGGTGTTTAGCTGAGCTTGATTGACAGTGACCTCGAGCGGTATATTCGCGTGACGTAGGGTCCATCGAGCTTTTATACGCTCTATCGGAGAGCCTCCGAATAGCTGCCCAAGCGAACGAGCTAGGGTTTCCTTTTGGTACTGAACACCTAGTTGTCCAAGCGACAGTTGTTTATGGGGAAGGTTCAAACGGGAGGATTGCAATTGAACGGGATAGGATGAGAGCAGCTGTAGGCGCTGTTCGTATTCTTGTTGAAATTTATCATAGGGCATTCCTCCAACCCGCCAGCCAGCAACTGTGAAATCTGCAGGGAATGTAGGCTTAGAACCATAGACGTATAGAGCAATGCTAAGCGCACTTAGCATGCCTAAGACGATAGACGTATAGAGTATAACTTTTCTAATTTGGCTTGGCATGTACAGCGGCTCCTTTGCGCTCAGATACAAGCGGTTCAGGCACAAGGATGCCTGTACTACTATATGTATCGTTAGCTAAGGGGTTTTAGTACTTGCTAGGGGATTATCCAGCAGCCCAGGAGAACAAAAAAACCGTCGGACATGGTCCAACGGTTTTTCAAATATAGTGTTATTTCGTCCCTGTAAATGTAATTCCTTTGATGAAAAATTTATTTCCGAATACATAAACAAGCGATGCAAGCGCTTTGTGGGCTTGGACTTACTATTCCTGGCGATGTCTCAGTCGGCGGATTCGACAACATTAGTATCTCCGCCTATTGTTCTCCTACTTTAACAACCGTTAGCCAAAATCCGTATGAAATCGGTTATCAATCTGCCCAGATGATTATTGACATGCTTGAGGGCCGTCAGGTAACCAAACAATTGGTGCTTCCAACGGAACTTCTCGTCCGTTCTAGTGTAGCCGCACCTAAAAATAAACAAAATTAATGACATGACCGTCCTATGTAGGGCGGTTTTTGCGTATATTATAGTTTTCTTGTTCGACATTACTAGCGTTGGATTTCTCATATTCACTAAGAAAATGATATAATGACGGTATTCAACAGGATTTTCAAAGCTATTTTAGAAGGAATTTCAGCAATTGTGTCGAATGGTTAAAAGCTATCTTTACAAGCAGAGAGACTTTGAGTAAACTCAAAGATCCCACAGCAGAGAGACTTTGCTACGCAAAGATCCATATATTAGGATGTGATATTGTGATCGAAATGCAGGACGTATGGAAAACGTACTCCAACGGCACTCATGCATTGCGAGGAATTAATGTAAAAGTGGACAGCAATGAGTTCGTTTACGTTGTTGGACCTTCCGGCGCAGGTAAATCTACATTTATGAAGTTGATGTATAGAGAAGAGCGGCCTACTAAGGGTCAAATCTTCGTGAATGGTTTTAATTTGGAAAAGCTGAAACAGCGTAAGATTCCTTACGTGCGTCGTAATATTGGCGTTATTTTCCAGGATTATCGACTGCTTCCAAAGCTTAATATTTTTGAAAATGTGGCTTTCGCTATGGAAGTTATCGAGGCACCTAAGAAGCAGATTAAGAAACGCACCATGGAAGTGCTCGAGCTTGTTAAGTTGAAGGATAAAGCAAATTCGCTGCCCTCTCAGCTTTCTGGAGGCGAGCAGCAGCGGGTAGCGATTGCCCGGGCAATAATTAACAACCCAGCTGTCATTATCGCCGATGAACCGACAGGAAATCTCGACCCTGAGACCTCCTGGGGAATCATGAAATTGATGGAGGAAATTAACTTCCGGGGAACCACCATAGTCATGGCTACGCATAACAA
The DNA here is from genome assembly GCF_013141715.1 of Paenibacillus phytorum. GTDB lineage: Bacteria > Bacillota > Bacilli > Paenibacillales > NBRC-103111 > Paenibacillus_E > Paenibacillus_E phytorum. Next base: position 39,816 of record NZ_WHOA01000005.1, on the reverse strand, counting down.
AGAAATCGTAAATACGATGCGTAAACGAGTCATTGCGATTGAGCATGGACTCATTGCTCGTGACCAGGTACGGGGGGAATACGGCTATGAAGATTAGTACAATTTCTCGTCATTTGCGAGAAGGTACGAAGAATGTCGTTCGGAATGGTTGGATGACGTTCGCGTCGATTAGTTCGATTGCCATTTCGTTATTTATTTTAGGTATTTTTGTCCTTATTACACTTAATGTGAATGATATTGCAGGTCAGATTGAGAAACAGGTTGAGATTAATGTGTATCTAGAGGTTAACACTTCGCAGGTTCAGATTAATGCGCTCGAATCTCAAATTCAAGCTATTCATGAGGTAAAAACCATTAAGTTTGTTTCGAAAGAAGAGGGCCTTGTTTATTTAAGGCAAAAGCTTGGTGAGAGCGGTAAAGCTTTGTTAGATGGATTTGAAGGGGAAAATAATCCGTTAAACGATGCGTTCACCATCGAAGTCGATGACCCACGCAATGTGGCAGTCGTTGCTGATCAAATCAGCGCGCTTAACATCGGCAAAGATCCAAAGCCTATCTATAAGGTGAATTATGGCAAAGGTACGGTTGAAGCTCTATTTAAGGTGACACAAATTGTTCGTTGGGTCGGGATTGGTATCGTTATTTTACTTTCATTTACCGCTGTGTTCCTGATCGCGAATACGATCAAAATTACGATTTTGGCTAGACGCAAAGAAATATCAATTATGAAACTGGTGGGTGCGACGAATTCCTTTATTCGTTGGCCGTTCTTTATAGAAGGTGCTCTACTCGGATTCATCGGCTCTGTGATCCCGACAGCTATTATTCTAGGCGGGTACTGGAAGCTGCTTAACACGAGTTCACTGAACTTGAATCTGCTTATGGTTGAATTAACACCTTTCGGGGAGATTGCTCCTACGATGACGGCTTTGTTGTTAGGTATTGGTATGGTTATTGGCATCTGGGGGTCCCTAATCTCCGTCCGCAAATTCCTCCGCGTCTAAGCGGAAGCTTTTATAACCGACTTTGATAACGATGATGTTTCAGGTAGCTTATTCGGCGTCGAATCTTGAACGAAATCCGGGAAGTGCGGTACTCACTTAGCAAAACACTAAGCTCCGTTCCTCCTTCTCCGGATTTCGTTCAACCTTCTTGGTTCTGAAAGCCGATTACAAAAGCGTTATTTAAGTTTCTACTGATTTTTTCATTTTCAAAGATTCATAGATTAAAAGATAAGAGACTAAGAGATTCAAAGTATAAGACTCGAGAAGAACCAGGTTTTGATGATGGGGAGGCTACGTGCTTGAAGAAGAAGATTCTACCTGTGGTGTTGACTCTTGGGATTGCGGCTTCATTGGCGGTTCCTTATGCGGGGTATGCCGCTTCAACAACGGAAAAGATCGATCAGCAGTTGACTCAGCTCAAGAAGATGAAGGCGCAAGCGCAGCAGAAGGCGAATGACGCGCAGAATCAAATCACGAAGGTTCATACGGAGAAGGACCAGGCGACCAAGGATATGAACACGCTTGTCAATCAGGTCAACGAGGCTAGTAAGAAGCTCACGAAGCTGAATGAAGAAATCGACCAAGTGTCGGATACATTAGCAGATAACGCTAAACAATTGGATGAAGCGGAAGCGCGTGTGGAAACTCGTGATCAAATGCTGAAATCCCGAGTGCGCTTGATGTATATGAACGGTTTTGTTTCCTACATGGATGTGCTGCTTAGCGCGACCAGTTTTTCTGATTTTTTGAACCGTATTGAAGCTTTGAAATCTATTGTTAATCAAGATAAAGAGATACTAGTGGCGAATAAGAAAGATAAAGAAACGGTTGCCCAGAAAAAGGTAGATACCGAGCAACAGCTTGAGAAGGTTAAAGCTCTGTACGCTGATGCCGACGCCCTTAGAGACGATCTGCAAGCGAAGGAGAAGGCCAAGGAAGTCAAGATTGCTTCCCTTACGAAGCAAGAGAAGGTGCTTGAGGATATTTCAGAAGAAAGCGATAATCAGATTACACAATTAGCGAAGCAAGAAGCTGACCTACAGGCGAAGAAACGGGCAGCTAGTAAAGCGAAGTCGCCTTTCACATATTCTGGTGGGAAGCTGGGTTACCCATTGGCCGTTCAAGCACCGCTTACTTCCGATTTCACGAATAGAATCAATCCAGTTACAGGCAGATCAGAGAGCCATAAAGGGATTGATTTGGGAGCACCCAAAGGAACGGAAATCCTTGCGGCTGAGAACGGCTCAGTCATCTATGCATCATGGATGAACGGCTACGGGAATTGCGTCATCGTGGATCATGGGAATGGGTTATGGACGGTATATGGACATATTATGAATGATGGACTCTACGTCAAAGTTGGCGATGTGGTGAAACGTGGACAGAAGATTGCCGGTGTTGGCTCGACAGGGCAATCGACAGGGAACCATTTGCATTTTGAAGTTAGGAAGAATGAAGTTCCAACCGATCCTAAACCGTTCTTGCGATAGGGGAACTTGGTTATAAAACGGGAATAGCTTGTCATATACTACAAACAGGCGAACCCAAATGGGTTTTAGGAAAAAGGTGGTGAAACGCGCTTTGCAATTCAAAGGACGCACGGTCATAGTTTTTGTTTTGTTAGCTATGTTTGCAAGCAGTATCGTGACACTGACGATTGTGGATTCATCCTTTTCTTGGGGGCGGAAAGAGCAGCCAGCGGGCAGTACAGCCGCATCCACTGCCTCTTCATCCGGGCTATCGAGTAAGGATTTGAGCAAAATCTCTACAACGTTTCAATTGATCGAGAGCAAGTATTTGAAGCAGCCGGATCATGATAAGCTGGTCAACGGTGCAATCAATGGCATGCTGGAATCTCTGGAAGATCCATTTACCGTGTATATGGATCAGAAGGAAGCGAAGCAGTTCGACGAGAGTATTACGTCCTCTTTTCAAGGCATAGGGGCAGAGGTTTCGATTGAGGAAGGTAAATTCGTTATCGTTTCTCCAATCAAGGGCTCTCCTGCTGAGAAAGCGGGTATTCAATCCAAAGACGTGATTGTCTCGGTCAACGGAGAGAAGTTGGACGGGCTTACACTCAACCAAGCGGTCATGAAAATCCGCGGTCCTAAAGGGACACAGGCGAAGCTGGATTTACTTCGTCAAGGTGCCGGTGATCCGGTGCAAGTCATCGTGGTCAGGGATAATATTGACGTTGAAACGGTTTATGGCGAAATGCTGCAGGACCAAATCGGGAAGATTGAGATTCGCCAATTCTCCTCGAATACAGCCGTCCGTTTCGCTGAAGAGTTGAAAAGCCTTGAAGCCAAAGGGATGAAAGGGCTAGTTATCGACGTGCGTAATGACCCGGGCGGTCTGTTGAACGTGGTCGTAGACATCGTGAATCCTTTCGTCAAGAGCGGCAAACCGATCGTCCAGGTCGAGAATCGGGATGGGAAGCGGGAGCCGACACCTTCAACGGGTTCAGGCAAGAACTATCCGGTTACTGTTCTTGTGAACAAGGGCAGTGCGAGTGCTTCGGAGATATTGGCAGGAGCTTTCCAAGAAGCGGTTGGCAGCAAGATTATTGGCGAAACTTCCTACGGGAAAGGAACCGTTCAGGTTACTTTCGAGAAGGAAATGGGCGACGGCAGCAATATTAAAATGACGGTGTATAAATGGTTAACGCCTAACGGCAACTGGATTCACAAAACGGGGATCCAGCCGGATATCCCAGTTGAGCAGCCAGGTTATTTCAAAGCAGCTCCGCTGTCTAAGAAAAGTGTGCTTAAACAGGATATGACAAGCGATGATGTGAAGAATCTACAGCTTATGCTGACAGGTCTTGGTTTTAACCCAGAGCGTTCGGACGGTTATTTCAATGATAAGACAGTTACAGCTGTTAAAGCTTTCCAAAGGACTAACGGTTTACCAATGACTGGCGAGGTAGACACGGAAACAGCTGCTAAAATTGAAAAATCAATTTTGGCGCAAATCCGTGAGCCGAAGAATGATTTGCAGTTGAAGGCAGCAATTGGGCAAATCCAGAAGCAAATCGGGAAATAATAAGGATCAGATATTGGAAATTCGTCGAGATGGGCAGGAGATAAGCTCTAATAGTCGAATTAGTGTAGGAAGGTTGCTACGGCTGCCTTCCTATTTCTTTTTCATCAAGGAGCCCAGATTCGTATGGATGTATTGATTCAACTCTTGGACAGACTGCTGCAGGCTGTAGGGCAGTTGTTTGCGAATCCTTTTTACTATATAGGTATTCTATTTATCGTGCTTCATTATCGGAAGCAGATTCAGATGGAACGTAAACTGTTTCACACGCGCTTGCATTCTTTATTGAATGAGACATGGCGAACCGTACTCTGGGGTTGGCTAGGCGGTATCAGTGCCTCCGTACTTATGCTCTTCGTAGGTGTTAATATTGAAGCGAACACGGTAATTCTGTTATGGGTCCTATCGATTATCCTAGTTATGATGCGTGTTAGATTCTTGTGTTTGGCTTATGCGGTAGGTATTTTGGGAATCGCGCAAGTGATTCTTTCGTGGATACCGAATGCAGCCAGTCTCCAGGAGGCGGTACCGGTTCTGAACATTGTAGTTGGCGCGGATATTCCTTCCTTGCTGGTCATTGTCGCAGTACTTCATCTTCTAGAAGGGACGCTCGTCGGTTTTCAAGGGGCACGCATGGCAACACCGCTGTTCCTAGAAGGAAGACGAGGGCAAATTATCGGCGGGCAACAGTTGCAAGGCTTCTGGCCTGTCCCTTTATTCTTGCTCGTTCCTATGACAGGGGGAAGTATACAAGGTCTTCCGTGGGAAACGCTGTTCGGTTCGAACCTCGTATCAGGATGGACACTTCTTGCCTTCCCGGCAATGATTGGCTTTACGGAGCTGACGATATCGAAGCTTCCCCGCAAACAAGCCCGATTCAGTGCAAGCTTGCTCTACTTATATGGCATCATCCTATTAGTTACAGCGATTGCCGCTCATTTCTGGTCGCCGATTCTGCTTTTAGGGGCCGTATTAAGCATTGCTTTACATGAAGGATTGATTCGGTATAACCAATGGGTTGAAGATAAGCTGGTGCCGTTCTACGTTCACTCACAGCAAGGTCTTATGGTGTTGTCAGTAGTGCCAAACAGTCCTGCCCACGAGCTAGGTATTCAAACTGGCGAACTCATTCACAAGGTGAACGGTCACAAAATCAAGACTAAAACCGATCTGCACGTTGCCATGCGGTTGAATTCCGCTTTCTGCAGGCTGGAAGTGCTGAATGAGCAAGGTGAGGTACGCTTCTTACAGCGAGCGATTTACTCTGGCGATCATCATCAATTAGGTATTATTTTAGCTCCGGATCAGGATGCACTGTACTTCCTAGAGCAAAGACCCCTGCATCTGTTTTCCTATTTGCGAAGTAAACTGACCGGCTTGTTATCCAATGATTCGACGAAATCTATGTGATATAAAAAAGACCCTATCCTCTTGTTTGAAAGAGGAAGGGTCTTTGCTTACCACATAAGAAAGTATAAGTTTATTTCTAACAGAGAAACTTGACTTTCTTATTGGCGATAAAACCTACATTTAAACGCGGTCGCTCATCTTCGAAATGCATCGATAGAGGTTTTCTCATTTAACAGTTGTTGTTGGAGAAAGCCCATCACGCAGTACAATGATTTCGACGCGGCGATTTTTGCTGCGGTTCTCATCGCTGGTGTTGGCTACTTTTGGCATCGTATCGGCATAAGCGGTAGCAATAAATTTATTATTATCCAATTTGGCCGTATCACTAAAATAGCGAAGCACCGAAAGGGAACGGGCGAATGATAATCCCCAGTTATCTTTGAAAGGATTGCCTGTAGCTAGCGGCAAGTTGTCGGTATGACCTTCAATGCTCACCTTGCTGTTCAGCGTAGGGATGAGTGAAGCAAGCTTCTGTAGAATAGGAAAGGAGGCCGCTTTCAGATCCGCTTTTCCTAGGTCGAATAGGAATAAGTCATTAAGGGTGATAGCCACACCGCGTTCTGTATCGCTAGCGGACACTTGTGCCTCCAGATTTTGATCCTTGATATAAGCTTGGACTTGTTTTAAAAGATCTTGAAGTTCCTTTTCGCGCTTCTCTTTTTCATTTTCTTCAGGCTTTGTTTTATCTTTCACTTCTTTATTGTTATCTTGGCTCTGATTCTGGTTCTGAGGTGTCTGGGCATCGCCTTGCTTAGGGGTCATTTGACCACTTACGCCAAAGCCTTTATCCAAAACCGAGTCGGCTTTCTGGAATTGCATGTTTAAGGCTTGGGCAAGAACGGAATACTTTTGAACATCGACTTTACTCATTGCATACATAATAATGAAGAAAACGAGCAGAAGGGTGATTAAATCAGCGTAAGTAATGAGCCATCTCTCATGATTGACATGTTCCTCGTGCTTCTTACCTCTCCGTGCCATTATCGACATCCTCCTCTACGACTTTCTTCGTTGGTTTATCGTGGAGGAAGGAATTCAGTTTTTTCTTAATTAATTGTGGATTCTCACCGGCTTGAAGGGCAAGAATTCCTTCTAACATCAGTTCCATTTCGGAAACCATTTCTTTGCCGCGAACCTTAATTTTATTAGCAATCGGAAGATAGACCAAGTTGGCGCTCATAACACCGTATAAGGTAGCTGTGAAAGCAACAGCAATAGCAGGTCCGAGACTGGAGGGGTCGTCGAGATTGCCGAGAACGTGAATGAGCCCCATAACGGTACCGATAATTCCCATGGTTGGTGCATATCCGCCTCCGGCCTCGAACACCTTTGACATATTGTTAACCTGGTGCTCAATAGCGTCCATCTCAAGCTCTAGAATTTGTCTGGTCAGCTCGGGATCAGTTCCATCCACCACCATAAGCAAGCCATCTTTAAGGAAAGGATTTGTATGCTCCTGTGCGCGTTGCTCAAGGGCTAGTACTCCTTCTCGACGAGCGATCGTAGCCATATCCACCAGTTCATCAATCGTTGCCCCCGGATCTCTTTTTACTTCCTTGAAGGCAATGCCTAGAGCTTTAGGGATTTTGGCTAAAATAGAAAGCGGGAAGCTGATGGCCACTGCACCAAAGGTTCCGCCGAAAACGATTAGCATGGCACTCGGGATGATCAATGAACTAATATGACCGCCATCCCACATATACCCGCCGACTAAACCAACAAGACCCAATACTAATCCTAAAACTGTTGTCAAATCCATGACTGTACCACTCCTAATTAGCATAAAAAGAATAGGAACCATAAAGCAACCAGATAAATTCGTTGGAGCCGTTCTCCATAAAATTTATACAGGCCGTAACAGATATTGCCGTTTGCATCCATGATTCAAAAAGGGTATAATGGAAAAACCAGAACAAACATTCTTATGATGGATGATTTTAGAGATTCCTTCATATTTGTGCGAATAAGTTCCATAAACTTCTATATCGGAAATAGCATAAGGAAAGTTAATAGGATAAAAGTTCGATTTATTTCGATAAAATAGGTTCTAAAAGTGAACTTTTTAAACAACCACTATAAGTGTAGGTGATTATTGATGAGTGAACTGGTCATTAGCTCCAAGAAGTTTGAGCTTGTATCCGATTTTTCTCCGCAAGGCGATCAGCCTAAAGCGATTGAGGAAATTGTTCAAAGTATACAAGCAGGTAATAAGCATCAGACGCTCTTAGGTGCGACGGGAACGGGAAAAACGTTCACAGCGGCGCAAGTCATTGCCAAGTTGAACCGTCCTACCCTGATTATTGCGCATAACAAAACGTTAGCCGCACAGTTGTGCAGTGAATTTAAAGAATTTTTCCCTCATAATGCCGTCTCCTATTTCGTTAGTTACTATGATTACTACCAACCAGAAGCCTACATTGCCTCCTCTGACACTTACATCGAGAAAGATTCCAGCATCAATGAAGAGATTGATAAGCTTCGTCACTCAGCGACAAGCTCGTTATTTGAACGCCGTGACGTTATTGTCGTAGCGAGCGTGTCGTGTATTTACGGCTTGGGTTCGCCAATTGAATATGGCAATATGCTTCTTTCTTTACGTGTAGGTATGGAGAAATCGCGCAATGAGATTTTACACAAGCTCGTGGATATTCAATATCAGCGGAATGATTTGAATTTTGTCCGCGGGACTTTTCGCGTGCGCGGAGATGTCGTTGAGATTTTTCCAGCGTCGCATGGCGAACAAGCGGTGAGAGTTGAGTTGTTTGGTGACGAAATCGAACGGATTACGGAAATCAATGTGCTCACCGGCGAGATTATCGGCGAGCGCGATCATATCGCTATCTTCCCAGCGTCTCACTTTGTGACGCACGAAGATACGATGAAGCGCGCGCTCGTGAATATTGAGCGTGAACTTGAGGATCGTCTTGCCGAGCTGAAAGAGCAAGGGAAGCTGCTCGAAGCACAGAGGCTGGAACAACGGACGCGTTATGATATGGAAATGATGCAAGAGATGGGTTTCTGCAATGGGATTGAGAATTACTCAGGACCGCTGACTTTCCGTGAGCGGGGGGCTACGCCTTATACGCTTTTGGATTATTTTCCAGACGATATGCTCTTCATGGTCGATGAATCTCATGTGAGTTTGCCGCAGATTCGCGCGATGTACAATGGAGACAGAGCGAGAAAAGAAGTATTGGTTGACCATGGTTTCCGTTTGCCTTCTGCACTCGATAACCGTCCTCTACGCTTCGAGGAGTTTGAGGAGAAAGTCAGTCAAGTTTTATATATATCAGCAACACCCGGACCTTACGAGTTGGAACATTGTCCAGTAATGACGCAGCAAATTATTCGTCCTACAGGGTTGTTGGATCCAATTATTGAAGTAAGACCAACCAAGGGGCAAATCGATGATTTAATAGCCGAAATTCATGATCGGATTCGTAAAGATGAGCGTGTGCTCGTGACGACATTAACCAAGAAAATGTCAGAAGATTTAACTGATTATTTTAAGGAAATTGGCATTAAAGTGCGCTATTTGCACTCGGATATCAAAACATTTGAACGTATGCAGATTTTACGTGATTTGCGGTTAGGTGTTTTCCATGTTCTCGTAGGGATTAACCTCCTTAGGGAAGGGCTTGATTTACCTGAGGTTTCGCTGGTCGCTATTCTCGATGCGGACAAAGAAGGCTTCCTACGCTCGGAACGATCGTTGATTCAAACCATCGGTCGTGCAGCGAGAAACTCAGACGGTCGTGTGATTATGTATGGAGATAAAATAACAGATTCCATGCAGAAAGCGATTTATGAGACGAGTCGCCGTCGAAGTCTTCAAGAAGCGCATAATGAGAAGCTGGGGATCACACCGCAAACGATTGCCAAGAAAATTCGCGATGTCATTGAAGCTACGAAAGTGGCTGAACAGAAAGCGGATTATCTGGCTGACGTGAAGGGTGCGAAGATGTCGAAGAAAGATCGCGCATCGCTGATCGAGCGTTTGGAAGGCGAGATGAAAGAGGCTGCGAAGAACCTACAGTTCGAGCGAGCCGCGCAGCTGCGTGATGCAATTATGGAAATGAAAGCTGACGCCTAGAAGGGGCTTCAGCTTCACATAGGAGAGGAAGGGTACTGTGTCTAGAGATCAAATCGTCATTAAAGGAGCGAGAGCTCATAATCTGAAAAATATCGATGTCACGATTCCACGTGATAAGTTTGTTGTTCTCACAGGCTTAAGTGGATCAGGGAAATCGTCGCTTGCCTTTGATACGATTTATGCGGAGGGGCAGCGCAGATACGTTGAATCTCTATCTGCCTATGCCAGACAATTTCTAGGGCAAATGGATAAGCCTGATGTAGATTCAATTGAAGGTCTATCACCGGCTATTTCCATTGATCAGAAGACAACAAGCCGTAATCCGCGTTCCACGGTTGGGACCGTAACGGAGATTTACGACTATTTGCGCTTGCTATATGCTCGAATCGGACGTCCGCATTGTCCGACCCATGGCATCGAGATTACATCGCAAACCGTGGAACAAATGGTGGATCGCATTATGGAGTATCCTGAACGAACGAAGCTCCAGATTCTAGCTCCCCTTATTTCAGGACGCAAAGGCGAACATACAAAGCTGCTTGCTGATATTCAAAAGCAGGGATTCGTTAGGGTGCGTGTCAATGGTGAAACGGTCGATCTTGCTGAGAAGATAGAACTCGACAAAAATAAAAAGCACACGATTGAGGTCGTTGTTGACCGTATCGTGATCAAAGAGGATGTTCAAACTCGTCTTGCAGATTCCCTGGAGACAGCGCTCAAGTTAGCAAATGGCCGGGTAATTGTTGATATTATTGACAAAGAAGAGTTGCTCTTTAGCCAGAACTTAGCTTGTCCGGAGTGCGGCTTCAGTGTTGAGGAATTAGCGCCAAGAATGTTTTCGTTTAACAGTCCATTCGGTGCTTGTCCCGACTGTGACGGACTAGGGAGTCAGATGATCGTTGATCCTGATTTACTTGTTCCTGATGCGAAGCTAACGATTGAAGAGGGAGCGTTCGAAGCTTGGGCCGGCAGCACTTCCAACTATTATCCGCAGTTTCTTGCGGCGGTTTGTGAACATTATTCCATTCCGCGCAATGTACCTGTATCTGAGATAAACAGTGATCAGATGAAGGTTATCCTTTATGGAACAGGCGGGGAGAAGATTCGCTTCCGCTACGAGAATGATATGGGAGCGAGCAAGGAAGCGTTAGTTCCTTTCGAGGGTATTATTCGCAACTTAGAACGCCGATTCAAAGATACGTTCTCTGAGGGGATCAGGGAGCACATTCAGACGTATATGAGCACGAAGCCTTGTCCGAAGTGTAAAGGACAGCGTCTGAAGCCCGAAACGTTGGCAGTGACGATCAATGGCAAAAACATTGCTCATGCAACTTCCCTCTCGATTGGTGACGCTGAGGAATGGTTCAAAGGGTTGGACTTGAATGAACGGGAGCTGACAATTTCCAATTTGATTCTCAAAGAAATCAGATCTCGTCTAGGGTTCCTAGTCAACGTAGGTCTTGATTACTTAACGATGCATCGTGCTGCAGGTACGTTATCGGGTGGAGAAGCACAGCGGATACGCTTGGCTACTCAGATCGGTTCTAGTTTGATGGGTGTCCTTTATATTTTGGATGAGCCCAGCATTGGACTGCATCAGAGAGATAATACGCGTCTGATTCAGACGCTCGAACATATGCGTGATCTTGGTAACACATTAATCGTCGTGGAACATGATGAAGATACGATGATGGCTGCGGATTACATTATCGATATCGGTCCTGGTGCCGGTATTCATGGCGGACAAGTCATTGCGCAAGGTACGCCTGTAGAGTTGATGAAAGACGATAACTCTCTTACAGGACAATACCTTAGCGGCAAACGTTTCATTCCTATTCCAGCAGCGCGACGCAAGCCGAATGGCAAATGGATCGAGGTCAAAGGCGCCAAAGAAAATAATTTACGCAACGTCTCGGCGAAAGTGCCACTCGGTGTATTCACCTGTGTAACTGGGGTATCCGGTTCAGGCAAAAGTACGTTGATTAACGAGATTTTGTTCAAAACCTTGTCGCGTGATTTAAACGGAGCTAAGGTGCGTCCTGGTGAGCACAAGGAAATTGTGGGCCTTGAACACATTGATAAAGTCATCGATATTGACCAATCACCGATTGGTCGTACGCCACGCTCGAATCCAGCGACGTATACCGGTGTGTTCGACGATATCCGTGATGTTTATGCGAATACGAACGAAGCCAAGGTTCGCGGTTACAAGAAGGGTCGCTTCAGCTTTAACGTGAAGGGCGGCCGTTGTGAGGCTTGTCGTGGAGACGGCATCATCAAGATCGAGATGCACTTCTTACCGGATGTGTACGTGCCTTGTGAAGTCTGTAAAGGCAAGCGGTACAACCGCGAGACGATGGAAGTGAAGTACAAAGGCAAGAGCATTTCCGAAGTGTTAGAGATGACGATTGAGGACGGCTGCGAGTTCTTCAAGAACTTGCCGCGTATTCATCGTAAGCTGACGACACTTCTGGATGTGGGGCTGGGCTACATGACCCTCGGCCAGCCAGCGACCACGCTGTCCGGCGGCGAAGCCCAGCGTGTGAAGCTCGCGGCGGAGTTGTACCGCCGCAGCACAGGCAAGACGATCTACATCCTGGATGAGCCCACTACGGGGCTCCACATCCACGATATCGATCGTCTGCTGAAGGTGCTTCACCGTCTCGTCGAGAACGGTGAAACGGTGCTTGTCATCGAGCATAACCTCGATGTGATCAAGACGGCGGACCATGTCATCGATCTAGGTCCCGAGGGTGGTACCCGCGGAGGACTGATCGTGGCTGCCGGTACGCCGGAGGATGTCGTGAAGGTGGCCGGGTCCTACACCGGCCAGTATTTGAAACCGATCCTCGAAAGGGATCGGGAGCGCTCTGAGAACTACGCAAAGCGACTTGAAGTGCTAGAAGAATCAGTCGGCTAGTAAAGTTACTCGAATAAGCTTGGCCCACGATACAAGAGATCGTGACGCCAAGCTTATTTTGTTTTTTTGTCACAATTCCGACGAACATTCCTTGAATTTTGTTAAGACTTAATTGAATGATACAAGCTTCGACAATTTAACCCTCTATCACAATGAGGGAGAATAGACCTATAATTAGGTTATAAGTTGCATACGACAAATATCCCTCTTACTAACTATCCATGATCGAGGATATAAGCAGTTTAATCTATCTACTTTATGGAGGCTTGTTATGAAACCGACGTTAGAGTTACAAGAGATTGTTTCTGCTTTAGGTATTGATCCTTTTCGATTCTTAGCTTGGCAGGAAAAAGAATTAGCAGAAAAACTACAAAACGCATACATTGAGGAGCATAAAGAATTCGACTCCCTGTACGGACTAGTCGTTTAAGAAGTGCAAATCTATGAAATCATAGAACCCGTAGAGTCCCTGATAGGGATTTCGGGTTTATTTTTTTGTAGCTTGTGTGTAAAGGTAAGCATTGAATTTTAGCATGCCCAGAGTTATAAATACTCGAAAAGATGGACATTTTATACTTACAAGGCAGGTTTGAGAAATCCCGATTCATCAAGAAGCAATCATTGATTTGATGTACGGCTTCCGATGAACCCATCAATTCACGGCCTTGTGATGTGGTCAAGTGTGGTCAAGTCATGCAAAAGGTGACAAACTTGTTACACATCAGTGTAATCACTTGCATCTAGTGCCCAATCAAGCTAACATAGAATTAAAATAGCAGGACGTGTGCCTTGCACCGAGTTACTATAAGGAGGTTTCACCATGTTATTAGCGGAAGCAGCAGCAACAACAAGTACGTATACAAGCTTTGATATTTATGTTTTGATCTTCACGGTGGTCATCGCCATTGGTTTCATCAGAGAGCTGATCAACCCTAGAAGAAATTTGTTTGCCTTAGGGTTTGCGGGGGTTGCCTTGTTCGTATTCGCCTTCATGGATGTCGTTATGATCAGAGGCTGGTAATTCCGAGCAAAACAAGATAAAAGCCCACAGGACCAAGATCGTAAGATCAACGGTGCCTGTGGGCTTTTTTGTTTTATTTAAGTAGATAAGAAAGTATAAGTTTTATACTTTTGCTTCGCATCTACCTTGACAAACGCGCTCGTCCCAGAAGGACGACGGAGTCGTTTATCCTTGAGCGAATGCTTATACCCACCACATTTCACCAAGAGGTTCCTTGATGAGCACTTGTTGGAGATTTTGCACCGCTTTAGAGAATCCTTCTTCTACGGACATCAAACCGTCTTCGTGCTCGATGCTCACGACATAGTCATAACCAACAAGGCGCAGAGCGCTAATGATGTCAGCCCAAACTTTCATATCGTGACCATAACCAACGGAACGGAACTGCCAAGCGCGGTCAAGCATGTTAGCATAGGATTGCATGTCAGTAACACCATAGCGGTTCACATTGTTAACATCGACCGATGTATCTTTAGCGTGGAAATGGTGAATCGCTCCGGCACGGCCAAGAATTTGCACAGCTTGAACAGGATCGATACCTTGCCACCACATATGACTCGGGTCAAGATTTGCTCCGATCGCATCGCCTGCTGCTTCACGAAGACGAAGGAGGGTAGCTGGCGTATGTACGGAGAAACCACCGTGCAGTTCCAGACCAATTTTAATATTACGGTCGGAAGCGTACTTGCCTGTCTCTGTCCAGTAAGGAATAATTTTGTTCCCCCACTGCCAGTCCAGAATCTCTTGGAAATCATTCGGCCAAGGCGCTACCGGCCAGTTCGGATACTTCGCATCCTCATGGTCGCCAGGACAGCCAGAGAACGTATTAACTACAGGTACCTCTAGGCGCTCAGCAAGATCAATCGTTTGTATGATAGCATCATGAAACTCTTTAGCAATGTGTTTTTGCGGGTGCAGCGGGTTACCGTGAGCGCTAAGTGCGCTGATTGTCAAACCGCGGGATTCCACCGCATGTTTAAATGCTTTTAGTTTCCCTGCGTCTGCGAGAAGTTCGCTTGGGTTGCAATGAGCTGTACCGGGATAGCCCCCTGTACCAATTTCAACAGCATCTAAGCCTTTCGCAGCAATGTAATCCAACGCTTCCTCGAAAGGTTTTCCACCGAACAGAACCATAAAAACGCCTAACTTCATTAGGTACACCTCCATAAATGGTAAACAACCACACAAATTATACCACTATCATCCAGTAAAATGAAGCAAGCCTTTATAGATCCGAAGTACCGTCTCATAATTGGAGCTGTAGATAATAACCGAGAACGTAACTAACGCTTGTGTCACGAAACAACGGAAGTAGAAATAGGTTTTGGATACTTTCTTTTTATTAACGGTAGTGATTTTAAACATATTTTCGATGGCAAGAATGATCCCATGGTAGAGCCCGTAAAAGAAATAAAGCCATGTAAAACCATGCCACAAACCAATCAAGACCATAATCAGAACGGACAAGCTGGAGGCTACCCAGCGGGATGGAGCTGTACGGGAGAAGAACATGAAGATATGATCTCGGAAAAAATCACCTAACGTCGCGTGCCAATTTCGCCAAAACTGCGTCATGGAAGGCGAGAAGAGTGGACGCTTAAAGTTCTCAGGCATCGTATAGCCCATCAATCGCCCAAAGCCGATCGCCATATCGGAATAACCGGAGAAATCAAAGTAAATGAGTGCATAGAACCAGATCAATAGAAATAACGATTGATGGGTGTGCAGATCCTGCTTTAGCACTTGATCGAAAACGCTGGTCATCCAGGTGACCACAACAATTTTCTTGAATAATCCTAAAATGATCCGTTTCACACTGTCTTCAAAAAGAGCGGCATCTACGCTGTAAGGCTTTTTGCTATCGGCCATGAAATCACGGAATTTTAAAATCGGTCCCGATGTAAAAGTTGGAATGAATAGCAGGTAATTCGCATAATCAATGGCTGGAACTTGGCCTTCTTTACCGAAGAAATAAGCGAAATAATAAGCATCGATTACTTTAAGAACGTTATAAATGAGGCCTAAATAGATGATAGCATCGAACAACGGATTGTGAAAAATGTCCATGACGAAAAGCCGGACACCCAGAAATACACCGACAACATTAGCGGCAATTGCGAAAATAAAAGTTGCTTTACGCCACAACGTCGTTCGGCAAAGATAAACAAAGCCAGCATAATTAATGACCGTAAAAGCAGCATAGAAAATGAGCAGCTTCTGGCTGAACAGCAGCAGGAAGCAGAGGCTGAAAATAATCATCAGAATGCGTTTGTTATTAGCCCACTTGCGGGTGAGCATCAGAACGGCAACCATGCCAATCATAGCTATAATTGCGTTCATGTGCATATAAAACATAGCTATAGAACTCCTCGCTTCGAAAGCTTGATCAGTCTCATCTTAGACTTCTAGAAGAATTAGAAATACTAGAATTTCTCGTAGATAAACAAGCCCTTGCCAGTGAAATAGATGAAAACCAAATAGAGCATCACGAGATAGATCAGGACTTCGATGGTTTTCCTAAGGATTTTAACCATGTGTCTACCTCCTTCGTAAATAGCGGCGCGCCCTCTTCGCGGTTCAAGTGGACAAGGTCATGGAAATAGCGTGGATCGTATTTGTGCAGCAAATCCAGCGTAGGCACATTCGCAGCTTGCAGCTGGCGGTTTGCCTCTTGCATCAAGGAGGCGACGTAAGGCGGATCCGCATAGCCTTTGTTCCACGGCATCCAAATCACACGCAGAGCAAGTTGATGCTTATTCGCATACTGGATAACCCACTGCAAAGCATCCAAATTAGCCTGAAAATCCTTTAGTAGCATGGATCCGAAGCGTTTGTCATAATCGGTCCATTTCGTCTTTAGGAAAGCATCGTCTTTGCGACCGGGGTACAGCTCTTTATCAATCCAGCGGGGCTCGTAGGCTAGGTTGCCTTTACGCAAATTACGAGCAAATTCTTCACCAGAATCCCGGAAGTAGTCTCGGTACGTGTAAACATAAGGCTGATACCAGGGTTTGAACCATTGGTAGGTTGGATCGGTTTCAAGTGAGTCCAGCATGGTGTGAACATCGATGCCGATTACAAGCTCATCCTTTACCTGGTAAAGGCTATTCGATAGGATGGCTTTCAGGTCGGTTAGCTTTCCGTAGGAAAGCCCCATTTCAACCAAATGGGCTTCGGATTTATCTTCGATATACGCACCCGTAACGGACGAATTACCGAAGAAAACCGGACCCGATTGGGACCAGCCGTGGTGGTAGAGCGTTTTGGTAAAGTCGTTTTTGTAAAAACGGCGCGAGCTAACCATCGGGTTCCACCAGGAAATGAGCATGTCGGAGACGACGATTGCCAGCAGCAGGCCGAGTACGAAGCTATTTTTTTTGAGAAATGCAGCTACTTTCAACGGTATCACTCATTATCTTTGTATAGGATGGACGCTTCATAACGTTTGGCTTGCTATAGATAACGCATGAAGCATTAGTTGGCCCACAGCTGACAAGGAACTGTATATCGTACAGCTAATGTCGGCGTGTGGGCCATGTGATGTTACTTTGGGTGAAGTTGCATTTTGTGCAACAATACTTTTAATTCCTTCAGCATATTGGCGATATGTTGTAGAAAATACAACAATTCAGAGAGATTTTTATCATACTAGTCGGTTTGGACCAGAATTGTTGTACGAAATGCAACTTTGCTGCTGGTAAAGACCATTTTGCGAGATATTGTTGCACAACATACAACTTAGACGGCCGAGGCCGTATCTGCCTAAGGTCAGCCAAGCAAAGCAGTTAGGGATAGAACAGAGAAGGCACTTACAGCGCCTTCTCCTGCCAAGCATGGTACTGCTCACGGAATGTGGCAGGCCACTGCTGCTCGTCGAGACCGTACTGCGCCAAGAACGCGAACGCCCAGCGTTCGATTCCAAAGCCTACACAGCCTGTAACGGCGTTGCGCTTGCCCATTTTAATATTAAAAGCATTCCCGAACGTGTTGCTATGGAAATTTACAGAGGAGCAGGCGATTGATTTCTTCACATGAGGAATGCTCAAGCGCAGCTCATATTTCATCTCTTGATTGCGTTGGAAGGACGCTTTCACTTGGAAATCGTTCGTGAAGAACGGGTCGTTGGCGATCTCCATCATGCTGTCCACGTTCCATTCAACGGCAAGCTCTTTCAGATATTCGATCGATTTTAGGCGATTTTCTTTGACGAAGTCGGGTTTACCGACGAAAATAATTTCGCGCATCGAGAAGTCGAGCAAACGACCGAAATCGGTGTGGTTTTTGGACTCGAAGCGGTGACATTTCGCAATGGCTGTAACGACGATGCCGTCACCCTCAAGCGTTTCATTCTCTAGGCCTTCATAGCAGTGATAACAAGTAGAAGGATTCATCATGAAGTTCGGTTTCACCATGTTGTTATCAAGCGCGAGAGGCTGCTCTTGGCTCCAACCGCCAGCTTCACGGATGGATTGGGAGAAGGATTCAATGACATCCAGATCTTCACGTAGATGAGTCACGAAATGAATGTGCTCAGGGAAAGAAGTGAAATGATTCGTTTTATTCAAAGTGTGACTATGAATAACAGCAGGATAAGACTCTTCCTGCATGCCTTCGAAACGCTTGGCGATCTTCGTTACGAAGGAATAATCGAAGAAACGCATTAAGCTGGAGAAAGGCTCACGGAAAATAAAAAGGCCGGGCTCCAAAACTTTAATTGCTTTACGTTCTACAAGCTCAGCGATAATATCGCCTTCGTAAGGGGTATCGACTTTGTTCTCGAATAGAATGTTTTCTTTGAAGCCGAAATCGCCATGGGAGAAACGTTCAATGAGACGCTGAACGCGCTCGGTAATACCCTCGTTTCCATTCGGAGAGTTATGGGTAATGATAATGTGACCATCCACAAGGGAAATATCCTGAATATGCTCATTGGCAAAGGCGGACGCGTATTTGACTTGTCCATGCTGACTTTCAGCCAGGCCTTCTAAAGAAATTTTACATGTCATCATGAGTGGGTTACCTCGCAGTCTTCTTGGAAATAAAATCGGCAATTTCGCTTACCGTGTTCATGGAGTACAGCATTAAATCTTGATTCGTCACTTGAATGCTGTATGTTTTTTCGATATGGGCGATAAGCGCTGTGGCGCCGATGGAGTCAATGAAGCCATAATCAAAGAGATGAACATCAACATCAAAATCATCGTCATCCTCAGCAATTTCATAACGCTCGCGAATATGCTGTTCAAGCTGCGCTAATAATTCTTCATTAGACATGTTGGAAAGCCTCCTGGTTAACATAAAAGTGGTAATAAGATAAAGGAACGTTAGTTCACTTTGCGGTAAAAGAAAGTGTCGTCAAATCACCGTATCGGGTGATGGTATACATATGTGTTTGAGCGTCATGCTCGATCTTGGCATCGGATCCATCAAAGAGTAGCTCTGTAGGACTGAATACCTTCACTTGCTGCAGACCTGCTGATTTTAGGACTAATTGATGAGTATTCCCTTGCTGTGTCAGCTCAAAAGGAACATTAGAACGCACGACATGGAATTTTTCCTTGGTCGCTCCAATACCGATGGAGGATGGCTTAGTCAAACCTAGATAGAATCGGTTATCAATTGTCGTGTAAATATCCGAATCACTTTGTAGGGAGTATAGGGCAAGTTTTTCGCCCTTTTCTATTACTACACCCAGTGTTGTAGAATACTCACCAGCCAAGCCTGGCACCTTGTCGGTATTCGGTGTCAAAGTGGCATGAAAGTGTGGATTGCCTCCAGCTAAACGATCTTTCAGTTTGTCCCATAAATAAGAAGTCCATGACTGACTGATACGAACTTCGCTTTTCAAAGCAGTTAAGAATGACTTCGCCATCTGGGTTTCGGTCATAAAATTATAATTATGCTTCGTACGAAGCTTGTCAAAGTAGTCGGCGAATTCGGTTAAATCAGCAACTTTGGATGGTACGGGAAAATGGTACTCGATGTGCTCGAAATAATCAATCGGCATGTCCAATTTAACCATCGATTCGAAAACGTCCGTCGTTGCATAATCTCCTGTCCGCAGTACCGGCGTTGGTGTATGGATCAGCATCGTATGATCTGTATTCCCTTGTTTATCCTGTAATAGGAAGGGAAGCGACCAAATCTCTTCGGGACGTGGAATCACGGGCGAATCGGGCGATAAGAAACCGAAATTGTACCATAATCCTTGCTGCTGTTCATTCTCCAGTGTTTGCTGGTGGTCTATGTTATTGATGCGCCATGTGTGTTGGTTCGTTCCAAGGTTCAGCCAAGGGATGCCGAGCTTATCGAATGCTTTCTTGTGAAGGGAAAGCTCGGTGCGTTCTTGCTCAGCGCTTTTGAAATTATGCACGAACACGTGCGGATCGATTTGTAAATGATTGTCACGCGCGTATTGAATGAACTCCTGAAGCTCCGCTTGATAAGGAAATTGCGGGTCGTCGATCGAAACGGGGGACCCGAATTCGATACCGCCGACGACCAGGTCGTCTTTGCCGTCGTGATTAAGATCTATCCAAAGCGGGACGGAGTAGTGGCCGGCAACCAAGGCGTGATCGCCGACTTGGTTCAGGGTTGTGCTTTGTAGGGGACCCGCATCCGCCCAAGCGCCATCGGCGCCTTGAAGATACACTTGTAGGTCCCCATCGCTGCTGCCGACCACGATATCGAGTCGGCCGTCGCCGTTGATGTCACGCACGGATGGTGCGGCGTGCGTGGCATGCTGCGGCAGCGGGAACAGCGCGCTGCCCTGCTCGAGCATGAGGGCCGCTGCGCTGCGGCCCTTGTAGAGCCATACTTGTCCATCGGCTCCGCCTAGGACAAGGTCGAGCTTGCCGTCGCCATCGACGTCGGCGACGAACGGCGCTGCAGGCCCTCCGGGCAGCTGCAGCGGCTTCCCGCCCGCGAGCAGCGCCGCGGGCTTCGCGAACCTGCCGCTAGCGAGCTGCGGCAGGAGCAGTACCGCCCCGGACTCGTCGGAGACGACGAGGTCCGTGCGGCCATCCCCGTTCACGTCTGCGGCGTGAACGGCACTGTAAGGGCCAAGCTGGAGCGGCAAGCCGGACTCCAGCAGCAAAGGCATCGGCGCGCCGAACGTGTCGGGCAGCGCCAAGCCCTCAGGCGGCGGCTCACTCGTATAGGCCGCCGCGTCAACACCTTGATTCGTGTACACATACACGAATCCATCCGAGCTGCCGACCACGAGGTCCGTGCGGCCGTCGCCGTTCATATCCGCGGCCGTCGGGTACGCGCGGTAAGGCAGCTCAATCGCGCTCGACAGATCGCGATATTGCGGAAACAAAGCCTGCCGCAGGGGCTTGCCGGCAGCCATCACGTGCAGCCCGCTCGCGTAACCCGAGCCGGGCAGCTCACCGTAGAACGTTGGCTGTGCGTTCGTCCCCATGTTGAGCTGCACCGTCACACTCTCGCGCCATTGCCCCCAGTAGAAGGCATTGCGTACGAGTGTAAACGAGGGAATCTCGTTATATTCCTTCAGCTTCTCTGCCCAAGCAATGCCGTCTTTCTGCTGAATTGCCGGCATCGCCTCAAAATGATTCTGAAACGCCATAGCAGGCCTTCCGTAAGGGCCAAGGATTTTTTTCACACTGTAGCCAAGTGTTTCTTTCGATACATAAGCCAGCAGCTCACTGCGATACTGCATGTTCGCTGCAGCAAAAGCAAAGTTAAAGTAAGGCTCAATCGGTAGTGTTTTTTTATTGAAATAAGTCGTTCCCGGGACCCGTTTCATTGCTGCTTGATACTTTTCAGCCAGCTGAGAGAAGCCTAGCTTCGGATCCATGCCGCTCATCATGTCATAGCCTGTCAGGAAGTACCGGTTCGGCAGAAAGTTACTGCTGATCAGCACGGTGCCTTTTCCAATGCGGTTCTGCATAACTAGCGAAACAGGCTTCCCAGCCATGTTCATGGCAACTATCGTTTGACCAGTAGAAGGAACGAAGCCATATCCCAAGTTAAAGCCGGGCAAGTCTTCCAGTGAATTATGTTTGAGGTAGCTCTGGCTAAACAATTGAAAAGTTTGCTGTATACCTTGCAGATTAACTGGCACCTGCGGGTAGCTCAGACTCTGTGTTGAAGCTGCCAATTGGGGTCCACCCAAGCTCGTGAGCGGCACTTTTTTTAAGTCCACAACCTCTTTAGCACCTATGAATTCCGGTGTAAAGCTGGTCGAGAACCCATTTTCCACTAATAAATGTCCGCCCTGTTTCACGAATGTTACTAGTTTTGAAGCTTGTTCCGCCCACCCGGCATCTTGCGCAAGGGCAGGATCCAGATAAATCGCATCGTATTTACGAAGCTGGCTTGTTGATAGGGAAAGCAGGTTTTGTTTGTCAATGTGAACGCCTGCCTGCAAGGTTTGCTGAAAATCTCCATAGGCTGCCGCATCATAATGATCCCCGCTCGTCGCATAGAGGAGCTTAGTTTCATCTACTTTTGGTAAAAATAGTAGAAGGATGAATATAAATAGGATACTGATGACGCCTAGTCCGATCAATAGTTTAAGAACGCGAATTTTCGACAAAACCAAAGGTATCCCTCAATTACTAAAAAGGTCACTATCCTTGCCATTATAGCATTCATAGGAAACTTTGTTAACTTCTAAAGGGTTTCAGCTTGAGGAGGAAACGTTTGACAATGAGGCGTAACTGTCGGATATTGGCTAAGCTTGTAATTACCCCCCCACCCTAGATTACTACCTACCCTTTCTGTTACACTAAAGAGAAGACTTTGAGGATGACCCGAGGATCTACTATTGAAAGGATTTGCTGCCATGCGTACGATACGCAGAGAAGATATAGAATTGTTGGCCCCTGCGGGGGATTGGGATTGTTTGAGAGCGGCTGTTGCCAATGGGGCGGATGCCGTGTTTTTTGGTGTGGAGAAATTTAATGCTAGAGCACGCGCACATAACTTTACGATGGCTGAACTGCCAGATATTATGTCGTTTCTTCATCTATATGGAGTAAAGGGCTTCCTGACCTTCAACATCCTTGTGTTTGAGGAAGAACTGAATGATGCGAAGCAATTGATAGATGCTTGTGTGGACGCCGGTGTGGATGCGGTTATTGTACAGGATCTTGGTTTGGTTAAAATGATTCGCCAAATCTCCCCGGATTTCCCGATTCACGGATCCACACAGATGACGATTACATCTCCTGAGGCTGTTGAATTTACGAAGCCGTTCGATATTGAACGCGTTGTTTTAGGGCGCGAAAATAACTTGAAGCAGATTAAACAAATCGGCGATCAAGCGAAGCTTCCGATGGAAGTTTTCGTGCATGGTGCGCTTTGTGTCTCTTATTCCGGTCAGTGTCTGACTTCTGAAATGTGGGGCGGGCGTTCCGCTAACCGCGGAGAATGTGCACAAGCGTGCCGCTTGCCGTATGATCTGATGGTCGATGGCGTGCAAAAGCCGATGGGTGATGTCACGTATTTGCTGTCGCCAAAGGATTTGGCAGCGATAGAGATCGTGCCAGAGCTTATTGAAGCCGGCGTACGCTCTTTCAAAATTGAAGGGCGTCTGAAGACCCCTGAATATGTGGCCAATGTCGTGAGCAAGTATCGCCGTGCGATTGACCGTTATTTCGATGGGGAGGATGCTCGTCCGACCAAAGAAGAGGTTCGTGAGCTTCAGCAAAGCTTCTCGCGTGGATTTACGGTTGGTTTCTTGAATGGAACCAACAATAAGCAGCTCGTAGACGGTACGTTTCCGAAGAGCCGTGGGGTGTTCGTGGGCCGCATCAAGCAGATTTTGCGCGATGGCGTGATCTGTGAGCTGGAGGCGCCGCTCAAGCGCGGCGACGGGCTTGTTTTCGACGCCGGGGATCCGACGAAGAAGGAAGAAGGCGGGCGCATCTACGATTTGCGCCGCAAGGGAGAGAAGCTCGAAGGTGAAGCTGAGGGCGGACTCATCGAGATCATTATGGGGCGCAATGATGTGGAGCTCGGCCGTCTGCATGTCGGGGACCGTATCTGGAAGACGAATGATCCTCAGCTGGACAAGCGTCTGCGCCAGACGTTTGAGACCGACAAGCCTTACCGAACTTTCCCGGTAAGCGTGAAGGTCAGCGGTGTAGAAGGCGAGCCGCTCAAAAGCTGGTGGACAGATATTCAAGGCGGACATACCGTCTTCGTACAATCCGAGCTTCCGTTGGTTCGCGCGGAGAAAAGACCGATGGACGAACAGCTCTTTACGGAGCAGTTCGGACGCCTTGGCGGTACGATTTATGCGCTCAGTCAGCTGGATGTGCAGCTGACCGGCGAGCTGATCGTGCCGATGCGTGAACTTAACAGCATGCGCCGCATGGCTGTGGAGCTGATGGAAGACGAGCGGCAGAAACCACCGGCTTACATGAAGCGTGAAATCGGCGTGTATGACGACGTGATTCAGTCAGCTGCTGAGGCAGCTATCACCAACGCTGCCGCGAATGCCCCTGCGCTTTCCCTAGCGGAACGCAAGGCTGTGGAGCTTACTGCACTTTGCCGTAACCTGGATCAGGTGAAGGCCGTGCTCGAGACAACGGATATCGAGTTTATTTACGCGGATTTCGAATTTATTAAGCAGTTCCCCGCGGCCGTGGAAGCCGTACGTGCAGCCGGGCGCAAAATCGCTTTGGTGACACCGCGTATTCATATGCCAGGGGAAACGGGCTATTTTAACCATATATTAAAGCTAAATCCGGATGCGGTATTGATCCGCAATACGGGCGCGGCCTACTTCTTCTTGAAGCATCGGATGGAAAATCCGGACGCGCCGAAACCGCAGTTAATCGGGGATTTCTCGCTCAATGTGGCCAACCATAAAACAGCTGCCTTGTTCCTAGAAGCGGGTCTTTCGAAGATTACGCCTTCCTACGATTTGAACATTCAGCAAATGGTCGATTTACTTCGCCGTGCTGAGACCTCGAAGCTTGAGGTTGTTATTCATCAGCACATGCCGATGTTCCATACAGAGCACTGCGTGTACTGTACGTTCCTGAGCG
Organism: Paenibacillus phytorum; assembly: GCF_013141715.1. Classification (GTDB taxonomy): domain Bacteria; phylum Bacillota; class Bacilli; order Paenibacillales; family NBRC-103111; genus Paenibacillus_E; species Paenibacillus_E phytorum. The sequence continues at coordinate 15,305 of NZ_WHOA01000005.1, read as the reverse complement.
AAGGCACTGACTTTACAAACTGCGGTCGTCCTTGTGAGGATCACAGCGTTTCTTTGCAAGACCGTGTCGGTATGTCTCACCCGGTGCGTGTCGATGAAGGTTGTCGTAATACGGTGTATAACGCGGTGGATCAATCTGGTGCCGAGTACTTGAGTCATTTCATGGATTTAGGCATCCGATCCTTCCGTGTGGAGTTCCTTGAAGAGACGCCAGACAAAGTACGCGAAATTCTCGACTTGTACCGTCGCGCGATTGATGGTGATATTAGCGGTACGCAAGTATGGCGTTCGTTGAAGGCGACGAACCAATTAGGTGTTACTCGCGGTCAGCTAGTGAAGTAGAGGATCTATAGTGTGAAAAAACAGACTCAGTGCCGCATAGGCACTGGGTTTTTGTTGTTTTCTGGAAGAAAAGGATATGCGGACTCTTAAATGTTTCCTTCATTTGTTGTCACTTGTTCGATGTCCTGAATAATATGTTACAACTAATGCCTAAGCCTAATGGACATAAGAAGAAAGGATGACGATAGATAACAATGAAAAGGACATATAAGTTCACCGAAATCGCTGGTAAAATCGGAAAAACGCGAGAAGTTGTAAGGGGTTGGACAAATTATTATCGCGAATTTCTTCCAACTAAAGCATTTGGCGGATCCCAAAGGTACACAGAAGAAGCCATCGAAATATTTGAGATTATTTCCAAGTTGAGCAATGATAATAAACCGCCTAAATTTATAAAAGAACATTTACAGGAAATGCGTCAGAAAGCAATTATCGCACTCAATGATGAAAAGCCATTACCTCCTACACCTACTATTGTTCCTGACTCCAATTTACTTCCTACAGTAGACAAATCAATTTCACCTCCGGTTATGAACAACACCAACTTGCAATTAAGTAAAGATACAATGGAATTAAGTAACATGGTACAGCTCCTCACGCGAAAGATAGAAGCGAATAAATCTCCAAGGAATTTAAAGGACCATATAGACGATCTGAATCAAAAGGTTGGTATATCGTCTAAAGCAGGCGGCAGGCTTTTGTCACCTATGATGGATCACTCAAACTCTCAGTTCGTTCAATTAAGTAATGAAGTCGCGGAACTTAGTAACATTATCCATGCGGTCAAGCAAAAGGTTATCGAAGTTTCGAACGTTTCTGAAGAAGTAACGGAACTGCGAAACATGATCCAGATTCTCACCCAACATGTAACCGATTTGTTCGAACAGGACATTAGAAGTGAAGTTGCTACTACGCTAGAATTACTACACAGACAAATTGAGGGTGTATCTGTAGAAGTAATAGGGCTGAAGAATGTGATCGAAACCGTTCAGCAAAAGGTAACGGAAGTTTCGGAGCAAGATCCCAAAGGTGAAATACTTGCTGCCGCAACGGAATTACTGAACCAACGATATGAAGGCGTTTCGGAGGATGTAAAGAACCTGCAGAATGGGATTCGTTTCCATACACAAAAGGTGACGGAACTGCAAAACGTGATCGAAACCGTTCAGCAAAAGGTAACGGAAGTTTCGGAGCAAGATCTCAAAGGTGAAATACTTGCTGCCACAACGGAATTACTGAACCAACGATATGAAGGCGTTTCGGAGGATGTAAAGAACCTGCAGAATGGGATTCGTTTCCATACACAAAAGGTGACGGAACTGCAAAACGTGATCCAAACCGTTCAGCAAAAGGTAACTGAGGTTTCGGAGCAAGATCTCAAAGGTGAAATACTTACTGCCACAACGGAGTTACTGAACCAACGATATGAAGGTGTTTCAAAGGATGTAAAGTACCTGCGTAATGAGATTCATCTCCACACGCAAAAGGTAAGTGAAAAGTTGGAACAAGAAATTCGAAGTGAAGTAAATGCTACTGCAGAATCGCTAGACAAACGCTACGGCACCATATCTGAAGAAGTAACGGTACTGCGAAACGTGATTGAAACCGTTCAGCAAAAGGTAACTGAAGTTTCGGATCAAGATCTCAAAGGTGAAATACTTACTGCCACGACGGAGTTACTGAACCAACGATATGAAGGTGTTTCAAAGGATGTAAAGAACCTGCGAAATGAGATTCATCTCCAAACGCAAAATGTAGTTAATGTGTTCGAACAGGGCATTAGAAGTGAAGTTGCTGCTACACTAGAATTACTGAATAGACAAATTGAGGGTATTTCTACAGAAGTATCAGGATTGCATCATACGATCGAAACCGTTCAGCAAAAGGTAACTGAAGTTTCGGAGGAAAATCCCACAGGTGAAATACTTACTGCCTCAACGGAGTTGCTGAACCAAAGATATGAAGGCGTTTCGGAGGATGTAAAGGACCTGCGCAATTTGCTTCATCTTCACACGCAAAAGGTAAGTGAAATGTTGGAACAAGAAATCCGAAGTGAAATGCTTGCTACTGCAGAATCACTAAACAAACGATATGATGACATATCTCAACAATTGACATCACAGCAACGACTGCTTGAAAAAATCTCTAAAATGCTAGGTTTTTAGGCTCTCATTTAATCCTCATCATGATGCCATAAATAATGGAACTCCCTAACAGCTAGGGAGTTCTATTATTTATACAAATATCAGCTAGCTATCTAGCAATCGACGATTTAGCCTCGTCATCCCCTTTCATCTCGCTTGTTCACAATTTAGACACAATATTTTAATCTATTTTTCAGATTTGCTTAAGGTTGGTTTATTGTTGCACGGGTATAGTGATGATGGTTATATGAACGAGTAGAAATGGGGGATCTTGGATGCTTGAGGTCAAACAAGTCAGCAAGCTGTACGAAAACGATCGCGGCGTACACAACATCGATTTCTCGATGCAGCGCGGTGAGATCGTCGGCTTCTTAGGGCCGAATGGTGCTGGCAAAACAACGACGATGCGCATGATTACGGGTTATTTGAACCCTACGCATGGTCAAATATGGGTGGATGGTCACTCCATGGCTGATAATCCGAAGAAAGCACGCCGCAAAATCGGCTACTTACCTGAAACGCCGCCTCTTTATCCAGAGATGACGGTGCAAGCTTACTTACGATTTATCGCAAATCTTCGCGATGTGCCTGCACGGGAGCAGAAGCTGCGTGTCGGCGAAGCGATCGACAAGCTAGGTCTGCAAGGCCGCGAGAAGCAAATCATCCGCTCCTTGTCTAAGGGCTACAAGCAGCGCTTGGGCCTCGCGCAAGCGATTCTGCACCAACCGGATCTGCTTATCCTGGACGAGCCCACGTCTGGTCTCGATCCGAAGCAGATCATCGAGATCCGCCAGTTGATTCATGAGCTGGGCGAGAACCATACGGTGCTGCTGAGCACGCACATTCTCCCGGAAATTAACGCGATTTGCAACCGCGTTCTCATTATTAACCAAGGCCGCGTCGTTCTCGACGAGCGCCCAGAGCATCTCGGACGCACGATGGGCGAGACGTTCGAGGTGTCGCTCGAGGTCAAGGGACCTCGCGAGCGGATCTTAACCGAGCTGCGCAGCCTTGAGGCGGTCGCAGAAGTGAAAGAAGTCGACGCGCCGAGCGACGTAACAACTATCGCTGCCCCTGCTGCGCAGGATGTGTTCATCAACGACGAGGCATCGAAAGAAGCAGCGACCACAGAACCACCAGCAGCAGCCGAAACTGTGAAGCTGCTCGTTACCTCAGCGGATCGCTCCGATATTCGCGAGACGTTGTTCTTCCGCTTGGCAGGCGCAGGCTATCCAATCCTCGAGATGAAGCGGGAAAGCCTCAGCCTAGAGGATATCTTCCTCAAGTTGACAACGGATGAACCTGCCGAAGCCGACAGCACTCCGAAGGAGGAGGTAGACACCGATGCGTAGAATCTGGGCCATTTGCTCGAAAGAGCTGCAAATGTATTTCTTTTCGCCTGTTGCTTACGTGGCGTTCGCTTTCTATGTGCTGCTATCGAGCTTTTTCTTCTACATCAACTTCGTTAACGGTCAGCCACCGATTGTGGATGCGCGTTCCGTTGTTGGAAATACCACATTCGTGTACCTATTTATCATCCCGCTTTTAACGATGCGTCTCATCGCAGATGAGTTCCGTCAAGGCACCGATGAGCTGCTTCTGACTTCACCTGCAGGTATTGGTGAAATCGTGCTGGGTAAATATTTGTCCGCTTTTATTGTACAAGTGGGGCTAGTAGGGATCAGCTTGATCTACCCGCTCATTATGTCTGCCTTCGGAACGCTGGATAAGCCTGTTATGTGGCTGTCTTATCTAAGTATGTTCCTATTAGGCTGCGCGATGATGGCCATTGGCTTGTTCGCGTCCAGTTTGTCCAACAATCAGATGGTTGCCGGTATTTCAGGTTTTGTTATATTGCTTTTGCTGTGGCTGCTTGATTGGGTAAGTGGCAGCATGACAGGCAAGCTGAAGGATTATGTCGCTCAATTCTCATTGACGAGCCATCTGACGAACTTGCAAAAGGGCGTACTGCACGGCGGAGACATCCTCTTTTATATCACATTAACAGCTGTGTTCCTGGTTCTTTGCATACAAGTCCTTGAAAGAAAGCGTTGGAGGTGAGCGGGATGAATAAGTGGATACGGGGAACTAATGCGACTGTTTTATCGATCGCCGTTATCGGCATTTTCATCATTTTGACCATCTTCCTTCACTCGCTGAAAGGCTTTCAGGTCGATTTGACGAAAAATAAGAGCTTTACGCTCTCCGAGCAAACAGTTGCCACACTCAAAAACTTAAATCAAGATATTCACATCGTTGCCTTTACGAATAGCGGGGACAACAACGGTTTTGTGACGCGACAAGTCACCGATATGGTGACCGAATATAAGAAGCAAAGCGGTAAGATTACGTATGATGAGTACGATATGCTGAAACAGCCTTCGATGGCCAAACAATATGGAGTCGATCAAGGCGGAACGATTATTTTTGAAATGGGTTCTAAAAAGCAGAATATCAATTTCTATGAATTGTTTGTCGGTCAACAGGATGGCTCCTACACGTTCTCAGGGGAAGAGAAGTTTACCCAGGCCATTAAGAGCCTCACGTCCACAGAGAAGCACACGGTTTATCTGCTTTCCGGTCATCAGGAATATCCACTGAATGCCATGACCATTTTGAAAAGCAGTCTGGAAGCCGCTAATTATGTCGTGAAGGACCTTAATTTGTTCGTTGAGGGTAAAGTACCGGACGATGCGCAGATGCTGATGCTTCTTGGCCCGCAAAATGACCTGAATGATAAAGAAGCGGCGCTGATTGAAGCTTATTTGAAGGATAAAGGCAAGATTTATATGGCATTAGGTTTCAATAAAGATATGGCAACCAAGTGGAAAAATATCGATGCGATCATGAAAACATACGGCATTCAGGATCAACATGCGATTGCGATTGAAGCCAAACAAACGTCGCTCTATGATCCGCTGACGATTATTCCGGAGTATGGCCCGCATGACATTACCAACAAGCTGTCCAGCAATAATTTGATTACGATGTTGTCGCTGGCTGTAAGTTTGAATGCGGATAACAGTGCACCAGATTACACCCAGTCTCTGCTTTTGAAAACAACAGATAAAGCTTACGGGGAAACAGATATCAACCTTCTTGCACAATCCAAAACCAAGCAGGATGCGGCAGATGTCAAAGGACCGCTGAATCTGGGTTACGCGATTGCTAACAAGGATAATAAGCCTAAAGCTGTCATTCTAGGGGGATCTACGTTCGTACTGGATGAAGATATTCAGAATCAAGGCAATAAGGATTTTGCTCTGAACAGTATCGGCTGGCTGCAGGAACAGAAGGATCAGATCACAATTCGTCCGCGTCAAGGGGATGCATTCCAACAAGCGATGATTACGCCTAGCCAAGCGAATACCATTTTCCTCGTAACGATCGTGTTCTTACCGCTCTTGTTCCTAGTCATTGGCGGCTTGATCTGGTGGAGGAGGAGACGAGGATGAAACGGTTTATTCCTACAATTCTGTTAGTCGTTATTTGTATCGGCGGTTTTTGGTACGCTTCGAGCAAAGACTTCTTTCAAGAGAAAAAAGATGAACCGAAATCGCTCATCACACTCAAGCAAGAAGACGTGCAGTCCATTCATGTAAAAACAGAGGTACAGCAGATCGAATTAGCCCGAAGCGGCAGCGGATGGGAAATGAAAAGCCCGGCAGCAGCGCCGATTAATACGAATCAAGTGGGTTCGTGGTTGGATGCCCTTGGTCTGGTGACATCAACGAAACTAGTTGAAGATCAGGTAAGTAATCTATCCAACTATGGGTTAGATAAGCCGCTTGGAACTTATGAAGTTACGTTAAAAGACGGCTCGAAGAAAGGACTGCTGGTAGGTACGGCTCTTCCTATTGAAGGCTTCTCCTATGTTCAGGTGGAGGGATCTCCTGCTGTGTATCAGGTGAGTGATCAGTCGCTCTCTGCGCTAGGAAAAGCTCCGGTAGACTTTGCTGAGACTAGCCCGTTCAAATTCGAGAATGACAAGGTCCAGAGCATAAAGCTGACGTGGAAAGGTCAAAGCTGGACGCTTGCCAAAACAGACAAAGACAAGGTAGCTGCTGAGGCGAACTGGAAGCTTGGCGATAAAGAGCTGAAAGGTGCGGAGGCGAATCCGCTGTTGGATGAGCTGATCTTCCTGCACAGCGCTGAACTTCCACAGCCAGCGGCTCAGAAGCCAACTGCGGGCGGTGAGCTCAAAGTGGAGCTTGTATTGTCTGTAGATGGCAAAGATGTCACTGAGATCTATGAAGGCAAGCTAAGCCAAGATCAAGTCTGGTTAACGAAGCAAGGCGGACAGTGGGCGTACCTGCTTACCGTCGCAGATATACAGAAATTAGCGGATGCCTATGCCGGCAAACCGGCTCAGCCCGCCTCTTAACAGGAAAACTGCTCCGTACAGCAACGTGCTGTGTTGGGGCAGTTTTTTCTATTTTGATTAACTTTTTTTTCCAATGACACATAAAACGGAATAATTTGGGAAACCTACAAAAAAGGAAAGGAAAGGAGGTAACATTCACATGTACAGCAATCAAGGGAACCAAAACATTTCCACCAAAGAGCTTTTATACCTAGCGGATACGCTGAAAAATGAGGATTTGTTAGCAAAGCTTTGTGTACAAGGAGCGGTGAATAGCCAAAGTCAATCCTTGAAACAAACCTTGTCTCATCTTTCTCAGGAGCGGTTGCAAAACATTAGCGTCCTCATCAACACCCTACAGCAGCAATCAGGCATTACCCATTAATTCGTACATAATAGGAGGTGCAAGAAGCATGTATCAGCAGAACCCGTATCAACAACAGCAGCAACAGTCTAACCAGCAGCAACAAGGACAATTAAAAGATGAGGATTTCGCGAACTTTGTCCTTTCCGAGTTGAAACGTAGTGCTCGTGAATATACGACTGCAGCTTTGGAGGCTGCTAATCCGCAGATCAGGCAGGCCTTCCAGTCCTTATTGCAAAAGACACTGCAGGATCAAGCTACTGTATTTCAGGAAATCCAGAAGCTTGGCCAATATGAGATTCAAGCTGCTCCTCAGCAGCACATTCAACAAGAACTGCAGAAACAAAGCCAGATCGCAGCTCAGCTGCAGTCCTTTGTACAACAAAATTTGAGTCAAACGAACACGGCGAGCTATCAGCAGCAAGACCAGATGACTATCGCCCAGCAACAGCAACAACCGCAGCAGAGTCAACAACAGAACCAGATTGCAGCTTTATATCAAACACAGACACCTATCCAACCCATGATTAGTGCCTCTCAATATCCTAATGCGGTTCACAATAATCAAGGGCAAGGATATTCAACCCATACACAGTCTTCACCAAACCAGACAAGTCAACAGCAAGCCTATATTAGCAACCAGCAAGGACAAAATTTTCAAGATCAGAATTATGGACAAACCGGCTACGGTCAATCTCAGGGTTATGCCGCATCATCCGGATATAGCGCAGCTGAAAATGCTGGCATTACTGGCATTACAAGTAAATCAGCAAGTTCTACCAACGCTTCCCGCAGTCACACAGGTGCTCAGACCTCGACGGCAGGAGAAAGCTCTTATCTCAGTAAGCAACAACATGAGGGAAGTAAATACAGCTTCTAAATCGCATTGATCCATCAAGACCAAGACGTCCTAGCTTCTAGCTATAGGGCGTCTTTTTTATTATTAAATATTTATTTTGTCCCACTTTTCTCATAATCATGGTATGGAACCAGCTTGTCACTCATATATAAGGAACATAGGATGTCCAAACTTATGGGAGAAGGGTGCTAATGCTGATGAGAAAAACGTGGATTTACGGCGCAGCTACTTTAATTGTACTAGGAGCATTAACAACAGCATGCGGTTCCAAAGAGGAAGTTGCTAGTAGCGGTTCAACAGGCTTGAAGGACACCAAGGCAGCGACTACAGTGGCTCAAGGGAAGACGGAAAGCAGTGTGAAGACGGTGGCCGCAGGCGCCAAGCCAGCCATTGATGCACAGGTAACTAAAGTCGAGGGAAGAAACGTAACGATCACGTATCAGACAAGTAATTTCCAATTAGCTGATCATATGGATCAAAAAGCAGTACAAGGAGAAGGACATTTACACTTGTACGTGGATGGTAAGATGAAAACGATGATTGCCAAAACAGGTCCGTTAACACTAAATAATCTAGCGGCAGGTAAACATGAAATTAGATTCGAGCTTCAGCAGAATGATCATACGGATATCAATGTAGAGAAAATTCTTAATATTGAAGTAAAATAATTGGGAACATTTGTGCGTATTTAGCCGGAAATCAAGCTTGGGCGTAGATCAGATAACATTATGTACATATTCCTTGAAAAGGCGGGCGCTTAGCCCGTCTTTTGGCATTTGACACACCTGAATACGTAGCATAGACTGTTGATAGTATGGCAGTATTGCCGCCTAATCGGAGGGAAACAATTGATCGTCGATATACGTAAGTGGAAGCATGTATTTAAGCTTGACCCAGATCGGGACATCTCAGATGAAGCGCTCGATCGGCTATGCCAGTCTGGGACGGATGCGATCATGGTGGGTGGCTCAACGGGGGTAACTTTTGATAACACGGTAGATCTTCTATCTCGCATTCGTCAGTATGAGGTGCCCTGTGTGCTTGAGATATCCAATCAAGAGGCCATCGTCCCAGGGTTCGATTTATTCCTAATTCCGATTGTTCTGAATGCGGATGATCCGAATTGGATCGTTGGGCAGCATCACGAGGCGTTGAAGGAATATGGTTCTATGCTCAATTGGGACGAAATTATAGCGGAAGGCTACATTATTCTGAATGGTGAAGCTACGGCCGCACAATTAACATCGGCTCGTACGAACTTAGATGCCAAGGATGTTGCGGCATACGCACGCATGGCGGACAAGCTTTTTCACATGTCTATTGTTTACTTGGAATATAGCGGTGTGTTTGGAGATATGGAGCTGGTACGGCGGACGCGACAAGTGCTGGAGAATGCCCGTTTATTCTATGGCGGTGGCATTGACAGCCTAGATAAAGCGCAACAAGCAGCGGAGGTCGCAGATACCATCGTCGTCGGCAACATTATTTATAGTGATCTGGAGCAGGCGCTTCAGACCGTGAACTTTGATAGAACAGGAAGGTAACTTATGAACGAGACAGTCAATATTTTAGATGCGATAAAAAGGTTGAACCCCGAGCAGCGCAAAGCAGTCGAAGCTGTCGACGGCCCACTTCTGATTATGGCTGGAGCGGGAAGTGGGAAGACACGAGTGCTGACGCATCGTATTGCTTACTTGATCGGCACGCGCAAAGCGGCGCCATGGAGCATTTTGGCCCTTACGTTTACGAATAAAGCGGCTCGTGAGATGCAGGACCGTGTTGGCAAGCTGGTTGGCGGCAGTGGGAGTGATATTTGGGTTTCCACGTTTCACTCCATGTGTGTACGCATGCTGCGCAGAGACATTTCACGCATCGGTTTCACCTCGAATTTTACCATTCTAGATTCCGGTGATCAGTTGTCAGTCATCAAAACGTGCTGCAAAGAACTGAACATTGATACCAAGAAGTTCGAACCCAAGACCTTTCAAGCGGCCATTTCTACAGCCAAAAATGAACTCATCTCTCCTAAACAATTTGAAGATAAAATCGGTGACTACTTCGACGGATTGACCTCGAAAATCTATACGCTTTATCAGAAGAAGCTTAGAAGCAACAACTCCCTTGATTTTGATGATTTAATTATGGCAACCATTCATTTGTTTAATGAAGTTCCAGAGGTTCTGGAGTTTTATCAAAATAAATTTCAATATATCCATGTCGATGAGTATCAGGATACGAACAGGGCGCAGTATATGCTGTGTCAAATGATTGCGGCCAAACATAAGCGCATTTGCGTTGTGGGGGACAGTGACCAGTCCATTTATCGCTGGCGTGGGGCTGACATTTCTAATATCCTTAATTTTGAAAAAGATTATCCAAATGCAACAGCTATTCTTTTGGAGCAAAATTATCGCTCCACATCTAATATTTTGCAGGCTGCCAATAAGGTCATCGCCAATAATACAGGCCGTAAGCCCAAAAACTTATGGACAGATAAAGAGGGCGGCGTAAGGATTAAGCTGTTTCAAGCTGATTCCGAGCACGAAGAAGGCTATTTCGTTACGAATGAAATTAATAAAAATAAGTCCAATGGTAAAAAGTTCGGTCATCACGCCATTTTGTACCGGACGAACGCACAATCTCGGGTAATTGAGGAAATTCTCATTAAATCGGATATCCAATACACCATCGTTGGCGGCGTAAAGTTCTACGATCGGAAAGAGATCAAGGATATTTTGGCGTATCTGCGCCTTATCTCCAATCCGGACGACGATATCAGCTTGAGCCGGATCGTAAACGTGCCGAAGCGGGGTATTGGTGACACCTCGATGGACAGAGTGGCCGAAATGGCGGGACGAAGAGGTATTTCCTTATATGCCATGCTAGAGGAAGTCGATTCACTCGAGATCACGTCGAAGGCAAAGCACGCTTTAGCTGATTTCCGCGAAATGATTGATAACCTGAACCGAATGGTTGAATACTTATCTGTAACTGAACTGACGGAGAAAATACTGGAGATGTCGCAGTACCGCGTGGAGATGCAGCGTGAGAATACAATTGAATCCAAGGCTCGTCTCGAAAATATTGAGGAGTTCCTGTCCGTTACGATGGACTTCGAGAAACGTAACGAGGACAAGTCACTCATTTCGTTCCTAACCGATTTGGCGCTTATCGCCGATATCGATACGATGGATAAAGAAAAAAGTGAGGAAGAGCAAGACGCCGTTGTCCTCATGACGATGCACAGCGCCAAAGGTCTAGAGTTCCCGGTTGTATTCATCATCGGGATGGAAGAAGGCGTCTTCCCGCACAGCCGTGCCTTCGCCGATAACGAAGAGCTCGAAGAGGAGCGCCGTTTGGCCTATGTCGGCATCACGCGCGCCGAGCAAGAGCTTTTCCTCACGTGCGCCCGTATGCGCACGCTCTTCGGCCGCACCGCGGCGAACGCGCCATCGAGATTCCTTCAGGAGATTCCGAAGGAACTCCTGGAGAATGTCTCGATGGGCGGCTCCATCGGTGGAGGCTTCTCGCGAGCTGGCCGGACCAGCTCGTGGGGCAGCAGTGGCAGCAGCGCCACTGCCTCACAAGCGGGCCGCGGCTCCGCCGGCTCGTCCGCTTGGGGCACGCCGTCCTCGTTCGGACGGCCTAGTACGGGCGCGGCTGCGCCAAGCCCTGCAGCTGGGGCGAAGCCGGCTGCGTTCCGGGCTCCGCAGCCTGCCGCAGGCGGCGCGGTGCCGGACTACAAAGCCAGCGACAAAGTGTCGCATGGCAAGTGGGGCATCGGCACCGTCGTGTCAGTGAAAGGCTCGGGTGACGACACCGAGCTGCAAATTGCTTTCCCGGCGCCTGTTGGTTTGAAGCGCCTGCTCGCGAAGTTCGCTCCTATTACGAAAGAATAGGAGCCGCTAGTTCCTTTACTTACCGCACCACCCTATTACCCATTAGAGAGGAAGAGCCCGTAATGACAGATGCCATCGCGGCAATGAAAACCCTCATCCAAGAAATCAACAAGCATAACCATAACTATTACACGCTTGATCAACCGGCGATTTCCGATGCCGAGTGGGATGCTCTATACAATAAATTGACCGCGCTAGAGAAGGAGACAGGGATTACCCTGCCTTCTTCTCCAACCCAGCGTGTGGGCGGCGACATTCTCAAAGGTTTTGATCCACACAAGCATCTGGCAAGGCTTTGGAGCCTGGACAAAGCGCAACATGCCGAAGACCTGCAGACTTGGCACACACGTGTGCTTAAGCTAATTGCAGATTACAACAGCAAGAATCCAGAGAACCCGTTGCCAGACCCGACGTATGTGGTGGAATTGAAGTTCGACGGGCTCACCCTGAACCTTACCTATAAGCAAGGAGAGCTTGTTCAAGCCTCCACGCGAGGAAACGGTACGGTTGGTGAGGGGATTTTAGCCCAAATCAAGACGATCAAATCCATCCCGCTGGAAATCCCGTACAATGAGGGAACCATTGAAGTGCAAGGTGAGGGTATGATGTTCCTCTCCGTTCTGGAGGCCTATAATCAGACAGCCACGGATCCGCTCAAAAATGCCCGCAACGCAGCAGCAGGAGCGCTGCGCAATCTGAATCCCAAAGTGACGGCAGAGCGTAAGCTGAATGCTTTCTTCTATAATGTGGGTTACTCAGACGGCATCCAGTTCGATAATCATTTCGATATGGTTCAGTTTCTTCGTGACAACCACTTTAAAGTGAGCAACCGCACACGTTATTTCAGCACGATTGAAGAAGTAAGTGCAGAGCTGGAGCAGATAGCCGAAGAGCGCCTTGGCTTTGATTTTCTGATTGACGGAAGTGTCATCAAGATTACGGACATGCGCACAAGAGAAGTGCTCGGCTACACCGAGAAATTCCCCCGTTGGGCGATTGCCTATAAGTTCGAAGCCGAGGAAGCCACGACGATCCTGCAAAGTGTATCTTGGGAAGTCGGCCGCACAGGCAAAATCACACCGTTAGCCCGCGTTGAAGCCGTGGACCTCGCTGGCGTAACCGTACAGAACTGCACACTCAATAATGTCGGTGACATCGAGCGCAAAAACCTCAAGCACGCCTTAGGCAGCCTCGTCTACATCCGTCGCTCCAATGACGTCATTCCTGAGATTCTCGGTAAAGTAACCGAGGAGAATGACGGTGAGGAGATTGTTGCTCCGACGCAGTGTCCTTCCTGCGGAAGCGAGCTTGAGATGCGTGGTGCGCATCTATTCTGTTTGAACCGTCTCGGCTGCAGTCCGCAGCTGGTTGGGCGTATGGCGCATTTTGCTTCGCGTGATGCGATGGATATTGAGTTTTTCAGCGAAATGACTGCCTCACAGCTGCATCAAGAACTGGATGTCCGTGATCCAGCGGATCTGTACACCCTGCAATTCGAGGACCTCGTCAAGCTCGATCGCTTTGGCGAGAAGAAGGCCCGCAACCTGCTTGATGCCCTAGAAAAAAGCAAATCGCGCGATCTAGCTTCGTTCCTTTATGCCCTAGGCATTCCTAACTCGGGTAAAACCACGACCAAGGTACTGGCAGACTACTATCGCAGCTTAACGAAGATTATGGCGGCTACGCCTGAGGAGCTAATCGGGCTTCCTGATGTAGGCGGAATAGTAGCTGAGAGTATTTATTCATTCTTCCGTGACCCTGTGATGGTGTCCAGTATTGAGCGTATGCTCGCTGCAGGTGTCAACCCAATAGCCGAAGAGCCGGCGGTTGTTTTGGCTAGTCCTGATAATCCGTTCTTTGGTAAAACCGTTGTCCTCACAGGTACGCTATCCACCATGGGGCGTGATGAATGTGCCAAGAAGTTGGAAGCGTTAGGTGCTAAGATTACCGGCAGTGTTTCTAAGAAAACGGATATCGTGATCGCTGGGGAAAGCGCCGGAAGCAAGCTGACGAAAGCACAAGAACTTGGAATTCGGATCATTGAGGATGAACAGGAGCTTTTGCAGCTATTAGGTGAAGGCTAAATGACAAATAAGGGGACAGTGCCATGCCGAATAAACTTCATATCGTGAATGGAGACGCATTTGGAGATGCTGCGTGCTTCGGGTATCGATGGAGACATATTGGTGTGGCGCGAGTCACTATATGAAGGACCTATCGGCATGCAGATGTCTGATAGTGTCCTTTTATCTATGAGGGCGGCTTATATGAATCGCCAGCACGGCATTCCTGAGGAAATGTTCAAGTCCATTACCCTACAGCAGGAAAAAGCGCTGGACAAGCTCGCAGAGGATGTAGATGGAATTGTCCTGTGGTTTGAGCATGATTTATATGACCAATTGATGCTTTGTTATTTGCTATCGAGATTATTCTCGCTCCCTAATCGATCCTTTAAACTATCTTTGTTAAGTATCAACCAATTCCCTGGCGTGGAGTACTTTTATGGATTAGGACAATTAAACGTCGATCAAATTACTCAGCTCCACTACAAGTGGTTGCCTGTTAATGAAGAAGAGCTTCTTTTGGCCTGCAAGGTCTGGACAGCTTACGCAGCTTCTGAGCCCCTTCTTATGGCGACTTTATTGGAAGAGGATCTATCTGCACTGCCTTTTCTTAAAAAGGCCCTTCAAGCCAATTCAGAACGCTATCCATCCTCTCAAAATGGCTTGTCAGCCAACCAGCAGCTCATTCTGGAGCTGATAGGGGAGGAGGAAATGCCGATTCTGTCATTGTTTAAAAGTGTAGGCCAAACGGCCAGTCATTACGGCCTCGGTGATTTGCAGTTCTGGGCTATTATAGATAGTATTCGCAAATGTGAGATTCCGCTGGTCCGTCTTACTGGAGGAGACAAGCTGCCTAGTTACAGCGAAGCACTGCCGCCTCAATTTGAAAAATGGCGATTATATAGGACGGACATGGGTAAACTAGTTCATACTTGTGAGCTGGATCATATACACCTGAATGGCATGGATGATTGGATTGGCGGCGTTCATCTGCTTGGGAAAAAGGATATATGGCGCCGAAACGGCATCTCTACGGGGTTTGTGAAGATGTAAGATAATGGATGTAGAAAATTGCTTGCAATTCGTTTTGAAACCTGATAATATTACTTCTTGTCACCGCAAGAGCGATGCATTAACGCTTTAAACGGTAACGCAATAAAGCTCCTTGAAAACTGAACAAATGAATGAAGCAAATCAGCAAATTCAGTCACGCAAGTGACTACAATTGAGATTGCAAAATCTCGCTAGCAAGTCAATGAGCATTTCAGCTTT
>NZ_WHOA01000028.1 GCF_013141715.1 Paenibacillus phytorum | reverse complement strand
CAAACAATGATGATCGAAAAAGTCTGATGCGATAAATAAAGGCCATTTCAATCCGTAAGCACCACCTCCCAAAAATTCTCTCATCCCTGTGGAAAAAAACTTTCATATCGAAAGTGAATGACTTGTTTAATACTTGGGGATATCGCGCCTTGGCTCAATCAGCGATATTCGCGTTTAAATTTCGATGACTTACGTTCAATATTTTTTGTGATTTTATAATATTTACATTAAAAAATCTGTTTTTTTATATGCGTACAAAAAATACTGTACAATAAAATCGCGTTCATTATGTTAACTACATGTAAAATCTGTTTTTTTTTTTTGTAAACATGAGGCTGTAATCCGCCATATCAATGAACCTTTCCGCTTAACTTCAAGCCGATGACACCGACAACGATGAGTACCGTCCAAGCTAATTGGTTTATATTAAATGATTTCTTGAAGTATAAATCCCACCAGTGTAATTAGAACAATACCGACGCCTGACCAAATCGCGTAAGCAACTCCAACTTCAATGTAGATCAGAGCAAAGTTAAGCAGGGTAAAACTGCAGCCATATAAAACAAACATCAATATAAATGGCCAAAATCGGGGTGGCTGCAACCCCTGCGGATTTCCCCATCTGCATATCGCTGTTGGTATCCCCAATCAAGGTCACCTGATTTGGTGCTAATCCAAGCTCTAAGCAAGCCTTATGTACCATTTCGGGAAAGGGCTTTCCCTGTTTCACCAGATCGTTCCCGCCGGTAGCCTTGCCATGCTAATATAGCAAGCAAATCGCCAATCGATCCCATGGCGAGTGGACCATTTCTACTATAATCCGTCATATGCCCGGCGGCATCATGAACCGTTCCCCACAAATCCGAGATGGGATCGATGATACCATCCTTTGCAACAGCCAAGACTTTACTTGAATAATTCCGGTATAACGACACGCTCCAATATCCCCAAAGACTTATAAAATCGAGTAGCGTGCCATCCTTATCAAATAAAACCCCCTTTACAGAATAACTTCTCTTGTTAATCATCAATTTTAGCATTCCAGTCGCTCCTGAGATCCTCATGTATCCACAATAGCCGGATAATTGCGATTGATTATGAGCTAACTCCTATATACTTCAATGTGACCGACGGTGCAGATTGATTAAATAATTCTTTAAGCACGGATACGTCTTTGGTTGTTTGATAAAAGTGATATCCGTACGTCTTACGTAACGTCTGTGTACCGACTTCGTTTAAACCGGCTTCCTTGGCAGCCTTATTCAAAATTCGATAAACATGAATCCGTTTGATTGGAACACCCGTTCTCTTTGAGCGGAACACATACTCTTCATCACCCATGAGTTGAAGATATTGTTGGTAACCCACATGTAACTCTTCAATCAGCCCAAAACTTTTTTCTTTTCCGGTGTTTTCTTCTTTTACTTGTATAACATTTTTCCCCTTTACATCTTTTACTTTTAATTGAAGCAGGTCGTTAAGATGCAACCCCGAATTTATTCCAGTTGTAAACAGAAGCCAATCTCTGAGTGACCGCTTCAGAAGAATATCTTGGATTTCTTTTATTTTTTCCCTATCCCTTATGGGGTTGACCTTTTGCATAAAATACACTCCTTCATTTAATTACGATACATTTTGTATCTTAAAAATTAGCAAGTGATGTCATGAATTTCAACGTTTAAATTGCGCTAAAACATACCTTAACCCCAGCATAAGTCTGCTTTTATGTCGGAGTTAAGGTTTATGTTTCGAATTACATGTTTTTATCTGCTATGTATGCGAGTCATGAATCAACGGGGATCACAAATTTCCCGGTTATGATT
>NZ_WHOA01000246.1 GCF_013141715.1 Paenibacillus phytorum | reverse complement strand
AATTGATCTCCCCCCCGTTTCATTACCGATCATCCAAATGTGATTAAATAATGTTCTACTTTTGTGTCAATAAATATTGAGCGTCTCGCAGCAAATAGGTTGCCGCTTCGCTTGAAATGTGTTTCCCGCTTTGCGCCTCCACCTCGTTCACAAAGCTCTTCAAATTGTTGTTCGCTAATTTAGCCTGCAGGCTGTTGGCAATTCCCGCATTATCGATCCATTTGGCATCGGCAAAGCTTGTTACCAGCGCCTTCAAGGAATCAATGCTGGCCACCGTCTGGAAGTGAACGGTCTTGCTTCCGACATTGCCGGCCATGTCGCTGGAGGTAACAATAAGGGTATGCTGACCGAGCGGCAACTTATAAAGCGGGATCGCCGTTCCGATTTGGTAAGAATACGTATCCAGCGTCACCGTCGTCTTGCTGCTGTCCACACCCGACAAGTAATCCGTCCATGCAATCTGAGGCGTCAATTCCACGGAATCTTTATAAATACTGTTATCTCCCGGTACGGACACTGCGATCGACGGAGCTGTCTTGTCGATGCTAACGGATACTGTATGTGCCCGTTCCACGTTGCCTGCTTTGTCTACACTCCAATATACAAGCTTATGCACGCCTTCTTCCGACAATACGACGGTCGTTCCCGTTTGCTCAGCACCATCGTCTACGATGTAGTAAGTATTGGCTACACCCGATTCGTTATCGCTCGCGCTTAAGGTTACAGTGACATCTTGATTGACCCAGCCGCTTGGCGCATTGTCCGTTGTCGTTGGCGGTTGATGTTCAACTTCAAAGACATTAATCTCCGCAGCCGATGCCCAGCCGTTAACACCCGCCGTTGCTTCGAGCTTAACATATAATGCATCTGTCGGATCAAAAGTTACCACTTTCTCCGCATTGTCGTTTGCCCAAGTTCCGCTTGCAACTTTAGTAAAGGTCACTCCATCCTTACTTACAAATACGTTATAACCTGTAATAATTCCGTTGCTGCCTGATGGCCTTGGTAAATATGCGACTTTATCGATTGCGAAAGTTGTTCCAAGTTTTAAGGTAATCGATTGAGGGAGAACGTCAGATTTATTCCACTTTGTATGCCAAATCGTCTGTGGGTTCCCGTCAATCGCCATGGAGGCACTATCATTTTCACCGGCTGTTTCTTCGCTTGTCGCCGTTGCCGACTGAATGATCTTATTAACAGTTACGCTAATGCTTGTTGTCAAGGGCACGTTATTGGGATTTGCCACCCCAGTTGGCAACGTTACAGTTCCATTTACAGTGAAGGTCTGTACAGTCATTACAGTGGGATCATAGTTTGAAGCATCTACATTCCATGTCACATTGGCATTCCCAACGCCTTCATCAGTAACCAAGGATACTGTCCCTGGCAATCTAAGGGCGTCCGCTGTCTTCGCCGATCCGAATGCCACCCCTGTTATGTCAGCAGGCGCAGTGATGCTGTTTAAATTACCAGTGTTAATCTTAAGGTCAATGTCCTCCGACGAACGGTTATACATGGAATCGTCGGCGAATACCCTGATTATATATGGAGTATTCGGCGTCAAACCTGTAAACTTATATTTCCTGTACTCATCGAATGGTTTGTCCATCGGATACGAAAGGCTGTTAAACGATTTGTCCACTTTCCCCGTGATCTTGTTGATAAGCTGAATATTATATTCCAAATTGCGCACATTGTCATTTGCTTGCTTTATTGTAAAAGCAACTTCATTGTTATTGAAGGAATCGATCTTAATGCCCTCATCAAACTGCGGAGCTATGAGATCTCTTATATCTTTCTTACTATAGCTAAAGGCATCTTTGCCTTCGCCAATGTTGACTACACGAGGTATGCTTACAAATTCATCTGTAGCTAAATTATACTGCTTGAGGATCAATTTTGTACCGTAAACCTCTATGAAATTTGAGATGCGAGGTGTTGTATGATAGCTTCCATACGAGCCTTCTATATATCCGCCGAACGGACCGTCATCTTGATAACTGGAATAGTTCGAACCACCGGAATCGAGAAACGAAGCCGCACCTTGATAGAGAGAACGTTCGTCGGTCGGGTCATATTGCGTATGACCTGACATATAAAACACCTGCGAAAAATTATTGTCGGCAATAAATTTACCGAAATTATTACTTGCACCGCTGCTCCATGCCGATCCCCACACGGTTCCGCTTACCGGGTAGTGAGACATTGCAAATATGGGTTTTGTTGGATCATAATCCGCTTCACTTTTAATTTGGTTGAGGTAATCTTTGGCTTTTCCCACCGTGCTACTGCTGTTAATATTTGCATCAAAACCAATCAAATTATATCCTTTTATCTTTACCCTATAAGCACTGTTATAGAAATCGTTATTGTACGAATTCGTTGATTCGTTCCACGCGCCCGCCGTACCGACAGGTATTAAGTTTTCGGTACCGTTCATATCATGGTTGCCTTTTACTATATATAACTTCGTAGTGTTAAATAAGCCCTCAGCTTTAAGTTTATCGTATACTTTTGTAAGATTACCCATCCACACATATTCATTGGCATTGTTACCGCCGGTAATGTCGCCAGGCTGCACCATTACGTCGGCCTGCGGGAATACTTTCAGGGCTTTTCTATAATCTTCTTCCACGCGCGTATTGATTGCACTACCAGCGATTTCCGGGTCGCTTTGATCAATCATATTTAAATCGGCGGGAGTTAATGTTTTATTGCTTTTTTCATAGATGAATATGGCGTTGTTTAGTTCACGTTCGTTATAATTGATGGTTTCCTGTGTATATAATTTTACTTTTTGCGTTGTTGCAACCGAAGTTGCCATATTAAAAACCTTTTTCAAATAATCAAAATCGGTTTGGCTGAAGCCGTTGCCGAGACCGCCTGCTACTAGTGTATTTGCTTTTGATATTGCGTCGTTAAGTGCGTTCATATCTACTTTATTTAGACCGTAATTATTATAATTAGCTTGAACTACATTACTGCTTAATACACCTTTCCAAACCTTCAGATCAGCGATATCGAATGAATTACTACCATTGCCGCCTACTCCGTCGCTGCCTATGTTTAATGGGTTCGATGTATCTAAAGATCCGAGCCCCAGCGAAGTTTCAGCCATTTCGTAACCATCAATATATAACGACCCGAGCATTTTATCTCTGTCTACAACAAATGTCACGTAACGCCAAGTGGAAGCATTAAACGTGTCGCGGCCAAAATTTACGGATGCGGCCGGGAATCCTAAATTCATATTGACCGAATTGACTGATGTATAAATCGCCCAGCCTGCGTTAGAACCCTTACTAAAATCCTTGTTCGATAATATGACCTGATTATTCTTAGTGTCGCCCTTATACCAGAAGGATGTGGTAAAACTTTCATCACCAACATTCAAGCTTTGCGTCGTACCGACATAATTGCCGTTTCCGCTTTCTAGGTGCAGAGCTTTGGTCCCGGGTAATACACCGTCTACAAAACTATAATTTCCATGTGCTATCAACGAATTCCCTTGATTTGCATCGTCCTTTAAATTATTATCGAATTTAATTGATGCCATAAGGGGGTTGGCATCTAATACGTCATTCTCTGCATTTACTGCGGTGTTTGATAACGTACCGATTAACATCATTGATGCGAGGGTACAGGATATAATTCTTTTCACTACAGAAAACCTCCATACTTTAGTTTTTTAAGGATCTGTTCAAAAAGCTCGTAAAATCCTGTGGATACGCTTTTTTGCATATCGCCATTAGTGTCCCGATTAACGTCCTTTACTCAGAGACAACCCGTAAGCACCACCCCCAAAAAAATGGTCTCATCCTGCATGATTTCTAGTTGATTCAATTAGCTTTGCTGCTTACTTTCAGCCCAATAACACCAATCACAATGAGCGTCATCCACATCGCTTGATTCATATTGAATGATTCTTTGAAAAGCAAGTAACCTACCAAGGTAATGAGAACAATACCGACGCCGGACCAAATGGCGTAAGCAACACCAACTTCAATATAAGTAAGTGCAAAGTTAAGCAGGGTAAAGCTGCAGCCGTATAAAATAAACATGAGTACCGAAGGCAATAGTTTTGTAAATCCCGCGGAAAGCTTCATCGACGTTGTACCCGATAATTCAAACAGGATGGCGAGTGCTAGAAATACCCATCCCCAACCACTCTCAACCTTCATCTATGGATGCCTCCAAGCGAAGCTCTGAATAGGTAGAGATGACTACATTCGCATCTTTCAACCATTGCTCTTTTAAAACTGGATTTCCCTCACTCATGTGTCCAATCGTTACGGCAACTCCTGCTGAATTGCCCATCTGCATATCACTGTTGGTATCTCCTATTAGCGCAACTTGGTGTGGTAATAAACCAAGTTCCAAGCAAGCCCTATCTACCATTTCGGGAAATGGCTTCCCTTGCTCTACCAGGTCGTTTCCGATAATCACCTTAAAAAACTGCCGGATTCCCATCCATTCTAAATGTTTCACGGCATCAAGCGTCTCATCCGCCGTAACGATACCGAGAGACAATCCTTGTTCGCAGCATTGTTTAATAAAGTCAATGGCGCCCGGTAAAGGATAAGCAGGGCGTACGTGTTCCATTTCTTCGTCTGCCAATCGCTTACTTTCTCTTGCAAATCGCATAGATTCACTCCAAGGAAGCCCCAGACGATAGCCTTGCCAAGTCAAAATAGCCAACAAGTCTCCTATAGATCCCATAGCCAAAGGACCGTTTCGGCTGTAATCAGTGATTTTCCCCGTAGAGTCATGAACTGTCCCCCATAAATCTGAGATGTGGTCGATCGTTCCCTGGTTTACGTTACCTGCTATTTGATTAGAATAATGGCGGTATAGCGATTCGCTCCAACTGCCCCATAGACCTATAAAATTCAGCAGCGTACCATCCTTATCGAATAATATACCTTTAACAGGAAAGCGGTTGTTGTTGATAATTAATTCAGTCATTTCAAATCTACCCCTCTTTCCTGACCAAGAGCGCTTCTGTCTTCCGACGCAATCTCCCTGAGACTAGCATGACGAGCGTTCGAACAATCAAATTGGTCAGTATGATTAACGTTGACATGGCCGCCGCCGGGGCAATATCTCCGGAATCTTCCATATTAACAATCGCTACAGCAGCAGGTTTTAAGTCAGGTGCATACAGAAAGATGATCGCCGACACCGTAACCATGCTATTGATGAAAAAGTAAACAAAAATCTCTACAATCGTCGGCAGCGACATCGGTAACGTGACCCGGAGCAGCGTCCGATACCAGGGTACATTCATCGATTCCGAAGCAGCCTCGAACTCGCTATCTAGCTTTTTAAGAGACGATGTCATCGTTAAAAAGGAAACCGAGTAAAAATGAACAATGTTGCATAGGATTACAATCCATATGGTTCCATACAACCCATGCAAGGGTTGATTCGGATTGTTAAAGAAGAATACATAAATCAAACCCAGCACTAAACCAGGCAGCGCGAGCGGAAGCATCGAAAGGAAATACGCAGCATTACGCAAGAACAGAAACCCTTTAGACTTCTCAATCAGATAAGCAAACATAAATGTAACTATCGTGCCGATCAAGGCGGTACCTACGGATATGACCAAGCTGTTAACGAAAGGTCCTGTTCCTTCCAAAAAACCGTCGTAATGAGCGAAAGAAAACTGTAAGTTATAAGGCCAAACTCTTACTAAAGACCCATAGATTGCAACGAGAATGATGCTGAGTATGACAGCTGACAAAAGGGAGCAAAACACGTAGTACATAACGTCTCGCAGCTTACTTTTCTCAATCCGATAGGGGGTTGACTTTGCACTGAGCCACCCGCTCTGTTTTCGCACAGAAATTCGATCAATGACAAATGAAATAATGGCAGGAATAAGCAGTAAAACCCCTACAGCTGATCCCATTTGCATATTTTGTTGACCAATGACTTGCTTGTACAAATCTGTGGCAAGAACATTATATTGTCCACCTACGACTTTTGGGGCCCCGAAATCTGTAAACGTCAGAACAAAACAAACGAAAATAGCGCTTATCAAAGCAAATTTGACTCCTGGTATGGTGACCGTCCAAAACACACGCCATTTGGAGGCCCCGAGTGTTTCCGCCGCTTCATACAAACGATAATCGGAGCTTGCCAGGGCTACGGACAGCATCAGAAATGCTTGAGGGAACGTATATAAAACTTCGGAAAAGACGATGCCGACCGGTCCATAAAGCTCAATACGGAATTCAGGCAGCACCCCGAAGAAGCCGGTGGAGATAAGCCCTTGATTGCCAAACAAATAAATCAGCGCTAAACCGTGAAGCATGGAGGGAGCAAATAACGGCAGCAAGGCAACCGATCGGAATAACCATTTAAATCGGATTCCGCTTCTCTCCAGCGCATAGGCAAATCCGAATCCAAGTGTCACTGCAATGAAAGTCGCTATAGATGAAACCTTGATGGAATTCCATAATGAATTGACCAATGCCGGGGTCGAGAAATATTTCGTGAAATTAGAAAGACCTATGAAATCTCCATCTTGATTGGTGATGGCTTTGATTGCGAGCTCCGCAAGCGGGAGCAGGATCGCAAACAGTAAAGCGAGTGTCATCATCAAAATAACGATATTTTGACTCCATGTGTTCGTATTCGGTCGCAATCTTTTTAACCACATGTCCATAACCACAATCTCCTTATACCACCGAAAGTTCCGCCACAGAGTCAAACCGGATGATATGCTCAGGAGGAAGGGTAAAGCTAATCTTCTGATTAAGCTTAACACCAAAGCCCATCATCGCTTGCGCTGGCACATCCATCGTAACGAACTGATGAAGCGAAGTGTCCTGTTGATCCAATAGCTCTACGACCAAACGATAATGAGTCCCACGGTATTCAAGTTCCCGGACAATGGCTGGTTTGCCTTTTTCATGACCTTCTCGAACTAGATGGACATGCTCCGGACGAATGGCAAGCATCCCATTGTCTTGACTATCCTTCGCCGTTTCAATAAAACTAACTGCACCGATAAAATCTGCAACAAACGGACTGTTGGGCTGTTCATACACTTCATTTGGTGTTCCTACCTGAATAATTCTTGACCGGTTCATGACGACAATACGATCAGCCATTGTTAAGGCTTCCTCCTGATCGTGCGTCACCATAACTGTCGTCATGCCGAACTTTTCGTGGAGACGGCAGATTTCACGCCGCAGCTTAACACGAACCTTGGCATCTAATGCAGATAACGGCTCATCCAAGAGGAGACAATCAGGTGAAAAGGCAAGCGCTCGTGCGAGTGCAACCCTTTGCTGCTGGCCTCCTGATAATTGAGCGGGAACTTTATGGCGCTGCTCGTCAAGTTCCACTAATCCAAGCAGTTCATCCACACGATCGGCAATTTGAGCTTTGGATAGCCGATCCCGAAGACCGTAAGCAATATTCTCACTAACCGATAGATTAGGAAATAATGCATAGGATTGAAACATCATTCCGAAATTCCGTTTACCTGCCGGTAACGCAGTAATATCCTTGCCTGCAAGGGTCAAAATGCCTCGGTCCGCTTTTTCTAGTCCAGCCAAGATTCGCAGCAGGGTTGTTTTGCCACAACCGCTCGGCCCAAGCAAGCAGATGAACTCGTGTTTGTTGATATCTAATTGAATGTCCTGCAGTGCTGTTTGCTTCCCAAATTGCTTGGAAAGGTTCCGTAGCGATAAATAACCTGATTTCATTACAAATGCCCCTTTGAACTAAAATGCGATATCGATTCCAATATAGAAAGGATGCCTTAACCTTAACAGCATCCTTTTCATATACTTTCACTCCGAACATTTTACTTTTTCGGCTCTGCCTTGGAACCGTATTTTTTCTCCCAATCCGTTAGTACAGCTTCACGGTCTCTAGCGGCTTGGTACAAGTCAATCTTGGCTAATTGAGCCACTGGATCTTTCGTATAGCCTTCAGGAATTTTATTTCCTTCTTGCTTAATGCTCAAAATGGCATAGTTCTTATTGTACTCTTTCATAGGCTCATCACTGATCGCCCAATCCAAGAACAATTTAGCTTCTGGCTTAATCTCCTTCTTTTTCACAAGTGCATTGGCTTCCATATCCCAACCAGAACCTTCTTTAGGGAAAATAACTTCAACCGGAGCCCCTTTTTTCTTTTCCAAAATACCGCTGTACCCGTAAGAGATACCGATTGGAGCCTCGCCTGAAGATGCCATTTTCGCTGGTTTGGAACCAGAGTGTGTATACACCATCATGTTTTCATGCAGCTTGTCCATGTAGTCCGATGCTTTATCTTTGTAAAGTTGGTTAAGTGCATTAACAGTTAAGTAGCCCGTACCGGATGATGCCGGATGCGGCATAGCAATCAATCCTTTATATTCGGGTTTAATTAAATCCTCGTAGGATTGGGGGATAGCCAATTTACGTTTTTCCAGCTCAACCTTATTGACAATGATGGCAGTCTCCCAGATGTCAATGCCTACCCATTTCGGAATACTTGCTTTATCTTTGAATTCAGGCAGTACCCGATCGACACCTTTGGGCGCATACGCCTCCAGCATTTTTTGGTCATCCATGACGAGGAGACTTGTTGCCGCTAATCCCCAAATGACATCCGCTTGAGGATTTTCTTTCTCTGCAATCAACTTTGCTGTCATAATTCCTGTTGAATCGCGAACAATGTTCACTTTGATATTCGGATATTGTGACTTGAAGGAAGTCAGGTAAGTTTTTATTTGTTCATCTTCCATGGCTGAATATACGTTGATTTCTGCTGGCTTACTGGATGCAGCTGTAGGTGCTGTGCTCGGACTGCCTGTTGAAGCAGCTTCCTGTGGTTTCGCCGTACCGCATCCCGCTAATAAACCTGTGACCATTAACATAGCTGCCATCGATTTCCAATTGATTTTCATCGTTAGTCTCCTTTTTACGCCTATGGCGAAATGATAGTTTTAGAGAGTTTAATTCAGCATAACAAGATTCAATTTTTCCTTAATTCTATAATTTTCCAATCCCTCATTCTCCTCTTTCCCACTTCTGTACAAAAAATATTGTACACTTATTTCGAATTTAATGTGTAAAATGACTGTTAACTCTATCTAAATGTTTTGTAAATGCCCCCTATTTTTCTACTCGCTTACTAAACCAACTTTTTGATATAATAGTGAAAGTAAATACAAAAAATATTGAACATAAATTCTCAACAACGAATAAAGGGAAGTGAATCTGGCAATGTCCCACGATCAAAAATCAGAACAAAGGTTAACAATAAGGAAGAATTTGATTGAAGCTATGGCGCAAACGATGGATTTATACGGTGCTACCCATTCATCCGGCCAATTGTACGGGATCATGTTTTTTGAGAATCGCCCGATGACGCTTGATGAGATGAAAATAGAAATGAATATGAGTAAAAGCAATATGAGTTACGCAGTCAGAGCGCTTTTAGAATCTCAAATGGTTAAGAAATTGGAGGAGAAGCAGGAGCGTAAAGAATTGTACGTTGCGGAGGTTGACTTTTTTCTTGCCTTTCAAAACTTCTTTACCATGAAGCTTCAACGTGAAATCGATGTGATGACAGATGCCATTAAAAACGCACTTCCCGAACTAACGGAATTAATACTTGACGAGCATATATCTGACGAGGAAAGGAAGCTTGCTCTACAAGATCTGCATAAGCTCAGACATGGGCACAAATATTACGAATGGCTGCAACAGTTTGTAGATGCATTGAAACGAGGGGAATACTTCAAAGATTTACAGTAAATTAGGGCGCTCAACAACTAGTCAAACAAATGCCTATTATTTTGCGGTAATCATAGAAGTTGTGTTCATTGCCCTTGTTTTCCCAAAGCAGAAACTTTGAACCTTCGGATCCTCGGTCTGCATTGGGGCTAAATTAATTCTGATTACCAGTTCAAAATGAAGTATGAAGTTATACATTTGTCTTGTTGAAGTGCTTGATTACAACATTTTTAAAGATCGCCGTGCCGCCTTCCGAAAAAAGGGTAATCCCTTGATCGGTTAATTCCGGGAAAATTTCATTGGAAAAAACGATGGTTCCATCATCCATAAAGACTTCAATGCTTGTTTTATCGACGAGTATCTTTAAGTGAACGTTCTTCTTACTCACATCAAAGGGTGCTCTACTTTCAACATATTTACCACTCTTGTCGGGCTGCCCTGTAAAAGCTCTATTGACATAAGAGTACCCTCCCTCTGCAAAAACACCTACATCTACATGGCGGTTTTTGTCTGTTGATTCTCGAAGTCTTAATCCTACATTTTTGATCTCTGACCACGATATATCTGTCTCAAGCTGGTACGCATCGCCTCTTACATGAAGAGTTTTAGAGCCATTAACCTCTATTTGTTTCAACGAATCCGTTGTATTTGTCAATTGATTCAATGCTTCAATGGGTTGTGAAACCAAACGATACGTATCGTCATCATGTTTTAAGTTAATTTGACGAACAATCGAATCCGTTCCGTTAAACCCTTCTTGAAGGGTTGGCGTATTATGGGGATAATCCCAATTATTCATCCAAGCTAAAGCATACCGATGATTGTATTTATCGCTGTCTTTCCCTTCTTCAAACGTGACAGCACCATACCAATCAAAGCCGTAATCTAACCACTGAGGGTCACTTTGATCAGGGGAAAATTCCTTTCCATTAAAGTGTCCTGTCCAATAGGCGTAAGTGTTTGGTTGACCTGCCGACTTACCATTTGCGCTGACACCAAGAATCCATTTATAGATCCCGTCATTCGCACGCATCAAATAAAGATCAGGACACTCCACAATTCCGATATTTTCTGTCATAAAACCACTTGTATATTGCCAATCTTTTAAATTCGGAGACTCATAAAAACCAATCTTCGTCCCTTCCGCCATTGCCATCACCCATTTATTAATCTGATGATCCCAGATGATTTTTGGGTCTCTAAAATCTTTAGTGCCCGGATTCGGAATAATGGGATCGTCACGATAAGAAGAAAACGTTTTTCCTTTGTCCGTACTGTACCACAGATATTGTTCCTGCTTCCCGCCTTCTGCAGACGGCTGTGTCACAATCGCGACAAGCGCTTCTTTTCCAAAGCCTGCTGTATTATTCTCGTCCACAACGACTGATCCGCTCCATGGATCGCCATTACTGGTTGTATATTTAGGAATGGCCACCCCTTCATCTTTCCAATGCACCAAATCCGTTGATGTCGCATGCCGCCATTCGGTTCCATTTCCGTTCGGATAATCATGATTATAGAGATAATAGTAATGATACTTTCCATCCAAATAAATCGGCCGCTGAGGGTCGTTTTTCCATTTGTCGGGCGTAGTGAAATGATAGCTAGCTCGATACGATGGCATAACGGAATCGATGGTTTCGTTCTTCTTATTGCTATCTGAATAATGAACCACTAATCCTATCGTCATTAAAATAATGAAACAAATCATGACTACACCTATTCGTTTTGCTGCTTTCTTTTGATTTGTTGTATAGTTCAAGTTGACACCTCCGCGCTTTGTTGCTGCTTATTCCTTTTTGAAAAAAAAGAAAACACCGATTTACATCGGCATTTTCTTTGCTTTATTGAGGATGCTTGCATTATTTTTCGTTTTTCTTCTTCGTGTCAATCGTTAATTGCCCTTGTGCAAGGATACTATCACCCACAACCGAAGTTTTTGAACCATTAATGTTCAGCAAGAAACTCGGCGCAAAGGTAGATTTGTGGTCTGCATATAAACCTCTGTTTGTCATGTAACTTGTGATAACCACATTTTTACCGTCAGCTTGCGGTACTGCAAAGTGAGAATAAGTCCATGTAAGATCCTTAGGATCAAGATTCATGTTTAATACAAGTCCGCTGTCATTTAACGGTTTGTATGTTCCTGTTAAGGAATCGGACACATAACCTAACATGTAGACATCATTCCCGCCGATTCCATCCATCGTCATTTTGGAACCCCTGGAATCTGTGAACAAATACCATTTGCCATTCATTTTAAATACGTTGGCACGTTCGATTTCATCTGTTACTGTGTTTGATGCAATTAATGGTTTCATGACTTTTTTCAACGTATAATCGTCGTTCAATTCAATAATACCCAATGCGCCATTCGCTAACTCAGCAGCACGTTTTTTAGGACCTTGCAGCAATTTATTTTTTTCTTCCTGGAAGAATTGCTTGTTTCCGCCGTAGAAAGCTTTGTTGAAGAGCGATGCCTCTCCTTGGTAACCAACTTCCGTTCCTGTGTTGGCTTCGAAAACAAGGTATTTATGACCGTTGTCTTCCACATAGTGAGGGTCTCTTAATGTATGATTATCCGAATAGTTCTCCGCTTCGATTCCTTGCATAACGTTTTGATAGATTTTGCCGTCTCCGCCATCAAAAATCGATTTGAGATCCTCGACGCCATCAATTTTCAGCGCACTTTTATCTGGTTGAGATACATTGACTTGAGCCGTTGTTAAGGTTTGTTTGCCATAGAACCCGTGATTGGGGTCCCAACCCTGACGATCTGTATAGAATAAACGAACTTTTCCATCCGATGTTAAGGTTGCGGAGCCTGACCATTCTTCTGCTTGATATTTGAGAAATGGATCGTTAGGAACGAATTTATCGCTATCCTTAAATACTCTGCCCGCATTTTTCCAGCTATCAATGGAAGTATCGCCTACTTTTTGATAGAACATGTAGACAAATGTGTCCCATCCTCTTTTAGGGTCTCCTGCTAAAGCAAAAACGATATTGTAGCCATTATAATTTGCTACTGTTCCATCAGCGTTTTGCAGCGGCCAGCTATCCCAAACATCGATATCGATCAAGTTGCCCTGCTCATCATAACCTTTTGCCGAAGCAAGATTTTTTATTGTTGATGGATCGAATTTAGGTGCTTGAAATTGTGTACTCTTTTGTTGTTCAGGAATTTTCAGCATATCAGAGCGTGTAATGTGGGAAAAACCATATTGTTCATTGTAATCCACATTGTCTTTTTCTTTCGCAAATGCTTGAGCTCCACCCCCTACCAGCATTGCTGTAGTCAAGCTTACTGTTGTTGCTCGTTTAACAAATTTTTTGATGTTCATAATCTAACAACTCCTTGTCTACTTTTTGTTTTTTTCTCTCCACAATTAGTAGTTTAAAGCAAAGAAAAAGTTAAGAACATGTCGTACATTGATAGATTTACAGGCTTATATTGATTCTTGCAGACGGGGATACTCGATCCCAAACACAAAATAACCCTTACCGCCTTGATAAAAAGCATCAGAGGCGAAAGGGTTATGAATCTAAATAGTTAATTATTTCTGCTCAGCCTTTTTCCAGGACTTTTGGAGCTCCTGCAGTAATTGATCGCGGTTAAGCTGTTTGCCTACATAAGCTTGCATGGCATAGCCGAACTCTTCTCTTGCCCTCGAAGGAAATTTAAACCAGTTCCAGGACAACGTTTTCTTTTCCTTTGTGTAACGAATAATATCGTCCACGAGTGGTCCTGAACGGTCCGTCTCTATATTTTTAAACGCAGAAATAAAATGGAATTGGTCCTTCATAAACGTTTGGCCTTGTTCCGATAAATACGAATTACTTGAGTTTAAATGAAGCCACAGATTGTTGTAAGACCTTAGCCATATGGGCTAATTCGTTGGAATAAGAAGCAACTTCTTGGATTGCCGCTGTCTGTTCTTCTGTTGTGGCCGATATGTGGTTGGTTGAACTTGCTGAATTTCCATACAAGTTAGAGACTATCTCCATGTTTTCAACCATTTTATGTGTATTCATTTGAATCATCTTTATTTCATTCGTCATTTCGTCGGATTGCCCAGAAACCCCTTCGACTAATTGAAGGATATTCGTGAAGGAATCCCCTGCCTTTTTCGTAAGCAGCTTCCCTTCTTGAACATTAGAATCTCCATCTTTCATGGCTTTTACTGCTTTCGAGATATCCTCCTGAATCTCAGTTACTAGTGTATCGATCTCCTGATTCGATTTCGTTGAATTTTCAGCAAAAAGACAAATTTCACGAGAGATCACAGAAAAAGTTTTTCCATTTGCTCCTGCTTGGGCTGCAATAATACCTGCATTTAAAGCGAGCGTTTTCGTTTGCTTGGCAATTGTGGATAGTAAGGTCATAATATGATTGATCTTTTTGGACTTCTCTTCTAACTGGCGGACTATTCCAACCGAATGGAGTGAGTTTCGTGAAATCAAATTGATCTGATTGATTGCTTCCGCAATACCCGCTTTTCCTTCAATGGCCTTTTGCAGCGCGTCCTTTGCTGATTGGCTTGCAAGTTCAATTCGTTGCGTAACTTTTTTAATATTCACAAACATGTCTGTTGTTTCTTCAACAGCTTCATCGGTTAATGAAAGTTGAGTATGCGTACCACCCGCTACTTCTTGAATCGATTGTGCAATTTCTTCTGTTGCTTTCGCGGATTGTTCCGCATTATTGGATAAAAGAACAGACGTTTCAGATACGCTTTTCGCACTTTCAGATACTTGCAATAAAATGGACTTCAAGTTACTTGCCATTGTATTTAGATTTGTGCCCATTTGGCCAAATTCATCGACCGTTTTTACAGGTATAGTCTGGGTTAAATCCCCGCTTGACATCGATTGAGAAAGAATATTAACTTTCTTAATGTTATTGGTAATGTATAAACTGTAGAAATAAATGATCATGACAACAAAACATATCAATACAACTATTAATATAAGGGAGACTATAAAATAACTGTTTACCCTCTGGTAAAGCTCCTCCTGATTTATTAGCAATAAAGTTCCCATTACGATCCAACAAAAATGCCCATCCATTTTTTCCGACATGAATGTTTGAAATTTTCTCCTGTAAGTTGGTCAAATTGATGTTGGCTGTAACAACGCCTTGAAATTTATTGTTATTATAAAAAGGAACTGCCGTTGTTAAAATCATAGCATTGGAGGTTTTATCAAAAAACGGATCCGTCCATACCACTGTTTCCTTTGTGTTTTTACCAAGTAGATACCAATCTTTTTCGGGATAATTATATTCTTTCGTATCATAATCATTGGAAAATAAAATGCGACCGTTATCCCAGTAGGCATAGGAACTGTAATATTGCAAATAATTTTTATATTGATAGGGCTCATACCAAATCCCAACTCCAAAGGTATCCGGGTTGGTGGACAACAAACCTTGAATAATTTGAAAATATTTGCCTTTATCAATCTTGTCGCCTACAGGTTCAATCGTGCGTGCTAAGCTTTCAGGTATTTTACTGTGCGCTGTTAATAGGGTTTGCATATTGTTGATCGTTGAGCTTAATTGATATTCCATTTTATCTTGGATTTCTGCATTGATGATATTTTTAGAATAACTGTAACTTAACGCAGACAACACAAACATGGATAAAATTAACCATGGTAGAATTGTGACTATTGTGCGGGTACGTATGCTTTTGAAACGAAATTTCACCATATTAACAGCCCTTCCTCTTACTTATCGCTGCGCAAACGATCCAATAGCACCGCAAGTACGATAACAACACCTGTTATAACGGTTTGCCAAAAGAAGCTAACATTTAAAAGTGTCAATCCGTTTCTTATTACACCCAAAATTAACACACCAATAATGGTCATCTGAATTCGGCCAATTCCCCCAGCTAGGCTCGTACCGCCGAGTACAACGGCAGCAATGGCATCAAGCTCGGCCATGCTTCCAGCATTCGGCTGACCGGAAATTAAACGCCCTGCAAGAACTACGCCAGCTAATCCAGCACATAAACCACTAATCGCGTATACATTAATCAAAGTCTTTTCGATCTTAATGCCTGTTAATCTCGCTGCCTCTTCATTTCCCCCAATCGCATAGATATGTCTGCCAAACATCGTGTATTTAAGTACGATAAACATAACAATATATACACTGAGCATAATATATATGGGTGTTGGAACCGATAGTATCTTCCCTGATCCAATAAACTTAAACGGTTCCGAAGCCAATATGGTAGGTAATCCCCCGCTAATCACAAAAGCAGCGCCTCTTATATAAGTCATACTGCCTAATGTAACAATAAAGGATGGAAGTTTAGTTCTTGCAGTCAGAAAACCATTGATCCAGCCTGCTGCATATCCCACCGCAATCCCAGCGAACATGGAAATAAAAGGGTTAATTCCTTGTTTTGAAAGCAATACAGAAATAACGCCCGAAAGTGCGATAGTCGATCCCACAGATAAATCAATCCCGCCCGTCAGAATAACTAATGTCATACCCGCCGCAAGAATTCCGTTAACGGATGATTGTTTTAATATATTGAGAATATTCCCCGTATCCGTGAAATTAGGTGCAAAAATAGCGAGTATGATACAAATAGCAACTAACACAATTAACATGCCAAGTTGATTCCAAATTTTTCTCATGGACAATCCAACATTATGTTTTTTATTAACGATTGCTTCTATTCTAGCGCTCATTTGATCTCCCCCGTTGCATAATACATGATCTTTTCTTGTGTCGCGTCTTCGCGCCCAAGGTTTGCCCGTAATTTACCCTCATGCATAACCAGTATACGATCACTCAGCGCTAATATTTCTGGCAGCTCAGAGGAAATGACTAACACAGCAAGACCGTTTTTGGCTAATTTACAAATAACTTTATGAATTTCGGTTTTGGCGCCAATATCAACACCTCTTGTCGGTTCATCTAACAAAAGCACTTTAGGCTGGATAGATAACCAACGCGCAAGCAACGCTTTTTGCTGATTTCCTCCGCTTAAGCTGACCACCTTTTGTTCTTTGTTTACCGTTTTAATGCCTAATTCTCCTATATACCTGTCAGCTTCATTGCTTATTTGCGACCAATCTAAGAGGGCTGCTTTTCGATATTTATACATCTCAGCCATCATAATATTTTCTTTGACAGACATATTCAGGAATAATCCCTGTTCCTTACGACTTTCCGGAACATGAGCAATACCATATCGGATAGCATCCTCAGGAGAAGAGATTTTCACCGGTTGACCGTTAATCAGAATTTCACCTGCTGTTATTTCTGACAAACCAAAGATCGCTCTGACTAATTCTGTTCTTCCAGCCCCTACCAATCCTGAAATCCCAACAATTTCTCCTGAATGCACCTCTAGCGAAATATCCTTTACACTTTTGTTATCAGATAAAGCTTTAACCTCTAAAACCGGCGTTTTATCTTTAATCCAGCTCGTATGTGAAGGTGGTTTTTGAAATAAATCGTTTAATTCACGGCCAACCATTGTCTTAACGAGATGCTCCGGATTGGTTTCGGCTATAGGAATCGTTGTAATCCACTCTCCATCACGCAAAATGGTACAACGATCAGAAATTTTAAAAATTTCATCCATACGATGTGAAATGTAAACAATCGCAACACCTTTTTGTTTGAGTTCATTAATAATAATAAACAGCTTATCTATTTCTTTGTGTGTTAACGAAGCTGTTGGTTCATCCATCACTAGAACTTCTGCTTCTATTGATAGGGCTCTCGCGATTTCCACCATTTGTTGTTGGGCAACACTTAAAGTTGAGACATATGATCTTGGATCCAATTCAGATCCGATTGATTGTAATAGAAAATGGGCTCGTTCGTGAACTTTCTTCCAGTCCACCATACCGAACTTATTTTTCGGGAATTTGGTTCCCATTAATACGTTCTCACCTATGGTTATATTCGGAGAAAGATTAAGCTCTTGATGAATGACACTGATGCCTTTCTCACGCGCTTCCATGGCATTATGCCATTTAATTGATTTGCCTCGATACATGATCTGGCCTTTATCTGGACGGTATATCCCTGCCATAATCTTCATAAGCGTTGACTTACCGGCACCGTTCTCTCCCATTAAAGCATGTACTTCACCTTTGTACAGATCGATGTTTATGTTTTTTAATACGGTAACCCCTGAGAAAGACTTGGAGATCGCTCGCATGCTTAACACTTGTGACGACGATTTAGAGAAAATGTTTTTTTCAACTTCCGCTTGCACAGCTTCCATGTTCTCACTCCCACCATATTATTAGTTTATATCAATGATAGAAGACTGAATAATTACGATGCGGTACCCGCTTGCAGGTACCACATCGTAATAATGATTCAATATTACCAGCCTTTATAGTCTTTAACGTTTTCTGTAGTAATGAAATCAGTTGGAAGTTTAATTAATGGTTCTACTTTTTCACCAGCAAGAACTTTAAATGCCGTTTCAACTGCAATTGTAATCATATTAAAAGGATTTTGTGCTGAGCTTCCAACATAGCTTTTGTTTTCTTTAAGTGTAGTTACTGCATCCGGAGATCCATCCACACCAACGATAAACATTTCCTTGTCGCGACCGGCTTGCTCTGCAGCAATTTTGGCGCCAATACCTGTTGGATCATTAATTGCAAATACGGCATCGATTTGTCCTTTACCGTTTGCTTGTAAGATGGTCTCCATCTTAGCAAGCGATGTTTCACGATTACCGTTACCATTTTGATTCGCAACAATTTTAATGTCCGGAGCTGCTTTGAGCGCTTCTTTAAATCCTGCAATACGATCAGTAACTGCGGATACAGGAGGACCATCCAATACGGCAATATTTCCTTTCCCATTCAAGCGTTTAACCAAATATTCACCTGCTATTTTTCCTGCTTGAACGTTATCGGAAGTCACACTCGCATTAACGCCACCTTCAGAAATGGTATCGACGGAGATGATTGGGATGCCTGCTGCTTTGGCTTGACCCACTGCTGCTGCAATACCTTTGGTATCTACGGAACTTAGAATAATCATACTTACTTTTTTAGTAATAAAATCTTCGATTTGAGCAGTTTGTGTAGCCAAGTTATCTTCAGCACTAACTGCGATAACTTCACCACCGTGTTTCTTAGCAGCTTCAGCTGCACCTTTGGACATGGCTACGAAGAAAGGATTGCTTAAGTTTTGTACGGTCAAACCAATAACTACCTTTTTCTTTGGTGCTGGATCTGCTGCTTTAGCTGCGCTAGCTGTTTCTGCTGGCGCCCCAGTCGCCGCTGCGGGTTTTGTTTCCGCTGCTTTACCGCAAGCAGTAAGTGCAAATACAACAAATAGTAATAAGAAAATTCTCATGTTTTTCATATTCAATTTCCTCCAAATTTTTTGTGATTTTTTAAAAAATAAGTCTGGTGTTAAATCCCCCAAATGAAGATATAAATAATGGTCTTTAATCACTTACCAAAAGAATCCTCACCTCCTTAAACGAGTGGATGGTTGTTTTACTGTGTCTTCATCATACCTTCGATCAAAATTAAAAATAA
This sequence comes from Paenibacillus phytorum, assembly GCF_013141715.1. Lineage (GTDB taxonomy): Bacteria > Bacillota > Bacilli > Paenibacillales > NBRC-103111 > Paenibacillus_E > Paenibacillus_E phytorum. The sequence goes on along the minus strand of NZ_WHOA01000246.1, from coordinate 57,399 downwards.
TAGAAAATTCTCTTGCAACTGTTGAAATTTTTCTACTGAACAAAAAAGCCCCGGCCTGTTATGAATCAGGCTGGGGCTATATTTATTTACTTCTATTCTATGATTGGTAGCCAAACATTAACAGTCGTTCCTCTCCCTAATTCACTTTCAAAATGCAGGCCATATTGATCACCAAAATGGAGCTTGATTCTTTGATCCACATTTTGTACGCCGATACCACTCCCTTTCGCAGACGTACGATCTTTATGGTACATGTTTTGGGTCTCCTCCTGCGTCATCCCGATTCCATTATCGATGACCTGGAGAAGAACGCTGTTCCCCTTACGTATCCCAGTAATTTGAATATGACCTTTCCCCGCATTATTTCTTATTCCGTGGTAAATGGCATTTTCTACCAGGGGCTGCAAGATAATCTTGATCACCTTATAGGGAAGGATACTCTTATCCACATTGATTTCAAAATCCAATTTAGATTTGTATCGCATTTTCTGGATCGTCAAATAATTTTTGATATGCTCGATTTCGTTAAAAATAGAAAGGGTTTCTTGTCCTTTACTTATGCTTAAACGGAATAACTTAGCTAAGGAAGCTGTCATAAGAATAACCTCTTTCGACTTTCCAGTCTCTGCCATCCATATAATTGAATCCAACGTATTATATAGAAAATGAGGATTAATCTGAGCTTGTAACACCTGCAACTCGCTCTTCCTTTTTAACTCCTGCTCCTTCACATTTTGCAGCATCAGTTCTTTGATCTCTGTCGTCATTCGATTAAATCGATTACTTAAGTGCCCGATTTCATTCGAACTTTGAATATTAACCTGAATGTCGAAATTTCCCTTCTCTACCTCTTTCATCGAGCTTTCAAGATTTTTAATGGGCCTCGAAATACGTAAGGATAGAATAATAGAGAGCAATACTACGATGATAAGAAATCCTATACCTCCAAAAAAAGTATACATTTGCAACTCATTCTTGTTGGAGACTAATTCGTCCACATAAGTGACACCGACAATTTTCCATCCGGTGCTTTGCGATGTTTTAATCGTGTACATCCGGCTATTTTTACCTTCTGAAGTCACAAAGTTGCTGCCAGGCGTACGCATAACTTCAGAGATCAATTCAATTTTCTGATTGTTGTTAATCATTTGCTGCTCCGGGTGATAAACAATGTTCCCATTTGCATCCACAATGAAAACATATCCCCTATTTCCAAGTTTAATCTTGTTGCAAATATCGTTGATGACACTATAGTTCAAGTCTACAAGCAGAACGCCAAGCTTTTCATCTCCGACATCACTACTCAGTTCACGACTTAAGGATATCACTGAATTATAGTCATTAAGAATCATATTCTGTACATGTGAAGAAGAGATAACGACTTTCCCCTTCGCTTCAATTGCCTTCTTATACCAGCTTTGTTCCGCCAAATCCACTTGTGGATTTAGTTTAATATTTTCATTGTAAGGAATAATCTCCCCATTTGTACCAAATATAAGAATCGACGAAATATCCTTTCTTGTATTCAATACAGTATTCAGCTGAAAAGATATTTTCTGTTTCAAGTCTTCCTTACCAATTGCACCAAGATATACCTGCTTCAAGAGGTACTCTTTGATATCATAATTGGAAAGAACCATTCGCGAAATATTGTCCATATAATTGATGTAACTATCCATATTGGAGCTCACTTGTCCCATAAGCTGATAGGTATAATCGCGTGAATTTTTTTTCACTGCATCTGTGGAAAGATGATAAGACATATAAGCAATAACCGTAATCGTGACCACAATTAAACATGAAAAAGCGACAGCAATGGTTGACTGAATACTTTTGAAACGAAAAAAGTGCTTGATTCGATTTCTTACCATGTTTACGCCCCTTTACACCATTCTGCGATATACAGTCGGGGTCATTCCCGTCGCTTTTTTGAAAATTAAATTGAAATAATGGGGGTCAACATAGCCTATACGATTTGCGATTTCGTAAGTCTTCAAATCCGTACATTTAAGCAATTCTTTCGCCTTTTCCACACGAATCCGAGTAAGATAACTTATGAAGGTTTCTCCGGTATGGTTTTTAAAAATTAGGCTAAAGTAACTTGTGCTTAGAACCAGATACTTACAAACCATATCCATGGAAATTTTCTCATCCGCATAATTTCCCTTTATATATTCTTCCGCTTTCAAAGCTTGCATCTTGCAAAAGTTGTTTCTTGTTTCGAGGATAGAATCCGTGGTATGCAAACAATAATTTTTCAGCCAACCTTCAACTTCATCCAGTGTTTTTAACCCGTAAATTTCGGTCAATGGGTTTGAAGATGAGCTATGCAGTGTTTCTCGAATCTCAAGCTCATCCAGAACGTCCAAAATCGAGACGATGATTTGCTGTATGTGAATATAACAACGATCCATTGGCAGATAGGATTCCTTAAAATTTTCAATAATTTTCTCAACGATCAATTCTATTTCTTGCTGCGTTCCTGATTTTAAGGAAGTAGCGAGTTTCCTTTCCCAATGTTTATCGTAAGGAATGCTCTCACCTATTTCCCCTTCAATGTCCCCGAAATGTATGATCCGATTCTTTCCAAGAAAAAAGCGATAATCAAGAGCAATTGAAGCCCTTTTATGAGAATGATGAATTTTGTTTAATGAAGCGCAAATATCTCCCACACCAATAGACACTGTAAACTTCAGATACTCTCTTACCGATCGATTGATCTCTTCGAAAATTTGCACTACCTCTTCACGGAGCGTTTCCCTATTCTCGCCAAAGAGAATGACAATTGTTTTTTCATTATTGTTTTGGAACACGATTCCCATCTTTTTTCTTGTAAAAATTTCCCCACTAATGTTACATACTGCAAAATATAGCAATTCGCTCTCGCTTTCGGGATAAAATCTTTGCAGTTCTCCATGATCATCTACATCAATCACTGCGACTAAATAATAGCTTCCCGATAAATCAATATCCAAATAGGCAAGCTTATCCTCAAGCTTACTTTCTCGTCGTTCGCCTGTAACCAACTGATTCAAGAACCTCTCTCTTACGAGAGGCAAACTCTCTCTAAGCTGCTGCTTAAGCTTGCTTAAATCCTCCACCTTACGATTCTCATCATCAAGATCCGACTTTACTTTAGAGAGAATTTGAGATAATTCATCAGCCGTATTCGGCTTCAATATATAATCATGCACCTTCATCTTCAAGGCTTGCTGAGCGTATTCAAACTCATCGTAACCCGTAAGAATAATGATTTTGGTCTGGGGATAATGTTCAAAGAGAAAGCGTGTCACTTCTAAACCATCCACCAAGGGCATGTTGATATCCGTTAAAACGACATCAGGTTGAAGTTGTTCAAGGGATTGGAGCACATCACGACCATTTTCAAAGTCGCCAACGACCTCAAATCCCAGCTCATCCCAGTTTAGACTATCTCTTATTCCCTCTCTTACGTTGTCTTCGTCATCCGCAATGATAATCTTATACATATTTCTCACCATTATGCTTTCGAAATTTTGTGGAGAATATTACCAGCCTTTGTATGTTTCTACATTATCTGGAGTAATCAAGTCAACAGGAATATTAATTAACGATTCAATCTTTTCACCTTTAAGAACTTTAAAACCCTCATCCATTGCTAATTTAATCATTTCAAACGGATACTGTGCTGAGGTAGCAACAAAACTTTTCTTTTCTTTAAGCGCTTTAACGGCATCTGGCGCACCATCAATACCAACGATAAACATTTCTTTATCTCGACCTGCTTGTTCCGCGGCAATTTTAGCACCAACGCCAGAAGGGTCATTTGTTGCAAATACAGCGTCAATTTCCCCTTTTTTAAATGTTTGCAAAATGGTTTCCATCATTGAAGTTGATTTTTCACGGTTGCCATACCCATTTTTTTTAGCAACTACTCTAATTTCTGGAGTAGCTCTAATTGCTTCTTCAAACCCAGAGATACGATCCGTTACAGCAGAAACAGGAGGGCCATCAATGACAACAACATTTCCCTTTCCATTTAAGCGCTTAACAATATATTCCCCAGCTAATTTTCCAGCAAGATAGTTATCTGAGGTTACAACCGTGTTCACGCCTCCATCTGCACCTACGTCAACTGCGATGACGGGGATTCCCGCCGCTCTAGCTTGACTAACAGCATCTGCTATACCTTTGGAATCTACAGCATTTAGAAGAATCACATTTACTTTTCTTGCAATAAAATCCTTGATTTGTGCTGTTTGCTTAGCCAGATCACCATCAGCACTTACTGTGATTACATCAGCACCATGCAGCATAGCACCTGCAGTAGCGCCTTTGGACATCGCAACAAAGAATGGATTGCTTAAATTTTGCAAAGTAAATCCTACCACGACTTCTTTCTCTTTATTTGCCGGTTCTGCTTTTTCTGTTGCTAAAGGTGCAACCGTTAACTCAGATGTTTTTGAAGGTTCCGTTATTTTACTTGAAGAGCATGCGGTAATTGCAACCAAAGCAAATGCAATAAATATAAATGATAATACTTTAATACTTTTCATATTAGACTATCCCCTATATTATGGATGTAGAAATAAATAACAATCACAACGAGACCTCCATTTTCAAATCGAAATGGAGAGCGGTTTTTGCATCTGATCATGAACTCCCGCAACAAAACAGTCTTCTGCAACTGCATGCTGTAAATCGTGGTTGATTAAAACCGAAACGGCATTCGGTTTGTCTTGTGTTGTCAAGTCTGTTATGTTCGGGTACAAAAACTACCTCTAGTAATTATGTATAGGTTGTCATGCACTTATGATATCACTCTTTTGGAAACGTTTCAACGGTTTTTCGGAAGCACATTGCCACTCCTTTAACCTTAAATTGCCTATAATGAAACAATCCTAACTTTCATTTAATTGCTCGAAAGTTGCAGCAGTTTCAATAATACGGCATCATTGAATTTTCGGGGATTCAGGTGTAACTGATCGATAATCCTTTCCAAGCGATAAACTAATGAATGTGATGAATATGAGGCTTAGCGGCTTCTGTTTTGGCATGTAAATATTTTTCGATGAATCCTGCGCGGAGTTCCATTCGATTACTGTCCAATATTCGAACGATTCCCCAATCTTCAATTTACGGGATTCGATTATGATTACCGCTTTTTTGAAGCAATTCGATACTTTAATTGCTTCGAAAAATGATTCGCGGTACATTCAATACCCTTATTGCGGTTTCCAATACCGATCAATGGCGATAAGATCTTTTTTTCTAACTCTTGCATCATTTTTCTGAGAAAATCATATCGCTCAGTATCTAAATTCAATGTAAAAACAACAATAAGATGCCAGGGCTCACCATAGGCGATGTTATCCGACGCATTCGTAAAGACCATTTCGGTCAGACCGTGGTCTATGTCTACCAACATGCTTTGTTTGTAGTACCATCGTTGCAATGACTGCCGGAGCGGACGCAGATAACATTCTTTAATTCGGGCTCCATAAAGATAGTAATGTAGTTGTGGCCACACTTAGCTGAGGTTTCATCCGTATTAATCTTCGTTACATAAGAAAGATCTTGCGTAGTGATCGCGTTCTCAACGTAATAATTGGAGAATCCGCCACAAACGAGTGTCGTGTTCGCCAATAAATCGACTGACTGCATTCATCGGCATATCTTTAGAAAGGGTCATGATGAGAGCATCAAAGTGAAGTGTAAAGTAATGCTTCGGTTTATCTAACGCACAGGGCACATTTACTCGCACAAGTCGGTTGCATTGTCCACAATTCGTCCGAGGAAAAATACCGTTTCTTTCACATTGTCGAGATCCCGTATTGATTGCTTACCCATATCGATTGTTCAATACATTCTTCTATTTCTTGAACTGCAGGCAGAGCGGGTATTGCTCCAGTCACGGGGTTTTGGCTATTCATTTTTTTGAGCCAGTAACCTCCTGTTTCTGATTTTCTGATTCTCTCATAGAGGGCTTATCAGTTCTAGGTGGGTAATATTTGACGCTTACATACATATGAAAACCACCCAAATGAAGCAGAAGGAATTTGCAAACATATTGGCGTTTCTGAGGGTACTCTTAGAGATATAGTATGAGGGAACAGCTATCCCTCTTTCGAGACCATCATCCCCATTAAAAAGGCCTATTATTTATCCTAAAACTTGATGCAAGCCCACTAAGATCAGAAGGGCACCAGAGATAAAACCTGCACGTTATCCTAGCCTTTGGGCAGCAAATTTTGCTCCAAGAAATGCAAATAAACCAACACATACATAACTGAATAGACCAGAAATAGAAGAAATAACCCATATATTAAGATGTATAATTCCTGCATCAAAACCGCCAGCCAAATTATTTATAGATAGTGCAAGCCCAAGAATGATCGATTCAGTAATCCCAACAGTTTTCGAACCATCCAAATCCGCATCTTCAGGACTTTGCAAAATGTGAATTAACATGGAACTACTAGAAGGCATCTTCTCAGACTTTTTGGATAACAAAGGCTGACACAAGACCCAAACACCTATTATAACGAGAACTATCATGCCAATAACGTTACAAATAAAGGCTGGTAACCAAAGAGAAATCCAGTTTCCAAAAATACCTCCAACAAAAGTAAGCATAAATCCCATTAAAGCAATGATGAAATTGGATAAAAAAGAAATACGAATTTTCTGCAAAACCATGATGTATCAGCTCCTTAATAAATAGGTATTCCTTTATAGAGTGTTTATCCTATGAATATAAAATCATAATGCTCTTGATAGGAACAATTCCGAAAGTTTTCTCATGGCGAATTTATTTTCGAGAAAACGATTGTAAGGAGCAACAACTGGAATTCAAGAGCAAAAATGATTTGGCGAGAAGCCTATCTTCCTTTCCCATCTTTACTTGAACCTACGATCATATACCATTTATCTTCGTGTTTCCATACTTTCGGATCCCTAAAATCAGAGGAGCATGTCTCCTTTCCTTGGTATTTGGAAGAGAGAGTATTATTTGACTATGAGATTCTTTATGTAAAGGAAGGCAGATTAAAAGTTACTGTAGAAGATGATGTTTATTTAGGAGAACCAGGCGACTTATTTTTCTTTCGCCCCAGACAAAGGCATTCGATCAGAAAGATTGGTACAGATTTAGTTCGACAACCCCATTTACATTTTGATTTGCTCTATCAAGAAGATAGTCCTGATGTTAAAGTTTCCTTTAAAAAATTAGAAAATATAACGACAGATGAAATGAAATGGTTCCGAAACGACGATATTGAGCAATTAACATTACCTCTAGCAAGCCATATACATTTGCGGCATCATCTAGCTATTGAAAAATTACTTTTTGAAATTATAAGAGAATTTCAAATGAAGTTGCCATTTTATGAATTGAATATGAAGGGATTATTTATTCAATTATTCACAGCATTATTGCGCGAAAACTATTGGAATCGAAATCCTCACTTACTTTCCAATCTCAACGAGTTGGAGCAAGTCCGAATTTTCTTAAAGCACAACATTGGTCAAAAGGTTACTTTAGATGAACTAGCTAAAATTTCCGGAATCAGCAAATACTATTTGATCACATTGTTAATCAAACATTTGGGATGAGTCCAATCCAATATCACCAGTTAATGCGCATAGAAAAGGCAAGAGAAATGATCCAGTTTACTGATGAACCTTTAACACGAATTGCGGAACTTATCGGATTTCCGGATATTCATTCCTTCAGTAAAGCATTTAAAAAAATTGAAGGCGTTAATCCTTCTTTTTATCGAAAAAAGAAATCTTCTAATAACTTTCCTACATGAAAAAACAAGGAGCTATCCCTCGATCTTATAGACCTTACCGGATAGCCCTTGTAGAACACTTTAAATGTTAAGGCGTATTCACCGGCACATTAAAATCATCAACGTTAAGATGACCCCATCCGCCGATGTTGTTGTCGACGATTTTGATATAACAAGAAGTATTCAAATAAGCCGATGCATCCCAGAACACGTGCGAGTATGCTTCGTTGTTGGCGCCTGTCGCCTTCATCAGTTCGACTCCGTCCGAAGCGCGGACAAGCGCGACGTACAAGTTGCTGATATTGTTGCCGCCGCCGATCAAAAAGTCGATCTTGCCGCTGCCGCCGAGCGTAAAGGTTTGCGATTGCAATACGCCGACCGCAGCGTCTCCACCGTTCAAATAGCCGTACAGGTGGTATTTGTTGTTTTGTTTGAACGGTCCGCCCCAGCCCCAGTTCGTTAACGAGGTGACGCTCGAGTTGCTGAAGGCGGTTCCGCTGACGACCGTCCAGCCGGTCAAATCGCCGGTTTCGAAATCGTGATTCGTCAGTTCCGTCGTCGGGCTAATGTTATACGCCGTCAGACTGTTCAAGGTGACATTTCCGCCCGTCGCGTACAGCTCCAGCCCCGAATCGGCAAGCAACGGGAAGATTTGATCCGTGATGACCGCCTTGCCGTTATTGCCGAACGCTTCGACCGATGCGCGATCGACGAAAATGCGCAGCGTTACCTTGTTGTTATCCGGTGACATGACGACTTCATGTCTCGCCGCAAAGGTGCTGTTGAATTTGGACTCGCCCGATGCGGTACGATCGACGAACATCTTCGAGCTCATTTTATTGTACCCGACAACAGTCGCATCGTTCGGGCCCTTGCGGACTTTGAAGCCGTATTCGGTCGCCGTCGCCGTATCGTTTTGGAATTCCGCGACGATCTCCCAAGCGTTACCGGATAAGGCCGACAACAAGTTGCTTCCGGGTATGATCGTTTGGTTCATCCAGCTGGCAGCCGTTCCGCGAAGCGCATTCGTCTCCGTCACCGGCGTTGTCGCCAAGTAGACCGCAGAGCCGACCGTGGTCAATTTTGCCTCGCGAGGCAGCGTCATCGTGCTTCTCGAAATGGATGCAGGAATGCTTTGCCCGTAGTTCCAGTTGTTCATCCAGCCGATCTCGATCCGGCGGCCATCCGTTGCCGGAATGTTGTTGAACGATGTCCCGGCGTAATTGTCTGAACCGTTGTCTCGCCAGAGCACGGTGCTGGATGGGTTGTCGTTCGTGAACGTCGTGCCGTTGAACTGGCCGACAAAGTATTGAAAGCCCGAGCCGCCCGCCGGCGCCCCGTTGCCGATACTGACCGACAATACCCATTTCATATTGGCCGGATTGCCGTCAACCGGCAGTTGGTACAAGTCCGGGCATTCCCATGTGCCGCCATGCGAGCCGCCCAAACTTCCGAACTCGCTCGCATACGTCCAGGTCTTCAGGTTCGCGGACGTGTAGAATCGCACTCGGTCCCCTGCGGAGATGACCATCACCCAGTTGTTCGTTCCCGCATTCCAGAACACTTTCGGGTCGCGGAATACGCTGAGTCCCGTCGGCATCGCCATGACCGGGTTGCTTACGTACTTGGTCCACGTTCGGCCTCTGTCGTTGCTGTACGCGATGCTCTGCACCTGTACGCCGCTGTTTTCCTGCGTAAAGATCGCAACCATCGGCGCCTCGGTACCGGTTTGAAACCCGCTCGTGTTGTACGTGTCCACGACCACGCTGCCCGACCAAGGGTAGCCGTTGCTATCCCTTTCGAGCGTGATAGGCAAGTCTTGCCAGTTTACGAGGTCCGTGCTAACCGCGTGGCCCCAGAACATCGGTCCCCATGTCGTACCCGTCGGATTCTTCTGGTAGAACAGATGATATTCGCCGTTGTCATACACGAGTCCGCTAGGGTCGTTCATCCATTTCCGTTTCGGCGTGAAATGGTACGTTTCCCGATACTGCTGATATCGGCTGCCTGTCGTTATATCGCTGACCATGTTGTACACGTGGAAATCGTCGACGTTGATATGACCCCAACCGACGGTCGAGTTATCGACGACTTTGATATACACGTCTTCACCCAGATACGCGGAAGCGTCCCAATACACCCGGCTGTATTGCTCGTTATTATACCCAGTCTCTTTCATTAATTCCGCGCCGTCGGACGCTCTGACCAGAGCGACATACTCATTGTTGATGTCGTTTCCGCCGCCGATCAGGAAGTCGATCCAGCCGCTGCCGTCCAGTGTAAAGGTAGTCGATTGCATAACGCCAACCAAGGCGTCTCCGCCGGCTTTATATCCCCACACATGATACGTTCCGTTCTGGTTGAAGCAGCAGCCCCATCCCCAGTCGGTATCCGACGCCACGGCCAGATTGCTGAAGGCGGTGCCGCTCACGACCGTCCAGCCCGTCAAATTCCCCGTCTCGAAATCAGGATTGGAAATGGTGGTGGTCGTCGGCGCTTGCGTCGGGAAGTGGAAGTCGTCGACATTAATGTGTCCCCAGGCGCCAGTCGCGTTATCAACCACTTTGATATAACATTGCGTACCGTTATAGTCGGACGCGTCCCAATTGACCCGGCTATATGCTTCGCGGTCGCCTCCGGTCGCTTTGAACAATTCTTTTCCGTCGGAAACCCGGACCAGCGCCACATACAGATCGTAGTAGTTGTTGCCGCCGCCGATCAGGAAGTTGATTTGTCCGTTGCCGCCGAGAATGAATTTTTGCGAGCGCATCGAACCGACTTGCGAGTCGATCGTATTTTTCGCGCCCCAGAAATGGCTGTTTCCGCTTTGATTGAACGGTCCGCCCCAGCCCCAATCGCCCGCCGTTGTCACATCCAAATTGCTGAACGCGTCGCCGCTCAGAATGGTCCAGCCCGACAAATTGTCGTTAAGATCCGGGTTGATCAAATTGCCGTGCGCCGGCTCCGCGACGACCGTAATCGCGCTCGTGGCGGTAAAGCCTCCGATTCTCGTTGTCGCCGTAATGGTAGCCGTACCGACTGCTTTCGCGGTCACGTTTCCGCCCACGACCGATGCCACAGCCGAATTGCTGGATGTCCAGGTAACATCCTTGTTCGTTGCGTTCGAAGGCGAAACCGTCGCCTGTAACAGTTGGCTGTCTCCATTAATAATCGTTTTCGTCGCCGGCAAGGAAACACCTGTAGGATTCACCGCCGTGTATGCCGAATTCATTGCCCACACTTGCAACGATTTCACGATGACCGTGTCCGGGCTGGCATTCGCATACAGCTGGATGCCTTCCGCATCGCTGCGCGTCGGATATGCCCGCGTCGTGAGCGATTTCAATCCGTTCAAATACGCTTCGATCATCGAACGGTCCACGTAAATGTGCAGCTTGATGTTTTCCGTTCCGATGTCGACGACACCGCCTTGATACCATTTCTCGACGTCCGGGTCCAGGCTCCCCTTGGTCCGGTCGACCCAGAATTCCGTCGAACTCTTCTTATAGTACACATTGGTCAATTCTTCCGCGCCAGGCGAACGGCGCAAGCTGAATCCAACTTCGTTCGCAGTGCCCGGAGCGATTTCCGCCACGATTTCATACATGTCGGAACTGATGCTGGACAACGCTGTGTTTGCAGCCGTGAAAGTCGTATCCGTCGTGATGTTGACGAGCTGCGTGCCTCGCAGTGACGTCAATTCGGTGATCGGGTCCGCGCCAAGCTTGCCGTCCGGACGCAGGTACACGTTCAGCGGCAGCCCGAAGTTATGGGCATATCCGGCATTGGAATCCATCGTCGCCGTTCTTCTGCCCTGCGCGATGCTGTAAATGACGGTCCGTCCGTCCGATGTGAGGCCGGCCGCCGGTCCCGTGAAATGTTCGCCGACGTCGAGCAATTGCGGCGTCGCATTGTCCGGCGTAAACTGCGCCGTCGTCGGGTTCCATGTGCCGATCCAGTAATACGTGTAGCGGGACTGATACTCCGAGCTCGACATTTTGGCCGGGTTGATCATGAAAATATACTTGCCGCTCGTACCGAGCGGACGCAAGTTCGGCAGCTCCCATACGCGTCCGGTTTGCGGATAGATCGTATAGTTACCGACATACAGCGGACCGCGATACGTCCAGCCGGTTTCAAGCGTTGGATCCGTCGTCGAATACACGAGCGCAGTGCCGCCGACGGCGTTTCCTTGCGCATCTTGAATGCCGGAGGTCACAAGCATAAACCAAGTGCTTCCATCCTTGAATACGAACGGATCCCGGAATTCGCCAAAAATGCCTTGACCCGCTTGCTGGTCGACGACGACCTTCGGACTCTTCGTCCAACGGTTCAAGTCGTTGTCGCCGTCTTGCGCATAGGTGCTGCGGGCGATGTTGATCCGTTGATTCGGCGTTCTCCGATTATCACCGGCCGTGTAGAAGATGACCGGTATGCCGTTGCCATCCAGTACGGAGCCGCCGGCCCACGCGCCGTCGATATCAACCGCGTTTTTCTCAGGAATGACCGCGTCCTGCGCGTCTCGCCAGTGCACCATATCGCTGCTGACCAAATGGCCCCAACGGATATTATCCCAATACGGACCGCGCGGGTTGCTTTGATAAAACACATGGTACTGACCGCCAAAATAGATCGCGCCGCCCGGCTCGTTCTGCCATGCCGAAGGCGGTTCGGCATGGAACTGCGGACGCTGCGAATCGTTCGCCAAAATGCTGCGATCGATTCGATTGTTGGCCGTTGGCAGATTACCGTTAAGTGCGTTCACATACGAGTTGTAAGCGCTTTGAATGTCGGCCGCAGGAACGACTTGGTTGCGGATTTTCACCTCGTCGATCAGACCGCTGAACGCGTTCAGATTAAAGCCGTATAACCAAAACGCTTGATTGTTTTTGCCGATCAGCAAATCGGTATCGCTTGCCAATATCGGCTGGCCGACCGGGAAATTCGCTGAGGCCGCCTGTTGGCCATTGAGATACAAGGCGGCTAGCCCCGTATCGCTGCTGTAAGTAGCGACCACATACGACCACTCGTCGAGCGGCAATTGCTTATCCGACATAATTTCCCGCCAGTCGGTTCCGGTACCGAATTGGAAGCCCCATACGCCGCTTCGGTAGTTGCCGAGAATAAAGCCTTCCTTGGACTCCCGGTTATGCTGGTTGACGATCGCGGACAATCGGCCTTCGGCTCCGGACTCAAAGTTGCGCGGTGCTACCCACGCTTCGACAGTGATCGCTTTGGTCGGAGTCGGAAACTTATTAGCAGGATGAGTGATCGACGTCGAATAGCCGTCAAACAGCAGAGCACCGCCGCTAATGCCGTCGCTTTTCCAAAGCGGACTTTGTGCTGGTTGGTACACGTCGGTGTTCAAATGATACGCGACAGGATCGGCATTGCCTGATACGGTATCCGTCGCTGAGGTGCCCGTCCCATCGTTCAGATGCCATTGGCCGACTAAGCCGCCCGCATAGATCGAATTGAAGACATTGAAATCGTCAACGTTGATATGGCCCCAGCTGCCGGTGGAGTTATCGACGATCTTAATGTACAAATCTTGGCCGATATACGCCGACGCGTCCCAGAACACCCGTCGGTACGCCTCGGAATTGCTTCCGGTTTCCTTAAACACCTCTACACTGTCCGAAGCACGCACAAGTGCAACGTACAGATTATTGAGGTCTCGCCCACCGCTTACGAGGAAGTCGATTCCACCGTTTCCGCCTAACGTGAAGGTTGAGGACTTTAGAACGCCTACTGCACTTTCACCCCCGGCCTTAAATCCCCACAAATGATAGTTTCCGACTTTACCGAACGAGCCACCTTGACTATAGTCATTTTCATGCACTAAGTTACTTGGTGCAAACGCGTCACCGCTAATATTCATCCAGCCCTTGATCTCGTTCGGAATGAGATCCGTCAATTCAAAATCCGGATTGTACAGAGCCGGCTGCACATGTCCGTGGAGCGAAGCCGTCTGCGGAACGTGGAAATCATCAACATTGATATGACCCGTTGTTGAATTATCCACGATTTTAATTTTAACGACCGTCCCTACGTAAGCAGCCGCATTCCAGTTGACGCGAGTATATGTATCTGTGTTGCTGGCGGTCGCTTTCATCAGCTCGACGCCGTCGGAATCCCGCACGAGAGCAACAAACAGGTTGCTGATGTCATTGTTACCGCCGATCAGAAAATCAACTGCGCCGTTTCCGCCCAGCGTAAACGTCTCGGACTGCAGGACGCCAACCTTGGAATTGTCGCCTCGCCCATCCCAGATGTGCCAGAAGTTATGCTGGTTGAACGCTTGCTTATTCCAGTAGCTCGAATCCGAAGCCACAGCGGCGATACTGAATGAGGTACCGCTAACAACGGTCCAGCCTGTCAAATCCCCTGTCTCGAAACTTGGATTCGTAATCGTGGCGGAATAAGCATGGACGACTGAAGGCGGTGAGAAAACCTGGATCCCCGCCACGAACAAACATAAGACCATTGCTCTCATTCTTGCAATAAAGCGAAATAATACACGGCCTCTTTTCACACATTTCCCTCCAAACTTGTAAGCGATTGCAAATCCCTTCAAGAATAGCGGCCGCCACCAACGTGGAGGCCGCAGGAATGGGCATGAGCACCTGCTATTTTTTGAATGAATTCATTTCCTCTATCACCATATCCTCGTATGCATGCTTTTTACCAAGGATGACATCTTGGACCTGAACAGGCTGACCGATCGTCGCGGATTCCAAAGCGGCAAATACGACCCCCAAAGCCTCAAGCCCCCGCTCGGCGCTCGAGATCGCCTGCTTTTGATCCGCTATTGCTTCCCATAATTCCACATAAGAATGCGCAAACGGATTTTGTACCGTATCGGGCGCATAACGTTCGATGATTTCAGATATCGGGATGATTCTCCCATCTTCGGGCGCCGCATGTTGTCCGGGACGGAAGCATCCTTTGCTGCCGTAAATCCACACCCCGCCGGTTCTTTCGCCATGGGCGGCGGTACTGCACATCCAGTGTCCCAACCCGCCGTTTTCAAAACGAAGAACAGTTACCGACGTATCTTCTCCGGTAGGATGAATGATCGTTTCCCCGTTGCTCAATTCCTTTTCAAAAATTTCCGTATACGAGAATACTTCTTTAACAGGACCGTTCACTTCAGTAAAAAAATGAGTCCGGTGGACGCCGTGATCATTGATCCATCCGGCTCCCGCTCTTCCCTTCATATGACGCCAAGCCGTTCCGGCAAAATATTTGCGGCCGAGCGTTACCGTTGCATAGTCCATAATCATGTATACGGAACCGATAATACCCTCTTTTACCGCCCTTGCCATCGCAACATTTTCGGCCCCTAATACGCTAGGTTCAGATAATGTCAAGATCATGCCGTGCTTTTTCGCATCTGCAATCATTTTTCATCCGAAGGAAGGCGAAATCGCGAGCGGTTTTTGCATTTGCACATGAACTCCCGCAGCAAAACAATCTTCCGCAACGGTATGATGCAAATCATGATCCAGCAAAACAGAGACCGCATCCAATCGGCCTTCCTCCAGCATCCGTCGATAATCCGTATATACTTCGGGCCTGTTTCCGAGCCGCTTTTCCACTTCCGCCGCAAACGCCTCTGCCCGATCCTGCTTAAGATCGCAAATAGCTGTTAAATCAAATGTTTTCTTGCCTTCATTTTTTAATTGTTCCAAGCCTTCCAAGTGTGCAGTAGAAATAACTCCGCAACCGATAAAACCAAGTTTCATAATCATGAATCCTCCGATATTTGATTTATTTGCTTAGTCCCCCATCTGCAAACTGCTCTGGAACATAGGCAGGGACTGTGGACCCGAAGGCCGAGTTCATTTCCCATACTTCCATGGATCTGACCTTCACGCTTCCGTCACCCCAGATCTGCAGCCCAAGCGAATCGGATCTGCTCGGATATGCCCTTGTGGTCAAGCTTTTTATCCCATTGGCATAGGCTTCGATCATCGAACGATCCAAATAAATATGCAGCTTCAAATTCTCTTCGCCCAGCTCCAGACTGCCACCTTGATTCCCTTTACTGCGTTCAAACTTATCTAGAGTCGTCTTCATCCTGTTCACATTCAACGTGGATGCTTCCGCATCGTAGTAGAGCAATGTCTCTTCTTCACCTTCCGGCGAACGTCGAACTTTAAGACCGAACTGTTTCGCTGTTTCGGGCTCCAATTCCAGGATGATGTCCAGCATATCGCCTTTTACTTCGTGAATGAGAGAATTCGCTTCTTTCAAAGATTTGTTTGTGAAAGAAGCAAGTTTTTTCCCCCTAAGCGATTGCAATTCTTCGATAGGTTCAACCCCGAGACGTCCATCGTCACGCAAAAATAAGCTGACAGGCAAACCGCCGTTATGGGCCCAACCCGAGCTGTAGTCCAACGCCGGAGTCCGCTGCCCTTGCGCGATTGTGAACAAGATGTTACGATCCGTTTTTGGATCGACCATCCCACTGGGACCCGTGAAATGGAAGTCCCCAACATCGATGAGTTGAGGCTCATCCTGATCCGGTATGAAGCGAAAATGTTCCTTATCGAACGTGCCTATCCAATAATAGACTTCTACATCCGCATCGGCTCCTACCGGACTGATGAGAAATACATGCTTATCATGGCCATGCTTGTCTTTACCCAACGGAAGTAAAACAGGAAGCTCCCAAACAGGTCCCAAATATGGATATTTCTCATGATTGCTAATATAAAATGGACCTTTATACTCCCAATCCGTCAAGTTTTTCGATGTATACGCAAAAGCAGTTCCACCATCCGCTACTGTTCCTGAGCCAACCAGCATATACCAGGTATCACCGTCTTTCCATACAAACGGGTCGCGGAAATCTCCGAATTTTCCGATCCCTTTTTGCTGTATGACAACTGGCGTGGGATGCTTCACCCAGTGAACCAAATCGTTATCTCCATCTTGGGCGAATGTGCTTCGCGCCAGACCGACCCGCTGATTCGGTTCTGCGCTGTCGTCTCCGGCCGTAAAGAACAGAACCGGAAGCCCATTCTCATCATAAGCAGCGCTTCCAGACCAGTCACCGTCCGGATCGACCGCATTCTTTTCAGGTGACAACGCAACAGGCAAATCTCTCCAATGTACCATATCATCACTAACCCAATGTCCCCAATGAATTTGATGCCAATAAGGTCCTTGCGGATTATGCTGATAAAACAGGTGATACTGTCCGTTAAAATAAATCGGCGCATGCGGCTCATTCATCCAATGAGCGGGAGGACTTACATGAAATTGCGGGCGGTGTCTGTCACTGGCTAATAAACTACGGTCAAGCTTCAAATCGTCATATGGAATCGAAGGGATTTCCCCCCCATAAGGAGCCAAATAACGGTCAAAAGAAGACGAAATTTCCTCCGAAGACAAGGCACGGTTATAAATCTTCACTTCGTCGATTAATCCATTGAACATATGAAGCGAAAAATCGTCAGCCAATACAGCCGCCTGATTATTTTTTCCAATTAATAGATCTTGGCTGGACGGGGTTATCAATGCTGGTGCGGGAGTCTGTTTCGATGCGACTTCTATGCCGTTTAAATACAGCTTCATTTCGCAGGCTTCCTTGTCATAGGTGGCTGCCACATAAGACCACTCGTTCGTGGAAAGGGGGTGTTCCTCAGACCAAACTTCGCCCCATTCATTATCGAGTCCGAGCTGCATGGACCAGGTCCCATGTCTGTACATGCCTAAGATAAAGCCCTCCTTTTTCTCCCTGTCATGTTGGTTGATGATGGCAGAAAGACGGTGTTCGTCTCCGAACTCGTAAGACCTCGGCGCCACCCACGCCTCAAGCGTCAAAGCGTCGCTTGGTTTACTGATCTGATCGGCCGATCGCTTGATCCAAGTCGAATACCCGTCGAACAACAAGGCATTGCCTCTAATACCTTTCCTCCTTTGCGGGTCGCTGGACGCTTTGAAACGTGCATGATTGAATACGTAATCGATGGAATCATTCATCTTGCTGATTGAATCTTGCGCCGTCTTACCTAATACTTCATCAAAAGACCAATGGGCAAGAAGGCTGGTATCTTTTTCATTTTGCAGCATGAAATCAGATCCTCCTTTTAGATTAGCTATTCATCACAACGGATTTATCAGCAGAATAAATCGGTTGTAACGGAAACATCATTAACGATACGAGTTTGACACTGCCCTCTTTTGCATATACTTCTAACCCTGTACTAGAATGATCCGGGAAAATCTGATCCGTCATCGCGAGTATTCCATCATTTCCGAACACCTCTACGGAGGACCAATCTACAAAAATATGCATTTTTATCCGATTATGGATCGGCAGCAACGCAGCAGCATGTTTGCAAGGAAAATGCCCGCAGAAATCGGCAGCCCCGGACCGGGTGCGATCGATAAATAGCGTTTGTGCAGCCGTATCATAGCCAATCACCGTTTCTTGGCCTTCCGACTTAAGAACTTTGAATCCGAATTCCGCTGCGGAGTCCAATTCGAATTTAGCTATCATCTCAAATTTTTTGCCGGATATATCGGATAAAATATTGTTATTCGGTGTGAGCGTAAGATCGCTCCACTCCAATTTCTCCAGTCTAAGCGTTTCAAGGTCGGAAACCGGAGTCTGGACGAGTCTGGTCCCTTCCGGCATTGACCTTAAAGCCAAGACGCGCGGGATTGTCATGGCACTTCTCCAAACTTCTGTCGGCGTTTGATTTGCATATTTCCAATTGCTCATCCAGCCGATGAAAACACGGCGTCCATCCTCTTTCGGGATGTCAGACCAGGTCACACCTGCATAATTATCTCTTCCATGATCAAGCCAAAGCGTGGTGGCGGAGTCGTTTTCGTTGATAAACTGAATTCCGTCGAAATGGCCGATAAAATACTGGGTTCTTGAACCTTCCGCATATTCCTCGGCATTTCCGATGCTTACGATCATGACCCACTTTGTCTTGTCAGGATCTTCATCTACGGGCAGCTCGAACAGGTCGGGGCATTCCCAGACGCCCGCATGGGAGCCCGCCTCATGACCGAAAACGCTGGCAAAAGTCCATTCTTTCAAATTAGAGGAAAAATACATCCGGACACAATTGCCTGCAGCCAAAATCATTATCCATTTGCCGGACGGTTCATGCCAAAAAACCTTCGGATCTCGGAAGTCCGTAATTCCTTCATCGGTGAGAACGGGGTTCCCTTCATACGTCGTCCAACTCCGTCCGCTATCGGCACTATAAGCAAGGCTTTGCCGCTGTCTTGGCCGATCCGAATCCGGATAGGTATCCGCGTGGGTGAAAATCGCTACAATTCCCGATCCGCCGTTAAAAAAACCGCTTGTATCGTTCCAATCGATAACAGCACTGCCCGAGAAAATATACCCGTTATGATCCGGAAATAAAGCAATCGGTAAATGTTCCCAACTAACCAAGTCCTTGCTTATCGCATGGCCCCAATGCATAGGTCCCCAGGTGCTTCCATGCGGGTGAAACTGATAGAACAGATGGTATTCGCCTTCATAATAAACAAGCCCGTTCGGATCGTTCATCCAGTTCGTCTCCGGCGTAAAATGAAACTGCGGACGATATTTTTCTTGATAATAGTACTTATTCATTTAACCTTCATCACCTTGATCCTTATGTGTTATTTTTTTTCATTAAAGCGCGAATTTCTTCGATCGACGGCAAGCAACCATCAGCACCTAACGTAACTAAAATCAGCTTCGTTTGAGAACGTTCATAAATATATTGAGAGCCTCTTTCGAGATCTTTCATTCCCGTAATAAATTCAAGCTCTTCTTCCGATATCTTTAAAATATCCGCAAATATCAACCCGATCTCCATCCTGGATTTCGCATGGTTTAAGTCTTTCCATAGCGGAATTCGCATATTAGGATCGTAAGAAATAAGTAGACCATTTTATTGGGCATGGTAAACAGCTTTCATCGTTGCCGATAAAGCAGGTTCATGTGTCATGGAAAGAGATCTATGAATTGACCTTTGATTTCCTTTGCCAATTCTTTATATTTTAAAAAAAGCTGGAACGTAAAGCTAAGGTGTTCCGACTTTCATTTGCGTTTATCTTTTTACTTTTGTGCAGCTTTGTAGCGATCCAGACCTTTTTGATAGATGGCCATCACTTCATCTAATCCCATTGACTTTACTTGCTTCACATAATTGTCCCAAGTTTGGTCAGTGACTCCATCAATGAGGAACTTAGCCCTTTGCGCGTTGACAAATTTGATCAAGTCAGGTTCGATTTTATTAATCTTTTCCAATTCATCCGGTTGGAAGAATATCGTCGGGTAATTCTCTTTCTCCATGTAAGGCTCGTAGTATTTGGCAAGATCTTGCTTTCTTTGTTTGGCGCGCGGCTCCATATCGACAATCGTTTGAAAGTCTTTTTTCGTAATGACACCCACTCCGTTCGGTGCCACTTTTTGACGGTATTCACCCATGGCTACGCCGGCGGGAAGAGGCAGGTTAACCAATTTGCCGTTAGCGTCCTTTTCATAAATGACGCCGATCGGGCCCCAATGGATTTGTGCCGCCATATAAGGCTCATACTGCTCGTCAAACCATCTCATTGTGATCTCAGGATTTTTGTTTGCCTTTGTAATGACAACAGCGCCTCTACCTGGACCGCCGCCGTTGCCGCGCCCGATATCTTTTTTACCCGTAGGTCCTACAAGAGGCGGGACAAGCGCATAATCTTTTGCACGATCTGCCCCAACTACCTCTTCAATTTCCCACCAGACGTAAGAACCCAATGTCTCATCTGGGGTTTTGCCTTTCGCCAAATATTGTGGAGGCTGCTGCGTAAATGATTCCGGATCGATAAGTCCCTGTTTGTACCATTTTTCATTAAAATACTTTAATGCTTCTTTGTACTCGGGTTGAACCGCCGTGAAAATGACTTTGCCGTCGCGGACAATGCGGTGGTCCAGGTTGTCGGGCATACCGAATGCCCCGAATAGACCGCTGATATCCATACACCAGCCCATTTCCATAAAGCTGAGCGGAATTTCGTCCTTTTTGCCGTTGCCGTTCGGATCTTGATTTTTGAAGGCAAGCAAATCATTGGTGTAATCATCCAATGTCTCCGGCATTTTTAAGCCCAATTTGTCAAGCCACTTCTTGTTGATGACATGGAAGAAAGGATTTGTACCGAGTTCGTTCTCCTCCCAAGTCGGGAGCCCGTAAATGTGACCGTCGGGAGCCGTTATCGCCGCTTTAAGATCAGGGCGTTCCTTCAACAATTTACTGAGATTCGGCGCATACTGATCAATCAACTTTTCTAATGGAATAATGGTCCCGTCTTTACCGTAAGTAATCAGCTCATAATCGGAAAAATCTGCATTATAGAAAGCATCAGGCAGATCCCCGCTGGCGAGGAGCAAGTTTTTCTTTTCTTTATAATCCGTATCGGGAATGTTGTTCCAATCAATGTGAACATTGGTGCTCTTCTCGAGCCTTTTGAAAATTTCCATCTCATTATAACTTGGCGCAAGCGCCGCTTTAGGAGAAACCATTTTCAACGTGACAGGTTTGTTTACGATAAGTTCTCCGGTTTTATTAAAGTTTCCGTCACTTGTGCTGCTGGGCTTATTTGTACTGTCAGCCCCTTGCTTATTTTCCGACTTCGAACATGCGGTCAATACCATCGTACAGCTTAACACCATGCATAAACCTGTAGAAATCACTTTTTTCATGCTCATTTTCCTCCCTTTTTAGTTAAACAATTATTATCAATCACCTAAATTCCTAGGAACTCAGAGGATTTTTGCGGAGACTAACCTTTGATGGACCCTATCATGACGCCTTTGACAAAGTACCGTTGAAGGAAAGGGTAAAGGCATAAAAGCGGCACGCTTGCAACGATAATAACTCCATATTTGATAAGTTCGGTCACTCTCAGCTTGGCTGCGTATGACTCCACATCAACCATCATGTTCGGACCCACCTGGTTTTGCACAAGTATGTTTCGCAGTACCAATTGAAGAGGATACAATTTATCATTATTCAAATAAATCAATGCATCAAAGAAACTGTTCCAGAACCCAACCGCATGGAACAATACCATAACGGCGATGACCGGCTTGGATAAAGGAAGAACGAAACTTAAGAAAAACTTCGTATTGGAGCATCCGTCGATAAATGCTGCTTCTCTCATTTCGTCCGGAATCGTGCTTTGAAAAAACGTTCTGACGATAATGATATTAAATACTCCTGCAGCATTCGGGATCACTAGAGCCCACATCGTATTGAGCATGCCTAAATCTTTGACCAAAAGATATGTCGGGATTAGTCCTCCGCCAAAAAACATGGTGAAAACGAAAAACCAAGTGAACAATGTTTTGCCATAAAAATCTTTACGTGAAAGCGGATACGCGGCAAGTAAAGTCAACGCTACACTTATCACAGTGCCGACAATCGCGTAGATAAAGGAATTGGCATAACCGATCCAAATCATCTTATCGCTAAAAATCCGCTGGTAGCCGTCTAATGTAATGCCTTTTGGAAAAAGCCATACTTCCCCTGCATAAATACGGTTCGGATCGCTAAATGAAGCGATAAAAACAAAATATAAAGGGTACAGAATTAATAATGCGAAGATAGTAAGAAACGTATAGTTTAACCAATCAAAAGTAAGATCGCCTTTAGACCGTCTTTTCAATAAAGATCCCATTGGTTAGCCTCCATTACCACAAACTCGTCTCAGTTATTTTGCGGGCAACCCGGTTGACTGTAATTAGCAGCAGGACATTGATGACGGAATTAAACAACCCTACCGCAGCGGAAAAACTATACTGTGCTTTTTGGATCCCTTGAGTATACACATAGGTAGGGATAATCTCAGAAGTAGAAAGATTTAAATCCGACTGCATCAAGAATGCTTTCTCGAAACCGATACTCATGATATTCCCCAAGGCAAGAACCAGCAAAATGATGATGGTCGGCATGATCCCGGGTATATCGACATGCCTGACTCTATTCCATTTGCTTGCGCCATCCATGATCGCAGCCTCATGCAATTCGGGATTAACCCCAGCCAATGCGGCTAAATAGATAATGGTAGCGAAGCCGGTTTCCTGCCATATCCCCGATAAGATGTATAGCGGTCTAAACCAGTTGGCATCTGACATGAACAATATCGGCTTCCCGCCAAACCACGTGACCAAATGATTGACGATGCCGCTGTTGGGCGATAAGAAAACATACAACATCCCGACTAACACGACGGTGGATATAAAATTCGGGGCGTATATGACCGTCTGCACAAATTTTTTATATTTTTTATTCATCAATTGATTAAGCATGATTGCAATAATAATCGGCATCGGAAACCCGAATAAGAGCGAAAGTAAGCTAAGGCTTACCGTATTCCGAATGATCTGCCAGAAATTATAGGATTCAAAAAACCTCGTGAAATTATCAAATCCGACCCAATCGCTTCCCCAGATTCCTTTAGAGGCTACAAAATGTTTAAATGCAATTTGTACACCGTACATGGGGTAATATTTGAATACGAGATAAAGCACAACTACAGGTAAGATAAACAGGTACAGCTCATAATTCGCTTTGATCCTGATCCACGTTTTATTTTTCTTAATGACCGCAACATATCGAGTGGTTGTGGTTGTTTCCATTGGAACCCTCCTATTGCCTAATATTATTCGTTAGATTATTCATTGAAACGTTTCCAAAAATGAATTTAAAAAAGGATATCAATCGTTGAAACGTTTCCAAATCAATCTAAAAAAATTTGATTAGCTAAGTCGTCTCTCCCGCTCTATAAATGACAGGTATTCGATAAGTCTCTTGTTCCAAAGTCTCATCTTCAATCTTTCTTAGGAGCAGTTTGACCGACGTTCTAGCCATTTCTTCAACCGGCTGCCGGATCGTTGATAATATCGGGTGAAACAATTGATTATCTTGAATGCCGTCATAACCGATTACTTTAACATCCTCTGGAGTTCGTATTCCATATGCTTTAGCTCTATCTATATATTTGGCGGCAAATATATCCGTTATGGCAAATATGCCGTCCACATCCCGGTGTTCTTTAACTTTAAAGAAATTTCCAAAATATTTATTATCATCTATAATCGGATCAGACTCCTCATAGACGATATATTCAATGCCTTGAGCCTCGGCTTCATCAACAAATCCTTTTCTCCGGAGCATCGTCTCACTATAAACAGAAGTAACGGCTCCAAGAAACGCCGGTTTTTTGGCGCCTGCCTTAACAAGCTCTCTCAAGGCGATACGGCCGCCGGCATAATTATCTGAGGTCACACATGTAATTTTTTTCGCAAAATGACGATCGATGCTAACAATCGGGATATCTGTGCTCACACTATCTTCGATGTCATTGTAAGTGATCCCTACAATGCCTGCCACTTTATTCTGATTGAGCATATCGATATAATACAGCTCTTTGTCCGGCTTACCTCCACTATTGCAGAGTATTAATTTAAACCCTTCTCGATCAAGCTCATCCTCGATGTAATAGGCAAGTTCCGAAAAAAACGGATTCCATATACTTGGCAGTAAAAGCGCTACCATTTTTGACTTTTGCATTTTAAAGTTTCTTGCCACTTCGTTCGGAATATACCCTAATTGCTGGATCGCCGCTTTTACTTTCTCTCTTGTTTCGGCCTTTACAGATATATGATTGTTGATGACTCGTGAAACAGTGCCAACCGCAACTCCAGCTAAGTCTGCAACATCTTTGATGCTAGGCACTTTAATACCTCCATTAATCTTTGATGTCATCATCATATCATAGCTTTGGAAACGTTTCAATAAAGAAATTTAGGAGCAACTTTTATGATTCGGAACGTGATGCAGCCCCTGGGAAAAGAGAGAATGTGGTAAAAAAGTATCCTAATTTTTCAGCTTAATCCCTCATTTCTGGGGTCTTGCTAGAAAGACCGGTACGAACCACTGTTACATGGGGATTAATCTTGACTTCCAGATTCGGAAACACGTCGTCCCATCGATTTTTAAATTGTTTTTTCCACACTTTGGGATAGGTTCGATATACCGCATTGCCAAACCCAAATATATCGCAATTCAATTGTTTTTGCGCCTTATGGAGGGCTAATTGAATCCTTTCCTTCACATCCTTTTCCAGCAATGTTTGAACATATTCCAAAACCTTGGGGTCTCCTAGATCTAATTTCGAGCCATTTTCATGGATTTCATTTTCTGCATGAATGTTCACTTCCATTTTTACTTTGTTCCCCATAAGAATTGGTTTGACCTTGGTCTTTTCCCTTATTAACATCGCACTTATTTTCCCCCCACCTTTTTCTTTAGGTATATTGACCGTAATTATTGCCGTCTTCAATTCATTCCGAAGCCAGAGAATCCCCCGTGTTTCCTCGTCATTCATCCAGCCAACTAATTTATCTTGATGGAAAACAGCCGCTCCAACGATGGCGGGAGTCAGCCTTTCTTTGTCTGATGGCATATTTCTTAGGGAATACTGCTCCCCCTTGATCTCCTCCGGCCTTTCCTCCACTCGAGCTGCGACTGGAGATATCCCTTCCGTTGTAAGCATATCGATAAAATCCTTTTGCATGATTCTTAATCCTACCCGTTCGTTTTCCTCTTCGCGGATTACTTCTGCATTATATCTTTCTAACTTAGGGGTCAGTTTTAGAAGGGGGGCCGCTTCCCCTTTTGAAAACAAAATTAAACCACGTAGACGGGCCCCCCTTCCTCTTGAAAAATAATCCAGTATGGGGAAAACACCATCCCTTGCAGCCTTTTCACCAATAATGAGAACCCGGTTTTGAGAAAAGAAAATACGGCGAGATACTTTTTTTTGAAGTCTCCTGTAGGCATCCAATACCGTTTCCCCTGCCTCTGAAACGAGAAGCGTCATTTCATTTCCGCCTCCTCCTCCACCACCACTGGCTCCAATAGGTCCAAGTCTCATCGGAATGGGCACT
The DNA here is from genome assembly GCF_013141715.1 of Paenibacillus phytorum. Lineage (GTDB taxonomy): Bacteria > Bacillota > Bacilli > Paenibacillales > NBRC-103111 > Paenibacillus_E > Paenibacillus_E phytorum. The sequence goes on along the minus strand of NZ_WHOA01000246.1, from coordinate 31,668 downwards.
TGCAGAGCGATACGGATATTCCCATCACTCAACTTATCAATTGCCACTGCAGTTACGATAGCAATATCATTAACCTCTACCCGGCTCCAACAGCCGGTTAATAACAGTGATAACGTGGTAAGAATGATCAGGATACCTTGTTTTCTCATGAATGGTTTCCTTTCCAAAAATAGAGGAGCTTTCAGGCGTTTCTTTATTCTTTTGATCGGGACAATTTCATCATCCCCCATCGAGGTAAACGCAGGTAAATATCTTTGAGACTTTTGAAATTCAGTGGCGCCATTGGAGACAGATAAGGAACACTAAAGGAACGAAGCCGTGCCATATGGATTAAAAGTATCAAATACGCCATTAATAAGCCGTAAAGACCCAATGTAGCGGCAAAGATCATCATTGGAAATCGAAGCAAGCGTATGGCTATTCCTTGGCTGAAGGTTGGAAAAATAAAGGACGATATTCCAGTAATCGAGACGATAATGATCATCGTCGCCGAAACAATCCCCGCCTGAACAGCCGCCTGCCCAATCACAAGGGCCCCCACAATACTGACTGCTTGCCCAACGGTTCGAGGGAGACGTATCCCTGCTTCCCGTAAGCATTCGAAAAAAATTTCCATAATTAAAGCTTCCACAAACGCTGGAAAAGGAACGGTCTCCCTAGAGGAAGAGATACTAAGCAATAGGGTCGTGGGCAGCATTTCTTGGTGAAAAGTCGTCACTGCAATATAAAGAGAAGGCAGGAGTAAAGCGGTTACCATCATAACGAAACGAAGCCAGCGGATTACGGTAGAAAATATATAATTCTGGTTATAATCCTCGCTCGATTGAAGCATTTCAAAAAAATTAACCGGAACAAGGAGAGCAAACGGCGTATTATCCACGATAATTCCAATTTTCCCTTCTAATAAATAGGCAGCCACTTTATCCGGGCGTTCGGTATTGTTTACTTGGGGAAAGACGGAATAGGGGCTGTCAACAATGAGTTCTTCGATATATGCGCTATCTAGGACGGCATCAATATTAATACGGCTGATTCGTTCCTTGACTTCCGCAACTAAAGATTCCTGTACTACTCCTTCAAGGTAAGTAATCACAATATTCGTATCCGATAACTTCCCTACTTTCATAGCTTCCATTTTAAGCTGAGGAGTTTTTAATCTTCTTCGGATTAAACTCGTATTGGTTCTCAGGTCTTCTGTAAATCCTTCCCTCTGGCCGCGAATGACTGCTTCCGTAGCCGGTTCTTCCACGGATCTCTTTTCCCAACCCTTGGCACTGATAAAAAGCGCTTGATGCACACCATTTAGTAATAAAGCGGCATCACCCGATAAAATATGATTCACCGTATCCTGAATACTTTGCCCCATGCTGATCTGTGCAGTGTAAATGACTTGATCTTGAAGCAAGGCCGCCATTTCTTTTAATGGAAACCTCGATGGCATAGATAATATACTTTTCCCATATTCCAATAAGGGTTTCATTACATCTGAATCAATCGTTTCCATGTCGACCATACCATCCAAAAAAATCAGTGCTCCTTATTGCACCCCGCCCAGTTGAAATTCCCGGAATACGATATCGGAAGCTCGGTCAAATATTTTTTTCAATTTATTCAATTCATCTTCATAATCCCCTGTGAAAGCATCCAATTTTGATTCATCTTGCTTATTAAGGGACGCCTTCTGATCATTTCGATTGGAATTTTTAAAATTTTTTTTTAGCCAATACATCATCTTCTTTTAGAACACCCCCTGCTCACCCTAATTTTTTATATTGTAACCACATTTATGAAAAAAACAGGACATGATACAAAAGTTTGTTCATAATATATATGTGTGCAAAAAAAGGGAAAAAGAGAAGGCAAAGAAACCACTATGGAGAGAATCTCACCTAAGCAATTATTTATGCTTACAATGTTGTTTCAGATTGGTTCGACAGTTATATTCGGTTTTGCTTCCAATGCCGGGAGAGATGCGTGGATAGCTACCTTAATATCTACTGGAATCGGAATCTTCATTATTTTCATATATACACTCTTAATGCAGCTTCTGCCAGGTTTGACTCTTGTTGAATGGTTTCAAACCCAGTTCGGTCAATGGCTAGGTACCCCGATTGCTTGGTTGTTTCCCATTCTTTTTCTATATAACGCTGGACGAACACTCGGTGATGTAAAGGATTTACTTATTACGACCATTTTACCGGGTACACCTGAGTGGATCGTTCTTGGTTTGTTCATGATCGCTATCACTTATGTTCTATTAAGTGGAATAGAGGTTATAGCCAGACTCGCTGAAATGATTTTACCTGTCATTTTATTGTTGTTCTTTATTGAGATCATCTTAATTTTTGGATCGCATACGATTCATTTTGAGAGATTGCAGCCTATATTGGGAGAAGGATGGGGACGTGTTTGGAAAGCGGTATGGCCGTTAGGTATACTCCAATCCTTTGGGGAGACAATTGCATTTGCTATGATATGGCCTTTAACCAAACAACCGGAGCGGATTAGGAAAACGACTATCCTCGCAACAATTTTATTCGGGATGAGCATTACAATTTTCGATGTATTGGCGATTCTAACTTTTGGTGAAGGAACCTTTTCATCCAGTTCTTATCCCTTATTTAGACTTGCCAAAGTTATTAGTATCGCGGATTTCTTAGAAAACCTGGATGCGTTAGGAATTTTGTACTTTGTTAGTACAGCCTTTTTTAAAACGACTTTGCAAATGTATACAGCCATTCGGGGAATCCAGCAATTGATGTACATTCATAACAGTCATTTGCTTATTTATCCTACAGCGGTCATCGTCCTCTATTTAGGTCTGACCATATCTAAGAGTACTGCCGAGCATGTATTTTCCGCCATGAAAATATTTCCTTGTTGAATCGGTGATTTCGATGTTTTTTTTACCAAGTCTGTTATTCATTGTAGTATGGTTCAGGAAAAAATATATAAGGAGTGAGCCAAAAAATGGATAAATTCATATGGCCATGGCAGTCCAAAGTTCTTATAAACTATCCTTGGGCAAGGCTAATTTTTTTTGTTTTACTGTCATTAATTTTATCCATAATTACTTGGATTAGAAGGCAAAAATAGGAGCATTTTGCATCGCCGTATAATGATACTAATTGCCCCGCGAAGCCACGAGAGCTTATTAGACTGATTTTTAAGTCGTTATACCTATTGATATTAGTCGTCCTTCCGAATATAATGTTGGTGAATTTAATATTGTAGGATTGTAACTGGTTAGCAGGCAAGACCTAGAATGTGTTAAGAGCGAATTGTACCTTTATTGTACAATCTCTTAAACATTTTAGGTCTTTTTTGTTACCTCTTTGATGGGAGGGATTGAAAAAAAAGGAACGTCAAAAACACTAAAATGATGCCAAATACTTCATAACAAAAAGGAGCTGCAAGTAATGAAATGGAATTTCGATAAAATAGGGAAATCTCTAGCTGCCGCGGTAATAGGAATTACTGCAATTTTAACACCCGCCATCAGTTCAACCGTCTTGGCGCAAGGAACGGCAGCTGTATCCAATTGGACCCGTGAGGTTGCAAGTCAAATCAAATTGAATGATAGTAATACGGCGCCAATCATAAACAAAGAAGATCTGGAAAAAATGTCTCCGGACTATCTTGTATGGGATACGTGGCCTTTGCAAGACCGGCAAGGACATCCCGCGGTGGTCAATGGTTATAAAATTATCTTTGCTCTAACGGTACCAAGAGACGTCATTCCCGGAAAAGCGCCATGATACGGCTGAAATCCGCTATTTTTATTCAAAGGACGGTAAGGGTTGGGAACTCGGAGGGTTAGTATTCAACGATGGAAAAGCTTTGGGTTCCAGACAATGGGCAGGTTCCGCTTTTATTGATAAAGACGGGAAAATTCATATGTTCTATACCGCAACGGGACGCAAAAATGAAACTCGCCTTACTTATGAGCAACGTATAGCTACTACTACCGGTGACATTGTCACAACCAATACTACGGTGACATTTAAAAATTGGTCTGACCACAAAATTATCCTCGAACCGGACGGAAAATATTATCAAACTCAAGAACAATCCAATCTAGGGGACCTTTCCTATTCCTTCCGCGATCCGTATTTCTTCGAAGATCCTAAATCGGGTGAACAATATATTTTATTTGAAGCAAATACCAGTGGAACTGCTGCGGAACGGACCTGTCAGCCTGAACAGATCGGATCGATAGAATTCCGCCAAACCCACGATACTCCGGAAAAGGCAAAACTATATAACGGTAGTATCGGTATTGCCAAAGCGTCCAACGGAAATCTAACGGAATTTAAAGAACTCCCTCCACTCTTGGAAGCAAACTGTGTAAATGAAGAACTTGAGCGTCCAAGCGTGATCGTAAAAGGCAATAACTACTATCTGTTTACCAAAACACACACTGGAAAATTTGCCCCCGGACTTAAAGGGCCGGAAGGGCTTTACGGCTTTACTTCGAGCTCCTTATTCGGAAGCTATAAACCACTTAATGGCAGCGGGCTGGTGATTGGTAATCCGGGAGACAATCCGTATCAAGGTTACTCCTGGTTGGTAATGCCCAATGGAACAGTAATTAGTTATGTTGAATATGTTGATGTCGAAGGAAAATCAATTGATGAGATTGGTCAGGAATCACCTGAGTATCAAAAGGAACATTTTGGAGGAATGCTTGCGCCGTCGTTGAAAATTTCGATAACCCAGGATCGCACAGACATAGTCACTGAAAAGAAACAAGGGGTTTTCAAGTAAGATAACGTAAAGACCCTGCGATGCATTGATAGGCCTCTCCTCAATCACAGGAGAGGCTTTTTGTAATGTTCCTAACTGTATTCAAAACAACCGGATGGTTCCGCAAGGAAGAGGACACGGCGCTCTCCCATATATGGTAGGTAAACGATACTCTTTGTAATTTGTGTCTGTCTTTTCAATCCTATTGATCCACTATCGTATCCGCTTTCAAAGTTGGATTCCGATCTTCCGAAATTTAAGCGTCGTCCTCACCAAGTAAAGAGCCATCTAGCGGCACAACGAATCTCGAATAAATCCTTTGGATGTGCATGGAGATGTAGGCCAGCTCCGCTTCCGGGAATTCAAATTCGTACTCCTCACTCACAAATTCACCGATTTTTTGGGCACAAGCGAATGATCTGCGGTACTTGTTTTTGATGATTTGAACCATGTCCGGTTCCATTTCGTGAAAAGCCTCGCCCGTACTCGAACGTTGGATAGCGAAACGCAAAAAAGTAACCAACCGCTCGTAAGATACCGTTTCGTCAGAAATGCGGATATTCAGTTCTTGTTCGATCTCATCGATAATGTCTCTAATCATCGTGGTAATATCCAGTGTTTTCGCCATATCTCCCGCATTGATTCTTGCCGTATGGATGTGCAGGGCGATATAGCCTACTTCATCTTCCGGGATTTCGATCCCGATTTTCTCTTGAATCAAAGTTTGCGCCAAACGGGCGATCTGAAACTCTTTGGCGTACAACACTTTTATTTCGTTGAGCAATGTATTTTGAATGACCATGCCTTTCGCCAAGCGTTCGATCGCAAAGGAAAGATGATCGGTAAGCGCAATATGTATATGTTCGTGCAGGACAACTCCCAGCTCTCTTTCGGCATGAGAAATGAGCTCCTCCGCCACCTGAATATGCTCTTCCGGGAGCGTAGTCAATATTTGCTCGAACTTTTGGTATTTCGACTCGTCCTTCATAACAAACACTTTTTCTATTCGTGACTGATCAACCGGATCGTTCTTCGTTTTTTGAAATCCGATGCCTGCTCCCATAACAATTTGTTCTTCATTTCCGTCGTTGACGACAACCGCATTATTGTTCAGAATTCGTTTTATTTTCATAATTCCTCCCTAGCTCTTATTATCGTCGATTTTTGTTTTTAATGTTTTAATCGGATCCTCATGAGCGGCGTTACGCCTGCTTTCGCAAGATCCGGGAACTGAATATCAAGCCAATCGATCACTTCCGGATTGATGATGAAAATCGGAGTAATCGCGCTTGTCGCTTTCCGCTTGACCAGTTCCGGGGAAAAATCGATCAGAGGCTGACCCGTTATTACCCGATCGCCTTTTTGGACATGGGCATGAAAGCCTTCCCCCCTCATGGACACGGTATCCAGGCCGATGTGAATAATCAGTTCCACTCCATTAATCGAACGCATCACGACTGCATGCTTGGACGGCAAAATTGCCACCACCTCTCCGTCTACTGGAGAGAGCACTATTCCTGCCACGGGCTCGATCGCAATCCCGTGTTCCCGCAGCATAGTGGAGAACACGGGATCCGGCACATCCGCCAGTTTCAGTACTTTGCCGCTGAGCGGAGACAAAATAATCTCCTCCGGTTGCCCTTGTTTTGTACCCAACCACTTACTTAACATCATTGGATCCTCTCTCTTCATTTATACCGAGCATCAACGTGGTTAAGAATGCGGAACCGACCGCGAGGCAAAAACCGATCAAATAATGCAGCAAATTTGGCATTCCGAGTGGAGCTATGATAGCTATCATTGGAATGCCTGTCAAGCCGTACGAATTTGCCGCCACATGGGCAAATACCACATAGGCGCCCCCTAACGCCCCGCCGACGGCTGCACCGATGAGCGGCCGGATCAGCTTCAAATTCACCCCGAAAATAACGGGTTCAATGATTCCCAAAAACGAAGATAGTGAGCTAGAGATGGCGATTCTCTTCAACGATTGATTTCGTGTCATAAAAAACACGGCCAGTCCCGCACCGCCTTGACTTACATTCGCCATGGACCAAATCGGAAGCAAAAGGTTCACACCGATTTTCGGATCGGCAAGCAACCCGGCTTCGATCATATTGAAGCTGTGATGTAAACCGGTCATAACGATCAGCGGGTATAATCCGCCAAAAAAGAATCCGGCTATCATTCCCGCCTTCATATAAATAATCATTAATGCGCCAGAAATGAAACTGCCAATGAAAGTCCCCAATGGACCGAGCACCAACAGAGATACCGTACCGGTAATAAAAATCGTCACAAACGGTACGACAAGCAGGTCCAACGCGGGAGGAATGATTTTTCTCAGTCCTTTTTCAAGCTTGCTCATCAGGTAAACGGACAATAGAATGGGAATCACAGTACCTTGGTATCCGATCATAGTGAAGCGATTACCGAAAACGTCCATAGTGTCCATGATTCTATGAACGAGCCCCACAGGATCCGTCAGAGAGGGATGAGTCAAAATTCCGCCGATGACCGCCCCCATAAAGGGCGAGCTGCCAAACTCTTTGGCGGCACTGAAACCGATCAGTACCGGCAGAATGATGAATGCGGCACTCGAAAAAATGCCCAGCATTCTCATCCAATCGCTATCCGGCGCCCCCCAATGGAACGCCTTCATCATCCCGAGCAGTCCTGTCAATAGTCCGCTGGCCACAATCACTGGAATAATCGGCACAAAAATTTGGGACAGCATTTGGAACAGCCGGACGAGTGGATTCAGGTTATTCTTCGCCGTTACCGAAAGATTTGGATCAGCGGGCTTGTCCGGTTCGTTCGCGTACGCTGCCATTAGCGCCCTATGCACATTGTTCACAGTACCGGTTCCAAACATAATTTGGTATTGACCGGATCGGACAAATACCCCTTCCACACCTTTTATTTGTTCGATTTTGGCTACATCCACTTTGCTGTCGTCGTGAAGAATCAAACGAAGACGGGTCGCGCAGTGGGAAGCATCAACGATATTATTCTTGCCGCCCAATAATAACAGCAGCTTTTGGGCTATTTGTTGCAGGTCTGCTCTGATCGTTCTCTCCCCCTCTCGGTACGGCTTCAACATTATAACATTCGTAATCGTTCATTTTTTTGGTGCAGTATCCGACTTACTACAATAATTTCAAAAGTTTTTCACACGGAAATCGTCAATGTTAAGATGCCCAAATCCGTCCGTGTTGTTATCAACTACTTTAATATACACCTCTTGCCCTAAGTATTGCGAGGCGTTCCAAATGATCCGGCGATAGCTTTCTGTGTCCTTTCCTGTTTCTTTAAAGATTTCGACACCATCAGAAGCTCTGACCAGTGCCACATATTGTTTTTCGATTTGATTGCCGCCGCCAATCAGGAAGTTAATCATCCCGTTTCCGGATAGAATAAAGTTTTCAGACTTCAATACACCTGTCCTGCCGTCTGTACCTGCCTTATGGCCCCATAAGTGATAGTTACCCGAAAATTGAAAGGGACCTCCCCAGAAATTCCGGTCAGCCGTTACGTCCCGATCTGAGAAGATATCACCGCTGACCACAGTCCAGCCGGTTAAATCTCCCGTTTCAAAATCAGGATTTGTAATCTCACCTTGCGAATTGATTCTCGTCAAGTAAGGAGTCGAATCTGCCCGTACAGGGAGGGTCTCTAGACGGCTCGCTGTGGAAGGTATGCTGGAGAAAGTCACATTTTGGAACAAGAACGTATCGTTCTGCACGAGCAGACCGAATCTCCCGCTTTTATAAGCAGTATCACTGGTTGAGATTACTAAGATCTCATTTATATAAACTTTTATGGTGCTGCCGGAAGTAACGACTTTCATATTATACGATTTTTTAGGCTCAATACGTGTACGATAGCTTGCAATTGTTGCATGATCGGAGCTATTATACAGCCTGACTACATTTGAAGCGGCATCCAGACTAGCCACGTAACCTCTCGATCCGTCTTCATTTGAGTGAAAGACAAGTCCACCCGTACCTGTCGAAGACTCAGAAAGCTTGATATCCGCTTGATAGGTAAAATCTGTTCCGTTATCAGATGCCATAACATTGGACGCTTCCATTCCCCGACCCTGTTTGCCGTCAATCGTATCCACCCATGATCCGCTGGCAGCTGCCCAATTCGCCAGATTTGATTGAAATGGATCTTTTTTCCAAACCTTATCCAGAGAATAAATTTGCAGGGAATCTAGAGAAACTTTGCCGTTAGCAGCATACAGTTCTACTCCCACGCTGGAAGCATCGGGGAAGATTTGGTCAGTGATGACTTTCTCTCCGTCATTGCCGAAAACTTCTGCAGAAGATCTGTCAACAAATATGTGCATCTTTACCTTTTGATTTTGCACAGTGAGTGGAGCGGCATGTACCTTAGCAAATTGATCATTAAAGTTAGAAGAGCCCGATTGGCTGCGGTCCACAAATAATGATGACTTTTTTCTGTTATATCCGACTATGGTCTGTTCGTGTTCCCCCTTACGAACTTTAAAGCCAAATTCATCGGCTGTGGTATTCGAATTCACTTGAAACTCAGCAACGATTTCAAGCGTATCCCCGGATACGTCCGTAAGAGTCTTGTTGCCCGGAAGAATCTCTTGATTATATACGCTTTTGACTGATTTACGAAGCTGTTCCAACTGAGATACGGGCTTTTGAACCAAACGGATACCCTCGGGGAGTGTTTTTAATTCTAATTTTCTGACGGTGGAATAAGCACTTCTCCATGTTGATGTAGGCGTATCATTCGCATATTGCCAATTGCTCATCCAGCCGAGCCAGAGCCTGTTATCGTTATTGTTTGGGGCGTCACTCCATGTAACGCCTGCATAAAAGTCAGCACCGTAGTCCGCCCATAACACGGACGATGCGGGATTGTCATTCGTAAATTTTGTTCCGTCGAAATCGCCCACGAAATACTGCATACCTGAACCGCCAGCCACTGCGCCATTATTGATGCTAACGGTCAAAACCCATTTTTTCCGGTTCGAATCCCCGTCTACAGGCAACGCAAATAAATCGGGACATTCCCAGACGCCATCGGCAGCACCATTCGGTTTGCCAAATTCACTCACATAATTCCATTCTTTCAAGTTAGGCGATGTATAGAGCATCGCTTTTTGTCCAGCTGCCAGAATCATTACCCATGTTTTGGTTCCATCATACCAAAAAACTTTAGGATCCCGCCAATCAGCAGATGGCGTATTCGCCATGATGGGATTTCCTTTGTACATCTCCCACGTTCTTCCTTTATCGTTGCTGTAAGCAAGGCTCTGTACCTGCTTGTCTTTTGCATGCGTAAAAATAGCGATAAGCGGAGGATTTTGAGGATCTGTCCCCAAACCGCTTGTATTGTTCCAATCCACAACTGCACTGCCGGAAAAAACATAGCCATTTTCATCCGGTTTCAAAGCGATCGGCAGGTGTTCCCAATGAACCAGATCCCTGCTTACCGCATGTCCCCAGTTCATTGGACCCCAATGTGTGCTGTTTGGATGATATTGATAAAATAAATGATATTCTCCTTCGTAATAAACCATCCCGTTGGGATCATTCATCCAGTTCGCTTCCTGTGAGAAATGATATTGAGGACGATAGGGTTCGTTATAATAAGAGTTTTGGGCATGTACCAAAGATGTATTCCGAATAGGTAATATCATTGACAGAGATGTGAAAACCATTATGAACAATAGTATAAGCAAAATCATTTTTTTGGGCACATCTATAACCCCTTCCATAAAATCTTTCGTGTAGGGAATCGTGGAAAAAGTGATAAAGAAGGCTACTGACATCTAAGTCAATAGCCTTCCAATTGGATTCGTTTTTATTTGACCGTTCCCGGTCGTTTTACTTGATCCAGCCCTGAGGCAGTATCTTCTCTATTTCCGTATGATCGCCTTTAATGGACAGCTTTACCGTCGGTGCCAAAGTTCCGCCGAAGTGTTTAAACTGCCATTCCGGAGGCTGGTTGCCGATTTCGCCAACCGACATGCCGTTCAGATCGCCGAATTGCGCAAAGCTGACTACATTCAATTTCGGCGTCACCAGCCAGGAATACGCCTGGTACGGATTATTAGTAGGATTGGCCAGTACGAGGCCGCTTCCGTTCAGCGGCTTGTAACCGCCGATCAGCGTATCGGAAACGAAGCCGTACATGCCTTCCGGTCCATGAAGCCCTTCTGCGTATTTACTGACATGGGTGTCGGTAAACAGATAATATTTCTTATCTTTGACCACAATGTGCGGACGCTCCAGCTCTTCGTTCACAAAGTTCGCCTCGATGACCGGAGGAAGCAGCTTGAACGTCGACAAATCGCTGCTCACCTCGGCGATGCCGATGTTGCCGTTTTGATGTACGGCGCTTGGCGGTACGGGATTCTGCTGCAGATACTGGGCGCTTCCTGCATATTCAGGCTTGAACTGGCGATCCCCGACGGCGCCGCCGGACATGCCTTCGAACAGCAGGTATTCTTTACCCGTTTTCGGATCTTTGAACCACATCGGATCGCGGAACGCGTAACCTCCGGCTTCGCCATGATTCGCTTGATCCAACGTTTCGTAGTATTTCCCGTCCGGTTCCAAAATAACGCGGTGCGGACCCCAATTTTCGAAATGGACGCCGTTGCTGTCCGCAACGATTTTGCCGGTTGCGGTGGCAATGCGCTGTTCGTAAGTCAGATGGTCCTCGGTTTGACGGCCGGTTGCAGTGTAAAAGGCGTGAATCTCATCGCCGTCCAGCATAGCGGAGCCTGCCCATTGACGTTGGCCGATCGCTGTTCCTTCCGGGAAAAACTCGCCGCCAAAGGTCCAATCTTGACCGTTTTTCGAGTAGAAATAACGGATGGTGGCGACATCGTGCACTTTACCCGGAAGCAAATTGTTCGGGGCGGAAAGACAGAAGATCACTTTCCAGCCTTTGTACGTAGCAATGTTCCCGTCGCGGTCCAGAAGCGGCCAGGTGTCCCACATGTGATAGCCTGGTGCCATCTTAGGCAGCTTGCTGACGTCGAAGTAAGGAATGGTGTTGCTGTTATTCAGTTCGATTTTCGATACATCTTCCCGCGTCCAATTCACGGTCTGGGGCCCGCCTTGGGCAAATACCGGCAATGCAGCAAAGCTGGAAGCAACGATGGTCGTCGCCAAAGCGAGGATCGTTACAGCTTTCTTGTTTTTACGGATCATTTTAATGCTCCTCTCGTTTCTTTAATTTCGGTTAACGTTGCTTGATGAAGATGATCGATTACCGATTTGCACCGAAAGGCTTGATTTCTCCCGGCTTGCCTTCTCCAGTAATTTCCGACTTGTCGCCATTCAGGGAGATCTTCAGTGTCGGTGCGAAGGTGCCACCGAATTTCACTTGGCCGTTTGCATCACGTGGTTCGTTGATGAAGCTGATTACCTGCTGGTTCGGAAGCACCAACCAAGAATACGCTTGATACGGATTGCTGGCCGGGTTACCGATGACCAGACCGCTGCCGTTCATCGGCTTGTAGTCGGCACGGATTCCGCCTTTGCCGTAGAAGCCGTATACGCCGTCCGGACCGGTCAATCCAGTTGCGTAAGTGAAGGTGTGGCTAATAGTGAACAGGTAATACTCATCGCCTTTCACAACAACGTGAGGTCTCTCCAATTGTTGGTTGGCTCCAATCGAATCGAGCAGCGGCGGCAGAAGCTTCAATTTGGTCACATCGTGGTCAAGCACTTCCGCAATGCCGATCATGCCTGTATACTTCTCCGCGCCTGCCGGTAAGGAATGGGTTCTGCGGTACACTTCGTCTCCGATATTTTCCGGTGTCAACGGATAGTTGGTGCCGGCCTGGCCTTCAAAAATAAGGTATTCTTTGCCAGTGTTAGGGTCATGGAAGAAGAACGGATCGCGGAACGCGGTGATGCTGTTGCCATTAAAGTTTTGAATGGTTTCGTATAATTTGCCGTCCGCTTGAAGAATGATCTTGTGTTCGCCTTCATTGGTCAGATTCACGCCGTCTTTGCCAGCGTTGATGTCGAACGTTGTCGTAGCGATGCGCTGCTCGGCTCTTTGAAGCCAGTTTTCGTCGCTCCACTCTTTACCGCCGTTAGCGTTCATATCGGTTACTGCCGTATAGAACAGGTGCACTTTGCCTTTCTCGTCCAGCATCGCTGTTCCGGCCCATTGATGGTGGCCAAGTGCTTTATCAGTGTTATAAGGAACGCCTGCGTAAGTCCAATCTTTACCGTTTTTCGAATAGAACATGCCGATTCTTGCGTGTGTATGGCGATCTCCCCAACTGTAAGTGCGCGGAGCAACCAAGGCAAATGCGATTCTGTATCCATTTACGATGGCGAGGGAACCGTCTCTGTTTTCAAGCGGCCATGTGTCCCAAACCCACTGGTCCGGTGCGACCAAATTAAAGTTTGTATCGATCTTCGGAGCCGTGTTTTGTTGCGTGAGTGCGACTTTCTCGGCTTGTTGACGCGACCAGATGGATGTGAAATCGTCCGGAACGGTAGGGCTTGCCTCCTTCGCCGAAACGGAGCTAGCCACCAGACTGCTTGCAAGAATCGTTGCGGTTAAAACCAGTTTTCCAAATTTGGGCAGAAATCTTCTTTTCATTTCTTTTCCTCCTCGATTGGTTGCCAAACGGCTTTTGTTGTTGTAAACAAACCTTTAACTTCGAGACACCCCCTCAGCAAAGCGGAACAAAAAAAGACCTAAAACGTTCAAGAATAACGCACCCTAACGGTGCAGTTCATTCTTAAAACATTTTAGGTCTTGCCTGCTAAACAGTAACAATCCCGCCGTATTTTGTTTGCTCCCTCATTCTAGCCCGTTCCAAAATATATATCAATAGTAATATAATCCTATAATTCCAAGGATTGAAATGGGAGTTTTGACCCGGACATAAAAACCGGAAGCTTAAAAAATCCAGCATTTAAATCCATTGGCACCTTGAATTCGGGCTTTTACCGTAAGGTTGTCTACTATAGCGACAAAGCGTAATTTCAAATCTAGACCGGGGTGATAGAAAATTTTCACGACGTTTAATATACAGTCAAATGTCCAAAATCCAGCCGCTACATAGGCAAGATAAAAATACTGAAATATTCCAACTAATACACATGCTGGAATGAGCGATATTCGGCCTTGACAAGTGACGCAGCCAAGGGAATTACGATTTGCAGGATGATGGTTGTAAGCTCCAATATTTATCCAAAATATATAAAAATAATGTAAATCGCGCTGGTACTACCCCAAGCAGGAGGTTAGCTTCTTAAATATGTCTTCTCCATAGCATTATCTCTAACCTTCCAGTACCCATCATGCTCGAGATTCAGTAACTCCAAAAAGATCCCTAAGAGTCCAATAACACATAAAAACCCGCCTCAAATGGCAGGTTCATGCTCAACTTATCCCTTTACCGCTTCGCCTTATAAAACTCATGATAAAGCTTCATCAGCGCCCTTTTCTCAATCCTCGACACATACGACCGCGAAATACCCAGCTCCTTCGCAATCTCTCTCTGCGTCCGCTCTTCCCCACCTAATTCCAACCCAAACCGCCCCACAACAACTTCCTTCTCCCGATCATCCAATATCTCCAAGAATTTAGTTCTCGATGCAGCTAGCCGCGAATGTGGCTAGCTTCGTCCCCTTATTTGGCGAGAATGACTCTATCGCCGTGATCAGCCCAATGATTCCTACATTAATTCTGTTTTAACCAAACCATCTCTAACTAAATGTCTGCGTGAATCCTTGTGATAAATCTATACGCATTTAGCGCCCAAAGACTGGTTGTGTCCCGGTCCCTGTTCTATCTTCTTTTTGTGCCCCATACTCGGAATTATGCTGCACCTAATTTGTATGCGATTCAACCGTTTCTATCGTAGCTAATAACCTACAGATTTAGTGGGTCTTATTCTGAATTTATTCTTATAAAAAAATTCAGAATAAGCTTGATTTTTTCCTAAGATTTTATAGGTATCATAGAAGATGTTAAACAAAGAAGGAGTGAATGATTATGAGCTTCGATACGCTGCTGCACATGATTCAATATTTTGGCTATGCGGCATTATTTTTTGCCCTGTGGCTAGGCATTGCGGGTATGCCGATCCCCGATGAAGTCGTAATTTTCTTCGCATTCGATGAACGGATCTCCGGACTCCGTCTCAATCAAAATCTGTACATTGTTCATTGTCGCAAGCGGATAGAGAAAAGACGCAACCTGCCTGATCACAAATCCTAAATTTTTCTTCTCGAATTTCACGGTTTGCGGCTTTGCAACGGTCAAAAATTGATTGGTAACCCGTTCCATATGTTCAATTTCGTAAGACATGATTTCCAAGTATCGGCAGCTGTCTTTTTCGGTTGTTCGGGACTTCAGCAAGCTGAGGAACCCTTTGAGTGTAGTAAGCGGGTTGCGAATTTCGTGGGCAACCCCTGCTGCGAAAAATACTTTCTCGACAGTCTGATTTTCCCAATGGAATCGACTCTCAGGCTTCGAAATTAGTGCTTCTATTGGAAAAAATCCAATGAAATTGACTTTTAAGCTGCAAATTCCCTACTTTCATTGGATTAATCCAATGGAAGTAGCAGGCAGACTGCAATAATTCACTAAATGGGAGCTGAATTTTCCAAATATGACTTTTGGGACATCCCCTTGATTCCAGACCTGATATCCCCTCGTTTTCAACCGTGACAGCAGAAGAGCACTCACTCCACTTTCCTACCTTCCGGCCGATGCTCCGGCTGCTCTACAACGACGGTTCCGTCATTCTGGCGAATCCATGTATCGAACCGGCGCTCCCCTTCCTTCAGTCGAATGACTCTCGCTCCTGTAGGCAGCAGGTCGTGACGCACACCATCTACGTAACTTACATATCTCGTCGAACGTCCGTAGCAAAGACGAATACCATGTAGCGTTCCCCAAAAATCGTTGCCATGGTCATGACCAACAAACGTCCCCATTACATCGCCCATCTCCACCATTGCCGCAAACATACCTGAATTAATTGCAGGAGTAGAACAGCAAGAGTCATACCGATGCCCATAGCATACGTGGAAATCCCATACGTCATTGTACTCTGGTAGTGGAATGTGGAAGAAGGCAAGTGCTGGCAGCGGTTGATCATCGATTCGCCTTGTCAGCTCTCGCGACTTGCCCACATACCAATCGATTTGATCTCTGCGAATCCAGTCATATCCGCCTACCCGATCACCAATTGATGAGTAGTCGCCGCTATCCACAAAATATAGCGCCGCAGCCGTGTCTTCGTTCTTGCCTGCCACAGTGACGACAAAGTTCCCAGCCCCGTTAACGCCTTCTGGATCCGGTTCCGCTACACAATATTCATGCTGCAATTGCAGCTCATGCATCGTTTTCCTCGGCACTTCACCCTCCGAGTCGTGATTGCCGAACACAGCCGCCCATGGAATGCAGCTCATCTCTGCTACATCAACGGCTTGGCGGAACGATTGAATCGGATCTCTCGCCCGGTTACTTGCAATTACATCACCGGCGAACACAATGAGATCGGGCTTCTCGGCTTCGATGATTCGTTCCATAAGCGCTCTTGTCTCTGAATCATACTTCGGTGTTTCCGGGTCATAATCAAATTCATCGAGAAATTCCACATCGGAAAATTGTACGATGACAAACGTACCATCGTCTCGAAATTTTAGTCGTTTTTTCATAACTCCACCGCCTATGCTCCCTCGAATGTAAATTCTCTCATATTGACTACTCTTCGATCCAGCCTTGACCGCTCCGCAGCAAATGCCATCAGGTGGCTCTGCACCGAATGAGCTGCAGAAGTTAACCCATTTCCTTGCCCGCCCTGCTGAACGAGCTTAACAAAATCACGGATCAGGCCGAAGTCACCGCCTCCGTGACCAATATGCCCTCCAGGTGTTTCAAGTGAGATTTGCTTTGTCGTACCTGTTTCAAAATCAATGACTTCAATCTCATTTTTTTCCATGGCAGCGCGAATTTCGCCTTTTGTTCCCATCAGCTTGAGGGTTCGACTGCAGTCATTCGTAAATGCGCTCATCGTAAAAGCAGCCGTCACTCCATTAGCAAACTCCATATTGACGACTTGATGGTCAACTACATCATTGTCGCAATGGTACACGCATTTCCCGTATGGCCCCTCTTGCAGCGCTTTCGTTCGGGCTTCCAAGCTAAGATCATCACTGATCGCTGAAGTAGGCCAGTGTATATTATCCGTAAGATACACTTTAGGCGCATAGTATGGACATGTATCCGAGACTGGGCATCCGTCCAAGCATCGCTGCGGTGCTCCCTTCGGGGCATTTTCCATTTTAAAGTGAGACAACGATCCGAAAGATGATACATGGGTGCAATCTGCCCCTGCTAACCAAAGAATAATATCCAGGTCATGACAGGATTTGGCCAAAATCATCGGACTCGATTCGGCGGCTTTGCGCCAATTGCCTCTGACAAAGCTGTGCGCCTGATGCCAATAAGCCACATTCTCATTATGTTGAATGGACATAAGCTGCCCAATCGCTCCCTCGTTCAACAACGTTTTGATTGTTCCGAAGAAATCCGTATAGCGAAGAACATGACAAATTGAAAATACTCGCCCATATTGTTCCGAACGCTCACCCATACGGATACATTCCAGCGGATCGGGGGACATCGGTTTTTCGAGTAGTACGTGATATCCCGCTTCCAATGCTTTCATCGTCGGTTCATAGTGCATGTTGTCCTGCGTACAAATAAGCACGGCATCCGCCAATTTAGGTCTGGCCAATAAATCCTCCCAGCTCTCAAAACACATCTCATCAGACAATCCGTGCAGCGATTTAAACTTTTGGCTTCTCTGCTGGTTCGGTTCTGCAACGGCAACTACCTGCAGCTCATCCGGATGTTCAAGCGCATATCCCGTATAATTGACTCCTCTTTGTCCAGCTCCGATTAATGCAATTGTAATTTTCCCCATTGTCTATCCCGCCTTATTTTTATTCCTTCACACTGCCTACTGTCATACCTTTGATAAAAAATCTTTGTACGAACGGGTAAACCATGAGAATCGGCAGCGCACCCATGAAAATCTGCGCAGTTCGGAGCGTTTTCTCGCTGAGATTCTCCAGCTGTTTGAGCTGATCGACATTAACGGACTGCATTTGTGCATTCATGGCTGTTATTAAGGTGGAAAGATATGTTTGCAGCGGATATTTGTCCGGCGAGTTCATATAGAGAATGCCATCAAACCATGAATTCCAGTGCCCTATAATGGTAAAAAGCCCAATGGTTGCGATCGCCGGCAACGATACAGGCAAATATATTTTCCACAGCAAAGTCCAATGATTGGCTCCGTCGATCGTAGCCGCCTCTTCCATTTCTTTCGGAATGCCTCGGAAGAAGTTCAGCATCATAATCATATTCCATACATTCAGTGCTCCAGGCAAAATAAGCGCCCAAATCGTATTAATCAGCCCGGTCGATTTCACGATCATATACGTCGGAATAAGTCCTCCGCCCAAAAAAATCGTAATCGCAAAAAACCACACATAGACAGTTCGGGAGCGAAACTGCTCCGTTTCTTTGGCAAGCGGATAAGCAGTAATGAAAATTAGAAACATGTTGATTGCCGTTCCGAGCACGACCCTCTCCAGCGAAACACGAAGAGACCTAATAAATTCCACCTTATGTCCGAGATAAACGTAAGCATCGAGTGTAAATCCGATCGGCAGCAGCTTAACTTCGCCAGCCATCGCCGCCGTATTGGAACTTAACGATACGGCCAAAAGGTGAATGAACGGCACGATCCCTATAATTGTTATGAATGTCAGTACCAAAGCATTCATCACGACGAAAAGCTTTCTGCTTAGCGATGGTTTATAAACCATATGAAATCCCCCAGCCATCTAAAATATTCGGTAATTGCTGAATTTGTACGCAAGGTAGTACGATAACGATACCAAACCGACAGAAATGCCTGACTTAAACAACCCCACTGCCGCTGCAGGCGCAAACTGTTGACTGAATAGGCCTAGCCTGTAAGTGAACGTGTCAATAATATCAGCACCCTGATAAACGGTTGGATTATACATGATCAAGATTTGATCAAACCCTGCGTTCAATACATTACCCAGACTTAAAGTGCTCATTAAAATAATGATGGGCATCATGCCCGGCAATGTGATATGGATCATTTGTTTCCATTTGCCAGCGCCATCTACTTCTGCAGCCTCGTAAAGACTTGCATTGATGCCTGTGATGGCAGCCAGAAAAATGATCATATTGTAGCCCATACCTTTCCAAACATCTGAGCCGACCATGATGGCTCGAAACCAATTGTTGCTGCCCATGAACATAATCGGTTCCAGACCAAAGCTTGAAATGATGTCGTTAACCGGGCCCCTCAATGAAAATAACTCAAGAATGACCCCGCCCAGTACGGTCCACGCGAGAAAAAACGGTAAAAAAATGCTTGTTTGGATCATTCGCTGAAACCACTTCTTTGTAATCTCATTCAGTAGAAGCGCCAATACGAGCGGAACGAGTAAGGAAAAGGCAATTTTTAAAGATGAAATGAGTATCGTATTCCACATGACCTGATGAAAGTCCGGCAGATTGAATACATATTTAAAGTTTTTGAACCCGACCCATTTCGATTTAAAAAAACCAAGCACCGGTTCAAATTTTTGAAAAGCCATCACGACTCCCAGTATAGGGCCGTAAGCATATACAAGTGTCACCAACACGCCAGGCAGCAGCATCAGATGCAGCGGCATTTCTGTTTTTATTCTCAACTGTGAAGCCTCCAATCGCACACAAATTCAAACGTCCCATTTTAAAAAAATGGGGGAGAGATTGTAACAAACTCTCTCTCCCCCGTTCTATGGTTCACCTTATTTTACGGCATTCTTCGTGTACCACTCGTTTACTTCCTTCGTAATATCGTCTCCGCCAAGCTTCTTCCAGCTCTCTACGTATTTGTCGAATTCGCTTATAGGTGCACCCATAATGATTTTTGTATACGTTTCGTCGAGAAGTTTATCAAGCTGCGCTCCCTTTTCTACCTGTGTTTCCGTCGGAACACCGTAGAACTCGTTGAAGAACACTTGCTTGCTGTCACGAATTTGGCGCGTTATGCCCCAACCGCCATTTTTGTCTGCACGGCTGTAGTATTGACCCCAATTTGAACCTTTGGTTGCGTTCTTCGTATCGCCTGCAAGGAACTCCTTAGTTGCCTTAAACACGTCCGCGACATTTTTATAATTATCATCATCAAGCGTAATCGCCTCTTGCTTCGCATCCAAGGCCTTGTTAACCTCTGTGTAAATGGTTTCAATTTGAGCAGGGTTGTAGATTCTAGGCACGAACCAATTGTAAACATACCCGTTTTCCGCTTTGTTTTTCTCCAGATACTGTTTTTTGCCCATTTCGAGGTAGAAGTTAATCATCTTAATCGCAGCTTCCGGATTTTTCGCTTTTTTGTTAACAGCAATAATGTGACTCATCCGCACTTTGCCTACCATCGATTTCCCTGGCTGACCATCCAGCGATGGAATTTGATAAGCTTCCCACTCTGCATTTGGATCCTTATCCTTGTTAATATTGAGCGGCCAGTTCGGGTACCACCATTCACCGTACGAAATACCGACCCTGCCGGCAACAATATCTTCCACAACCTTGTTCTCGTCTTTCAGCGCAAATTCCTTATCAATAAGCCCTTTTTGATACCAAGACTGCAGCTTAGCCAAGGCATTTTTCGTTTCAGGCTGGATTTCACCTGCTGCAAGCTTGCCGTCTTTTCCTTTGAGCCAAGATTTTGGAGCCGTACCATAGCCGTTGAAAACACCCCTCGCATCAAATCCCCAACCAATGAGGGCTTTCTGCATCGCAATGCCATATCGATCATTTTTACCGGTTTTGCCAGGGTCATTTTTGACAAAGGCATCCGCTATTTTTTCCAAATCGTCAATGGTTTTCGGAGGCTGCAGATTAAGGTTGTTCAGCCAATCCTTCCGAATCCACAATAGCTGTGTCGATAAATACGGATCCTCGAAACCAGGAATACCCAACAGTTTGCCATCGGTTGTTGTGGTCTTCATAGCAAACCCGCCATCCACCTGCATATAATTCTTTAAAGCGGGAGATGCATATTTACTATAAGCATCCGTCAGATCTGCAAGCATGCCCTGACTTTTCAATTTCTCAAATTGCAGCGCATCCAAATCCAAGATGTCAGGCAAATCTGCGGAAGCAACAGCAAGAGAAAACTTTTGCTCGTATTGTTCTGTCGGTACGCTCCACAAGTATTTCAGATCAATATTCAGCATTTCTTTCAAATCTTTCAGATAGGCATTCTGATCGGGTGTAATTCCCTTTGGCGTTTTCGGGTCTTCTGGAGGACGGAAACCTAGCACTTCGGTAACGGTGACCGGTTGAGCGTATTTCCCCAATGGATCTACGGTTTCGTTTTTTTGGGTATTGGAAGTTTGCTGCGGCGCACTCGTAGAGCTTGAAGCGCTTTCATTATTGCTGCAAGCCGCTAACGATGCAACCATCAGTGTAGTCATGAGAACAGAACTGACATGCTTTCTTTTCATGTTTTACCCCCCATATTTTCGCAAATTGAGAACTAGCGTTGTTAACGAACTATGGTAAAGGCTCGAGCTTTACACTATTTATTGTAATGCTGGGGGACGAATATTCGCTATAATAAACTATTTACATCGTTCTGTTTTGTTTACTTCCTCGTTTTATGAATGATAGTATCCCTAAATTCCTGTGGTGACACCTCTTTCATTTTCCGAAAAAATGCCGTGAAGTAGGAAGGAGATTCAAATCCCAATTTCAAAGCAATTTCATTGATTTTCACCTGCATGTCCTCTAGCATGCTCACCGCTGCTTCCGCTTTGGCTGAATTGATGTAGTCGGAAAGATTGCGCCCTGTTAGCTGCTTATAAAAACGTGAAAGATACGAAGGATTAAAATAAACCACTTCAGCGATTCTCGCAAGAGAAAGATCTCCACCCAAGTTTTCGTTTATGAACCTATGAATTCGCTCAACTAACAAATTTTCACCCTTGTCAACTTGCTCTTTCTTCTCCATGCATATCTGTTTGCCAAGCTCTATATAAAAGGCTTCCGTTGTTAGCCAATCACCGGGAATGTCCATCATGGCAAAATTTTCGAAATGCCTATGATCCTTGATTCTTTCCGTAATATTTTGCCCATTGATATAGGCTAAGAAGACAAGTACGAACATATAGTACCTTTCAAGTCCGACAAGATAATTTTGACCCATATCCACTTTCAAACTGCTGATCAGATCCCTACAAACGATTTCTGCTTGCTGCTCGTCCCCTTCATCCAGCCTTTTTTCAAGCAATCGCAGTTTTTTGTTGAATTCATCCGAGTAAGCGGAAACCTTCGCCGGTTCCAATTTGAAAAACCCGTTCGTCATACCGAGGTCCATAATCGTCATTTTGAGCCCAGCTGCGGATCTTTTCCTAATCATTGCTTTCATAAGTTCAAATTCCTTATGAATGCTGTCCCATTCGACTGCTCCCCTTGAAATGATGAAAGAAACGTCTAATTGAAGCAGATCGCGGCACGCATTTTGAACCGATTCAAGTACTCCTTTTAAATAGGTGACTAGGCCTCCCCAATCGATCGCATCGTCTTCACTTCGAAACCTGTCCGTATCCGAACCCAGCTGAATGAACCAAACAATGGTCGAATTTTCATACACAATATCTTCGTTTATCATCGAGGTGGGCAAGTATTGCTCAACTAAGTTCCTGATGGAATAAAGCGCGTTTCGTTTATTGGCGTACGTCATTCCTTCCGGCCAACAGTCCATTTTGCCAACAAGGATCAATACAGGGGCATCCCCCTTCAGCTTTAAATCTTGTCCCGCAAATAGGTCTTCGGATAAAAGATCGTCTACATTTTCGCCTAAAAGTAAAGCCTCGAACATTTCCTTATTCAATAGTGGTGCCATGACCAGCATTTGCTTCCGGGCCTTATCAACAAGATCATTGTTCGTGAGCTCATCCTCTATTTTCTTTAACGCATTAGTAACCGCACCGATGACAACCTTATCTTCTTCGGTTTTCAGAATATAGCTTTCCACATTTTTTTGAATAGCTGTGTACACATAATCAAATTCGTTGTGCCCCGTCAAAAAAATAATTTTGCAGGAAGGCCAATAAAATAATATCTCATCCATTAACTGCAAACCGTTTTTCTCCGGCATGCGAATATCGCTGAGAACCACATCAATCTTCGTTTTTTTGATAATTTCAATAGCCTCAAACGCTGAGTACGCCTTACATACGTCGAGATCGAGCTCCTCCCTTTCCTGAAACATCTGTACAAGTCCTTCGACAATTGCCGGCTCGTCGTCAACAATTAAAAGTCTATGCATCGCTGCCGCCCCCATAATTGAATTGAATGATGATTTCTGTTTTAAGTCCTCCATATTCACTTCGGGATACAAATAGCCCGCTCTCCTCGCCATACTTCAGTCGGATTCGATTACAAACATTAATGATGCCTGTCTTTTCAAGCACATTGAAGGAATTGGCGAGTCTCTCTTCGAGGGCATGAATGAACTCATCCGTGATTTTATTTCCATCATCTTCCACGCATATGCACAATCTATCATTCTCACACGTAACTGTCATATGGATACTGCCGCCTTTGCGTTCGTTCTCAAAAGCATGATCAAATGTGTTTTCGATTATGGGCTGCAGGATCAGGCGCGGCACCATGAGATGCTTGCACGCATCGGGAATCTCATCCGCTATGACTTGAATCCGATTGGAGAACCTAATACATTGGATTTCCACATAATCCATGGCATGTCGATATTCCTTCGCAAACGGTACTTCATCCTCTCCGCTTCTTGTAACAAACTGATAATAGCTACCCAGCTTCTGAGCAAATGTGGCAACCATTTCGTAATCTTTAGCCTTACACATCATGTAAATATTGAAAAATCCATTGTATAGAAAATGAGGATTGATCTGCGACTGCAGCTGCTTTAATTCGGAATGCTGCAGCGCTATTTTTTGTTCATAATTTTGTTGAATCGATTGCTTAAGCTTGTCTATCATCTTATCAAAGCTTCTATATAGGTAACCGAACTCAATGTCATTTTTCGGCCTTATCGAAATGTTCAGGTTATCCGTTTCCAGCGTTTTAAAAGCCGCAATCAACTCTTTCAGTGGATTGTGAATCATCAGTTTGACTGAAAATGAAAAAACAAGAATGATTGCCATCGAGACCAAAGACATAATGATTAGCCATACATTGAATTTCTTGAGAGACCCTGTAAGTTCATTTTGGTTTACATAGGAGAAAAGGGTTAATCCGAGCGTACTTATTCGGTTGTAAGTGACCCAGTAACTTTGATCTCCGACTTTAAGGACATGACTATCCAAAGTTTTGTTATTCTGCTCTTTTGAAACGATGTTGTATATACTTTTTACAATGGCATCTTCATGCTTAGGTGAGATATCAAAACTAAACGTTTCATTCGTGAGAACAGCACCAGCATCGCCATAATTTCCTACCAGTTGGTTCAGTGTCTTTTCCAATTTTTTTACGGATAGCTCCAAATAGACGATTACACTGGAATTGTTTGCAAACTCGATAAAAAACAATCTGCCATTGCTGTAGTATAAGGATGGTTTGGGCGAGTAATTAAAGAACTTTTCAATCACCTCATACTCCTGATTCGGCAGCTCAGTAATTCCGCTTTGCGTAGAGATCGTTCTTCCAAATGATTTCAAATATACCCCGGTATTGAGCAAATACTCACTGGAGTTCTGTATGGTGGCCAATCTTTCCTTTACTCTTTTTACGAGTTGGATTTCTTCGTAGTCGTCGAGTGTGCCTGATAAAAAGTTTAGCTTCTGAAGATCGGAATCGTTGATAACCTGCAGCTGCTGGTTTCGGATGAATGAAATTTGATCATCTAACTGGTTCGAGTAAAATTGTACTTTGGACTGGATTGAATTCGAAAATTCCTGTTTGATAAAGGATTGCCCCATCATATTCATCAACAGGTTTACTAGATAGACAGGAATAATCAATGCGGTAAAAACGATAATGACTTTTTGAAAAACGTACAATTTGGGCAGCTTTGATGGTTTTTTCACATTTCCTCCCTGTTGGACCGTTCATAGTTCAATCACCTCCCATCATACCAAAAAATTTTGTGAAAGCGTCTAGCTTTTCACCTGATTGAAAAAAGGACGTAAGAACTCACTTCAGTGAGGCTTACGTCCTTCTTTTTCAGTCTTCCAGCGAAAAATCCCGTAAATATGTTTCCTCTTCCCATAGCTGCGCCAGCTCAGATTCTTGACTCCACTGAATCGTAAATAGCCAGCCCTTGTCATAGGGGGATTCGTGAATCAGCATTACCGCTCTTTCCAGCAGCCGATTGACTGATGTTATTTGGCCGGATAAAGGGGCTAGCAGATCGTGTTCGTCATCCGCCGCAGTCTCAACAGAACCAATGAATTCCCCTTTTCTTACATGAGTATCCTGATCTGGGAGCTCGATAAAAACAAGCATTCCCAGCTCGCTGATCCCGTACTCCGTTAACCCGACAACAGCTTTTTCCCCGTCGAGCCTGATCCAGTAGTGATCTCTTGTATATTTCAAATTCGTCGGAACCGTCATGTCCGCTCTCCTTCATGAAGAAAAGCTCCCCTGCTCGCATTCGCATGCCAACCAGAGGAGCTTCTCTATGTATTCAAAAGCTTATTTTACAACCAGGTTTTTGTCGCCTGGTTTCCAGTTCATTGGGCACAATCCGCCGGATTGAAGCGCTTGAAGCACACGAAGTGTTTCTTCTACGCTGCGGCCTACGTCGTTGTGGTTAACAACTTCGTATTTCAATTCGCCTTCTGGATCGATGATGAACAGACCGCGAAGCGCGATACCTTCTTCTTCGATCAGAACGCCGTAGTCACGTGCTACAGATTTCGTGATGTCAGCAGCAAGTGGGAATTCCAATTTGCCAAGACCATTATCGTTGATTGGAGTATTGATCCAAGCTTTGTGCGTGTGAATACTGTCGATGGAAACACCAAGAATCTCAGTGTCCAATTCTTTGAATTGAGCAGCAGCATGACTAAGTGCTGTGATTTCTGTTGGACAAACGAATGTGAAGTCCAATGGGTAGAAGAATAATACTAACCATTTTCCTTTGTAATCAGACAAAGAAACTTTACCAAATTCTTTACCGTCACCTGTAGCGGTCTCCATTGTAAAATCTGGAGCTTGTTTACCAACTAAACGCTCTGCCATGGATATGATTCCTCCTCAAATCTATCTTATTCGTATAAAATGGTAACATCCGACTAGATGAAAGTCAATAATTAGATCAGATACTATATAATAATTATTATAATATATGGAGACCTGATGAACATGAGCGAATTCGCTTATCTATGTACGCTTTTGGAAGCCCCGCTCCCCTTAATTGAGGCTAAAAACATCAGTTTACGAGCAGTAGGGGCTGTCCCAAATGTCATAGATAGATGACTTTTGGGACAGCCCCTGCTAATAGTTAAAATAACTGTTCCTATGAACAGACTCTTCCAAATGATTGGTTTAATGTGCGCCGAGGTAGGCTTTGACGATGTTGTCGTTGCTGCGAAGTGCTTCCGAGCTTTCTTCCATTGTAATGTTACCTGTTTCCAAGACATAACCCCGGTGGGCTAGTTTGAGTGCAGCCTTGGCATTCTGCTCTACCAGCAAGATCGTTGTTTTGTTCTGTTCGTTAATGTTTTTAATGATCTTCATGATTTCAATGACGATAATGGGAGCTAGCCCCATGGACGGCTCGTCGAGCATTAGCAGCTTCGGCTCGGCCATCAGCGCCCTACCGATCGCAAGCATCTGCTGCTCGCCTCCGCTTAACGTACCCGCCATTTGCTTGTGACGCTCTGCTAATCGAGGGAACATGTCGAAAACCATGGCGATTTTTTGCGCCGTCTTAGATTTGGCGCCTTTTTTGGTAAACGCGCCGAGCTCCAAGTTTTCTGTCACCGTCAGCGCGGCAAAAACGCGTCTGCCTTCCGGAACATGGATCAAACCTTTTTCCACGATGGCATGCGCATCGGTCGTCGTGATGTTCTCGCCACCAAATGACACCGAGCCTTCCGAAGGACGGATAAGACCGGAAATCGTTTTTAGGATCGTGCTCTTACCGGCTCCGTTAGCGCCGAGCAGAGCAACAATTTCACCTTGTTTCACGGTAAGGGATACGCCCTTAACCGCCTGAATTTTGCCGTAGTACGTCTTCAGCCCGTTCACTTCAAGCAGATTCATCCGCTTCATCCTCCTTTCCGAGATAGGCTTCGATAACGAGCGGGTTATTTAATACCTCATCCGGCGTTCCTTCCGCGAGCTTTTGTCCATAGTTAAGAACGAGAACCCGCTCGGACACTTTATTGATAAGCCCCATATCGTGCTCGATCAGCACCACAGAAATCTTGTAAGTTCGGCGTATTCGACCGATTAGATCGATCAAATCCTGCTTCTCGGTAAAGTTGAAGCCTGCTGCCGGTTCATCCAGGAATAGGACTTTCGGCTGAATAGCTAGCGCCCGGGCAATTTCCAAATATCGCTGCGCCCCGTATGGTAAGTTTTTGGCTCGGCGGTTTCTGTACTTGTCAATACCAACAAACCGGATGCATTCTTCCGCGACACTCAGGATCGTCTCTTCTTCCAGCCGCTGCGCTTTCGTATGAAACAAGGCGCCAAAGAGGCCCTGCTTCGTTCGAGAATGCATCCCGGCCATGACGTTCTCGAGAACCGTCAAATTCGGGAATACCCTGAGGTTTTGGAACGTTCGCGCCATGCCTTGCGCTGTAATCTGATGCGGCTGCTTTCCGACTATATTCGTCCCGTTAAATATAATTTCCCCGCGCGTCGGCCGGTAAAAGCCAGAGAGCATGTTGAACAGCGACGTTTTACCTGCACCGTTCGGTCCGATTACGCTCATCACGGTTTCATGAGGAATGTCGAAACTCAAATTGTTCACGGCTGTCAATCCGCCGAACTGCAGATGCAAATTTTTGACTTGGATAATCGGCATAAAGGGTTTCACCTCCGGTTACTCTTCAGTATCTTCTTTGTCGGGGACGAGCCCTTTAGGACGGAAAATCATTAAAATTACAAGCGCGACGCCGAATACTAGATAACGGTAACGATCGACGCCGATGTTCAAATGAACGACTTTGTCGAAATCCCGAAGTAATTCCGGTATGACGATAACAAGAACGGCTCCGATAATAACACCTGATACTCGGCCAACTCCGCCGAGAATGACGGCGAGCAAAATCATCGTCGATTGCATGAAGCTGAAGCTTTCCGGCGCGATCGCCGTCATCTTGACAGCAAAGATGGAACCGGCAAGGCCACCGAGCATGGCGCCCATCGAGTAAGCCGCAAGTTTCGATCGCGTGCGGTTGATACCCATTGCTTCCGCTGCATCTTCGTCTTCACGGATATAAGCCCAGGAACGACCGATTCGTGAATTTTTTAACCGCAAGGATACGAAGATGACGATCAGCATTAGCGCGAGGATTGCCCAGAACGAATAGCTTAAATTGTTGATCGTAACGCCACCAATCCGCACCGGAGCCGGAAACGGACTCATAATGCCGTAGATACCAGAGGCGCTTCCTGTAAAATCGAGATTTTTGGCAGAGATGCGGACAATTTCGCCGAACCCTAGTGTAACGATGGCCAAATAGTCGCTGCGCAAACGAAGCGTCGGAGCTCCAACGAGAATGCCGGCTAAGGCCGCCAAAGCGCCACCGATCAGCATCGTAGGCCAGAAATTCATATGAAACTGGGTCATCAGTATGCCTGTTGTGTACGCTCCTACTGCGAAGAAGGCGGAGTACCCGAGATCGAGCAGTCCAGCGTAACCGACGACGATATTCAGCCCGAGTCCAAGACAAATGTAAAACACGGCCAGAAACCCAACGTCAAGCCAGTAGTTGCCTGCGTAGAACGGAAATAACGCCGCGGCAACGAGTAGAATCCCAAGCAGTAGGGGCTTGCGCTTCTCCAGTAATTTCGGTTTGGCAACGGTATGGTGTATCGTTTTCTCCATCATCTACATCCTTTCCGTCACTTTTTTTCCAAGCATGCCGGTTGGTTTCAAGACTAGCAATAAAATGAGAATAATAAAGGCAAATACGTCCTTCCACTCGCTTCCGAGCGCATATGTCCCGAATGTTTCCAGAAGTCCAAGTACAAGACCGCCTAGCATAGCACCCGGAATGCTGCCGATTCCGCCGATAACCGCTGCAGTAAACGCTTTCAGTCCAAAAATGAAACCCATCATAAAGGTGATGGTGCCGTAATACGTTGCATTCATCATGCCTGCTGAGGCTGCGAGAGATGAGCCTACAAAGAACGTAAGCGCAATTACTCGTCTCACATTGATGCCCATCAAGCTGCACGCCGTCTGGTCAAGGGCGATTGCCCGCATCGCCTTCCCATAAATGGTTTTGTGGATAAACAGCTGCAGTCCAACCATGAGTAGGACCGAGATGGTGATGATCCCGATTTGCGTATAGGTGATTTGCGCACCCAACAATTGAAAACCTGCCGTCGGGAGCGTAATCGGCATAATGTGCGGCTTGGAGCCGAATGCTGCCATCACGCCGTTTTCAAGAACAAGCGACATGCCTACCGCGGTAATAAGAATGGACAGCTTCGGTGCCTTCAATAGAGGTCGGTAAGCAATACGCTCAATACCCATCCCGAGAAATCCGGTTACAATCATTGAAATGACAAAGGCAGCCACTAATCCTAGTACGCTTCCTCCCACTCCGGTAAGCTTCGCAAGCACGGTATAGCCAACGAAAGCGCCAGCCATGAACACGTCGCCATGGGCAAAGTTCAGCAATTTGATAATGCCGTAAACCATGGAATAGCCCAGAGCTATTAAAGAGTAGAACGAGCCGATGATGAGCGCGTTGATCAACTGTTGAATAAACAAGTCAGTCGTTATTTGCAAGGCGGGCACTCCTATTCCTGTTAGAGTGGCGTACGGCGCCATCTGGCACCGCACCACTCCAAAATTGTTTGAAATCTCTATTATTCGGCTTTCAAAAAGCTGCCGTTCTTGATTTGCAACATTACGAAGTTTGATTTTTTCAGCGTACCGTTGTCGTTAAAGGCTGTTTGATCGGAATTCAGAGTCTTAAGTTCCGTTTTCTTCAATGCAGCTGCGATTGCGGCTTTATCCGTAGAACCCGCACGTTTGATCGCATCCGCCATAATGTTCATACCGTCATATTCAAGCGCGGAGTAAGGACCTGGCTCCTGGTTGAATTTCGCTTTGTATTCTTCCGTAAACTTCTTCGCTTCTGGCAGCAAATCTGCCGTTGGCGGCGTTGTGATGAAAGCTCCTTCAACCGCGCCTTTGCCGGCAATCTCGACGATTGTTTTGTCGTTGGCTCCGTCACCTATGCCGATAATTCCGCTAACACCCTGCTGCTTGAACTGTTTGATAAACAATCCGCCTGCTTTATAGTAAGCAGTCCAGTACGTTGCATCCGGCTGAGCTTGCTTCAGCTTGGAAACAAGCGGGGAAAAGTCCGTTTCATCCGGATTGATCGCGTCATAGACGACAACTTGTCCGCCTGCAGCGGTAACGGCCGCTTTCGTACGTTCAGCTAAATCTTTCGCATAACCGGAATTATCGTGAATGATGGCGATTTTTTTCGCGTTTTTCTTTTTCATCATGTAATCGGTTGCAATCTCAGCTTGGTGAAGAGTCGTACCGTTGATCATGAATATTTCCGGGAACTTCTGGTCGGAGATTTTCATCGAGTTCGCAGCAGTAATGACCATCGGAATTCCGCTTTGATGGTAAACGCCTGTTGCCGGAATCGTAGCCCCGGAGCAATAACCGCCTACAATTGCGGTAACACCTTGAGACACCAGTTTGTTTGCTGCCGCCGTCGCGGTTTGTGGATCACAAGCGTCATCTTCAGCAGTCAGTTTGATCTTTTTGCCGTTGATACCGCCTGTCCCATTGATTTTCTCTACAGCGAGTTCAGCGGCTTGTTTCATATCTTGTCCCATTTTCGCTTCGTTACCGCTTAGTGGAAGCTGCAGTCCGATCAAAATGTCGCCATCGGCAGCTTTACCGCTGGAGGTCGTCGAAGTCGTTCCTTGTCCGCAAGCACTCAAAATCATCAAACTTGTGATAGCGCTTACAACAAACATGCTTTTAATTCGGTTATTCATAGTAGACCCCCTAGTTGTGTGTTCGATGTTCATTCTATACACAAAATAGAAAAAAGTGTACAAGAAATATTTTACATTTGTGTTTATTGTGTATATTATCTAATTGTTCATTGTTGTATATGAACAATTTTACACATTTCTTCCATACTGTAGAAGCGCAGCACTCCTTTCTCGAAGTGTCGGCGCCTACAGCGAAGCTTCATATTATAAAATGAACGGCTTACTGATCGAATAATTATGCACTTCCTCCACTACTCTATCTCACTTAGCCTAGCAAAAATCCGCAACTAACTATCCTATCTAAAATAAGCTTTATCGCCTCCCCCTAACCCCAAAAAGTATTATTTCATGAAAAAGAGGTTGTCCCAATAGTAGTTGAACCTACTAGACAATTTCCCTTTTAAGTGTCATTTGGCCTTATGGAACAACATTCTAATCGGTATCCAGAAAGAAATTATGCTTCTATTGGATTTTTCCAATGGAATCAACTATCTTGCCTCGAAAATCGTACTTTTATTGGAATAAATCCAATAGAATTGAGTTCCGGGCTGTCAAATCTTTACTTCTATTGGAAAAATCCAATGGAAGTAGCTTCAGGCTTTGAAATTCACAAAGTAGGCGCTGAATATTCCAAATATGATATTGGAA
>NZ_WHOA01000245.1 GCF_013141715.1 Paenibacillus phytorum | reverse complement strand
ATAGTTTAATCAATTAAGCATGAAGGCAGCCGGCAAGATGATAGGCTGCCTTTGCTCAACCGTGGGACGGGTAGTTATGTTGAAATAGTAATATCAGCTGTTTTGAATAGGTATTAAATGGTAAAATTGAAGCAGACTGTCGTTTTGTGCGAATATGACTGATATTATTTAAGGAGGCAACAGCTATATGTCCAAAGATCGGTTACTAATCATTAATGCTGATGATTTCGGTATGTGTCATTCTACAAATCGGGCGATTGGTACCTTACTGAAAGAAGGTTATATTACTTCAGCAAGCATCATGATGACATGTCCTTGGGTTACCGAGGCTGCGTCTTTTGTCAGACAAAATCCGCAAATAGATGTAGGTATCCATATCACCCATACAAGCGAGTGGGAGCACTATAAATGGGGACCATTAAGAAGGGATTTGTCAACACTAAAGGATCAGTATGGATATTTTCCGTCAAACACAGCTACGGTTATAGCTGAAGTCGACCCAGAAGAGCTACGAGAAGAAGCAGTGGCACAAATTGAATTGGCAATCAAAATGGGCATTGATCCGACGAATATCGATAATCACATGGGTAGTATGAATCATGTAACTGATATACTCTTGGAGCTTTGTCAGGCGTACAATCTTCCCTTAAGATATCCAAAACATGCTCATCCTAAATTGAACATTCCCCATAATGAACAACTTGTAAAGCACGCGGAAGAAAAAGGGATACTTTTACCCGATCACGTTATGTTTCTTCCCTTTTTTTCACCGATTGAAGAGGTAGAACCAACCTACGATTCAACCAAAGAGGCAACGATTCAATGTATTAGAGAATTAAGACCAGGGATTACTGAATTGCCGTTTCATCCATCCATGGACACAGAAGAACTTAAATCGATTACTAACACATGGAAGATGCGTCGATTTGAATTTGATGTTTTCAAGGATAAAGAGATCATCAAGTTATTAGATAAAGAAGAAATACGATTAATCACTTGGCGTGACATTCGAAATATGCAACGGGCTCTGTGATTATTAGGAAAGAAGATATTCAACCATCCGTGTCACAGGTAAAAGGACTGGTGATAAACCATTACACCCACGGAGAACGATAGTGAAGGAGCTTGTCGCGGCAGCTCCTTTTTTTGTTCATTCAAGTAACGGGCAGCATAGCTTAGCTATAATTATTTTGTACATTGTTAGAGCAAGGGGAAATGGTAAACTGATTTTATAATACCTGCATGGTTGAACAGGAGCAAATCGTGTGGAATTGTTTATCCGCAAGTTTTATTTAGAACAAATTGATAAATGATCGGAAGTGACTAATGAACATTCGTCTGTTGAATGACTCTGATGCCCAAGTGTATAGAGAAGTAAGGTTGCGTGCATTGAAAAATGACCCCGATGCATTTGGATCAACGTATGAGCAAGAAGAAACTAAACCACTGGGGCACATTATAGAAAGGATACACCATACAAAAGATCAATTTACATTGGGATGTTTTGACGAAAGTAACACATTAGTTGGCATTGTCAATTTTTCACGTGAAAACAGGCTTAAGACGGCACATAAAGGAAACATTTACGGTATGTACGTAGAGCCTCAATTTCGAGGACGGGGGGTAGGTAAAGCCCTTCTATTAGCCTTGATTGAAAGAGCAACAAAAGAATGTGAAGGGTTGGAACAGATTCATTTGACGGTTGTGTCTAATAACAAATCAGCAAAACGCTTATATGTCTCGCTGGGGTTTGAAGTTTACGGTATAGAACCACATGCATTGAAGTTTGATGAACAGTATTTCGATGAAGACTTAATGATTTTAAGATTGCGACTTTTAAACTAAAGGGTAACGATAGTACAGGAGTTGCATTGAAGCAGCTCTTTTTTTCATTCCACCATTAAAGTAACGGGCAGTATAACGCGATCTAAGTAAGATCTGTCAGTCTATATTTTTCAACTAATCCGAAGCGCTTACTGCCGGTTTATTAACAGTATTAATGCCAATATACGTTTGTTACATATGGAAAACCATAATACCTCCACTACAGGGGGTATTTTTAATGCGACAAATCAAAGTCAGTGGATATTTTCGAAACAAAGACAACCATTAAAACGTCTAAGTATTATAATTGGAATAATAAGGAATCAAATTCGTTCTTTCTTAAGTACACAGTAGAAAAAGGATGTGTTCTGGGTGTCACGGATCTGGTTAATTTTAGTCCTCATATCGAGTATATCTGGAGTACTGTTTGTCACAGGATGCAAAAATACTCCGAGCACAGCACCATCAGCAACTTATACACCCAATGGAATGACCACTCCTACTCCCGTCTCCTCATCTGAGGTAATGAATCCATCAACGCCTACTAGCGTATCTAATACTTCTGAACCTCCCGTTAAAAATGAACAAAAGGTATCTTCGTTAGCTTCAAAAAACCTTGAAATAACTTTGACTAGCACAAAGGAAGGATTTCGTATTGATCACGACGAAACATTTGGATTTTATGTGATGCAAACATTACCTACGCCACGAGGTGATGCTGTTTTACATGTTGTCAGAAGGATGGATCAGAGTACAGCGAATGACGCATGGATTCGTAAAGACCTAGTACTTATTAAACCAGAAACGAAAGAAGTTCAAATCTACACCTTAATGAATGGATATACAACGGATTCATATTCTACAGATTCTATAACCCAGGTTCTCGGCTTTATAGATCAAGAACATATCATTTATGCTGCGATTCATGGAGATCAGGATACACCAACAACCTACAATATTGAAAAAATGAATGTATATAGCGGGGGAAAGGAAGTACTTTTTAATAATCAGCCGGACAATGTGTCTCCTGACTTTTATATGCCGGGCTGGTTAAACGATAAAAAAGAAAAGCTTGTCATAAACAGCTTCAAGGACGGAACTACATGGGTGTTCGATCTATTAAATCATAATGTAATTAAACTGGAAGAGAAGTTCAAAAATACATGGCCTCGATTTGCATTATTCCCATCACCGGACGGCAATTTATTCTGGTATCACGGAAAACTATACAACCTTCAAGGCCAATTGATCTATGCCCCGAATTCGTTGGGTAGAATTGAGCTTGGTTTATACTGGAGTCCCGATAGTCGCTATACAGTTCGTCATTTTGCAAACGATGATAAACCAGAAGATTTTTTATCTGGTGGAGAAAACGACATTTTAGCACCGCAAAGCCTAACCATAAATGATCCGACCGGGAAAATAGTTCAGCAGGCTGAAACAAATGACCCTAAGGTTCATCTCGAGCTAGTAGGCTGGATTCCTGAACAACAAGCCGCAGTTATTCAATATTATGAAATCGATCGAAGCCGGCCAGAGGATGACCAAAAAACGAAGGTTAACTATAAATTAATGAGCCTTTTAACGGGAGTTCAGAAGACACTGATGCCTACTAAGCTGGAGGATCTAACATCATCAACCAGAGCCAGAGTAAGAACTTATTCTTGCTGCACCGCTCCAGAAATTCCATTTTTTGTGGATACTAACAATAGTACTTTTTGGCGTTCAGAAGATCGGGCGATTTATCTCGGGCAGTTCACTAGCGGAGAACATGTATGGAATGTGGTAGATCATCGACGTGCTATGGCGAAAATTTATGTTTTCTCGCCATTAACGAAAAAGATAAGAACCCTAGAAGATAAAAAGACTATTTCGGACATCAAATTATTTTTAAAAAGTTGGGCTTTTGATACTGGCAATTT
The DNA here is from genome assembly GCF_013141715.1 of Paenibacillus phytorum. Taxonomy (GTDB): domain Bacteria; phylum Bacillota; class Bacilli; order Paenibacillales; family NBRC-103111; genus Paenibacillus_E; species Paenibacillus_E phytorum. The sequence goes on along the minus strand of NZ_WHOA01000245.1, from coordinate 4,714 downwards.
AACTTATCAAAAGTTGGAAATGAAGTAAAGCAAAAATAAATCGAACGCGTCCAGCCGCTAAAGGAGACTATCAGAATGAAAAACGTTATCCCACTGGGGATATTATTGCTCGTCCTTATGCTCATAGGATGTGGGGACAGGGGAAATGGTGCATATACGTCTGTATCGTCCCTTCCCCCAATGCCTGCAGCATCTGAGTCTCCTCCCAGCTCAACGCCAGTATCGTCTCCGCCAGCCACAGAGGCAAACTTAGCGAAAGAAGATGACTCAATCAGAGCAATAGGTACGCATTCGGATGGGCGACTACTCGTCAAACCTGCGAACAAAGGGAGCGTAGCCCCTTTGGGGGCACCTAGCTGTTATGGGGTGGAGACTGATCTCCATTGGTCAGGAGACTATGAGGTGGTATGGGAATCCAAATCTGAGGGAATTGCAACCCCAATTAGTACATTTCCAATTGACTTCGAAATTGTACAACAAAATGACTCACCAGTCATCATGCAGCCAATTACCCTTGAAGATACTGATATATTTGCTTATGTTCCTCGTTATACCGATTGTCATGGTCTCGAAACTTACCTTTTCGGAGTAAGTGATGGGAAGGCTTTTCCGATATCGCTTGAGATAAAACCTGGAGTGAATTGGGCTTCTATAAGCCAATTGCCGCACCATCCATTCAAAGTTGCCAACGGAGAATTTATCGTGACTGGCGGTTATGGGGCGGGACAGGATTTCATTAACGTCTATCACTTCAGATATGATCCAAAGAAAAAGTCAATGATTCTGAAAAGTACAAATCAAGTGAAGCCTAACGATATATAACTACTGCGGAGAAATCCTATTCCTGAGCTAACGGGTACTATAGCACAATAAACAGGGAGAAGAGTGCCGTGGCAGCTGCTCCCTGTTTTAATTCAAGTAACGGGCAAATATGCATAACAAGCGCATTGTTTAAAGCATCTATATTAATGAGGTTTTTTATTTGCGAAACTGTGGCATTGAAATATGAATCGGGGTGTGGGGATGAATGGAAAACATTTTACTTTAAGCTTTGTGTTACTACTACTTACAACTACAATAATATTTTCAATGATATATAGTTTAGCTACAGGTAAGCCATTTCTCCAATTAACAGCTAATGGGCTAAGGTATACAGCTTTTATTGTAATATTAAATTTATTTTTTAGCATAATTGGTATGTTCAAAATCAGTAAACGAGTAATTCCAGTTTCTGCTCTAATTATTTCTACATCTGTAGTGTTATTCTATATATTTGGATACATAAAATGGGCTATCCAAGGAGTTTGAAACAAATTCTAATCCACTTTGATTAAACTAACGAGGAACGATAGCTTCATAACAAGATCTAGCAGGCCGCCGGTGATAAATTCGGTGGCCTATTCCGCTAACGGGCAGGATAACGGAACTCTTGACAGTCTATATATACCGCAATAAAATGTATTAATATACGAAATTATGTATAAAAATACGAAAGCGGTGAAAACATTGAATTATCATTTGTTATCTTTAAAAGAAATCGATAAGGATACTTTGTTGTCAATAATTCATAAAGGGATTGAAATAAAAAAGAATCCTGAAGATTTTTATCAAGCTTGTAAGAGAAGGCCTATTAATGCTATTTCAAAAGACTTCCACTAGAACCAATTTGTCCTTTCAGTCCGGTATTAATCAAATGGGCGGTTATGCAGTAACAATGGACTGGGATTCGAGTAATTTTAGCCTTTCACCGATAAAGTATGAAGCCCGTTACGCATCAAGGAACTGCGATGTAATTATGGCAAGGCTAAAAAAACACTCTGACTTACTTGAATTAGCAAATAACTCCAATGTTCCAGTTATAAATGGTTGTTGTGATAAATATCACCCCTGTCAGGCACTTGCTGATTTGATGACTATATACGAAGTAAATGGATCTTTCTCAGGAGTGACCGTTACTTATGTAGGAATTCATAATAATGTTGCGAATTCACTTATTGCAGGTTGTGTTACATTGGGCATTAAGCTTCTATTGGTAACCCCGATAATTAATGAAGCTTCTTGGGATGAAGAACTTATGGAGAATGCGTATCAGAGTGGTTATATTGAAAATCTGAAGAGTCTGTCTGACGCTGTTAGTAGAACTGATTTTATTTATACGGACACTTGGGTTGATATGGAATATTTCCAAAATCCGGATTATCAAGTGGAGAAAAATAGAAGGATTCAAGTGATGATGCCTTTTCAGTTAAACAAGAATAATCTAGAGGGATATTCACCTTATATCATGCACGACATGCCAATTCATCCTGACTTTGAGATAGAAGAGGACTTGATCGAATCTGAAAACTCAATTATCTATCAACAAGCTGAGAATAGGATGCATGTACAAAAGAGCTTATTATTTCATATTCTTGCTGATCAGGCATTAACCTAACGGAAAACGATAGTTCAATTAAGACATGAAGGCAGCCGGCACACGATCGGCTGCCTTCATGTCTATTGAAGTAACGGGCAGTGCGCGCCTAGCCAAGCTAGGCACAACTTACTGATGCAAGTTCAGTCGGGGTAAGGACCAAGCCGCCCCGTAGCTAGCAGGCAGACGTCGGCGAAATCCGGCGACTGAAGCCCTGTGAAAAGTCGCGCCTCGCGCGATGAAGCAAATCTGCAGGCCGTAATGAAAATGAATCCTACCGCATCGTGAAACTGAACCCGAGAGGGACAAGAGGGAGCCGAGCCACGACTGCCCCGGCGAAGGCCATGGAACGCGCAAAGATCTTGGAATGCAGCGCAAAAGAACCCTCCGGTGTAAAGGGATCGGCATGCAGAGACAGTTGTGTTTGGAACTAGGGAGACCCTCCCCCGCACGAAGTTTTTTTTTCGTAACAAGCAAACCTATAAGCCCCAAAGGTGAAATGGCGAGCTGCGGGAAGGGAGTCGGAGGGGGCCATACTACCAATGATCCGGCGGACAACATAACCCCGGGGAGGGAAGGGCGCCGAAAGGCAATACCCCACTTCGTTTACGGGATATCAAGGAGGTAAGAGCAAGTGAATGCCGAATACACGGCTAACGCCACCAATGAAAACGCTCGACAACTCCAAAATACCCTCTATCTTGCGGCTAAGGAGAACCCAAAGCGTAAGTTTCATGCGCTGTACGACAAAGTATTCCGGAAAGATATCCTGCAAGAAGCATGGAGAAGAGTGAAAACCAATCGTGGAAGTGCCGGCATCGATGGACAATCAATCGAATTCATCGTCCGAGAGATTGGCGAAGAATCCTTCATCGAAGAGATCAGGCAACAGCTAATGAATGGGGAATACCGACCTTCTCCGGTCAAACGGAAAGAGATTCCGAAGCCGGACGGAAAGACACGTCCCTTGGGTATTCCAACAGTCCGTGACCGGACTGTTCAGATGGCAACCAAACTGGTGATCGAAGGTATATTCGAATCAGATTTTAAAGATTGCTCTTACGGATTTCGCCCCAAACGGTCGGCTCACCACGCTATAAAGAGCATCCGGGAAAGCATCAATTGGGGCGTCATCAACTGGGTGGTCGACGTAGATATAACAGGCTACTTCGATAATATCTCCCACAGTAAGCTGATGAAACTGGTCGAAGAACGCATCTGCGACAGGCGCATACTGAAGTTAATTAGACAGTGGCTTGAAGCAGGTGTAATGAAGGATGGCTTATGGCACAAAACGGAAATCGGAAGCCCACAAGGCGGTGTAATATCTCCTCTTCTGGCCAACATCTATCTTAACTACCTCGATACGATATGGGAAAAACGGTTTTCTCATCTCGGAAAGCTAATAAGGTATGCCGACGATCTTGTCATTCTGTGTCGATACAAACCGCAGGCGCTCGAGTCGATCCAGACCCTTAAAGCGATCTTTGGGAAACTGGAATTGACCATGAACACGTCCAAATCAAAGCTAGTGTGTCTTTGGAAGAACCAGGACGGGTTCGACTTCCTTGGCTTTCATCATCGGAAGATGCCTTACCTCCATAAAAACGGGACAAAGTATCGACTACGAAGCTTTCCAGCGAAGAAAGCAATGAAGAAGATGCGCACTCGTGTGAAGGAAGAAACGGCATCCAGAGGCCGGTTAAACTGGCAGTTAAAGTTGATGGTCGATCTACTGAATCCTATGATCCAAGGATGGCGTAACTTCTACGCTCATCTGGATGTGGATCGAAGTATGGCAAACCGTTTCCTTGCGAAAGTGGATTGGTACATCCTGAGGAGATTGAGACAGTTCTGGAATAACAAACACAGGAAGCGCAAGCGGAATTGGTCAGAGATGCATTTTCTGCTTCAACGTACAGGACTGAAAACATTATGCACATGGAAAAACCGTACTGCCCTGGATGAAGAACGTCGGAAAGCCGTATGCGGGAAAACTGCACGTACGGTTTGATGAGGAGGGGCTGGGATCCCCAGCCCTTTACTCTACTATCTAGAGCCGAATGAGATTAATCAAGCAGTCCTGATGCCCACCAAAACTGAGTCATGATCATAAAGCTTCGGCATTATCGCGCCGAGGCTTTTTAACATGTAATCAAGGAGCCAAATGGCATAAAATCAATAGTTGAAACACATATGTGGAGTTTAAAAATGTTGTTGACAGGACACTAAATGGTGTCATATAATCAATTAGACACTAAATGGGGTCCAATTGGAAGCTAGTCATTTAGAAAGTTTGAA
>NZ_WHOA01000244.1 GCF_013141715.1 Paenibacillus phytorum | reverse complement strand
TGGTATCATGCCCATACCTCGGCAGGAGATGGCTGGGTGAACAAACAATTTGCCGATCCTATTGATGCCAAGCCGACTGACGTGGACATTCAATTGAACTCCAATGCGCAACTGATGAGTTAGCCGACCTCGGGTACTTGGTATAAGTTCGCGCAAGCGGCGCCACAAATTCTTCACCCGATTTGTTACTGGGATGATGCGTCAGGGAACCGATGGTATCAGATCGATTCTTATGTTGGGTTTGTCTGGTTAAAATTAAATCCATATACCGATCGCATTGTCGGTCAAGGACCCGATCCGGCAGTGGAAATGTCATTCTTTACTCTGTACTACAACAGTGCGAAGATCGACGGTGACGAACTGAAGGTTCAGGACCGTCGAGTGGGATATATGCGCGATAATGCTTGGTATGTATCCATCCCTTTTCTATCCGAAGGCTTCCGTTACGATCAAAGCGAGTCAGGCGGCTTGATCACTTATCAGAGCAGCAGGTTCAGCTATGGCTTCCGCATCCAGCCGGGTTCACAGCAGGCGATAACACTTTGGAACGGCAAAGAGGTTCGGCAGGTGAACTTGACAGCAGCGCCGCAGATCTTGTCTGACGGGGAGCTGTATCTAAACGAAGCCGATGTACGGACCTTGTTCGGTTCGCTCATAGCTAAAGTTGATACTTCCCTTACCTTTACCCTTCAGGCGTACAATGTGACTGCTCTTGTCATCCCTACATCGATCAATTCAGATCAGATGGAGCTCAATGTATCCTTCAGGGACAGTATACAGCAGATCCCGGTCGATGCATCACCTGAGCTACGGCCTAAGCTGACGCTGGAGGAGCTCGGAGCTCCGCCAACAGAGGCCGTCCAGACATTCTCGAAATGGGTTGCACCACTGCAGTGGGACATGGCTCTGTTCCAATACAGTGCCGTCAAGTCGCTGAAGGTTGGGCCGAACCAACTGAGGGCCAGACTTGAAATTGGTGGCAGGATCCTATGGCAGCAGGATTTTGCGGTTCAGCGGACGAAATAGTTTAGATTAGAAGCTAAAGGGATTTTATAGTTTAGCTAGTAGAGTATCTTTTCTTACTTCAAACCGCTTCACCAGGAAGGCAGCCGACCAATGGCTGCCTTTCGTTGATCTAACGGGCAGTCTAACCCCTAAAACCCCGCTTATAACCAGGCTTTTAGGGGTTAGGATTATTTCTATTTGTTTCTTACATACTCTACCCATTGCTCATGCAACTCTAACTCAGAACGTTGAAAAATTCCATTAAAATCACTGGGATTCCTAATAAGTTTGTTTAATGAATCTAAGCCATATTCATCAACAATGAATTCCACAATTAAATAAGAAAACTGAAATCCTTTCATTGTTTCAAAATCCCATGTATCGTTATTTAATTCTTGAAAAGATGGGATTACAAGTTTTTGAATTGCATCCGAAGTTGTCTTTTTAATAAATTCTTGAGTCATTTGTTTGGATTCATATCCTCCGATGCCCTGACGTAACCATTTGGGAGCAAGAGGATTAATGTCACTGACTAACCACATTGTAAACAAGTGTACTGTGGATTTAAGAATAGATTGATACGTATGCTCTGGTCCCGGGTTCAACGGAGATACAATTTTTAGTTTATTTTCCTCAAAAGTGCCCATGAACCAATTAGGGGCGTTTGCTTCTCCAACAGCTTGATGGAAAGTTGGAAGATCTGGATAAATTTCAATGATAATTTTTCTGGATGGATGGTGATTAAATTTTGATGAAATACGTTCAACATTATCCTTAAGTTCATTAAACAAGTCATGATGCACCTTGTTCAGACTTTCATTCGTGTCATTTGTTTCACTTTTACTCACAATTGATATCATATCTTGAATAGACATAATGGTAATGTCACCCCATTCTTTTAATTCTCTTCTTAATTTTTCTAATGATCGGTACAATCGGTTCTTTACCGCACTCTCACGCATTCCAACGATCTTGGAAATTTCCAACAAGGTACAGTCAACAAAAAAACGCAACGAAATAATCTGTTGGTCTAGATCATTTAGTTTTTTTAACGCAGAACGAATATCAATACGAATTTCAACATACTTAGCAAAATCAAGAGAGATAGACTGTGATTCATAAGCTGTAAAATCATATGGAATTTCTTTTTTTCGAGATAAACTTCGAAATTCGTTTTTAACTGTATTCTGGGCAATTTTGAAAATCCAAGTGAATAAACTGGAATTATCCTTGAAAGTATGAATATTTTCTATTGCCTTCAAGAAAACTTGTTGCGTTAAGTCATCCGCAATCATTGGGTTTACATTCAACGAGAGATATTTGCGGATCCTGTTGCGATATTGTTCATAGACGATATCAAATTTTTTCGTGTTTCCCTGTTCATCCGGATAAACAGGGCTCTTGTCATGAGCTCCAGACATTGTAAGAACCTCCTCTTGACCTTACATTTAATTAGACACCGCAACTGAATAAAAAGCCACAAGCAAGTAAAAAAATTCTCTTTTGAAGTGAAATATGATCGATAATATTTCAAAAAGCAGACTGAGCAAGATACTACAATTTCTTCTTCGTATGGCTGAACTAATGGGCAGTAATGTTGCACAAGAGGTGTTTTTACTGCATAAGTCGAATATGTTTGAAACGTGTTGGTGGAGGTTGCTAAATATGGATAATAAAGAAATAATTCTCGATGTTGCAGGCGTACTTGCTACCAATTTATCTCCTCATTTTTGGCAAGAACTTTCGGAAGAGTCGAATACACCTTATGAAATGCTTTTTCATTTTAGAAAGGAAATGCGTGAAGAGTTATGGACTGGAAGGATACCAGAGGAGGGGTTCTGGGACCAGCTGTGCATGAAATTTCCTGCAATTAATATAGACAAGGCAAAGGAAATCCTTATTTCAAATATTCGTCCATTACCAGCTATTGAGAAAGTACAGATATGGAGTAAATACGCAAACATCCATTTATTAAGCAACCATCGCATAGAGTGGATTCAGTCCATTCTAAAACCAATTGAACCCTATGTACGCAGTATAACAATATCCAGCCAAGTAGGTTATTGTAAGCCTAATCCTGAAATATACGCTTTTGTTCATGATCGTTTAAGTCGTCAGGGAGATATATGGTTTGTTGATGACCAGGATAAAAACTTTAATGAAGCAAAATTGCTAGGGTGGAATACCTTATTAGCCGATGAAAATGGGGACTGGGTTCACAAAATTACTTCACTATTGTCATCTCCTGAAGCTTAATTTAAAGCAATGAGCAGGCTAAAACGGACATCAATAGGGGTACCATTATTGAACTATCGGAGAACGTTAGCTCAACATGAACATTAACAGGCCGCCGCATATCAATAAGAAGGAGTGTGGAAAGTATGTTTCATGTAAAAGATATTTTATCCGATCAGTTTTTAGCAAATGCTAATGACCCTAGTTGGTACCTACCATTTTCAGAAGCAGTTGAAAATTTGTCAGAGGAAGTAGCGTTTTGGAAACCTAGTGAAGATAGTAATAGTATCGCTGAAATTGTGCAGCATTTACTTTATTGGAATAAAACTTGGCAAACTAGATACCAGAAATCTCATGTCAATGCTGTGCCTTTCATAGGAAATAATAATAAAAGTTTTATAGTTCCCAAAGATCAAAATTTCACTGACTTAAAAGAACGATTATTAGAGGTGCTTTTAAAATGGCAAGATCTACTTACTGAAGAAAAAGTCGAAAGTGATGTGAATGGTTTCCCAATGGCTGCCAAGTGGTGGGAGATACTCGGAAATGTGTCAACTCATAATGCATATCACATTGGTCAAATCTGTTACATTCGGAAGCTACAAAAGAGCTGGAGAGTAGATGCAAACTAAGAAAAATTACCTAGAATAATTAGTGAAGGAGCTTGCAAGCGGCAGCTCCTCTTTTTGTTCATTCAAGTAACGGGCAGGATAGCTCCAGTATTCAGGTCCTGGCGTGAGGTATTGCGAATTATTTCTAAAGTATAGACAAGGGTTAATTTATTGGTTATTGAATTATTAGTACGATCGTGCTAAATTTTTATCCATGAGTACTAAATCCTGCCTATTTATTGGATTGAGGCTGTCCGCTTCATTGCATATAATGAAGGTACCACCCTTCGGGGAGATCGTTAAGGGAGGCCGCGATGAACGAGACCGCATTTGACGAACCATTATTTGCAAGCTTGAAGCCGGGCTTAACCTCGTTCTGTTACCGAATGCTAGGCTCCATGGACGATGCGGACGATGCCGTTCAGGAGACGAGTATTCGGGTCTGGCAGAGCTGGAGCACGTTCAGACAGGATTCCTCGTTCAAAACTTGGGTCTATCGGATTGCCTCCAACCTGTGCTTGGACAAGCTGAGACAATCCAAACGCCGCGCGCTTCCCGTTGACCTGTTCGAACCGGCCGTCGCCGTCGTCGAGCCGCGCGACACGCTGCCGGACTCTGCCTGGATCTGGCCGTCCCCCGACTTTGGGGGCAATCCGGAGGATCGGCTCGTCCGCAGAGATACCCTTCAACTGTGCTTCATCGCTCTCCTGCAGACCTTGCCTCCGCGGCAGCGCGCGGTACTCATTTTGAAGGATGTATTTGAATGGTCCTCCAAGCAGATCGCGGAAACGTTGGCGATGTCGCCGGCAGCGGTGAACAGCGCCTTGCAAAGAGCCCGAGAGACAATGGACCGGGCGCAGCTTCGCTCGGATGAGCTCAGCAGCATGGACGTTCAACCGGAGCAACAGCTGCTGTCCCGGTATGTGGAGGCCTTCGAGCAATTCGATATTGCTGCGCTCGTCGCGTTGTTCCACGAGGAAGGCTGCATGTCGATGCCGCCCTTCGAGATGTGGATCCGCGGCAAGGAAGATTTGTCCGCCTTCTATTCGCTTACTCGCTGGCATTGCGAAGGTTCGCGATTTGTGCGCATTACGGTGAATGGCGGTTATCCGGCGTTGGCCCAGTATATGCCGGGCAAAGAGGGCTCTGGCCTGGTACCCTGGGGCATCCACGTCATCGAAACCAAAGAAAATCAAATCCTGCACGTTCAAAACTTCATTCATACGCCATTATTTTCGCGATTTGGGCTGCCTGAGCGAATTGACCAATGAATTTCGTCATTGGCTTACGTCTATATCATGAGAATAACCAAACGACGAATATCATGAGAGAGGTGTCTATTTAAAATGGAAACGAGTCAACCGACGAAAGTAACCGTGCAAGCCGTCATTCAAGCCCGTGTCGAGAAGGTATGGCGCTATTGGACCGAGCCGGATCACATCACGAAGTGGAATCAAGCGTCCGAGGACTGGCATGCGCCGAGAGCCGAAAACGATCTGCGGGTCGGCAGCAAGTTTCTGACACGGATGGAAGCGAAGGATGGCAGCATGGGCTTTGATTTTGGCGGCGTCTACGATGTCGTGAATCGGCATGAGGCGATCGGCTACACCATGGAAGACGGAAGAAGAGTGGATATTGCTTTCGTCGATCAAGGGAATGAGACGAAGGTCATTGAAACGTTCGACGCGGAAAGCTCCAATCCCGTCGAGTTCCAGCAAGCAGGCTGGCAAGCGATCATGGACAATTTCAAAGCCTATACCGAACAAAACTAATCATCGAAGAAGACGCCGGGGAAGATGCCCGGCGTCTTTCTTTTTGAACCCTAGTACGAGCGTGCTCTCCGTTAGCCTTAACCTTGTGCCGCATCCATGTTCATGTAGTTAATGGCCCACAGATGGCCGTCCAAGTCCACGAAGCCCCAATGATACATGAACCCATGATCTTCAGGTTCAGCGTGCAATTTCCCGCCCAAGGAGACCGCGGTATTCACGATTTCATCGACCTTTTCCCGGCTCTCGAAGGCCAATGCGATCGTCATCTGCGCATACTTGCTCGTATCGACGGATTCCTTCTCCGTGAGCGTATTAAAGAATGCTTGATTGATCAGCATGACCTGCAGGTTGTCGCCAATCACGATGGCTACCGAATTCTCGTTCTCGGGGAATTGCGGGTTGAGCTCGAATCCGAGTCCGGTGAAGAACGCTTTCGATTGTTCTACGTTTTTTACAGGCAGGTTGAAGCTCGTGAATGCGGACGTTAATGCCATTTTCAAAACACCTCTTCGTCAAATTAGTTTGTGTTCATTTATGCCTTCGTTTATATAGACGACAGCCGATCCGGGAATTCATCGGTCTCATGGATTCGGAAGCGTAAATTTTGAAAAATAACTTGGTATTGAGTTCGGATACCCGCCATTCCCGTAAGGTTGCTTATTCTTATTGTGCAGGGATAAAGATTGAACCTCTCTAAAAAGGAATTTGTCTGAATATATGACAATTAAAGGGTGGGTATCGAGTGACGGAATGAGGAACGGTATGGAAATTAATGATAAAACCGAAGTGCGAAAGAAAAAGTTCGAAACCGTCACCATTTCAGTATTAGGTTAAATGTCTTTTTCATGCTTACATTTCTCCTGTTCTCTTCACTAATCGTACGTTTTGCTTATCTACAGTTCGTCGAGGGTCCGAGTCTCTAGGAACGCCAGACAAGCATGATCACGAAGGGCGTATCCATCCCGCCCATCCACGGCAATATTTACGATTCGGCGGGACAGCAGATCGCATATTCGATCTCAACTCAGTCCCTATACTTTACTTTCAAAACAGGCTTTAAGCAAGAAGCGGCGGAGGCGCTGGCTGCAAAACTCGTGCAGCTGTTTAACGAAAAAGGCGAAGCGAATTCCAAGCCGTTGACGACTGAGGAAGTTATCGAGGCTATGGACATCAAAGGCAGAACGCATCTGCCATTCCAACAACGACGGATCAAATCGGGACTGTCAAAAGAAGAGATCGCCTATCTTAGCGAGCACCGCGACAAGTATCCGGACATGGAGATCGTGGAGGAGCGCATCCGCCAGTACAGTCCCGACCGGGTCGCAGTTCAATTGGTCGGCTATATGAACAAGATGAAGGGAGCCAAGGAGAATCTGGACTTTTACAAAGAAATCAACGCGGATCAATCGGATCCCACGCTTAAGTATTTGGATTCCGAGGAGGTCGGCTACGACGGCATCGAGTTGATGTATCAGAAGGAGATGCGGGGGCTTAACGGTTATAAATCCTATCAAATCGACAGCATGAGCCGGATCGTCGGCGACATGAAGCTGACCAAGCCGGTCAAGGGGCAGAATCTGTATCTAACGATTAATCGCAAGGTGCAGCTCACCGCGCAGCAAGCCATTCTCGATCAGATCGCGACAACCCGGTTAATTACACAGCCTGCCGGCGAGATCCTGCAGGCTGTTCAGCTAACGGTGAACGTTTGTTCAATAAGAAATCAAGACGAGGCTGCCCGCATGAATAGGCAGCCTCGTTAAAATAATGGGCAGATTAGTTGATTTTATTGGATCAAGTGCTTGTCATAAGCCAATGACAAGAATAACAAAAAGACCGTTATTTAGCTTTATGGGGCTGTTAAACGGTCTTATTGTTCAATTATTAACTTCTTGAGGAAGGATACATTGAATAAACGAGAATTATTACTAAGATTTTTCTTTTACAGTTGTATCTTTTGTTGCTTAGGCTTTAATATTCTTAATCTCGTTCTTTCTTATTTAAGAATTAATACCGATGCCAGTAATGCTGAAATTCTATGAAGAAACATAAATGAGTCACTATATCATTGGATAAAAATGTAATTTAAGTTGTAAATTGACCTGACCAAGCAAAATTGGAATTAGTGAAGTTTGATGGATAAACCCACGTCCCCCATGTACTACCGGTTAGCCCCTTACCTGTAACGTCTACTCCGTCTCCATAATAAAACGCTTGCCAAATAAATTTCGAACAATAATTTGGATCTATCGTGCTCAAATAATGAAATGGATTAACTACTGCATATTCAGTAGCATACATATAATTATTTTTAGCCCATTGAGCAGCACCTAACCCAGTTGAATATTTATATTTATATATTTGAAGAGTCTCACCTTGACCATGTCTGCTCATGTAAGTTGAAATACTATCACCAGCACCATTTCCATTGGAATCAATAATCGGGGAGACATGATATATTAAATAATCAGGACCTACTATTCCGACATGTCCTACAATTTGTGAAGATGTACCAAATGTTTTAGTTGAATAGAGGACATCTCCAACCTTCATCTCAATACTCGTTCCAGGATAATTAGGGCCAGGAATTGCAAATGTACCAACATCATCATTTGCTTGAGCGGTGATCGGAATTACTGTGAAAGTTAATAAAACAATAAGAAAAAATTTTAAAAATCCCCTATTAAACATAATTCTTCCTCCTAAATTAGTGCGATTTTTTAGTATTATATCATTCATTACATATATTGGGAATATTATATTATTATAACTTTAATAGATAATAGAAGTAATATATAATTATACTTAATTGCACAAAAATTCATTTTGAATCAGGAGGAAAGCAATGATTAGTAGAAGATGGCTCTGGCCTAGCGTGCTTGTAATAGTAATATTAATAGCAACATTAATATATTCATTTTTTGAAGTGAAGAAAAGTAAACTGGAGAAAGAATTGCTGGAATATCTAGTTAACGAGAAACATTATGAAGTGTCTGAGATATCCGATATAAAGGCATATTTGGGGAAGGTGCCTCAAATGGGAGTATATGTACTTTTTAAAGACGAACCTGGTGTGTACTACACTTACACTGATAGGGGAGTTGGTCAATGGATTCAGATTGGACCTAGTGAAGCGGATATAAGAAGAGGCTTAAAATTTAATCATCTCGAAGAAGGACGTAAATAGTTGTTTAGGATCTGCTTCGAGGCAGATCCTATTTTGTGTAATTGAAGTAACGGGCAGTTATCTAGAGCCGAATGAGATTAATCAAGCAGTCCTGATGCCCACCAAAACTGAGTCATGATCATAAAGCTTCGGCATTTCGCGCCGAGGCTTTTTAACATGTAATCAAGGAGCCAAATGGCATAAAATCAAAAGTTGAAACACATATGTGGAGTTTAAAAATGTTGTTGACAGGACACTAAATGGTGTCATATAATTAAATAGACACTAAATGGTGTCCAATTGGAAGCTAGTCATTTGGAAAGTTTGAA
>NZ_WHOA01000243.1 GCF_013141715.1 Paenibacillus phytorum | reverse complement strand
CTATCGATTGGGAAAAATGTTTCACCATCGCTTATCATTGGTCCTATGATGCTGAAGAACGGGTACTGCCGTTTGAGCAAAAAATCAAATTAATGATCGATTGTTTTGTCCGCGGAGGAAATGTACTGCTCAATGTTGCTCCTGATCCGGAAGGGGAAATACCTGCAAGCCAAGTAGAGCGTTTAAAGCAAATCGGCGCCTTCATGAGGAAAAACGGCGAAGCCATTTACGGGACCCAGGGGGGGGCCGCTCGAGCCGGTAGACCATATTTATGGTATGACCTGCAAGGGAAACCATCTATATTTGCATGTTCAAAATATGCCAGTTTTTGATAACATGTCTTTACCGGCGATTCCGCAGAAAATCGTACGTTGCCAATTACTGGACGGCTGCACGGTTCCTTTCGAACAAAATGAGAAAAAGATTTCTATCAAAGTACCTAAGGAAAAATGGGATGATAGGACATAAACACATAAAAAAAAGACAGTGGATTGGATAATGGCCACTGTCTCTTTTTTAGTTTCTGATGTATATTTATACACTTTTATGCATAATGGTTTTAATGAAACAAAAACTACAACAAATTTTGAAACATTTACAGTTATTTATGAAAAATAACAAAAAAGAAAGAACCAGGGCTTCCGCCCTGGCTCAATCCTAAGAACATCTGCTGTATCCGCAGTTGACACAATTCTTACACCCTTCGCTGTTCACCAGCGAAGCGGATCCACACGACGGGCACAGGTCCTTCGGAGCGGCGCTAGCCGCGCTACCGCCATGACCCGTGTGCCCCGCGGCCACTACCGGTGCTGGTGCTGGCGCATCCAGCACTTCACTCGTCGCGGTCACGTAGTTCCGCGCGTCGTCTTGCTCGTTCATCACTTCGTCGTGCTGCTCGAGCGCTTTCGCAACCGCGTCTGCGATAGACTCGACGCGGTTGTTGCCGAAGCCAATGGCGCCAGAGCCGCCAATGCCTTTCAAGTGCTTCACGAGCAGCTTCACTTTATCGCCGTGATCGCCATAGCGCAGGAACAAGGAGCACACGCGACCGAGTGCTTCGGACATCGCGAACACGTCGGATCCTGCTTTTCCTACATTGAGGAAGATTTCACTCGGCGTACCATTCATATCATTAATCGTGATATACGCCATCCCGAATGGTGTGTTCACTTTATATGTTGCACCGCGTAGAATTTGCGGACGGCGTTTGTATTGTTTATCGAATACTTGCTCCGTCTTCGCATCCACATCTACAGCTAGTTTGCCTGATAGATTAGTAAAGCTATCTGCTTCTTTCACGGCTTCCGCGGCAACAGCCACTGGAGCTGCTTCTGCTTTCTTCTCTTCCTTTTTCTCCGCGCTAGTACTCAATACTTGCACGTCACGGCTGCCATCACGGTAGATGGTTACCCCCTTACAACCTAGATCAAAAGCCAATTCATACAAGTGTTTCGTCTCTTCCACAGTGAAGTCTGCAGGACAATTCGCTGTTTTGGAGATCGAGCTATCCACCCATGTCTGAATCGCAGCTTGCGCTCGGATATGATCTTCTGCAGTCAATGTCATGGAGGTTACGAAGTAGTCCGGCAGTTCTTGACCCGGATTCGCATCTTTCCACTCCTGTGCGATCGGCACATATTGTTTATCAAAACCAAGACGGCTTTGACGGAAATATTCAAACGCAAAGTAAGGTTCAATACCCGTCGATGTACCCACCATCGTCCCTGTACTTCCTGTAGGTGCCTGGGTAATCACTGTCACATTACGCATACCATTTTCCTTGATCGCTTCGCCAACTTCAGGGAATACCTTGGTCATGTTATTCATAAAGCCGCTCTCGAGGAATTTATCTTCAATAAACTCTTTGAAAGACCCTTTTTCACCGGCTATTTCAGCCGATGCCAGATAGGCTTCTCTAGCCATAAAACCGTAAATCTCGTCCAAAAACTCCAAGGATTCCGGACTTCCATACCGAATTTTCAATTTAATCATCAACTCAGCAAGGCCCATAGTACCTAAACCTACACGGCGCTCGCCTTGTTGATTCGTACGGTTTTCTTCGAAATGATAAGGTGTCTTATCGATAACATTATCGAGAAAGCGAGTCGAATAACGAACCACTTTGCCCAAATCTGCCCAATCCACATCATGATTCTCCACGTCATAAAACTTAGATAGATTAATAGCGGATAAGTTGCAAACGCCCCAAGCCGGCAGCCCCTGCTCCCCGCATGGATTCGTACAAATAATCGGATTAAAGTACCAACTGTTGGACATTTGGTTGTAGTATTCCAAGAATACGACGCCCGGCTCAGCTGATTTCCAAGCAGATTCAATGATTGTATGCCAAACATCACGTGCTCGTACAGTACGATAAGGCTTGACGGCTTTACCTAGTTTTTTCCAAGCATCTAAGTTGCCATCCCATTTATCATTGTAATCAGGATCCGTCGTATCCGGGAAAACAAGCTCCCACTCGAGATCTTCCTTAACGGCTTTCATAAATCCATTGCTTACACAAACGGATAAATTTGCATTCGTAATTTGACCCATCGTTGACTTCACAGTGATGAAATCCTCAAGATCAGGGTGCCAGTCATTAATCATAAGCATAAGTGCTCCGCGACGGCTGCCTCCTTGTTCGATTAAGCCTGTTGTATAGCTAAAAAGACCTCCCCAAGAAACAGCACCGCTGGATGATCCATTAACACCTTTCACAACGGAACGGCGTGGACGAAGCGAAGACAGATTGATACCGACTCCACCGCCGCGTGACATAATTTCTGTCATTTCCGAGAGTGTACTCATAATTCCGCCTCGGCTATCGTGTGGTGACGGAATAACATAGCAGTTAAAAAGGGTCAGTTCATCACTTGCATCGGCACCAGCAGCAATACGTCCGCCTGGTACAAGCTTCCAATCATCAAGGATGTATCTGAATTTATCTGTCCATTCTTTACGTTTCTCAGGAGTTGCCTCTACGGATGCCATTGCACCTGCCAAGCGGTCCCACATTTCTTCCGGTGTCTTCTCAATATTTAAAGTGAGCTTTTCAACTGCGGATTCAACAGTCTCACCGCTCCGTGTTTTTACTTTAACGGTATCGCCTACACGACTCACAATTTCTCCAACTTCTTTGGCTGGGAATTTGGGGTCATCCTTCGTCAAAACGAGAACAGTATCCCCCACCTTGGCGAAACTCGTATCTGCATTTTTCAGTGCATAACGATCCAAAAATATTTTCTCGCTTAAACCATCCAACCTCTTATTCGACTCTACAATCCCCATGCATAAGTCCCTCCCAATAAGCTACAGATTCAGCTACAACTAAAATTAAAGTTACTTTATGAAGTTTATGTAAAATTACAATATGTGGTGTGCGAAATCCATTATACCTCACTATATATTGATCTTCTAATAACTAAAGAACCAAATTCCGCTATTAAGACAACCCTTAATCATACTAGCTAATCCTTACTTACTAATTCTCTCTTTTTCGCGCCCAGAATAACCAAATATAATATTCAACCTAGCAAGATGTGTTAAGTCATGCAGATCGTTTTGACGATCGTTAAATCCTCTGCTAACCTATTACTTAGGATACCATATTTCATTCCTTTTTAGAACATTTGTTCGATAATTTTTCAATGGTCAAGTAAAAGCTTTTAATGCTAGTTTTCATAAGAAAACACTTGAGGAGATGTTGGATATGTATTTCTTTAAAAATGAATTCGTCAACAAGAAGGACGTTCTTCTTTCACCAGATGATCGTGGATACTATTTTGGAGATGGGATATATGAAGTATTCCGAGTATATAACGGGAAAATTTACGAGCAAGCTGCTCACATGCAGAGACTCCAAAGAACCGCTAGTGAAGTACGGATGGAACTACCTTTTACTATTGAAAAAATGGGTCATATTCTCACACAGCTTATTGAAAAGAATGGTCTTAATGAGGGTACTGTTTATATGCAAATCACCAGGGGCGAAGCTCCCCGGGCACATCCGTTCCCTGCTCAAGTCGAGCCCATTCTGCTAGCCTACTGCACAGAGGTGCGCAGACCCATCGCTACGATACATAATGGCATTAACGCAATCACGTTGGAGGATATCCGCTGGCTGAGATGTGATCTCAAAACGCTCAATCTTCTCCCAAATGTCATGGCTAAACAAGCAGCACTCGATCATGGGGTGCAAGAAGTCGTGCTGCATCGTAGTGGCACTGTCACAGAATGCAGCGCCTCTAACTTGATGATGATCAAGGATACCGTGCTTTACACGCACCCTGCTAACAATTTGATTCTTCATGGTATTACTCGGGCTGTCGTTTTGAGATTAGCTCACTCACATGAAATCACAGTTAAAGAAGAACCCTTTACGGCAGAGCAGCTTCTGCTGGCTGATGAAGCTTTTATCACGGGAACTACCGTGGAAATTACACCTATCTTACAAATTGATGGCAAAGCAATTGGAACTGGCGCGCCGGGTCCGATTACTCGCAGTCTGCAGAGTGAGTTTGAACGTACTTTTGCCCAATAATGTTTGAATGAATATATGATGTCCCAAATGCCTAAACAAAAAAAGCACGATCCTTTCTTAGAAAGGTCTGTGCTTTTTTGCACTTTCACGCGCACTTTCGCTTAACGACGCAAATTCCACTCATCCGTGCCATATTTCTCACGCACAAGTTGCTCAGAAAGCTCAATTTCATAAGGAGTTAGCGATTCCTCAACAAGCTCCACGCCAAGCCCCAGCGCGATCTCACGACGAAACGCTTCCTCCACTTGTCTGAGTGTTACCGCTTCTTTCCCTTGCGCCCGAAGCAGCTCATTAATCGCAACAGCTTTCTTCAAAAAGCTCGTCTTCATCCGATCCGCAACCTTCTCGTTGGAGAAACGCAGCATCCGAAATAGCTGATCGGTATCCATGTCGAGCAGGATGGATCCGTGCTGCAGCACGACATTTTTTTGCCGAACCTGCGCACTGCCGGCGACTTTACGTCCCTCAACAACCAGCTCATACCATGAGGGGGAATCGAAGCAGGCCGCTGATCCGGCGGATGCATACTTCTCCTTCTCCTCATCACTCGCGAGCTGCACCATTTCTGCGCCCAGCCCAAGCGCCCGAAATCCTTGCAAAAGCCCCTCGCTCAGCACGCGATAGGCTTCTGTCACATTACGCGGAATGCCTGGATAATCCTCGGCAACGATAATGCTATACGTCAATTCCTTATCGTGCAGCACGGCTCTCCCACCGGTTGGGCGCCGCACGAAGCCAATTCCCTCCTTTGCTACCGCTTCCTGATCGACTTCCGATGCCTTTTGGAAGTAGCCAATCGACAGCGTTGCCGGATTCCACCCGTAGAAACGCACTGTTGGAGGAACGATTCCTTCACTGTGGGCGGTCAATATTGCTTCATCTAATGCCATATTTTCAGCAGGAGAACGATCTCCTGTATGTATGAATCGCCATGTCGTCATCTCTTTCTGCACCCTTTCCCACTTTGCTATCCGAAGACAACCTATATCATATCATAAAATCATACATACTTACGATGTTAGTGTCGGTGGAGTGCCAAGCTGTTTGATAATGATATCCGAAACAAGTACATATAACTCCAAATGCATAAAGCTAGCTACTCAGAGTAATCAAACCTCCACACGTGGAGCTATAATTAGACGTTTTGTGCAGCAAATATCCGAGTTCCAACGCGAAATGAGCAGTAATTGCCAGATTAGCCGTATTTGCAGCATTTCTTTCAAATACGCTGCTACAGGCTGAATTTGATGTACTTTTTACATCATTTCAGGTTTCACGCCACTTAGTGGACTTGTATCTGCGATACAGTTCACATCAACTTCCAAGGAAAAGTTATGAAAGCGCCTCTTCTGGACATACTAACACGTATTCGACGTAAAACTAGTGAACTTGGAGCTATTTTCCTGCTCTGAAACACAGTATTGTTTTACTCTCAATTTTTTAACGTAAACTCAGCTCATTCTTACGAAGATAGTTTTCCTACGCAAAACTTTAAGGAGGGCACATCGATGCGTCAACATGAACAGCAAGAGAACATTCGCCCCATTCATAATCAGCTTGATATGCACTTTGAGAGGGACTGGTTTACTGAGCTGGATAATCGTGTGCGCGGCGGTGGTCCTTGGGACGACTGGACACTGTACCAGCTAGCCTACGAATCGGAAGAATCGGGGCTTATTTCTACGTTTGACGAGATGCAGTGCCTCGTTCATCTGGGGCAGCTTGAACCTATGGCTCATCAGATTGATACAGCGAAACGAGTGCTTAACGAGATGCGTGGTCGGGCTATTTTGGCCGATGAAGTTGGGCTTGGGAAAACGATTGAGGCTGGTTTGATTTTAAAAGAATACATGATCCGCGGCTTGGTCCGCAAAACGCTCATCCTCGTACCCGCTTCCCTTGTGCTGCAATGGGTCCGGGAATTGAATAGCAAATTCGGCATTCCAGCTGTTGCTCATAAAAAAGCCTATATGTGGAAGCAAAGCGACGTCATAGTTGCCTCCATGGACACCGCCAAACGTGATCCGCATCGCGAAATTGTCATGGGTCTTGAATATGACATGCTGATCGTCGACGAGGCGCACAAGCTCAAAAATAAGAAAACGACCAATTACACCTTCGTGAACGAGCTGCGAAAAAAATATTGCCTACTGCTCACCGCCACACCGGTGCAGAACGACCTGAAAGAGCTTTTCAATCTCATCACTCTGCTCAAACCAGGTCAACTTGGGATTCATAGCAGCTTCAAAACCAATTATGTGGTTGGCAAAAGGATCCCGAAAAACGAGGGTCAGCTTCAACAGGAGCTATCCAAGGTTATGATTCGCAACCGTCGCGGCGACGGCGGTGTTCATTATACGAAAAGGGTTGTTCGGAATATTCCTCTCACGCTCTCGAATGATGAACAGGCACTCTACGATGGGGTAACGAATTTCGTTCGAACCAGGTACCAAGAGAGTGCTGGTGATCTCAGCAGTATGCTCTCGCTTATCACTCTGCAGCGCGAAGTTTGCAGTTCTCGGGATGCCGTATTCATTACGCTCGTCAATTTGTTCAAGAAAACAGCTGAGGACTCGCCGCAACGCGCCAAAATATGGGAGCTTGTTGAGCTGATTCGCAGTATTAAAGCGAACACCAAAGCAGAGACCACGATGAAGCTTGTACAAGATATTAATGATAAAGTCATCATTTTCACCGAATACCGCGCTTCCCAAGAATATCTTCTCAATTATTTGAAGGAGCATAAAATAACAGCCGTCCCTTATCGAGGCGGTATGAATCGCGGTAAAAAAGATTGGATGATGGATTTATTCCGCAATCGTGTACAAGTCCTTGTGGCAACTGAGGCTGGCGGCGAGGGGATTAATCTACAATTTTGTCATAACATGATTAATTTCGATCTACCTTGGAATCCCATGCGGGTTGAACAGCGAATTGGCCGTGTACATCGACTCGGACAAACGCATGATGTCAACATCTATAACCTATCAACCAGAAACACGATTGAAGAGCATATTCTTTCTTTGCTGCACGAGAAAATCAATATGTTTGAGCTGGTTATCGGCCAACTCGATACCATCCTTGAGAAAATCGAGAAAAAAGGCTCACTCGAAACATCGTTGTTCCGCATGGTCATGGAGGCAGGCTCAAGCGAAGATATACGCAGAAAGATCGATGAGCTAGGTCATTCGTTTACCGAGGTCAAATCGGAAATTGAACAAAATCCAGTATACGGGGCAGCTTTCCAAGGCATTCTTGATGCTGTTGGCGGCACGCAAAACATTGAGGTAAGGCCATGAACAAACGCAACATTCACACGTTCGTCATGCGTTTTCTTGAAGCTTATAACTGCACGATTTTAGAGAAATCACCAACATACGTCACCGCAAAGCTTTCTCCTGAAGCAGACAGAGAGATGACAGGTCGCCCTTACTATTGGAGCTTCGTCGAACGAACAGGGGCTGCTGCCGAAACGATGACCTATAAGTTCATCTTCGATCCTGAACAGATGAAGCTAGAGACTAAAGCGAAGACCACGGCAACAGCTGTCAAAAGCCCACCTAATGTGGGGGCGCCTAGTCAGGGCCAGGGCCAGAGTCAAGCTCCCCAGCCACCTGACGGAAACTCAGACAGCATTCTCGGCCGCTATTTCGGCTTCGTACCTACAACAGTCATCTCCCAGCGGCTTCCACAGGACGAAGTGACCTTCGGCAGTAGACGTTTGGAGCAAATGTTCACTATTGTCCGTGAGCGCGGTCGATTCGTTCATTTGTTTGAGGAACCATTCCCAATGAGTGCTACCTATCATGCCCCACTTGTCTATGACACCTGGTTCTGCGTGAATTACAAGGTAGAGCTTGCTTGCGACCGCAAACGGAGCGAGATTCATTCTCTCGCTATTCATCTGAATAGCGGCGAAGTTCGGGAACATTTTCATAAACATATGCTTACCAAGAGCCTCTCTCCTAAGCTTCCTGCGAATAGTCACATTTTACCTGACACGATTTCACTGCCGAAAGCCATTAACGCCCTAGAAATGATGCTCGAGCGTAAAGTTAGTGCATATGATCATACTTGGGCCGATGAAGCTAACGAGCAGCACCGCAGCGAAATCGATCGTGTGGAAGCTTATTACAACGGTCTCCTGCTGAGCGCAGAGCCTGACAAAAGAGACGAAATCGAAACCCAATGCCGCAACCGCCTGCAAGAGATTGACTGGCAGCACAAACCACGTATTGTCGTATCTGTCATCAATTGCGGTTTGTTTCATTTGAACGCTGGACGAACACCCAGGAACTGACTTCAGTCGCTAAAACATCGCAAAATTAACACTACAGGTTCTAACAATCTTTTTAAGGCATAAGAATTACAATAGGTTAATAGGTTCATACCACTAGAGGTTAACGATAGGTAGGTGAACGAGGATGAAGCTGTGGACAACATGGACGGCGGCCTGCTTCATTAGTGTGGGCAGTTTATTATTCATACCGCTCCAAACCTCTGCAGGTGACTCCGTAGAACGGACAAGCTATACGCAGACGGCAAGGGAAACAATAGCTATTAACACAGAGACAAAGCCATTACCAGATTTGCGGAGCGAATCCTCTTTGACCGCTACGATCAACACATGGCGAACAACTCTCGCTCGAGAATCTGGTTTCGAAAGCTGGCAGACGGCAGTCTGGAACAGTTATCCACTCGGGCCAGGCACACATGGCTGGGTGGTTATCCTCACCGATCATGGACAGGATGTTGGCTACATGATCGTACATGCCACTGAGAACGGGTCCTTCCGATTAACCGAATACGGAACAGGGAACAATCCGCTATTCAGCTTGACCACGCTGTACCGTTCTTTGGTACAGCAGGAACTCATTCCAACTACTACTTCTTACTCTGATTTTGTTCAAAATGAAACGATTATTTTAGACCGACTTTATATGGACCAACTAACCGCTGTGTGGAAAATAATTCTCCAAGACCAAACCTATTATTTGGATGCCAAATCAGGGGAGCTGCTCCCGCTCAAAGAGGACCCTATCCCGAGGATAACTGAGGATCACCCAGAAGCAACCGATCTGTCGAGCAAAGCTCAAACGGCGTTATATCCCGCCTTTGATCCTTATGATCGACTCCCATGGGTCCAAGGAAAACCGCTTCCGGTGACCAAACTAAGTGAACTCCAAAAGGTTTTGAACCCTCAAGCAAAGTTAACTTATGTCACAGAGCTCTATGATGGTCAAGTCACGCTGCCGCTGGCCATTCTGGGTTATCAACAATGGGTATCTGGGGATACCTACCTGACCTTAGATCATGTTGGACCACGTTATGTGCTGCTGGAGAATGCTTTAAAGTTAGGACATATTTTTCCGTAAAAAAAGCCTTAGACCGCTGGTCTAAGGCTTTCCGCATTATTTCCAAGTAAAATCAATAGCTTTAAGAAAAGCTTTAGCTAAAATGGTATGACCAACGTTATTCGGATGGACACGATCCCAAGCGATGTAGGCAGGGTAGTATGCCTGAAGAACAGGTTCGAAAGCCGCTTGTGTATCCACGAAAAGGGAGCCCGTTTCTTCGGCTATCTGTTTCACGATTGCCCCGTATTGATCCATCTTGGAACGCATGGCATCTTGAGGATTCGGCTCTATGTAAAAGGGTGTCATCAATACAAGCCCTTTGACAAGAGGACGTGTCTGTTCGACTAGCTCCCTTAACGTCTTTTCATAAATTTCAATGCCCACATGCCTTTCCTTTTGATGCGGTACGTCAAAATGCCTCCATACATCATTAATACCGATCATGATAGATAACCAGTCCGGCTTCAAATCGATGACATCCGTTTGCCATCTGGCTTTAAGATCAGGTACGGTATTGCCGCTGGTACCCACGTTAACGGTACGAATTTGAAGCTCTGGATACGTTGCATTGATCAGCCCGTCCACGATAGAAACATAGCCTTTACCTAAAGCTCCGAATAATCCTTCGCCAATCGGTCTTGATCGTTCGCAATCCGTAACGGAATCACCAATCATGACAAGCTTATTGTTTTTTTCAAGTTTCATTATGACTTCTTCCCCCAATTTTTGGTAGTACGTTCGTCCCCTGACTATATTCGATATACAAACAAAAAAACCTCTCGCACCAATCATCAGGATGAAGTAAATCTCCCGATTATAGGTGAAGAGGCTTTGTTATTTTACCTTTTTGGGTTTTGCCTGATCAATCAGCATACGTGTGGCCAGCGGCAGCATGCCGAACCAGCGTGTTTGCCAGCTTTCCCGCTGTTCCTTGCTTATGGCTTTGACCTGCTGTCGAACTTCCCTTGGTGTTTCTATATACGTGACGACTTGCTGTGTTATGTACTTAACCAGATCATCGCTTTTTGCCATATGTCCACCTGCCTTCTATCCCTATTTTAACCACAGAGATAGGAGCTTAAACTTGCAAAAGACAGGTGGAAATAGGGGATTAACCGAGTTTGCCGCCACTCTCCGCAATAATTTTGTCTGCAAAAGATTTAATCGTGCTGCAACCGAGCAGCATCGGTTTATTATCACACTGCAATAACAAGGTATGAGCGTTTGTATCCCACGCATATTGGAATCCGACATTCATGCCAACCACCGTAATCATGAACTTGCCTTGTGCTGCATTAGGAATCGTAAAGCCCTGCTTTCTGCCGACTTGTTGTAAGGATTTGAATACCGAAGACGAAATCCCTCTATACGTCCATGTGCTGCAAGCCGCCATAGGTCATCTCCTCTCTCCCCTTATAGGATCATTAAATTGTATGAACTGAGAAAGCAAATCGTGCTTGTTTCTTTAAAATCCACTGATCATAGCTTAGTTTTACACTTCTATTCACGTTATCCAAGCATACACTAGAGCAAGTAGAGAGAGAGGTGTTGGCTTGGATGTGGAAACAGATGCTGCTGACGGAGCAGCTAGAGATTCAAATGGACGAATCCAATCATCTACTCGAGGTGAGATTGAGCAGAACCGAGCAGGAGGAGACAGCCATCGTTCGATTGAACCATGCTGAACTCATCCAAATCCTGCATACTCTGCTCGAAATTAATCGAAGCTTCCGCGGAGATATCTCCTATTTTCATTCCGTACAAGATCAGATCAAGCCTGAGCTCGATCTCCTAAGATAGCTTTCAACAAAAAAAGCACCTTCGATTCCCACCCTAGGGTGAGATACGATAGTGCTTTTTGATGTTTCAGACGATCTGTTTAATCCCTGTTTAACCCTACAATTGAGGCTAGGAACTTCAAGATATACAAGAAGAGATTAATGAAATCTAGATAAATATTTAATGCTGCGAGTGGAACCTCTTCTGCGGATACACCGTTTCGGTATTGAGCCACATCGTAGAGAACCCAACCACTGAATATCAAGATTCCGATCATCGACCATACTAGATTCATCGCGGAACCAAAGTTAACGAACATACCGACCACACTCATGAGCACAAGCCCAATCGTTCCTGCAAACAAGAAGCCGCCTAAAAAGCTGAAATCACGCTGCGAACGATGAGCATAGAAAGCAAGTCCGCCGAAAATGGCTGCAGTCGCGAAGAACGCGCCAGATACAGCTTTTGCACCCAGTATACCACCATACGCCATAATAACTGGGTACAGAGTAACCCCTGAAATCGCAGTAAATGCATAAAGAAAGCCGTATCCGATATGTTTGCCGCGAACACGAATGATGATTGCTGCCACCAGCATGACTACCTCAGCAATGATGAAAAGCATAATCATCGACGGTGGAACGACAATTGCACCGATCAATGTCCCTAAGAAGGAAACTAGCAGGGAAATAGCAAACGTTTGAAGCACATGAGCAAAACTACCAGAATGTGTAACTGTAATCGTTCTATCCATGAAACATCAGCCCCTTTGTAATGATGTACAATCTATACTATGTATTATACCTAGTTTTCATGAAAGCCGCTATACACCTATGAATTCAAAACATTAGGCTCAATACCATATCCCAAATTTGAATCTTGGGGAGCAATGGATTTGAGAACAGCGTCCACCGTAAACGCTCCATAAGAGTAGGTTGCCCCAATGGATCCTTGGAAAAATAATTGATTGACAAATTCATTTACATTTTCTGTTATATTTTCATTGTTAATCATATTTCGCAAATTGATTTTTCGGTCTAACAGCAGATTAATCTCTGGCTCCAGCAGCTCAGCACTGATAGCAGTTAGAGGGTCTTCTTTCCAAAAAGTATTAATCGCCTGAACGTCTCCCTTAAAGGTCGGTATATAATGTCGGTCATAAATATGCTCCCAGCACTTAACGGGTATCTTCACCGATACGTAGACATCCATATCTTCCTCGTAGGTATCCTCTCCTTCAATTTGATTCTCATCATTTAATTCCGTATTTTTATCAGAGATTTTAAAATTAGGAAGTTTGAACTCCCACTCAAAATCCGTTTCTGCTAGTGTAGGATATTGACCCTCCTCTTCACCTAAATTATCAGGCTTGGCATCTTTCCATTCCGCCCCAACGCGCTTCACGTATTTATCACTTGCGCCCTCGCCATTGCGGTACCAAATGTCTGGATCATATTTGGGTTTATCCCCATCTTTAATTGCGGCTAGACTCTCCGTAATTGCATCTAGTGTATTGGCAATTTCATCATCCAGCTTTTTATTATAGCTTTCTATACGAACAACCTCATGTTGATAAGGGATAGGGAGTCTCTCCAGCTTACGCGCATTCGTATCCAGCTTCAATAAATGTGCGCTAAGCTCGTTTTGCACCGAGTTTTCTCCATCCATTTCGATTTGAGGATCAAAGCCCGAGCCAGGATTGCCTGTTGTTTCTTGAAATCCTGGCGTAATATTATTTCTCAAATTAAGAAGCATGGTTCTCAAATTACCAGCATGTGTCGCGGCTTCATCCATGTCACCACTTTGAACCATGAATCGGTCATAGGCTTCTTTCGTTTGCGTAAATAAATTTTTGGCAGGTGTCATCGCAAGCTTTAATTTCTGGATATTGGTATCTAGTTTTTTCATCGTATCTTGAGAAACGGAATGATCCAGCTGCATTTTTTGTACGCCCGAAGCTGTACGAGCATCTTTCAATCTATCTTCATTATGCTTGTCCGCAAAAAGCTGTGCAGTCCCGTTAGATGAAGAAGTTGGCGGGGTTAACGGAGTAGCTGCACTTGGTGTTTCACCTGCTTCAGGTATCTCGTTCCTATTCAATTCCGCCAAAGCCCCAATCTCATCAGCTTCTTGTTCCAGATCGGGATTGTCGTTCACATCCGTACCTTTGAATTGTCTAGAGGGCTGCACTCTGCCTTGTTTTTGCTGCACAACGTGCCAAGCTTCATGTGGCAGATGCTTCTCATGTCCAGGCCCGATATGAATATCACTGCCCTGTGCATAAGCTAAAGCATTGAGCTCGGAAGGTTTAGAAGAATTATAGTGCACCTTGACATCGTCCATAGACAGTCCAGCAAGGTTTTCGATACCAGATTTTAAATTTGCTGGCATGCCCGTCTGGTTGCTCCCCGTTGACGGAGGAGTCTCTTTCTTCTGTAGAGGGTCTCGCATCTGCATCATTTGCGCAACAGCGCGATTTCCAATCGTTTTTTGGAGCTGCATCATATAAGAAAGTGTCTTAGGGCCCGCAGGGTTATGCGATGATTTGCCTTGATCCGTGTTATGTATCGAGTTATTCGTAACTTTTGATGGATGATCGTGCATTAGAAAACACTCCTTTATCATTAAATGAATAAATCAATTTATGTAAGGGTTCAAATTATTGTAACATATTATGGAAAAAGACGAACAGGGTTTCTTAAAAACAAACCAACCCCTTCAGACGTATCTGAAAGGGTTGGTTTTTGTTTGGTATGCGATCAAGAGGACTCGAACCTCCACGGGGGTAAGCCCACACGGACCTGAACCGTGCGCGTCTGCCAATTCCGCCATGATCGCGTATACGGCTGCTCTATGAACGAAGTCATATTAGCTGCGACAAAACTTAATATAACATGGGAAATGAGAGCTAGTCAACGATACTTTTTACAATTCGTGAATAATTCCTCCCTTCACTCCTAACCCTATTCGCAAAGGAGGAATGACCTATGAATGAGGAAGAAATCAACGCTTTGGAACCGAAATATACAGGCAATCAAAGGCACCTTACAGAAGGTGAAGCTGAAGCCATTGTGCATGATCCGAACTACAAAAGTGAAGATGAGGATGAATCTGGACTAGGATCCATTGCAACCGCAGCTGCCTACGGAGTTTTCCGTAGAACTTAACTAAAATTGCCCTACTTATCCACACGGATTAGTAGGGCGTTTGTTCATACAATTGACCTGAATACATGATAGCTTCGTATACCGTTCTTCCGATCAAGTAACCTAACGCCGTCGCTGTACCTGCGTAACGGTAGGTCTGGCCGCGGCACGTTGAAGCAATAAGTACGGCATCGGTTGTCGTTCCTGTCGCAGGCTGACCCTCAACGAGGATACCTAATGCTTGTAGAGCTGCAGCTTTGGCCTCAGTTGCCGTAATGACAGCATTAACCATGGCCGCATCGGTTAAGCAACCATTGATAACGACAATCGTGTTAATCGTTCCAGGGTAAAAGGAAGCCGCAGGGAGTTCAGCTCCTGCTCTTGCTTTATTCCCCAACCCCACCGTAACCCACGAGCAAACTTGAAGGGGCTCATGCACTGGCTTCATCGCAAGTTTCTGGCCGAATTCGCTGATATCACCGTCTTCGCCCGTTTCCCAGGTTAAGCTGCTGTAGCCAACGTCCTTTACCTTCGCCGCGGTCAGCATACCCGCTGTTTCTTGGGGATTCAAACCCTCACGCCGGATGAATTCGTCCATCTCACGAAGCGGATCAGCTTCATTATACAGCTTGTCCACCTGCCGATTCATCATCACCTTATGCGTGCCGAATCCACCGCCCCACGGCGAAGAATTCAGCGTACGCAGCGGATTTTCGCTGCAAATCCGCAAGTAAGTACTTTGGTGAGAACTAACCAAGTCCATTCGAATACCAGAGATAGGAACCTCCATGGATCCTATCCATGCATCCTTATTCGTCATCAGAAACGCCATCTGGTTCGATGGGATCCTGTGGAAGCATGAATTCAGGAGGTCTTTCGTTCTCGTATGGTTGATAGATATAATTGCGTGCGAGCTTGACTACTTTGCGGTTTTTTTTGCGAATTAACACGCTCTCATCATCCCAAGCAACTACGATTCCACGCACATCATTCGTTGGGCTGACATCCCGAATAACACGCAATAATGTACTCTCAACTCTATATTGATCAAGCTGTTCTTCAGATATCATCATCGTACCTCCAACATTTCATATGTACTTCTTTAGCATACACCAATTCGCATTTAGATCAAACTTTACATAAAACCGCTTTACTGAGGTTAACTTAACTAATGACGAAACAAAGCTAACACAAAAAAGCAAACTTACTCCATGGGAGGTTCTATAGTGGATAAAAAAACGTACTACATCAACGTTGGCACGGGGGAAGTTCTGGAAGACAAAGGAGCACTTAATTTCGAATTCGAGATCTCAGCAACCGAAGAAGAAATTGATAAGCTTCAAGAGCTTTTCGAGGAAACCGATAACTCCTCACAAGGCAGCTACGCAACTTCATGGCTTCCTTGGAAAGTTTATTACTCCAATGAGGTCAATCAGGAATACGATTATTATTTAACTGAAGTATATCGAACCCTGCACAAGCTCGGTTCTGAACAAACGAAAAGGCATATTGAAAGCATGAACATTTTGGAAAATGGAGTCTGAGTCCAAGCTTAAACCACGAAACCAACATCATTTTATATCATAGAAAAAGGCCAACGAATCCTCTTCGGATCCATTGGCCTTTTCCTTATATGGGCATAAATTAACTAACATGTTCCTTCGAATCATTCGTCTCGTACCAGAAATCAAGGACTTTGCTAGACATTACGCGCTTCTGAATATACTCCACTTGTGCGGCAGAGAAATGTTGTTCCCACTCGATTGTCAGTTCGGTGCAGAGCTTTACAATTGTTAACAACTCGGACCATGCTACATATCGTTTGTACCAGAAAAATTGAGGGTGTTCGATCATATACGGATACAGATCATCAAACTCTGTATGTTTACAATCTAGCGCACGTTCAAAATGTGTTTTGGCTTCCCCAAGCTTTGTCATGAAATATTCAATGGAACCATTATCGATACCCATAGATGTCAGCCTCCTCTCATACCATGTACTCATTATAAAGGATAAATCGGTTTGAGGGAAGACATGAACAAATTGTAAAATCAGTTAAAAGTGATTTGGCCATTCGCCAGTGAGGAAATACGAGCTAAAGATTCCACACGAATTCCACGCTCTCTAATCGAGCTTCCACCAGCTTGGAATGATTTTTCTACCGCAATACCGACACCAACAAGTTCAGCTTCTGCTTTTTCAATGATACGAATTAATCCGCGTGCTGCGTCTCCATTTGCGATAAAATCATCGATCAGCAGAACACGCTCGCCTTTGTGAAGCAGATGAGAGGATACCATAATGTCCGTAACAATCCCTTTGGTAAAGGAAGGTACACGTTCACTATATGTATCTTGATCCATGGTCAACGTCTTCTTCCGACGTGCAAATATCATGGGAACCTCAAGATGTAAAGCTGTCGTATAGGCAATCGGAATACCTGACGATTCTACGGTAAGCACCTTATCAGGCTTCGTTTCTCTAAACAATCTTGCAAATTCTTTCCCCATCTCCATGATGAGCACAGGATCAACCTGATGATTCAGTATGGCATCCAGCTTTAGCACTTGATCCGATACGACTACACCGACCTCTAGGATCCGCTGTTTTAACAATTCCATGATTCTAGCCCCCTAAACCTGTCTATTATGAGTAAGTTACCATATTGATGAAGTAGGTTTCAAGTCCCAATTTGTGATTATCCCTGTTTGAAGTGAAACTTTTACTCTGTATAAGGTGTCTATATGTATATAGGGTTCAGCATTTTGAAATTTGTCTACAATTGCTCACATTTGGGTAACTTGATGCATTGAAATAGAACTAGAAAACAGTATGATTAGTAATGTTGCATTTTTCAAACCAATTATTCGGCAGAAAGGATAGATGACGATGAACAACCTGCTTAGACCTATCATGCTTGGCATTGTGCCAGTAGCATTTGCTTCATTACTGTTAGCTGGATGCCAAGAGTCATCTGCTCCTTCCGGACAGCCTACTATAGATCCAACTAACCATGTACAAAATAGCTTGAGTCCAGTTACCACACCCCCTGCGATCGTAGTATCAACTGCGACGGCAGCACCTTCACCAACACCGGAAGACACGGCCAAGCACGAGGCACAAGTTGCTGGCACGTCCAAAACGGATTTAACCGATATCCCGCAATTATCTACAAGTGCGAAGCCAACGGCCAAGCCGAAGATTAAAGCAGAGGATGCGTATCAACAGGAGAAACCAACGTTGATGGGCTTGAAGCTCGGAACGAGTAAGGACGTTGTACTCGAACGTTTTGGGAAGGCGAAGAAACAATTCGTTATGGATGCAGATGAAGACGCCATTCAAGTCTATGACTTCACGGATTTCTCCGTAGGCTTCAATAAGAAGGATGTTCTTGAGTTCGTTGACGTACATTCCACGGAGATTGATCCAGGTCTTCGCGGATTGCGACTCGGTCAGAAAGTGGAAGATGCAATTGCAATTTTAGGCAAACCGGACACTAATTCAACCTATGTTCTCTCCTACAAGTCGCAAGGAACACTGCTCAAGCTCGATATTGATCCGAATGAGAGCACCATCCAATCGATTAAGCTTTTCGCTAACCATTAATTCACAAAGAATACAAAAATAAGACCATGAATGCTCCTCTTATAGGATGACACTCATGGTCTTATTTCATGTGTCTGGGAATCAAACCGCTCTCCGCTTCCGGAATCGGAAGTAAAGGGCTGTTCCAATAATGGCTATAACCGCTATAGTCATTAAGCTTATTCCCATGTATTTATGTATTAATTGGAATAAACCCTCCAAGTTACTGCCAATAAAATGCCCTAATGTTAAAAAGGTTGTACACCACAGCAGTGCTCCTGTACCCGCGAAGAACAAATACTTATAAAACTTGACCCCGCTTACGCCTGACAAATAACAGGTGAAATGACGAACCCCCGGCACGAAATACCCAAAGAAAACAGTCCAGAGCCCATACTTCTTAAACCAGCCTTCAGCCCGCTCAATCCGGTTCGGTGTTAGTTTGAACCATTTGCCATACCGGTAAAGAAAGGGTTTTCCCACACGATGACCGATTAAATAACTAACAACCATCCCTGTCATCGTGCCTGCGTAAATTACAATTAACGTTGTTCCAAAATCAAAGGGACCTCCAGGTGCCGTTAACGAACCCACAAAAGCCATTAGGGTTTCATCTGGTACGGGTACCCCAACGATTCCGGCAGATAGCAAAATATATAAAGCAATATATCCATAATGACTTATGAAATCATATAGAAATTCCTTCACAAAAAACTCACTCCCGCATTGTACTTCGTCTTATTCATTCCCATTTTAGCAGAAACGACAGCTTGCCCCAAGTTCCAGT
This sequence comes from Paenibacillus phytorum, assembly GCF_013141715.1. GTDB lineage: Bacteria > Bacillota > Bacilli > Paenibacillales > NBRC-103111 > Paenibacillus_E > Paenibacillus_E phytorum. The sequence goes on along the minus strand of NZ_WHOA01000243.1, from coordinate 42,112 downwards.
CATGCGCATGGGATCACGAACATACCTTGTACTATATCAAACGAAAGAAAGCGGGGCAATCTATGCGAACAGGTTCACAGATCGTCCGTGTTGCCTTTACCTACATTGGAACGGTTGTTGGAGCAGGGTTCGCTTCTGGACAGGAGATCCTGCAATTTTTCACACGTTACGGCTGGCTCGCCACGTTGACGATTGCTTTATCCAGCATACTTTTCATATGGATTGGTATTAAACTCATGCTGATGGCTCATGATCTAAAAGCCGCATCTTATGAGGATTTGAATCGTGCCATTTTTGGCCAAAGAATCGGTAACGCCATTAGCTTGTTTATGATGATCGTTCTATTTGGAATTACAACCGTCATGCTCGCCGGAGGCGGAACGGTATTTGAGGAACAGCTGCACCTCTCTTACCAAACAGGACTCTTCGTGACATTGGTGCTCGCCTATTTCGTATTGTCCCGCGGAATTGGCGCCATTATGACCGTGAATTCAATCGTCGTCCCCATCATGCTGCTCTTCAGCCTAGTCATCGTCATTTATACATGGCATTCGCCATCTTCAGGAAACTGGCTGCGCATTACAAGCGATGATCCACTAGAAAAAATATGGTTCGCACCATTCCTCTATACCGCCTTTAACTTAGCGATGGCCCAAGCCGTGCTCGTTCCGATGGGAGCATCTATTCAAAATCGATCTGTTCTATACTGGGGCGGACTGCTTGGCGGTGCAGGCATTGGTCTGCTTCTATTATCAGCACACTACGCACTCTCTGCACAAATGCCAGGTATTGCACAATTCGAAATCCCAATGGGAAATATTATTACCCGACTTGGGTCCGTGCCGCAAGTTGCTTATTTACTCGTTATATACGGTGAAATTTTCACAACCTTTATTGCTGACGCCTACGGCTTGTCCCAGCAGCTTCAGCAGCGCATGAAACTAAACCCGAAGGTTATCCTGATCAGTATCCTGGCGCTAAGCTACGTGATAAGTCAAATTGGTTTCAAAATACTGCTTTCCGCTTTGTATCCCTTATTCGGCTTTATCAGTGTTGTCTGGCTCGTTCTGATGATCTGGCGCAACCGTAACCGTGCGATGTAAGGCACCTGACTGAATAAAACCAAGAACGACAACCAATCGTACAAACAACAGAAGCATGCCCATAGCAGAAATAATGATTCCTGTGAGCAGGTAGGAGAAATGGAAATTGGCAATAACCGTTTGATCTCGCCAAACAGCAAATAACTCGGCTACCAATAGTAAAAGCCCAATGATAAATAATAAAATGACCGCGTAATCAAAGACCGTCCATTTGGAAAAGTATTTGACGGCAATCTCCACCTGACCTGCTGGTTTTGGGGCTGCCGCCTGCTGTTTCCAAAGCTGATGAACCATCCAAGCTGTATATATAGCAACCCCTGTTACAAAAAGGCCCAGCAGGCCACCTATAATGGCTAATAGCATGTTCATAAAGCTGATCCCCCTTCATTCAATCCTTACTTGCTGCTAGCCATGACGCAACCCATAAATGAGAACAAGCGTTAATAGAAAACAGAAGACGGGAAGCGAATAAAGTAAGGGGAGAAGCAGCCAACTTGGAAGACTCATGGCTGGGAGCCAAAACAGCTGGAGACGCTTTTCTCCATCATGACCCTCATCTTCCATGGATGATTTGACCGCTAAAGCTTCCGATGCCCCTTCATTCCATTCGATCTTCCCTTTCTTCCATCCGACCTGATAAGTGATTTCCCGATGGTCTTTCTTCTTATCGCTTCCTGATTCCACTTTCGATTCCTCCATTGTGCACGCTTCTACAAACGAATTAAGCAATTTCCAGGAATTACTCTCGCTGCCGCATCTCGCACGTGGCCGTGACAGGTAAAGAGCAGAACTTGATGCCTGCTGCTTAAGTCTGCAAGAACACGCAAACAGCTCTCCATCCGTTCCTCATCGAAATTGACGAGAATATCGTCCATCACCAGCGGTAAAATAGCCTTTCCAGCATACTCCTCGACGAGTGCGAAACGCATGGATAAGTAGAGCTGCTCTGCCGTTCCCCGACTAAGCTGACTCGTATCAAGCGACTCTCCATTTGCTCGTATTGCCACTAAACGCTGTTCTCCGAATGGTGCTTTGACATGGGTGAATGCACCGTTCGTCATCTTCGCAAAGTAATCCGATGCTCGCAAAAGCACGCCGGGCTGACGTTCATGCTCATAAACATCGCGGGCTTTCTTCATAAGCAGAGAGGCGAAGGAAGCTACGGCATATTGATCTACTTGCTGTCGTATGGTAGCTCGATAAGCTTCAGCTTGGAGAAGATGATCTGCCTGTTCCGATCCTTGCTCCAGCTTCTCAATTTGTCCCGCTAGCTTGCCAACAACCTCTCGAAGTTCATTCGTTTCATGGGCGGCATCGGTTAATTGTCCTTGGAGAGATGCCATTTGAAGTGCGATATCCTCTTCTCCATGGGTTTCCAAAAGCTCGGTGTAGCTGGCAAGTAATGAGCGGCTAAGTAACGTTTCGAGCGAGGATTCCAGCAATGTTTGTTCTTCTGTCAGTTTTCTGCGTTCTTCTTGCTCTCTCTGATGAATACGCAGTTCTTCACCGTCACAGGCTGACGCTTCCTGTAAAAGCTGGTCCAAACGGCCTTGAGTACGCTGCTCGTTGGTCTGTAGAAGCTGCAGCTCTTGCTCGGTTTCCGAATATAGCTGCTCGCCATGCTTTTTCTCCGCAAGCAGCTTCACCTGTTCTTGCTCCTGTTCTTTCCAGCGTTTGAGCGCGAATACGGGCTCTTGACGTACCGCTGGTGAAAGCCGAAGGAGTGAACCGACTGTTTTGTCGTAGTGATCGATGCTTGTTACTAATGTCTCAAGCTTGGACTCCAGCTTATGAAGCTGACGAAGACTTTCCTGCCCTTGCTCAATCGTCTGGATGGTTTCTAGCAGGGCGTCGGCTGATAACTGTGTACTTAGTCCCAGCGATTGCAGCCAATGACTCCAATCCGACTGGAGCTGATCTGACTCCATCACAAGCTGCTCGAAATATCCACTGCGCTGATCTTCTTGCTGCCGAAGAGATTGCAGCATCTCCTTCGTATCCTGCAGCTTCTCTAGCTTACGAAGCTGCTCGCTGCGTTGTTGTTTATTTTGTTCAGCTTCACGCATCCATGCATCTAGTTGAGGCTGGAGTACCTCAAGAGAAATTGATGCGGAACGGCCCGGCTTCAGAGAATCGATAGCAGATGCTGCCGCAGCTTCAACATAGCCCGTTTGCTGCTGGGCAAAAGGCTGGATTTGTTCTTGCAGGCGGCGCTCCAGCAAGCGAAGTTCATCGCTCAGACTTTCATCCCTGATCGGGGATGAAGTCATCGCTCGTGAAGAGCGACTCTCTGTCTCCGCACGATCAGAAACAAGCAAATAGAGCGCAGCACCAGCAAATAAAAGAAAGGCACAGAGAGCCGCCACCCAGCTGCCCTGCCATAACAGCAATAATGGCGTCAAGACGGCCAATAGGCCGGTAATGACAACGATGCGTTGACGTAGTCTCCGTGAGGCCGTTTTGCCAGCTTTCGCTGCTTCTTCCAGACTAAGCTGGAACTGGTTTTCCACAGCATCGCGTTCTTTTTGATGTGCAAGCTCTCTCACAAGCAGCTGCCACCTGGCATAATCTCTCGCTATTTTCTGCAAGGTGGAAGATGGATCTGCTCCTCCCCAACCGGGAGAGGCTGAACCATCTGTTCTTACCCCGCTTTTATGTAAATCGGATTCCAAGCTCCTTACCGTTTCATGGACACGAATGACCTGCTGCTGCAGACTCTCCAACTCTGTTCTGACGCGCAGCTCACTCTCTTGGCACTTGTGAAACCGTCCCTTGTAAGCTCGTACCTGTTCACGCAGGGAAATCGTTACCGAGAAAGAGGCTAAATCTGTCTCCTCCCAGTGAACATCTATCTGTTTAAGCAGCCTGTCTACCTGCGCGCGTTGGTGCTCCTGTTCCACACGCATTTGATCCACGCTGCGTTTATTCTCTTCATATGTGGCTGCTTGCTCCAGCCAATGATTCAGCTCGATCTGATGCTCGAGCAGATCTGGCACAAGCTCTATGGCGCGCAGTTGGCTCGATAGGCTCTCCTGCCTCAGCAGGAGCCGAGCGCGCTCTGCATGGATGCGCTCCAGCTCTGCCTCGAGCGCATCAAGCCTCGCCGAGGCATGCTCGGGGAAGCCCGCCAGCGCAGGCAGCGCCGCAAGCTCCTGGCCGATCTGGCGCAAGCGGATCCATCCGCTGCGCGCCTTGCCGGCCAGGCCAAGCTTGTGCAGCTCCGCGCGCAGCGACTCCTGCTGCCCCTCCAGGGCAGCAATGCGCTCCTCCGCGGAGCGGCGCTCCGCCAGCAGCCGATCGTAGTCGGCTGCTGGGTCCCGGCTGCGGCGCAGCGACTGCTCCAGACCCTCAAGTTCCTTCAGGAGACGGTTCATCTCCTGATTGCGCCCGCGGGGTCTGTATAGGCCGTCGGCCTGCGCCGTCAGCTTGCGCTCGGCCTCCATGATGGCCGAGCCGCTCACACCAAGCCCAGCGCTATACAGATAGCCGCTGAGCTCGTCGGTCTGCAGGGTGCGCAGCTCCTGCAGCTCGGTTAAACCGAAAGCGAACAAGCTGCGGAAGAGGTCGGCCGATAGGCCGCCCAGCAGCGTGTTCAGCAGGTCTTCGCCCCCGGTGGTGCCATCACCGAGGGTGACCTTAACGAGCCCCGCAGAGGCTCGTTTGCCGCCTGCGGCGGGCGCATCATAGCGCTCGACGCGAATGAGCTGACCCTGCTCATCGAGCAGGGTTAGCGCGCCTCCATGGGCGCCGCCGCCCAGCGGCTCATATCGTTCCAACCGGCTCTGACGAGTCGGAAAGCCGAACAGCACCGCGCGGACGAAGCCCATGAGCGTGCTCTTGCCCGCTTCGTTGGCGCCGTAGAACAGCACCAGCGGGCTGTCCGTATCAAGCTGCCGCTCGCGCAGGCTGCCGAAGCCTTGAACCTGCATGGATACGATTCTCATCCATGTCCCCCCCCATCCGCGGACAGCAGGTCCGCGGCTAATTCTTGTGCGGCGCGCAGCCACTCGCGCAGCCGTTCAGGCTCCGCCGCAGCCGGGTCACCGGCTGCTTGCGGCAAGCTCTGCAGCGCGGCCAATGCCTCGCTTGCAAACAAAGCAAGCGCTTCGTCGTCGACTTGCAGCGCAGCCGAATACCGCAGGAGGTCGCCAAGGAAGCTCTTCTCCTGCTGTAAGGCCTCGAGGTCGAGCTCACTTGCCGTTCGGTCCTCGATCGATTCCACCCAGACGAAGCGGCTCCGCTCGGCTTCATCCTCACGCAGCTCGGCGGTCAGCTCCTGTAGAGCCCGCCCTTTACGCAGCAAGCTATGCACCGCGCTACGCCCTTCCAGAACAAGACGGACGACGGCATCTCTCCCGTCCGCCTCTGTCCGAATCCGCTCAAGCTGCTCTCCGAGCCGGTCTTTCAATTCCTGCTCTGTCTGTATGCCTGCCACAGACAGCCGCTCTAGGAACCAACGAACCTGATCCAACGCATGAAAGGTTAGCTCAGCTCGTCCATCCTCAGACATATCGACGATGTAACACCCGCGTGGTCCTGTTTCCCGAATACTTCGACCCTGCAGGTTCCCTGGGTAAACAATCGCTGGCTGCTGATGAAGCACATTCCTCGTATGTACATGGCCTAACGCCCAGTAGTTCATACCCGCTTCAAGCAAATCTTGCTTGCTGCAAGGGGCATAATTATCATGACCGGGATCACCGTCGACATTCGTATGTAATAGGCCGATCTGACAGACGTTTTCTCGGCCTGCTCTAAATTTAACAGCTAAATTATCCGTTACCGCCGAGCTTCGATACGAAATGCCATGAATCTGGGCAATGACGCCGCGATGCGGCTTTTCCACGTTAATCGTCTCCACTTGATCGCACGCAAAAAAATGGACTGCTGCCGGCCAATCTAGTTTCGCGGCACGTCCATCCTCCGGGTCATGATTACCATGAATAATGTAAGTAGGAATTCCCTGCTCAGCTAATTGCTCCAGTGCTTTCTGGAAGCGAATTTGAGCGCGCAAAGAACGATCGGATAAATCATAAACATCCCCACTAATGAGTACAAAATCTACCTGCTCTTGTATCGCTAAAGCCACGAGTTCCTTGAGCGCTTCAAACGTTGATTCTCGTATTCGCTCACGAACCCGTTCAGGCAGCGCCGACATGCCTTTGAACGGACTGTCCAGATGCAGGTCGGCGGCATGCATAAACCGCAGTCGTTTCATCGCTCTAACGCCTTCCTATTCAGCTTTTTTCACTATCCGCACTATCATCGTCATTTGGTTGTACAGCGACTTGATAACTTTCATACACACTTTTCAGCTGCCGCAGTACGCGATTCAATGAGTAGGTTTTCTTCGCCTTTTCCCAAGCAGTTCGTGCCAAATTGTAGCGGAAAGTCGGATCAATGACAACTTTTTCCAAAGCATGGCTAAGCGCCATCGCATCACCAACCGGCACAAGCAAGCCGTTATGTCCATGTTCGATTTGCTCAGCAATCCCTCCGACGTCGGTTCCGATTAGCGCTAACCAGCATAGTGCTGCCTCCGCAAATACAGAGCCGAATGCCTCTGCTCGCGATGGCAGAACAAATACATCGAAGAACGGCATAAACTCTTCTGGATGCAGCATATAGCCGTAGAAAATCGTTTCTTCATAAATATTATGCTGAATCGCCAGCTTCTCAAGTTCTTCTCGGCTTGGTCCATCACCTATAATATGTAAAACGAAGGGATGACCGCGTTTTTTCAGCTCTCCGCAAGCAATCAGCAGCGTATCGAGCCCTTTGGCAGGCACTAAACGGCAAACGGTTATGAACTGCGTAACTGGATTTTCATGTGAAATCGGACGAAAACGCTTTTCATCAAAACCATTTGGAATAACGCCAATCCGTTCACTATCCTGTACATATTCCGCCATATATTGCTTGAACGAGTTAGAGACCGTGATCATCTGATCGACTCTTGCTTCAAGCTCCCCGTAAATTTGAGTTAGGAATTGATGCTCCACGCCATTCTCCTGAATGCGTCCATTCAAAATAAGCTCTCTCTCAAAACTGGAGTGAATGGTCAAGATGACGGGTGTTTCCGGATAAATCTGCTTCATGGCAAGTGCCGCAATCGGATGGTGGGCATGGATGATATCATACTTCTTGGAAATTCTCAGCTTCGTCCACCAAACATAATCCTTGTACGTCTGAATGTATTTATCAACGATCGGGTTTCCGGCATACTTCCGCCAATCAAAAGTGACGAACTCCACTTCCTCAGTACCCTTGCCACGAATCCGCTTAGGTAGCGAAAATAATTCCATTTCCCAGCCTTTTTTATTAAAACGGTCCAATATATAGGGAACCATGGATGACACCCCACCCGGCTGTTCCGGGGGGAAAAACAATGCTTGCAAGATGTTCATTGCATGAGCCCCTCTCCCAAATCCTTGAGCTTACCTTCTTATTGTAACTTGTGTGTGCCGAATAGAAAAGAGAACACCTTCGAGCCTTTACAATCGATTCTATCCCTCTCTCGTATTTTCCTTTATAATAGAGTCATTACATGTCGAAAAACAGGGGATTTTGGAGGAAAGTATGAACGTTGTTGATCTGCTTTTCGGTGATTTAGCTTCATTATTATCGAATGCCATTATCGTTGTCATTGTTGCCCTTATGTTCGTGATCTCTCTTCGATTATTTCTAGACCGTCGCAAAAAAGGCTACATGTCGATGACCATTTCACTAGTTATCGTAGGCATTCATTACATTCTCCAGTTATATTTAACACTTAGCGGCATAGATACTAGTTTAACCGCCTACATGCTGCTAATGCTTAAAATAATTTCCTTCATCCTTATTAATATGGGGATCTATCAGTTATACAATCGCACGAATCGTAAACAGTACATCTTCTTCTATGGCTTAATGATTATGGGTTTAGTTGTTTCTATCCTTCATTTCAGTGTGCCAAATATGTATAACGGCACCCATGAGCAAGTTAGATTGCTTCAGGATATTGGTCTCGAGCTCTATGTATTTGTCCTGATCTTTCTTTGTTTCTATACGATCCCTCCGTACATTGGCCAACAGGTCAAATATCAAATGGCATTGACGGTTTACTTTTTCATTCAATCCGTCCACCTTGTAAATGCCTATATGTATGGGAATGTTCAACCGTTATTATCCATAGCAGCTAATGTCTTACCAATTATTTATTATTTTTTATTGTTTATGCTGTTATTTGAACGTGTCGTAGAGCTTATGCAGGCCATTTACAATTCATCCATAACGGACGGGCTTACCCGTCTATATAATCGCAAATTTTTCTATAATCGCGTTACCCAATATGTTGGGCGGCATTTGCCCGTGTACATACTGTTTAGCGACATTGATAATTTCAAGAAGCTAAATGATACCCAAGGTCATCAGATGGGTGACGATGTGCTCAAGCAGGTTGCGCTGATTATGAAAGAAGAAGCCGAGGAGTGCGGCATTGCAGGCAGGTACGGTGGAGAAGAGATGGTCGTCATGGTCACAGATCCTAGTGTCAAAATGGATGCGTTTGCAGAACGTGTTCGCAGTCGTATCGAAAAGGAGACGATTGTAACCGCAAGTATCGGCTACAGCAAGTATAAGAACGGCCTGAGTGCCGAGGAGCTCATCAAACAGGCAGATGAAGCCATGTATCGAGCAAAAACGAGCGGCAAAAATAAGGTAGTAAGGTATGCCTAATAAATAAGGGAAGTCCCCGGCAGCTATAGGGACTTCCCTTATTTATGGCTAAAAATCCTTGCTTATGTAAGTCTTGTGGATGACTGTTTGCTTATGTCGTGTTGTAATCTTACAAAAGGACAAAAAGAAGAGCGATAACAGCAGGCAACCCCTGTACCAGTAAAATTGACTTTTTCGCTGTTACCCCGCCATACAAAGCAGCAATAATGACACAGATTAAGAAGAAGATCTCAATGGAACGACCAATAGATGCATCAGGATGAACGAGCCCCCAAATAAGACCAGCAGCAAGAAATCCATTGTATAAGCCTTGATTAGCAGCAAGAGATTTGGTTTCCTGGGCTTGTTCCTTCGTCATGCCGAATGCTTTCAAACCGCGAGGTGTCGTCCATAAAAACATTTCCAAAATTAGAATGTAGATATGCTCTATGGCTACGATACCAACAAATAGGGAAGCTAACATGAATACCTCCTCCTTTCACAGTCATTTTACGTTAAAAGATGGCGCTTGGCTACAGAGCAGATTGTCTTTATCTCCCTTCATTCCCGATCACGTTTATACTTACCTCGAAGTAAGCGTCACACCTCCAGGTAACTAAATCACCTATTTGTCAGTTCTTACATAAACCAGGGAATGTCTTTATACTAATAGATAGTACTTATCCCACATTGCACTAGGAGGTTAACAATCATGCAATATCGCAAACTCGGTAACAGCGGTCTCAAAGTCAGTGAAATCAGTCTTGGCAGTTGGCTCACATACGGCGGTTACGTCGGGGATGATCCTGCCGTCCGTTCGATTGAACAAGCTTATGATTTGGGAGTTAATTTCTTTGATACAGCTAACGTATACGAACGTGGTGAAGCAGAAAAAGTGATGGGCAAAGCACTCTCTTCCTATCCACGGGAATCCTATGTTCTAGCCACAAAAGTTTTTAATACGATGGGCGATGGTCCTAATGATCGCGGTTTATCCCGCAAGCATATTAAAGAACAGGCCGAAGCCAGTCTACGTCGACTGAATGCGGATTACATTGATATTTACTATTGCCACCGTTATGACCCTGAAACTCCGCTAGAAGAAACTTTGCGCGCATTGGACGATTTAGTCACACAAGGCAAGGTGCTCTACATCGGTGTCAGCGAATGGACGCCAGCTCAGATTGTTGAAGCTTACGCAATCGCAGACAAGCTTCTGTTAGATAAGCTCATTGTCAATCAACCGATCTACAACCTATTCAATCGCTACATCGAAAAAGAAATTATCCCACTTGGCGAGGCTAAGGGATTCGGTCAAGTTGTCTTCTCGCCGCTTGCACAGGGGCTTCTTACAGGCAAATATCGTGCAGGACAACCCATCGCAGCTGATAGCCGAGCAAGCAGCAAGAATTGGAGCGACAAGCAATTAAACGAAGCTTCATTGAACAAAGTGGCACAATTATCTGGAATCGCCGATGAGCTTGGCATCAAGGTCTCTCAGCTGGCCATTGCTTGGATTCTCAGACAAAACAATGTAGCAAGTGCCCTCGTTGGCGCTAGCCGCCCTGAGCAAGTCGTTGAAAACTGCGCAGCAAGCGGCATCCGCTTGACGGAAGATGTGCTACAAAAGGTGGAAGAGATCCTTCAAGGATAAGAAGTACACCTGATTAGTTTGATGAAAATCCCTTACTACGTGAGGGGTTTTTCTTTTTATGTTCGGATGCTATTTTGGAAACAATGAGCCCTAAAGATTTGAACGGTGCCATACACACGGCGCTAAACAGATCATTCTGGGTGAATAATAGTTGAACCATTGGGAAAATCTGTTTGAAGAGGTGAAGTTGCCCATGTTGATACTTGATTCAATAGGATGAAAAACAGCCATCCAAGATGCATGCATCTCGAATGGCTGTTCACTTACTTATTCATTTCCTTCATGAACGTGCTCTTTGCAAAACGCTTCTACTGCGGCAACTTCATCATCCTCTAGATCAAAATCTAGATAGAGTTGTGTCGTTTTCTCGTAAAGCTCGGATTTCATAATTCCAGACTTTTCCTCTTCCACGTTATAGATCGCTCTGATATATAATCCGCTTTCCGAGTATAATTCGTCATCTTCCTCAACTTCAATATCAATGAGAAACTCATATCGCTGCCCCGTCAATATCTTAAATGGATCTTTCACTAATTCCACAGTGTAACTTGTCATTGTAAACATTGGACCACCCCTTTTTCATCTGCAGGTTATAGTATACCTGAAAATAAGAAAAAAACTAAACTTTCGCGGAAGTATCTTTTCTTTTATTCTCCATCGTTACTCGACTTATGCTGTTTTCGCGACCAGTTTTTAGGATTTAAGTACCGTCTATATTTTCTCGCCACTTCTTTACCAAGAATGATGCCGCCTGTCCAGAACGCAATCTCGCTAACGATGAGAAGACCAGCTATCCAACGAGCAATCCCACCTCCGGTATGAACGAAGAATGGAATCGTAAATGCCGACAAAAGAGCTATCGCAGAGACGACTAGCATTGCAATACCCAGTTTTTTCAAAAAAACAACCCCCTACTATCAACTTCTACCCTACAACTCTACTTGCCTTTTCCAACATTATCAAGTTTTATTGGAAAAGTACTTAGAGCTGGTAGATAATCAAGATAATGTTCACAGGTGGTTTAACATAGTTGATTGACCTGTCGTAAACCATGTGACGTGCTCTGTTATCGGAGTGTATAGCAGAAAGTTTGGTGCGATGGCAGGTAAATAGAAATCTGTTCAAATACTGGTATACAGCTGGTCGAATCCAACTCTGTGGAGTGATTTCGGACATATAAGCTGCTAATCTGCGGATCATAGGGAACGAGCAGCCGCTATTTCGGTGATTATGCCGACTCTGGGCCGGTAAACGGAACGTGGGGGCGCCATTTTGGCGTTTTACCGGTTTCGAAAGCGGGAAATAGAGGCTCCTCGTTCCGCGAAAATCTGGTGAGACCGTGCGCGGGTTGAATTTGGGATGCTCATAGAAGAACTAAGGGTGCGGCTTGCCTGTGATTGTGCCATGAGATGGACGTGCTCCTTTAACGGTGTTTATTGTAGAAAGTTGAGTGCGAGGGCAGGTAGAAAATCAAAAATATGTTCACAGGTGGGTGAACATTAATTGTTTGGCTACTTGGAGAAGAAGCGGCTATATGGAGAATCAACAGACGGTTGAACGGTTTACGGTTAGGGGACTGGAAAAAAGACCGCACAGCCATAAGCTGATGCGATCTTAATTTAAGCCAGATCGGTAAACGATCTATTCGTTACCTAAGGCGCATTCGGTCCAACCTCTGTTACCACCAACGGATGTTTCCCAAAGGACGTGGTTGAAGACCGTTCATCTGCTCCAATATCAGTGGTGGAGCGTGCTTCCCCATCCATATCCTCTGACACATAGGTGTAGGTTCCCACTGCAGCGTTGATTGCCGGACTGCCTGAAGACAATTTTTGCAACCCGTTTACAGTTGTAAGCAATGGATTTATTCCCCAAATTTGGGCAGCCGTCCTCGAACTATTATTGCTTACTGTACTGCCAAACCCAATATTCCCTTCGAATATGGTGTTGGTCGTCACAACTTCATCATAGAGAGTGCCCGTGGAATTTTTCACGATATTATTAGCCACTCTACTGTCTTGAGTAGCATACGTTTTACTGGAACCAACAACAATTCCCGTCGTGCTGTTAACAATCGTATTGTTGACGACTTGCGCTCTGTAAATTTTCCACTGCGCTCTCAAGTCATCAGCCGTTGGATTGGAGGGATACCCACTCGTACCTCCATCGTAATTACCATTGTCAAGAATAATGGCGTTAGCCGTAAGATTCTCCATGTAATTGTTGTATATCTTATGGTCGTTGCCATAAATACGGATGCCCGCTTCTTCCGTTTCTACACCATCGCCAAGGAAGAAGTTTCCTTAAAATGAGTTGTTATGCCCATGTCTTGATGTTAGTCCTCCTTTGGATGTCTTAAAGGTATTGTAACGAACCGTGTTATTACTGCTTTTCACCGAAACGATCTCGGGTTCGCCATCGCAATTCTCAAATAGATTGTACTGTATGGTATTAAACCCATTAGACAAGGAGATTCCCGATAATCCAAGTCGTATCGTTTCTTTGCCATTAGCAACCCATGGCCCCACATCATGAAAGTAATTATATTCGATGACGTCATACTGAGAAATGTTCCCGTTATTATCGCCTTGATAGGCAATAAGAGGGTCCATGTCGCTCTTGGGACCAAAGTCATTATGGTCGATTCGATTATGATGACTATTGACACCGCTAACCTGAAGCCAGATTAGGGTTCCTCCGGTTGCTTGTAGTGCAAATTGATTTCGAGTAACTCGAATATTATTGGATCCATCTAAGAGAAGAGCTGTATTTCCTAAGTTTGTAAATTTAAGCCCCTCGATAACGACATTGGACGAGTTTTGAATTTGGAGAGACGCCCCGCCAGAAATAATTGCCTGCCCTTGATTAGCCGCCTTGATCGTGATGGGGCTGCTCGCTGTGCCGTTTTTGTTGCTCAAGACGAAGGGGCCTGTTTGTGAGTAGGTCCCATTAGCGAGTATGATTGTCGTACCCGCACTCGCATTGCTTAAAGCCGAAGCTAACTCTCCGGATGTGGAAACAGGGACACCAGGTGTAACTGGAACAGTACCATAGATTTCTACCTCATTATAACTGTTCCATGCGTTGACGGAGTTGCCATGTCCAACAATTCGCACATAACGGACTGGCGTTACATCTGGGAAGTCAAATGTCTGTAAGCTTGTATTCAAACTGCTGGTCACGTTGGACTGAACCGTTGTGAAATTCACGTTATCGGTGGATGTTTGAATATCAAAGCTGGAAGTTCTTGTATCCCCGCTTAAAAATGCGATCTTAATGAAGGCGACCTTGACACTGGAACCCAAATCGTACTTGATCCATTGCCCATTGCCGTTAGCAGACCAGCGTGTGGTTAAGCTTCCATCCACCGTGTTAGCAGGCACATTCCCATCATCCGCGCTAGCGGTCACGGAAGACCCGGGGACGGAGAACTTCGCGTCTACGGAAGCGCTTACAGAAATGTCTCCGTAAATTTCAACCTCTGTGTAACTATTCCATGCGTTGACAGAGTTGCCATGTCCAACAATCCGCACATAACGGACGGGGTCTGCATCCGGAAAATCAAAAATCTGCAGGCTTGTATTCAAACTGCTCGTCACGTTAGCCTGAACCGTTGTAAAAGTAACATTATCCGTAGATACTTGAATATCAAAATTGGATGTTCTCGTATCCCCATTTAGAAAAGCGATTTTAAGGAAAGATACTTTTTTAACGGAGCCCAAATCGAAATTGATCCATTGTCCGTCACCACTTGCAGACCAACGGGTCGTTAAGTTTCCGTCCACCGTATTGGCAGGTACGTTCCCATCATCCGCACTCGCCGTCACGCCAGATGTCGCGACCGACAATTTAGCGTCCGCCGCATAACCTGAAAAAGGGATCATGGCAAGAAACAAACTAACCAATAACATGACAATACCTGCTTTTTTTCTTTTTCCCATTCATACATCTCCTTTGATTTCATTTCCTCATCAATCAATCGCTATTAACCTTTAAACTCCTTTCATTGTCGTCGAGTGCGCACTCTCCCTCAATTTTAAATAAATCATGGAGATAATAAATCTTCATAATCGTAATTTCATCTTTAAAATCGAAACTCCACACCCTCATTACCTAATCTGGCTATTCAAATATGGATGTAAACGTAAAAAAGGGAGTGTCCTCAGTTACCAGACATCCCTTCGCGGCCTTGCCCCCACATTCTTATAACCAAAGCAGCGGTTGTCGGATGGCCATATTTCGACGCACCTCTGAACTCGTCGGGCTTTTATCAAGCTCGTGCCACAGCTTCAGCAAATCATCAGATTCGTAAGCAAGCCCCGCGAATAATAGAAATGATATCCCGACAGGCCACTCTTCAAAGCACTCCACATCATGTCTATAAGGCCATGCAGCTTTATTCATCAAATAGGGTGTCAGAAAATCGATTCCCTTCCGAATTCCCCTTCCATCGGGTAATTGATAATCCCATAGGTTATCGTTCGGAGTCGAAAGAATATGGCAGAGAGTGACCAGATTATCCAATGCGAAGATGGAATAAGCGTAAGGCTTAGTTCGCGCCAATTCCCTCGGCAAACTGCCGTTCTGATCCATTTGTTCAGCCAGCAGGCGGGTCTTGAATTGTTCCCGGCAATAAGCAAGCATTTGTTGATTTCCAGTCATCCTTCCAAATGCCGCTGCTTGCACAAACCAGCAGATCCCATGATTATTGGACGCGTCCCTTTCCTCAATACCTTGATGGTGCGTGCTTATCCAATTCAAATAACTGGAGAACCAATCCACGAGGCCCAACCTTGTCGATTCCTCCACAGATAATGCCGATTGTAAAGCATTTACGGCAACCGTAACGTCGATCAAGTGGAGTGTATCGATAATCCCGATTCCCCTTCCCTCGCATACGCCAGGAATCGCTTGGGCGTACAGCAGATGCGGATTCATTCGGGTCTGTTCATCCAAGAAAAACCCCTTCAAAAGCTGTATCGCTTTTGCCGCATACCGTTCGTCCTCCGTAATCCGATAGGCCGAAGCCAACCTGACCACATGCGACCTCATAAGCCGCAGCGTGCTCCGATGGTGATCGAAATTGCCAGGATTACTTTCACCATCGCGGCGAATATACGGAAGTCCGTCCATCGTATCCGGATTCGGCCACCAGTAGTCTCCATTCGAATAATAATCATGCAAGCCTCCAGGACTTCCAGGAGCAATATGATCTGTTATATGTATCACCGGAGCGTGAAGCGAATCCTCCGCATCATGGAGAATTCTGTCCATATCAAAGTAATCTTTCCATTGTTCCTTGTTTAACTTTAAGATCTCCATCATTAGGCCCCTCCCTGCAAACTAATATCCTTCTACGATGCAACATTTGTAAAAGCAATTGGCCTATGACTTGCTAATTCCATAATGAAATCAGCAGGTCACAGGCCTGTTTGCTAGAAAATACGATTCTTCCAGCCTAGCAGTTTTGCAATAGCCTCAACATAGTAATAGTCTCCATAGATCAAGGAAACATCAATGTTCTGCCCAGCGGGTAAATTGCCAGTTCCGCCACGTAGGATCGCCTCATGCTCCGGTTGATCCCATGTCGCATAGTTCTGGGTCAAGGAAAGCAGAATCCGTTCAGCTGCCCGCCGATAAAGTGCGCCCTCTACGGATGGGAGTGCATCAGCCAGCTCAAGCAAACCAGACGCAGCGCAGGTTGCCGCAGATGTGTCGCGCGGGAGACCCTCCAATGATTCGTCTGCGCGGAAATCCCAATGCGCTACATGATCCTCTGGCAAGCAAGCAAGGAAATAGTGCGCTACGCGTCTAGCCGCATGGAGATATTTGGTATCTCCTGTGTAACGGTACGTGTTGGCCATACCATGCAGCGCCCATGCTTGCCCACGGCTCCAGGAGGATTGAGGTCCTGCCCCCTGCCCGCCAAGAGATTCGATGAGTTCACCCGACCTAGGGTCAAAGCTAAGAATGTGATTCACAGATCCATCTTCTCGGATAAAGTGTTCCACCACCGTATCTGCATGCGCCTTGCCTACATGCTCAAATCGCGGATCAGCAGACTCTTGTGCAGCCCAAAACAATAGAGACAAGTTCATAGACGAATCTACGATAGACCATCCGATTTTTTCTTGATTCCAAGCTCTCAGAAACTGACCTGCCAGATTGAAGCGTCCCGTTAAGAAGTTTGCCGCGAACAGCCCCCGGCGCTTGCCGTCCTGATCGCCTGTCAGCTTGTATTTGATAATCGCCGTGGGCAGGAATTGAAAGCCTACATCATGATGGTAGTTGTTAGCCTCGATCATCTTCTTTTCAAACTTCTCGTCCCAGCTCCAAGCCGCTTTTTTGTAATGCTCCTTGCCGGTCATTTCGTGCATTATCCACAGGATGCCTGGCCAAAAACCGGATGTCCACCAATCGTGCCGCATGTCATCGTAGATACCGTCTTCCTTAGCCACATGCGGAGATTTATCCCCTAGCTGCTCGATCATTCTATCTACTTTTACCTGCAGCGCCTCCCATACGAGTGGTAGTGCCTCCTTCATGCTTGCCGCGTTCTTCCACTTGTCAGCTTGAATCGTTGTCTTGTTTTCCATTCGATTCGCTCCTTTGGTTTTATTGTAAAGTGATAAAAGCAGTTGCCAAACCTTCACACTTCGCGCTAACTACCGAAGTCGGTAGATGAGCTACCTTACCTGCTTTGAAAGCAGCCATGGCTGGTCCGCCCGCAGAGATGAACGCGGTCTCATCGATAGCTGCTGCACTCCCCCCCCGCGGGTCGATATAAATCCCCGCACGTCCAGTTGCCAGCTGTACAAGCCGCGAGCCATGGATCGTGCCAAGACCATCAAGCAGTTTGCCATCGCCGCTAAGTCCGAAACGAATGAAATGAGAAGCATCTGGACAAAAAACACCCTTCTCGTCAAACATACGCGCTTCCACATAGATACGACCATCGTCCTGCTTCACTGACGTAAGCTGAAGCTCCGTCGGCTCCCCCCATGTCTCTGTCTGGTAGTTGAAAGTCAGCTCATCTTTCACGATGATGCCTTCCTTCTCTGCGATGACCTGCACATGGTTCATGCCAGGATTGAAGGCAGTGTTCCAACGCAGACCCGCACATGGAAAATCTTTGGAATCTCGCTGTTTCACGCCTAAACTAACCCCATTAAGGAAAAGCTCCGCCTTAGAGCAGTTGGAATAAACCTTTAGGCACTTCTGCTCATCCTCAGCCCCCCAACGGACTGGCATCGTGTGACCGTAGATACGCACCATAGGTTCTTTAGACCAATAAGATTGGAATACATAAAAAGCTTCCTTCTTCGTCAAATCACGTTCAACGATTCCCTTCATATTCAGATATGGAATCGGTGAATCCGGGCGGACTGGCGTGGCGAAATCCTTGAAGGACCATTGTGCTGCACCTGTCAGCCAATCCATCCCCTCTTGGCATTTTAAATACCAATCGATCATTTCACAGAAGTAGGTCTCCGACCAATCCCCATCACGAGAGACACGCGTTTCGCCTCCTGTCAGTAAATAATCCCCATCTCGCTCTTCGGTAGCTCCGTTTCCGCGAGGGATATACTCGAAACCGGTGTATGTTTTCTCCACATGCCGAGTTGGCAAATTATCAGCCCCCCATTCCATATGGAAAAAGGAGTCTACCTGTTCAAAGGCCATCCTGGAGCTTTTCTCGTAGTCTGTGTATATACCTCGATACCACCCTGCCCAAATGGATGGCGAGTAGACATCAATAATATCTTTGCAAAACTCACATCGCCGTATCGCTATCAGACGCCATGCATCCAACTGGTGTGACAGGTCATGAAGCTCTTTCATAAAGCCACGGATTTCTTCCTGATCAAAATAATCAAAATCGCATTCCCAATCATTTTCATTGCCAAGCCCCCAAAGAATCACGGACGGATGATTGTAATGCTGAGAGATCATCGCGCTTAGCATATCGCGACATTGCTGCCGGTAAGCTTCGCCCCCTAACCCTCCACGGCACCAAGGGATTTCCTCCCAAACCAATATGCCGAGCTCATCGCAAAGATTCAGTACAATTCTCGATTGCTGGTAATGCCCCAGCCGAATAAAGTTAGCGCCCATGCTCTTAATCAATCGCATTTCTTCACGAATCATTTCTTCTGTCATCGCAGGCCCAACACCGGCATGATCCTCATGTCGATGTGTACCGCGAAGCAATAACCGCTCACCATTAAGCTTGAAAGGACCTTGTTTCATGAACTCAAAGAAACGAACTCCGAATTTCTCGTTAACCGTAGTCTCTCCATGGACACTCGAAAGTGTCACCTTACAACCATACAAGACAGGTTGATCCGTCGACCAGAGCTGAGGTGTATCAAGCTCGAACACGGTTAGCTCCTTATCACCTTCCCACGGCATTGAGCTCACATTTGAAACCGCTATCACTTTGCCCGTTGGGTCCGTTAATTGGATCGTCAATTGCAGGTTTTCGTTCAAGCCCTTCGGATTATTTAGCGCAGCGCGAACTTTCACCGTACAGGAGGATATCGAATCCGAGCCGGTTACCATCGACTTTTGCAAGGCTTGCGTGTCGGTCTCTATATGTACTTTCTCTAGCGACATCGCTGGCACATAGACCAGATTCAGATAGCGATATACACCGCCATATAGGTGGAAATCACTAGCATCTGACGGAATCGTCTCAAGCTCACGGCTGTTATCGCACAAGACGGCTACGGGAACTTTACCCTCATAGCGTTCAATTTTCCGCGCTCGTTCGGCTGCTTCCGTTATATCAACCGTGAATTCATCGTAACCCCCAAGGTGTTCTCCCACCTGCTCGGTATAAACAAATACGCTAGAACGCTGTCCAGCTCCTTCGAAGTGCAAGAGCGTTCGACCGTTCGGATACGGATTGTTTACCTCCAGCTTTGTACGATACCAGCCCTGACCTTGATAGTACTTACTGTCTGGGTCCATCGTATCCAAAGCATTGTAAGAATGCGGAAGCTCTACTTGCTTCCATGGGACATTATAGTGATTTTGGAGCTTATCGCCCCGCCATACCTCCCACACGCCTCCTAGACTCCCACAGTAATGCTCCCAATTCTGATTCAACCGTTGACCAAGCAATGTCTATCACTCCCACCGAAATTCTTGCCCTCAGTATAGCAAAAATCAATCGAACAGAGTGTAGTGCTCTTATGATAAAATGTTGTTGTATTATGATTTAACAGATTTGAGAAGAGGGGAGTCATTCGGACCATGAAGGTAATGAATTACTTGAACCTTAATCAACACCCTGCACATCTTCAATTTTACCGAAATCGGACAAATGCATTTGCTGAAATCTATCACGCACATCAAGGTATGGAAATCCTTATCGTCCACGAAGGTACCGGTACAGTCATTGTGGAACAACAAATTTTCGACCTGGCTCCTGGTATGCTCTTTTACTTCAGACCTTTCCAGCTTCATCGGATTCGTATGAACGAACTAACCCACCAAGCGTACATCCGATCTTTTTTCTTATTCGAACCTGCACTGCTTGATGGCTGTTTGGCAGCGTTCCCTTCCACACGTGAATTTTTCCAGAAGTTTTGGAAAGACCCCTTGTCTATTCAAAAGATCAGCGGACTAGACACAGAGGCTCTGCATAACTTGCTTCAAGCGCACCATCAAACAATTGAGCATGCCAAACCGGAACATTTGCTGGAAGAGCAATTGTTCTTCTTGACCAACCTGATGCATCATTTGAAAACTTCCTATCCATTAACCGGCTACAACCTATCCACTGAGCGCAATTCCAAAGTAAAGTCCTCATCCATTGCTGAGAAGGTCATGGAATGGATTGAACTCCATTACATGGAGCCATTTGAGCTTAATCAACTTGCACAGGCCATTCATTTATCGCCAAATCACATATCAGCTGTCTTTAAGCAAATCGTAGGCAGCAGCATTACCGAATATTTGACTGCTAGACGCATTCGTCAAGCCTGCTTATTGCTTAAAACAAGTGACATCTCTATACAGGGAATCGGGCAGGCTGTAGGTCTGGGGAACTTCTCTTATTTTTGCCAAATGTTTAAGAAACACGTGGGATTGACCCCCTATCAGTTTAAAAGTACGTCAGACCAGCCATGAAAGATTCATATATTAAAAACAGCAAGACAAAAGAGGACTATCCCATAGCCCTCTATCTTTTCCTTAGCGCCCTACGGATACTTTTTGATCAAGATGATAATATTTAAATAACCTCAGATTTTTCAAGCTATTTGGTAGGGCTTGATTCCTTGATTCAAGAACTTCTGCCGGCAATTTGAACAATGTTGAAAGGTTTTTGGGGAGTGTTTGGTTGGGGACAGGAACTTTCTTTCTACCTGGGATAAAGTTTTTAAATGAAGCGATCTGGAAGCCCCAATCTCCGAAAGAAGGGACATAAACATTGTAGCTTTTCGTCTTCATACCTATGCTTTTCAACGTATGATGAATGCTCCAATATACTCGCGGCATATCTTCTGTGGAATTGGATTGGATGACAACGATACCGCCTGGAGCAAGCGATTTTACTACACGTTGAAGAAATTCTTTTGTGTACAACTTACTAATCACTTTGTCTGATGGATCGGGAAAATCAACGATAATCACCTGATAGGATTTGGACGTAGGGAAAAATAATTTTGCATCCATTTTATGAACCTTTACACGTTTATCAAATAATGAACGATGATTTAATGTAGATATGGGCTTTCTTTTGGCCATATTGATGATTTTCGGATCCAACTCAACCAGATCAACCGTTTTTACATCCTTGTATTTAAGCACTTCTCGTACTGCGAATCCATCGCCACCGCCTAATATCAAAACATTTCGGCGACTAGGCGACATCGTCATTGCCGGGTGAACAAGTGCCTCGTGATAAAAGCGTTCATCCAATGAACTGAATTGCAGCTGCTTATCCAGATACATCCGTACATCTCTGGCTTCGAGCAAGACTATATTTTGATAACGACTTTTACCTTTATATATGATTTTAGGTTTCCTTTGCAATAAATGCTTTAGTGTGTATTGATCCCATATATCCCCCCGCATTTGATTAGAGTTTGGTTTTTTAGGTATCAACTTTTTCATCCTACTTGGAGTCTTTGTCATTTTTTGCAATGATTTCACCTCACATAATAATTACAATCTCCTATTTTCCAAACAAATTAAAATTATGATATTCCATCATTTTCGAGAAAGTGTGGGCTGCGGTTCTCCTCGAATTGCCTATGACTGGACAGTGGGGCAGTTTTTTTATCAGAAAAGAGTGATTTGAATCTATCGGGCTGTTATCGGCTAGATCATTGGGTCCAAAGAATTAATGGGGTGCAGGATTCCCTTATAGGCAAAGGATGCATTGCCGGTTTCCTCTGAAACGACGAGTACAAGAGCATCGGTTCGCTCTGTCAAGCCTATCGCGGCACGGTGTCTTGTCCCCAGTTTTTTGTCAACCGCTATATTAGATACTGGCAAAACATTCGCAGCCGAAACGATTCGATCGGATTGAATCAATAGGGCTCCATCATGCAGCGGATTGCCAGGGTAAAAGATCGCTTCCAATAACGAGTAAGTCAGCGTTGCTTCTAACCTAATGCCAGAGTGCATAAACATATCCAGCAGATCGTTCCTCTGGATTACGATTAAAGCACCATGCCTACGTTCCGACAGATGCTGAATGCAAATGGACAAGTCTAAATAATGGGATGTGAATGAGGATAAATAACATTGCAAATAAAAGGAAGCAGCTATGGATTCGACTTGTTTGAAGGCTTCGCGAATGTCGTCAAATCGACTTAAAAGACAGTTATTTTCAACATTATCTAAGGTATCCAGGCTGCACTCTATTTCAGCGGAAATGTGGCGTAGTTGTTGCTTCAACTGTTCTTTCATCGGGGATATGTCACAAATTTCTTGCTGCACTCGTTACACCTCAAAACTTCATTATTATATTCACGAAAACGTTAATCAACCTTCCGTATACCTATGAATTAATATGTACATTCTTCCTTATATGTATTACTTTAAATGTAATCGTAACCTGCTTAGATCGGAAACAATCCTAAAAAAAGAGGACCCACAGCAACCTGCTGCGGGTCTTAGTTTACATTTATTTTTCTTCATTACCATTTCATATAAACAACACTACATCTCAATCAGAAACAATTCTTCCAAATCCTTATCTAGCAAATCACTCAATTTCTTAGCTGTGGATGGGCCCACTGATTTAATAGATCGTTCAAGCAGACTGATATATGCATGGCTTAAACCCGAGTGCTTCGCCAACTCTCTCTGGGAGTAACCTTTAATGACTCTCGCTTTAATAAAAACATCGGTCTTCGCCAAGATCTTGATATTCATTCTGCCATAGACCCCCGTTCTCATTTTGTTCCCCTCACAAACATTATACCATCGAGATTTTACTTATGCAACCATTTTTGTTTACATAAGTAACCAAATGTGGATCAATTTTATCCGTTGCTCCAATTGTAATTACATTAGTAAACTGCTACTATTATATCGTTTACTAATGTTTACTTTTGTTAGTGGGGGTGAGTGAGAGTCTATGTATTTCTACGATAAATTAAAAGATATGCGCAAATTAAAAGGCTTCACCATCCGCGAGCTTGCCGACCGTTCAGGAGTCTCAGCAGCTTATATTTCCCAACTAGAGAACGGGAATCGCGGCATACCTTCACCGGAAGTATTAATGAAGCTGTCAGAAGGGCTTAACACTTCCTATTCCGAACTGATGGATATCGCTGGATATCTGGAGTCCTCTCCGTCTGAACAGCAATATCAAAATAATCCCGTTAATTTGCGACGTTTTCTCCGTGAGAATGAGCTTATGTTTGATGGTTTTGTACTTACGGCTGAAGATAAAGAATGGGTCGAGCGCATGCTGACCGTCTTATTTTGGAAAGACCGTCAAACGAATACATCCGACGGTCAATGATTCTTTCTTATTTCACAAGACCGTTTCGAACAATTCTTGTCATCATTTCTGTGTTCGGGTACTGAACTTCTTCATATTGCTTAACCACGTCTTCAATCCGATACGGAACACGTTCAATCGAGGTTCGAATTTGTCCATCTTCAATTTCTACAATGGCATAAGCAGCCTTTGGCATACCGTCAAAAGGCAGACCTACACTTCCGATATTCAATAGTATTTTACCTTCCATATAACGGATAAATGGCCTGTGGATATGAGCATAAATGAATATATCCGCATCCGATGCGGACATTAACTTCGACTTTAGCACCTCATCGCCAGCACCTGGAAGAACTATTTCGAACAAGCTATCTGGCGTCGCATGGAACGCATGAATTGCGATACCTTCTATCTCAAGCTTCATTTCAGTGGGCAGACTCGCCAAATATTCGATATCCTGCCCGTCCAATTGCGCAGCCGTCCACTCCCGTTCCATCCTCATCATCTCAATGACCTGCTCCGGAACTTCCCCTTGATTTATACCGCGCACAACCCATTCATCTGCGTTTCCTTTAATGACCTGCGTATGTAAGGATCGGACCAATGCAAGTGATCGTTTGGGATCCGGTCCTCGGTAGCAAAGATCACCAAGTACATAAACGCGGTCAATCTTATTCTTCCTTATATCCTGCAGAACGGCTTCCAGTGCGATTGAATTCCCATGTATATCCGAAATAAAGGCTAATTTCACTCGGTTTTCCCCCTGTTTATCACTCACTTCACGATTGGGTAGTCAATCACAATAACATTCTCAATAATTCCCTCTAATGATTTCACGAATTGCTGGTGCGCAGGGTGTGGTCCGTATTGTCGCAGAGATTCTTGATCTTCAAAAGTCACACGAAGCCCTAACGTGTATCCTTGCACATTATCTGTTTCTTCTGTCACATTTACGCCTGCTGATAAATCGACGATCCCAGGGATCTTATTTTTAAAAGACAATAAGGTTTCAAGCAATTCCTTTTCCTTCTGTGGATCTAAATTCTCATTAAATCTGAACGAAACCAGGTGCTCAAACATCATGGCTAAAAAGCCTCCTTTATGTTTATTTTAGAATGATAGACTTTGACCAGGTTCTACGACAACACCCTTAATTCCCTCAGTAGCCAAACTCTCAACAAAAGCCTTCGGATCCTGCTTAATGAGAGGAAATGTGTTGTAGTGCATGGGAACGACCATTTTTGCTTGTAAAAATTGTGCAGCGATAACAGCGTCGCGGGGGCCCATGGTATAGTTGTCACCAATTGGAAGGAAGGCAAGATCGATTGTATTTAATTTGCCCAGCAATTGCATATCTCCAAAAAGACCCGTGTCCCCTGCATGGTATATCGTTTTCCCCTCTACTGTAAGGAGGAAACCACTAGCCATCCCTGTATAAATATTTTCTTTGGTTCCGGGAGGGTTATAAGAAGAATCGTGCAGCGCCAGTGTCATTTTCACTTTGCCAAAGGGAAACTGATATTCTCCGCCGATCCCCATTCCGTGGGTTTTTGCCCCTTGGAAAGACAAGTACCTCCCCAAATCATTGGGTGCAATAATCGTGGCTTCGTTGCGCTTTGCAATCTCTAGTGAATCACCTAAATGATCAGCATGACCATGTGTGACGAGTATGTAATCGGCCTTAATATCTTCCGATTTTGCAGTGGCTAGAGGGTTATGGTTCAAGAAGGGATCAATGATGAGCGTATGCTCCTTTAATCGAATCTCAACACAGCTTTGTCCATGAAAAATAATGTTCATAAAATCGCTCCTTTTTATTTAGCTGATTTCAATGAAGAGTTCTTGGTTGGGCCTGAGCCTATTTTAGCATACTTTTTTTACCACTTGCTTCTTTAAGATTCCCAAATACACGCTTCAGGCTTCTTATCCGGCAAAAAACCACGAAACACCGTAGTCCTTAATTGATGCATGTCGGTTCGCTCCAAATATTCAATCCGGCAGCACAAGCGTGGTTCGATCCACTGCGTTTTGTCTTCCATGAACGTGTTCAATTGCTTAGCTAACATTAAAAACATTTGCTTATCTTCTTGCATAAAACCAAACTCAACCACTCCAACTGGCTTATTCTTCACCGTTCTGAAATTCAAGCCGATTACAAGGCCAAATGGATTCGTTCTGTACCCCAAAATAACAACGTCAATCGTTTTAAAATATTTGATTTTCAGCCAATCGTCACTCTTGGTATCCAGTTGGTATTTGGAATTCTTTCGCTTCGCTACAATGCCTTCCATATTTCGTTCTTTCATTAACTCAAATAGCGCCTTACCTTGACCTCCTACGAACATGGTTGGCATGATAACCGGGGTAGAATCGACGATGTCGCCAAGCCGCTGTTTTCGCTGTGTCAACGATTCAGCCAAATGATCTCTATCTGTGTAAAGGACATCAAATACAACAAATGTTACGGGATGCGTGTTTACAGCGCGATTAATCCTTACTGAATTACTCAACCGGCCACGATAAGAAAAATCATCAAATACCGGTCTGCCACCACGTAAAACAATGCCCTCACAGTCAAAAATCGCCGTATGAGCCTTGATTGCCGATGCTGCTTCCTTTAATTCGGGAAATTTACTGGAAATCAACATACCGTTCCGTGTAAAAGCTTCAATGCGATTCCCCTGCTTATGTATGAGGATTCGCCATCCGTCCCATTTGGGTTCAAATATATAATTCTCGTCATCAAAAGCTTCTTTACCGATACTGACAATCATTGGTTTTATTGGCTCAAAGAGCATTTCTAACCACCCCATAACATCAGTGTGGCACTTTCGTATCCGATCTAAACAGCTTTCAGCCGCTCACACCGATTGCTTCTCTCATTTTCGCATCCAGCCTCTGGAATGCTTTCGTAAGCTCATCTTTGGGTATATTCGCAAAGCGATCACCGATATTTACTTCATAACAACAAGTTGTCTCGCTGCTCTCTCTTACATAGTGGGTTAAGCCCACACCCGTCTCCTCATATAAGTCTACTAATATAGGTTCAAGCTTCTCTTTCGGCAGATCAACATGCACATGAAACATGTTAGTCACAGGTTCTAACGGTTTTGTTACAACGCCATGGCATTGATTATAGTATTCAGCAAGCACTTTGGCTTCTTGATAATACTGATTCATTTTAGGCAATCTCCGTTTGAAATAATAGCTGCTACTTAAGATATACGGATAAAGGCTAATTAAATCGCCTCCGTATCGTCTTTTCCATACTTTAGACTCTTTTGTAAAAGCTTCATTACCTGCAAGTATGGCTCCTGCGATCCCGCCAATCCCTTTGTAAAAAGAAATATATACACTATCAAACAGCTCACAAATTTCTGCTGCTGTTCTTTGATAATAAGGTAGGATTTCGTACAATCTAGCTCCGTCTAGATGCAGTTTAATCCCTTTTTCACGACAATAAGTACAAATGGCAACAAGCTCCTCGTAGTCCGGCAACTGTCCGCCAATTTCACGTTGAGGTAGTTCTATCAATAGGCAAGCTATATCGTCCTTCATCTGAAGAACATCTTCCAGTCGGATCAATCTGTCCTTATCCCCAAGCAAAATAGTTTCAATATGATGCAATTCCTTTAAGCCATCTTCTTCATGTATTTCCAAGTGACTCAGCGGATGATAAGCCACTTTCTTACTACCTTTGCTGTCACACCAGATTCTTAAGGCAATTTGTTGTGCCATGGTCCCACTAGGGAAAAATACGGCTGTTTCTTTACCCAAGAAAGCAGCCATTTCTTCTTGAAAATTTTCGATAAGTTTACCTGAACCATAAACATCACTGTCCAGATTCCCATCACTATCATTCAATACCTCTTTCAAAACCTGAATGTTTCTTTTACTATGACTGCCTACTGGATAAATAGCATTATTAAACGCTTCTAATAATGGGTTATTCTTGCTCATTTGTTTGATCCTCCATTGTCATTTTTTCACTTGGTGAAACAACAGCCGTGACTTATAATCAAACTAACCTGGTTGAAAAGGAGAATAACGATGAAAGAATTCATAATCGGAACAAAGGATCAATTCACATCATTTCCGGCAGAGGTTCAAGTAGAGGATAACCTGTACTTCCTTACGGAAATGGAAGGTATTTATACCCTACTGTCTAGTGTTTGCCCTCATGCCGGTTACACCGTTGACCTTGAAGATGGAGAGCTCGTGTGTCCGCTGCATGGATGGACGTTTGAAGTACATACTGGTCGTTGCCATAATGTTCCAGGTGCTAGACTCCACTCGTATGAAGTCATACTAAGAGACGGCACTCTATTAGTTCAGATGGGTTGATCTCTAAGTATATTTTACCAATGGACAAGCTATACTAACAGCTGTAATTTCTAGACGAACAGCATTAGGAGGCTATATGTCCACAAAAGCAAAGAGTGATAAGTCCGGAACTATGAAGTGGTGGCAGCTGTCCTTGCTTGGCGTTGCCTGCACGATTGGTACGGGTTACTTCTTAGGCTCTGGGATTGGTATCAAAATGGGCGGTGGATCCGTCATCTTCATGTTCCTTCTCGCAGCCTTAGGCACTTATATCGTCTTTGATGTTTTGGCCCGAATGACGGGAGCGGATCCGCAGCAAGGATCTTTTAGGGCATATGCCAAGAAAGCATTTGGACGCTGGGCAGGCTTCAGCAGCGGATGGGTCTATTGGAGCTCAGAGCTTTTAATTATGGGGAGTCAATTAACAGCTTTGTCCCTCTTTACTCGATTCTGGTTTCCAGCGGTACCTATGTGGATTTTCGCAACAGTGTACGCCTTGATTGGACTGGGTGTTATCTTACTCGGGACAAAAGCATTCGAGCGCACAGAACATATTTTTGCCATTATCAAAGTATCCGCCATCGTTATGTTTCTCCTTATTGCAAGCGCCGCAGTCCTAGGATTTATCACGGGGGGAGCTCATCAACCGAGATTCCCGGCGGCCAAAGAAACCTTTTTGCCAGCTGGGTTAATGGGCTCTTGGTCCTCTTTTATTTATGCTTTTTACGCCTTTGGCGGTATTGAAATTATGGGCTTAATGGCAACACGATTGAAGCGGCCCGAAGAGGCACCTAAAGCAGGGAACATCATGATTCTACTTTTAACGACGATCTATGTCGCATCTCTTATTCTTGCATTAACCTTGATCCCCTTGAATGCCTTACAAGGAAAGGAAAGCCCGTTTCAGGTTGCTTTGGGAAGTTATAATCTACCTTTTGTCCCACATGCGTTTAACGCGATCCTCATTATTGCTGGATTTTCTACGATGGTTGCTTCTTTATTTGCGGTGACAACGATCCTTATTACGTTAGCCCAAGATCACGATGCCCCCTCGATATTTGCCAGAACAACAACAGGGAAAAGGCAGATGCCTCTATTCGCCATCGGTTTTACGAGTGGGGGTATAACTGTAGCTGTGCTGATGGCACTCTTGCTGCCAGATGAGCTCTTTGAATATGTAACAACAGCCGCCGGGATTATGCTGCTCTTGAACTGGCTCTTCATCCTGCTATCATCTGGTCGTTTATTACAGTTAACCAAATGGGGAAAGATCAAACGATATCTGGGCATGGTTTTAATCCTTACAGCTATCACGGGTACAATCTTTCATGAAACGAGCCGACCCGGATTCTGGATTAGTCTCCTTTTTGTCGGGATCATAGGCTTGCTTACTTTGGGCATGCGAATCAAATGGAATAAGAATGCCCACGAAGCATCTTACAATGCTATGGAGCTGCCAAAGCCCAAACCTGATAATCGCGAAGGAGCGACCTAGCGTTATCCAAAGAGGGCCTCGAAGGCTTTTATCCCAAAATGCAACCCAAAGACGATCAGGGATAGTCCTGATGCGATGGATATGACCGATAGGGAGCGTGAAGTGAGAAATCTTCGAAATGTACTGGCTAACGACGCCATAAAAGCATCCCACAAACAAATCCCTGAGAACAACGCTCCCGTATATAATAATACATGATTTCTATCGAATTCCGCGATCGTTTCTGCTAAAACCGACCCATAGATACCAAGCCAAAAGAGGATGGATAAAGGACTCGTAATAGCCATGATAAAACCGGAGAAAACCGATTTCGTTAGCTTCTCTACGTTCCTATAACCCTCTCCCTTTATTTTCCTTGCACCAATCAAACTTTCGACACCCGAGTAGAGCAAAATGAAACAACCAAATAACCAGAGGAACGTTTTCATAAAAGGTGTTGTCAGAAAATGAACAAGTCCGAAATAAATGAGTATCATTAACAGCGCATCGGCAATCATCGCTCCAACTCCTACTACCCAAGCATGAAGAAAACCTTGCTTAATCCCTTTGTCGAGCATGGCTGCATTTATGGGACCAATAGGTGCCGACAACGATAATCCCAAGAGAAAAAAACTAAGAATCGTATACATTTTCTCACCCATTCATTGGTTTGTATGTACATGCTTCAAGGCCTGTATCATCCTATTCCTAGAATATGGCTTGTATTACCAGCAGAAATAAATTTCAAAAAAGCATTTGACATTCACGCTACGTAAAGCTGTACAGTTATGTTGTCAGGAGGTGAACAGATGGAATATACCGTGCAGCATCTGGGTAAATTGGCTGGGGTCAGCACCAGAACGCTTCGATATTATGATGAAATTGACCTTCTTAAGCCGGCAAGAATCAATTCGTCTGGATACCGAATCTATGGTCAAGCGGAAGTAGACAGGTTACAACAAATTCTGTTCTACAGAGAACTAGGCGTCAGTCTGGACAGTATTAAAGAAATTGTGACTGCCCCTTCCTTTAATGGAGCCAATGCCCTGAAAGAACACCATGAACAACTCCTTGACAAAAGAAAACAATTAGATGTCCTGATTGCAAATGTTGAAAAAACAATTGCTTTTACCGAAGGGAGAATAACCATGACAGATATCGAGAAATTTGAAGGCTTCAAGCAAAAGATGATCGATGAAAACGAGGATAAATACGGGAAAGAAATCCGCGAGAAGTATGGCGATGATACCGTAGATAAGTCCAACCAAAAAATCAAAAACATGACACAAGAACAGAATGACGAGGTAACACGATTGGAAAGTGAAGTCATTGCTGCATTGGCGGAAGCTTTCGAACATGGGGATCCTGCCAGTGATATGGCTCAAGCCGCCGCGGGTTTGCATAAGCAGTGGCTAAGCTATTATTGGAACGAATATAGTAAAGAAGCGCATGCTGGTCTAGCCCAAATGTATGTGGATGACGAACGGTTTAAGGCTTACTATGATGAAAAACAGCCCGGTACGGCCGAGTTTCTGAGAGATGCCATCTACATTTATACAGGCTTCAAGAAATAATCTTTGGAACGGGACACTAGCATTATTTCTACTATATCAGTTAAACGTCCAATTCTTTTACAAGAAACTGAATATACTAGGATTGTACCAGTCGCCAGCTGCTACGCCCATGTCACTCCAACGAAAGAAGCACAGAACCCTCACGGGTCCTGTGCTTCTTTACATTATTTTCGCTTTCTACTTGGCGACTGTTCCTACATTTGGCTTCACGAGTGCCTTACTTTGCCATACACGACTCTTCCACCGTAGATACATGAGCAGACCTCTCACCCATTCATCTACCGCAAATGCGACCCACACACCAAGCAAGCCCATTTTCATCACAATGCCAAGCCAATATGCAAGCGGCACTGCGATCCCCCACATGGATAGAATCCCCATGAACACAGGAAATCTCGCATCTCCAGCAGCACGAAGGGAGTTAATGACAACTAGATTAAATGTCCGACCAGGCTCTAAGATAACGGAGAGTATTAAAATACTAGAACCCATCGCAATAATTTCCGGATTGTCCGTGAATAGCCCTATCAGATCCTTGCGGAAAATAGAAGCAATTCCCACAACTACAAAGGTCACAAGAAGACTAATCCGTAAGCTGCGAATTAACTTATGATAGGCTGCCTTGAATGCCCCAGCACCTACCATATGACCCACAATGATTTCGGTCCCCATTCCTATTGCCATGGCCAGCGCCATAAAATAGTTGGTTATATTCATCATGTAGATATGCGTACTCAACGCCGCTTGACCGATGATATTAATAAAACTGACGATCATCATATGCTGAGACTGCCAAGACAGGTGCTCGCCGGCAGACGGTATGCCAATGCTCATGATTTGCTTCACAATACGGCTATCGAATGTGACATAGTGCTTCAGACGAATCGGTACAGGAATACGGCGATATAAGATAACAATCAGAACAATAAGCCCAATGAGACGGCTTACCACAGTGGATACCGCAGCTCCAGTTACTCCCCACTCGGGAAAACCTAGGTTACCAAAGATAAGAAGGCTGTTACCGGCTACATGGATCAGGTTCACTCCCAACGTAACAAACATGACATCTCTCGTTTGACCGTTGGAACGAAGCACAGATGAAATCGCGTAGGACAACGCCTCAATCCATATAAAAGCACCAATGATATTTAAATACCTTTTGGCGATCTCAATCTGCTCCGGCGCCAAATTCATTAGCCGCATCAGCGATTCACCAAATACAACCAATAAAATGCTAATCATAATTCCAAAGATCAAATTTATCGTAATCGCGAGAGCTGATATGCGGCTGGCTTCTTTCGCCCTACCGGCACCAAGATTTTGTGCGACTGCTACACTCGTTCCAATCCCAACGAAGCCAAACATCATAATGCAGAAAACGATGATTTCATTTGCTAAGCCGACTGCTCCAGTCACTTGATCCGAGATCAGACTGAGCATAAATACATCAGCCGTGCCCAGCATCATCCGCAGGACGGAATCAACGAATATTGGCCATGTGACCGCGAATAGACCAAGCTTTTTCCAAGATGCTACCGATTCCATGTCTTTCAATCCCTACACTTTCTCCATTCAAATGCTATTAGTTTAGGATACGTAAGCGATTGCAGTCAAATGCTACTTACTCCCATTTTAAAATCAATGAATAAGAAGCGTTGGACTGCTCACAATAATGAAGGTTTTAAAATACAATCAAAGGACGTGGGCTAATGTCGAACCAACAAAAAAATCAAAACAATAAACAAAAAGGTCAAAAAGCAAGTGAAGACAACAAAAACAATAATAGTAGCAATAATGGCATTGATGATGCAAATAAACATCCAGGCAAATAATAAACTTACAAATAAGCGCCAAACCGCGCTTACAGCGAGAGCTCTGCGAGCCGAAGCTCGCCCATAGAGTCCGAGAAGTCGGAAATCGACTTCTCAGCAGTTCATCCCGTGCATCATATGCCGATTAAGCTCAGAAAACGCGCTTAATCTGGAGCGCCCGAATAATTAACATATAAATTCTTAAATGTTAACAAAAAAACCTTGGAAATCATAATGATTTCCAAGGTTTTTCATACACTCCAAGCTATTTAACGCTAACCCATGCACCACGGTTGTCCGCAGATTCGATTTCAGCCACAGCAATTTCAATGCTGTCCATTGTACTGGATGGAGTCGCAATTGAAATGCTTTCACCTGAAAGTAACGTCTCAATAAAATATTTAAGCTCGTTATAGTAGCCCATTTCCGGGGATAGTTCCGGACTGAAGCCTGTTCCTTCATTCACATTTACTTGTAAGGAATTATCTTTGAAAACGACATTGCCTTTTTCAAAATTAACTCGGAACTGCATATCGAAGCCATAGTCTCCTTCAAGAGTCCAATCAGCTTGAGCATTGATGACTTTGCCATCTTCATACAGATAGTTGGCAGAAACCACATCATATCCGCTACCGGGAACGACATTTCGTGCCAAACATGATACGGATTCAGGCTTACCGAACAACCAATTAATCATATCAATGTCATGAACATGCATATCTAGCAAGGCTCCGCCGCTTTTCTCCTTCTCAATAAGCCATGGTCCCCAAGTCGGAGTTGCTCCCCCGCGGTAGAAATAACCACCAAGTGCCTGACCAAACGTGTTCTCTTCAACCACCTGCTTCAGGTATACATAGGCCGGCCAGAATCTTAAGCATTGACCTATCATCAGCTGCTTTCCATTCGCTTCGGCTGCCTGAATCATATCTTTACATTCCGCAGCGTTCAGCGCCATCGGTTTTTCACACAAAACATGAAGACCATGATTCAAACATTGAACCGCTATGTCTCTGTGTAGAAAAGTAGGCAGTGCAATATCCACGTAATCTAACTGTTCCTTCTCAAGCATTTCGGTCACACTTGTATATTTATTGTAGCGACCGAAGTCAATGCCAGATGAACCCGTATCGATGTTGCCTGCAGCCGCGCGACCTTCGAGCTTCTCATTGTCAATATCGCACAAAGCCACAACTTGAATGGGAACTCCTTCTGACTCCAGACGAACATAATTCTCCAAATGAGTCCTACCCATAAAGCCTAATCCAATTAATCCGATTCTTAGCATGTTGATTACTTCCTCCCTAAGATGGCGTCCATAGCACCCGATGTATTATAAATAATCTGTTCACCATGATGTGTATAGCCCGGAATCATTTCCGCGATGACATAATCGTCATACCCGATTGTTTGTAGAGCTTTCATAACTTCTGGATAATTAACATCACCGGCTAGAAGATCAACAAAACCATGCAAACCTCCTGCGGCGCGGCGGTAATCTTTGAAATGCACTTTTTTGATACGTTTATTTAAAATGGAAATCCAATGCTCCGGATAACCGCTGTACAGGACATTTCCTACGTCAAAATAAGAACCTACATAAGGGGAATTAACTTTATCGATAAAATCCCTCATTTCAAGCGGCGAAAGTAGAAACTTGTTCCATACATTTTCTATACCAATGGAAACCTTCAATGATTGGGCAACACCGGAAAGCTCACTTATGCCTTCCAATGCGAAGTCATAGGCTTGATCATATGGAACCACTTCAGAATCAGGAATGAAATCAACGCCAACAGCACCTGGCACAACCAGAATTGTATCTACGCCCAGAATAGCAGCGCTCTCCAACTGTTTCTTAACGATATCTTTCGCTTTCTGACGCGTTTGTGCATGTCCGCTTGTTAAAGAATATGACCAGTATAATCCACTGGCTAAACTCGAGAGCGCAATGCCCTGATCTTCTGCAATTTTACGGTATTCCTTGATTTCGCTTTCATTGCTTTCCAAACTTAATTGGCCTGTCTCGTTCAAAGCCAGTTCGATACCGTCGAATCCAGCATCCTTGGCTACTGTGATACATTGCTCTACCTTCATGGAGCCTGGAAATGACCAAATATTAATCCCTTTTTTCATTGTTATCTCCTCCGTCTCTTCCCTTTATTATAAAAGAGCCACGCTCGATAAGATTTATCCAAAAAGCCGATTTATTTGCACTTTTGTAAAAACGGATATGGTAAAATGAGATTAAAAATGACTTTGGAACAAGAACCACCCTAAGAGAGGACGAGCAGCATGGATTTCCCAAGTATACAACTACAGGAATCACTTACCATTCAAACCCTCTTTTCTTTTCATTATTTCGAGTATGCAAAGGGATTTGTATTTGACGGAGAACAACATGACTTCTGGGAAATTCTTTACGTGGACAAAGGGGAAGTTGAAGTTCGAGCCGATGATCACATTCATACCCTACATCAAGGAAATATGATCTTTCATAAACCAGAGGAATTCCATACGGTTAGCGTTAAGCACGAGCATACACCGCCAAACCTTATTGTCATATGCTTCGAATGCACGTCTCCTGCCATGACTATTTTCGAGAAAAAGATTCTGGCATTAGGAGACCGGGAAAGAAATATCCTATCCCTCATTATCCAAGAAGGGTTTCAGGCGTTCCTGCCCCCTTTTGACAAACCGACCGTTCATCACCTGGAAAGAAACCCGCATGCCCCTTTTGCCAGCGAACAAATGATCAAATCCTATTTAGAGGTTTTGTTAATCACACTCATTCGGAATCAAGAGCAGGCTTCCACTCCAGATTCTATGAAATACAAACAATCATCCCTTCAAAAAGAAAAAGCCGAACAACGAATCGTTCAGCAAATCATGGACTATTTGAAAGCCAATCTCTCTCAATCCTTCACGCAAGACCATTTATGCCAAACGTTTCACTTGGGTAAAAGTCGATTAAAAGAGCTTTTCCAATCCCAGATGCAGACCGGCGTCTTGGAAGCCTTCAAGTCCCTCAAAATTGAACAAGCCAAAACTTTTATCAGAGATGGCCGATATAATTTTACAGAGATTGCAGCCATGTTGGGGTACGCCAGCATTCACTATTTTTCAAGAGATTTCAAGAAAACTGTTGGCATGCCGCCTTCCGACTATGCAAAGTCCGTTAAAGCTCGTCTATAGCGTTGAACAGAAAATAAGCACCTTATTGGGTGCTTATTTTCTTATTCAACTGGATGCTTCTATTTGATTACTTTCAATAAGCGTTTAGCTGTTCCATTCTGCGTTTCGATTGTTTCATACACATTGACCGTGAAAGGATAGCTGAATTGATCCGTTGTAATATTCGTAGCATCCAGCAATTGTTTCCCACTGATTAATTTATTTACACC
The DNA here is from genome assembly GCF_013141715.1 of Paenibacillus phytorum. Taxonomy (GTDB): domain Bacteria; phylum Bacillota; class Bacilli; order Paenibacillales; family NBRC-103111; genus Paenibacillus_E; species Paenibacillus_E phytorum. Next base: position 6,110 of record NZ_WHOA01000243.1, on the reverse strand, counting down.
TGTGAAGGAAGCGTCCTTAGAACCGACAACACGTCCGGCGTTATCAACAATTTCAAATCTCAATTTCGAGAAGTTGTTGTCAACCACGACATTTTCTTTCTGTTTAATGTCCAAATCAAGCCGGAACTTGTACGTATACGTCAATTGAGCAGTCGTCTGTGTGCTCACTGTTACATCATTGAACGTCAAATCAAATGGATATAAGGAAATGGTAGAATCCGCTTCTTCCTTCTGTACATCCGTTTGCAGCGCTGCAATCGTTGTTGTAAAAGGTGCAGCAGCCACTGAATCAAGCAGCTTTAATGAGAAAGTGGTGCTCTCTTCGGTTTGCGGCACGATGTAGGAGTAGCTTACCACGTAGCTTAAACCAGGATTTAGCATCGTCGTTACATTCGTTTGACGGGAACCTTGGTAAGTAACGCCCTGTGCATTGACCAATTCCGATAGGAAAGCAGGAGTAGCTGTAGGCGTCGTACTCGTATTCGTTAATTTGAACTTAGCTACAGCCGTTTGGTAGCCTTCACCTGGATTCTCATGGAGATGAAGCTCCATAAGCGACACTTCTGTTGACTTATCAACAACTTTGGTCAAAGCATCAAATGTGATCGGCTGACCAATTGTGTAAGGCGCTGCAGCTGAATTCCCTTGCTCTTTCGGCCATGCGATAGCTAGTTTACCTGTTGCTAGCGTTGTGGCTTGACCTCCACCTTTGGGTACAAATGAATCCGTCGATAGAACGAGAAGGTTAGACAACGTCACACCATTTTCAACTGGAATCGCAAAATGAATGTATTTCTTTTCGCCAGCCTCCAATGTCACCGGGTCTACTTCGGAACGTTTGCCTTCATAGCTCTTCTGCTCCGACTGTGCGTCCATTCGGAAAGCAGGAACCGTTTCCCGCCCCGCTCCAGGATTACTAGCCAACACCGACACAACTGCCACGCGGCCTGATGCCGTATTTTGCATTGAAACTTCGACTGGTGAATACGTCAGTCCTGAATTAACCCCTGGTATAGTGAATGCTTGACCCCATGCTAAGTTTTCGAGGCTCTGCAAAGCCGTATTTCCCGTACCGCCATACCACACAGATTTAGTAGGCATAGCTAGTAGCGTAGTTTCCACCTTTGGATAAGAATAGATATCAACATTGACGAAAGATAACTGCTCAATTTGACCAATTTCCTTGCTATCAACGGTAGTCATATATACAAGTTCGCCGATTTCTTTGGGCTGCAAAGCTTCTTTATTGCTCGCACTTGGTTTCAATGTATACGAAACGCCACTAGCGGTTTGAACACGAAGCTCGTGTTCGGGAACTCTATTCTGTACGGCGCCTCCGTTATATAAGCGAACAGTAACCGCAAGTTGTGAACCTGACGCAGTTGGCGTCACGGCTGCACTTTTAATCGCGGCACGTATATCAGGTGTCAATCCGTAATTGACAGTAGGTGCAGAGATTACAGGTGTCGTTGAGTCGGCCGCCCATACGGCCGTGCCTCCTTGTACGATCATTGCTCCTAGCATGATTGCTGTCAGACTAGATTTCCATGGTTTGTTTTTCATGTAAGTACTCTCCTTATTGTGAAATTTCGCTGATGTCTATTTGGCTGCTGGTGTTGTTGTCGGTTGCGGCTGTGCGCTAGCACTGTCTACTTTTTGTCCGTCTTTCAGCGTGTTCTGTCCGGTAGTAACCAATTTCTCGCCGTCTTTCACGCCATCAATTACTTCTTGATACTCCCCGTTAATGCGTCCTAATTTCACTTTCCGTTTCTGATATTGGTCACCTTGCTGAACAAAGACGATGGTATCTGACTCTTCACGAATGATGCTTAATGTAGGAATAGCAATCACTTGTTCTTCCGTTTCAGTCGTAAGCTGTACCATGAATCGATTCCCAGGCTGCAGCAGATGATCGCTATTTGGAACTTCCAGTTCTAACGTATACGTTTTTGTCGCAGTACTCATAATAGGTGCCAAGTAGCTAATTTTAGCTGTTCCTTTTTTATCAGGCGAATCCGGATTATAGTAAATGAGTTCTTGCTTTCCTTTAACAAGTAGGAAATTCGTTTCCGTAAGCTCGGTTTTGATTTTGATCGGATCAATCTGTTGGACTTGCCCAACTTTCCCTGCAGCGGCAGCTACTGTTTGCCCAACCACGACATTGAAATCCGTTAGAACACCGTTACCTGGTGCTTTAACTTGATAATTTTCTAAAGAGCGAGTCGCATCTTCTAAAGATAGACTTGCGGATTCAGCCTGCGTTTGAATAGAAGAGATAGAATCCGAGTTATCAAAAGCTGAAAGCTTACTCTGTGAAGCATCTAGATTCATCTGAGCGCTATCCAGTGCTTGTTTGGATTGATCCACCTGATGCTGAACGGCAATGCCTGCGTCATATTCATTACGAACTTTGTTATATTCTTGCTCAGCATTCTTGAGTGCCGTTTGCGATCTAGTTACATTGTCCGCCAAGTCCTTGCGGTTATTAACTTTACTATCCTTTGCTTGCTGCAAGGATTCTTGGGCACTTCTTACAGAAAGCTCACTTTTCCTTTTGGCAGATAAGGCATCTTTATTATCAATAACGAAGAGGACATCACCCTTCTCAACATACTCTCCACGTTTTTTCAATACTTCCGTTACTTCCCCATTGGCTTTCGATACAACATCAAGCGTTGTTCCTGCCGCTACATCTGCAACCTGTTCGATTGGATTGCTAATTTTCTGCTTCTTTATGACATCTGTTTTAATCGCTTTTGGTGCTAACTGCACCGTTGCAGCCCCTTTTGCGCCTGGAGCTGAACAGGCTGACGCCAAGACCGCTGCTGCGGTCAATAACACGATCACCCCCATCGAACGGGATTTGAATTTACGTTTCCGCGAACTATCGTTAATCATCTATGTGCCTCCTTATACCTCTAACGTACTTATTGTTGTTTTTTCGTTTCCTTTTTTGCGATTGAACATACGACCTATACGGTTCTTTATACTTTCAATCAATTCGTACACAATCGGTACGACAACTAGAGTCAATAGCGTAGAGGTAATCAAACCACCGATAACGACTACACCCAGTCCTTTACCGATTAATCCGCCTTCTCCAGAAATACCGAGCGCAAGAGGTACCAATGCCATAATTGTAGCTCCAGCAGTCATAATAATGGGACGAAGTCTTACTTTCCCCGCTTCAATTAGAGCATGACGTACCGTGTATCCTTCTTCACGCAGTTGTTGTGCACGATCAATTAGTACAATCGCGTTCGTCACTACGATCCCAATAAGCATGAGGAAACCAATCATAGAGGTTACGGTTAACGGCTCTCTTGCTATGACAAGTCCGAGAAGGCCCCCAATAACAGCTAGCGGTAGAGAGAACAAGATGGCGAATGGCGCACTTGCGTTTCCAAAGGCCAATACCATAATCAAGTAAACCACGAATATGGCGGCAGCCATTGCGACGAACAACTGCATGAAGCTTTCATTCACGTCATCCGAAACACCACTTATTTTTGGTGTCACGCCTTCAGGCAATTCGATATCTTTCATTGCAGCGCTGATTTTGGCGCTCACACCTGTCTTATCTGCAGAATTGATTTTTGCTGTTACTTTCACAAGCTGCTGCTGTTCCTCACGTGCAAGCGAAGCAGCGCCTTTCGTTTCACTGACCTTAGCTACTTCCTTCAGTAAAACCTTTGAACCATTCGATCCGGTCAATGGGATATTACCTAGTTTCTCTAATGTATCTTTGTCCGATTTATCTAACGATACCGTTGTTGTATAAACAATATTATCGAATTTCATATCTCCTAATTTTTGCTTTTGAATCCAGGCACGTGCGGTATCACGTACAGTCGATGGGCTTAAGCCATATGCTCTCGCTTTTTTCTGATCCACAGCAATTTCGACTTCTGTTTTGGCATCACTCAGGTTATCCCCAATTTCACTAAGCTCCGTGAATGTATTTAGCTTCTCTTTAACCAAACCGGCAGCTTTCTCTAATTGAAGCTGGTCCTCCCCTTGCAGGGTATAAGCAAAGTCAGTCGATGAAACACCGAAATCACCTTCCATGGATTTAGGCTGTACTTCAGATCCGCTCGGCAGTTCAGAGAGAATATAAGCTTTCATTTGGTCTTTTACTTGATTCGGATCGACCTTATCATTCACTTGGACAAAAATCTGTGAAGCATACGGCGTCCGTTCGTCATCTTTGCCTGCATAACCTACCAATGCTTCAACGAATTTGAAAACGGGCTCGCCATTAGAATCTTTCGTATCTAGCAAAACAGTTTCAATTTCTTTCGTTTTCGCATCTGTAGCTTCAAAAGAAGTCGCATACGGCATTTTAATCTGGAAGTACATTGTTTTCGCAGGCTTCGAGCTAGGTAAGAACGAAACCGATAGAAACGGTACCGTCGCCGCAATTGTGACTACAAGCATAAGTCCTGAAATTAACAATGTTTTTATCCGATTTTTCAAACTCCACGTCAATGCTTTTTCGTAAAATGTTGTTAGTTTAGTTGGCTTTGATTCATCATGATGCCCTTTACCCGGCTTACTGCGAAGAACGAGCAATTTAGCGAGCATTGGAATAACCGTTAAAGCTACAATTAAGGAAGACAAAAGTGCGCAAGCAATCGTTAAGGCAAAAGGTCTAAAAAAACCTCCAACAACACCCGTTACCAAAGCAAGCGGAGCAAAAACCCCTACAGTTGCCAGAGTTGAGGACGTAATAGCCATCGAAACTTGCTTTGTCGCTAAGGCGATGACGGATTCTTTACGTTCCTGCGCTTTTTCCAATGAAGCATATATGTTCTCGATAACAACAATGGAATCATCAACTACGCGACCTACTGCGATAAAAATACCACCGAGTGTCATCGTATTAAGCGTTAAATTTAACTGCGACATTAATAATAAGGTGATCAAAATGGAAAGTGGAATCGAGACGAGAACAATGAGTGTCATCCGAATGTTCCTCAAGAAAATGAGAATCATTAAGGAAGCCAAAACCGCCCCTACAACTCCTTCACGTACAAGTCCTGTAATGGACTCTTTAATTTGATCTGCACTATCATAAGTATTTTTGAACGTAATGTTGGGCAGTGTTGTTTCCCACTCATGAATTAGCTTCTCAATGGATCCTGAGAAATCAACCGCATTTGCACTGCCTGCTTTGTACAAAATCATACCAATAGCTGGCTTGCCATCCAGTCTACCATTGAAATCAGATTCCGTTATCGCCTTTACCTTGGAGACTTGATCTAATGTTACGATATCTCCTTTAGGTGTGGTGATTTCGACCTTTTCCAATTCGTACAAGCTTGATAAATTACCAGTGACACGAGTCATCTTATTGTTGCCGCTAATTTCTACACTACCGATCGGGCTCTTCGTCGCGGCGGAATTAATCGCATTGCTCACTAGAGCCGGTGATAATCCATATACATCAAGCGCAGCAGCATCAAGCTCAATATCGAGCGATGTACTTCTGGCACCAATAACGTCCATATGGTCGATCCCTTTAATTCCTTCAAGACCTGGCTTGATTTTATCTTTAAAAGACTTGTCGAGCTCTGTTTGGCTTACCCCATCTTTCGCATAAGCAACTAAGTAATTCGAAGGGAATGATGCCGCACCGAATGTGGAGGCTTTAGGCGCACCTGCTGTTGCTGGAAGGGAAACTTCAGCCAGCATGTCTTGAACGGCCTGCTTTTTCTTATCAATATCTACATTTTGCTTAAACATAATGATAATCATGGAGAAATTATCACTCGAAGTTGAAGACATGGAATCTAAGTCTTCAATATTCGCTAGCTTTTCTTCAATCGGAGCCGTAATCTCATCCATGACATCCTTAGGCGCTCCTGTGTATGTAGTTGTTACAGCAACTACTGGAAAAGAAACGTTTGGCATGTTCTCTACTTTAAGCTGCGTGGATGAATAAAATCCGCCTACAAAAAGCATGATCATGATAATGAATAATGCCGAGACATTCTTCATGGAAAACTGTGTTAATCGATTCATTCCTGTACTCCCCTCATCAACTGATTACGTTTAAGATACATTCTGAATATGAACCCAATATGAACAAACAAAAAAACTTGGCATAA
>NZ_WHOA01000242.1 GCF_013141715.1 Paenibacillus phytorum | reverse complement strand
ACAAAAAGAACCTTACAAGGAGAAATCCTAGTAAGGTTCTTTTTCTATTTGTTGAAATCGACGAAGAGGCAGGTATAACTAAAATCTCACAGAATAGGAGTCCCTAAAGGCTTCTATTCCATGGGTTTTTAGCGAAATCAAGCAAATAGCATACGCTAAAGGCTTCTATTTTCAAAGAAATGGCGGGATTCAAACGGTTATCAACAAATAGAAGCTCCAAAAGGCCGCTATTCCACTATCGATCCATTCTTTATAACAAATAAGAGCCCCTAGGGGCTCTTATTTCATTTCAAGAACAACTACTGCATGTAGCAGGAGGTATCCTTTTCTGTAATTTTAATCAATCCAGCTTTGCGGTACGGGCGAAACCGGAAAAGCATCCACAGTCGTGGCATGAGCATCCAGAAGTGAAAAATTGTGAGATGGATTAACCATTTGTCGGGTATCCAGGGATAGAGAAGTGTAATCATAGCAAGGCCAATCCAAAATAAAGTAAGCTGTATTCTGGATACCAGTCGTATGGAGGCATTTCCTTCTGGCAAGAATCCACACCAAAAGACACCCCAACGGTAAGACCAGCCCCTCATGGCCATGCCAATTGTAAACTGAAAATAGATCCGGATGAGCAAAGAATGGAAGATAAGAAGAAGCGGATAGCTGACTAAGAGCGGCAGCCAGTTCGAAGGGTCAAATTTGTAAAAGACCGCCATCAGCAGAAGCATAAAATAAACAATTATTTTATACAAGGAATGATATATTCGCTTCATTAAAGTATAGCTATAAATGGTAGATTGTTTGGAGAGATTTGGTTCCTGTTTCGTTGACATGCTGATGACCTCCGCAAGGCGGTTAACCTGATATAAGACTATATCGGCACATGCCTTCCAAAATATGAGCGTTTAGCTAGTTTAGGAGAATTGCGATTCGGATATACTAATAGTAAAAGATCGTGGGGTGATCATATGGAGGAGAACCGAATAGGGGTATGTATGATTTGCGAGCAGCAGCGGGTTGGCGGAATTCATATTATTAGGGCGTTTATCTGCGATGAGTGCAGCAGTGAAATGGTCAAAACGAATGTAAATGATCAGAAATACCCGTTTTTTGTGAGGCAGATGAAGAAAGCATTTTATATAGGCAATTCGAAACAATATATGAATTAATGGGGGAAGCTTCTTATGGAAGCTTTTTTTGTTTTTTTAGCGTCAATCCACTACTATAAGGGTATAAAATAGAAAGCTCACGGAGCTCAAGGAGTCGTGTCAACATGAGCAGCCAATATTCAAAACAGTCACGTGCGCCGCTTTTTGAAGCCATGGTCGCCCATCACGATAAGAACCCTGCAAGTTTCCATGTACCAGGTCATAAATCCGGACAAGGCTTGTTGGATGAAGGGACAAGCTTCCTAAAGACGGTGATGTCTATCGACTACACGGAAATTACGGGCCTAGATGATCTACATCACGCAGAGGGCGTCATTAGAGAAGCCGAGGAGCTAGCGGCGGGTTGCTTTGGAGCTGAGGAAACGTATTTTCTGATAGGTGGGAGTACGGTGGGAAATTTGGCCCTGATTTCAGCCGCATGTGAGAAAGATGATATTATTCTTGTGCAGAGGAATGTACATAAATCGGTCATTCATGGGCTTATGCTGGCCGGTGCCAAGGCAGTGTTCATAGCTCCTGACATTCATCCGGAAACGGGTGTGGCTACTAGTCTACATATCGAAGATGTAAAGCAAGCACTAGTGCTGTATCCAGAGGCTAAGGGGCTTTTTCTAACAAACCCGAATTACTACGGTATGGGTGTTAATCTCAAGCCTTTCGCGGATTTGATGCATACACTTGGGAAGCTGCTGCTGGTGGATGAAGCACACGGTGCGCACTATGGATTTCATCATGAGGTGCCGGCTTCCGCGTTATCGCAAGGAGCTGATGCGGTTGTACAATCCACGCACAAGATGCTAACCGCAATGACCATGGGGGCTATGCTGCATGTCCAGGGGCCGCGAATAGACCGAAGAGCTATCCAACTCTTGCTTGCTATGCTGCAGAGCTCAAGTCCCTCTTATCCAATAATGGCGTCACTAGATTTGGCGAGAAAGAGGATGCATACGGAAGGCTGGGACTGGCTAGAACAGGGACTTGCTGTTGTAAAAGAGTTCAGGTCCCTGCTTGATGGGCTTACTACATTCGGTTATCACCCAAGAGAGCTTCCGGGGAATCAGAGTCAAGAGGTTCAAACTGCGGATCCGTTTAAAATGGCCATCTATGATGCGACGAATACGTTATCTGGCACCGAGCTCAAAAAAAGGCTAGAAGCTCAAGGGTGCTTTGTCGAAATGACGGACGGGCGTCAAGTGCTTCTTGTTTTCACTCCAGCTTCCACCAGAGCGGATATGTTAAGAGTTGTCGAAACATTAACTAACATTTGTTTGGACGTTCCCATACAAAAGAAGGAACTTCAAGCGCCTATCTCGAATATACTTAAATTACCCTACTATACACCAATCTCTTCTCCAGTTGCTTTTGATATGAGAGATATCTCCAAAGTATCACGAGCAGAGGGGGCGTTTAGTCAGGTTAGTGTTCAGGAGGCGGTCGGGAACCGTTCAGCGGATATGGTAATCCCTTATCCACCGGGAATTCCCTATTTATACCCTGGCGAAATCATCTCGGCTTCCGTGGCCGAAGCCTTGTTGCAATTGGTCGCAAACGGAATCAAGTTTCAAGGAACCGAATTTGGACAGACACAAAAGCTAAAGATATACACATAAACCATTATATGATCTGGTAAAGCAGCATGCAGGAGGAAGCGTGAACGGAATATTTATAACGTTTGAAGGACCGGACGGCGCCGGGAAAACAACACAGCTTAAGAAATTGGCTGAGGAGCTTAAGAAACAAGGACATGATGTCCTCGTTACGAGAGAACCGGGCGGAACGGCAATCAGTGATCAAATCCGCAGTATTATTCTTGACCCTGTGAATAAGGAGATGGTGGATCAAGCGGAAGTTTTGCTTTACGCAGCATCCAGAGCACAGCATGTACATCAGTTAATTCTTCCGGCACTCGCAGCTGGCCGAATTGTACTATGCGATCGCTTCATTGATGCAAGTGTTGCTTATCAGGCATACGGACTTGGCGTAGATGTAGATATGGTAAAAGCCATCTCGCGTTATGCCAGTTCAGGACTACAGGCAACCCGAACATACATCTTAGATGTGCCAGTGGAAGTAAGCTTGGAGAGACTTCACCATAGAGCATCGGGCACGGGCGAGAATGCTCAGCAGTTGGATCGCATTGAACTGAAAAATGTAGATTATCATAGCCGAGTACGGGAAGGTTTCCATCAGATTGCAGCTGATCATCCTGAACGGGTACGAGTTGTTAATGCAAACCGTAACGAAGAGGAGATTGCAAAAGAAATATGGACGGATTGTAATCGTTTGCTTGAGGAACATATTTCCGGCTAAAGCAAAAAATCCAATCTTAGTTTATAATAAAAAGGAGGAATCACCCATGAAACTAGTCGTAGCCGTTGTACAAGATAAGGACAGTAACCGTCTCTCTAATGCTTTAATTAAAGAAGGGTTTCGCGCCACGAAGCTGGCAAGTACCGGTGGATTTTTACGTGCGGGAAACACGACTTTTATGATTGGTACGGAAGATGAGAGGGTACAAGAGGTCATGCAGGTCATACGCACCAATTGCAAAATTCGGGAACAGCTTGTTACTCCGGTTTCTCCAATGGGAGGAACGACGGATTCCTATATTCCATTTCCTGTGGAAGTTCAAGTGGGTGGAGCCGCGGTTTTCGTATTGCCGGTAGAGCGCTTCGAGCATTACTAGGTTCAATCAGACATACACAAGGATGGATGCGTCTTGAAAATTAATCCGGGGTGGCAGCCTATCGGTAAGAACGTCAAAGTGAATGAGAACGTCCCGCCGCCACAGATGGCCCCCCGGAATTTCTCTGACATTATGCAGCAGCAGGATGAGAAATTTACGCAGGAGCAATTATCCAAAATGGTGCAGCAAATTTCGCTGCAGGGCGATCGGCTGTCGCGGGCAATGACGGTGAGAGAACTTCTTCAATACAAGCTGCTGATTAAGCAGTTTTTAGAGGAAACCGCTCGCCGTGGTGTCAATTTAAGAGATACGAAGGGTTGGGATCGTCGCGGCCGTTCGAAACGATATAAGCTTTTGGAAGAAATCGATCTAGAGCTGCTTTCATTAGCAGATGAATTGCTAGAAAATGAGCAGGGTCGAATCGAAATTTTGCATAAAATCGGAGAAATCCGAGGGATGCTGATTAACTTGTTATTTTAAAATATAAGAAAATAGATATTTCACGCTATATGATGTTTATATTTCTGGGTAAACGCACTCGTCCTGAAAGGACAATGTAGCCGTTTATCCTCGGGATGGAGCGTATTTCTAATGTCCTTTCAAGCCATACCGGGGCAAGCAGCGGCTAAGCAGCTTCTGCAGAACGGGCTGCGGCAAGACAAGCTGTCTCACGCCTATATTTTTAGTGGGCCAGTAGGAACTGGACGCTCGGAGATGGCCATAGCTTTGGCTAAAGCTATCTACTGCCAGCACGGGACCGATGAGGCATGTGGTGAATGTTTGGAATGCCGTAAGGTCGAGCATCGTAATCATCCGGATCTACACATAGTTATGCCAGATGGAGCTTCGATTAAGATTGAGCAGATTCGTGAGCTGCAAAAGGAGTTTGCTTACCGCGCTACAGCCTCCGGAACCAAAATTTATATCCTATATCATGCAGATAAAATGACGGTACAGGCTGCTAATAGCCTGTTGAAGTTTCTAGAAGAGCCGACCTCACGTGTGGTGGCGATTCTCATTACAGAGAATGGCAATGCCCTGCTGCCGACGATTCAATCGAGGGCGCAGTGGATTAATTTCACGCCAATGCCGCGTGAGCAAATGGTCTTGACGCTTTTGCAAGAGGGTCATCCCGCATCACTGGTACAGCCCGCCGCACATTTAACGGCAGGATTGCAAGCAGCTAGGGATTTAATTGCTGCGAATTGGTTTGCAGAAATGAGAACCGTAGTGTTACAATTAGCTAAGGAGACGCTCACACGTTTCCCTACTTCCATGATTACGGTGCAGCAACGGATTGTGAAAACGGAGCTAGCGGATCATATGTCGAGTCTTTTCGACTTGTTGATTCTCTGGTTTAAAGATATGGTGCAGTTGCGCCTGGAGCGCAGAGATAAGCTTGTTTATAATGATCAGCTGGACTGGATGAGCTCCCTCGCGTTCAGCCGGGATGTCTCAGTATGGGTGCGTATGATGGAGCAAGCCGTAGATTTACAAAAACGACTGCGTTTCAACGCCAATTCTCAGCTGGTTATAGAGAAAATGCTCGTGGAGATGCAGGGGGTGTAAGATGTATTCGGTAGTTGGCGTCCGCTTCAAAAAAGCGGGTAAAATATATTATTTTGATCCGATTGATTTGCCAATTGAGAAAGAAAGTGCCGTTATTGTTGAAACCGCTCGCGGAGTGGAATACGGCAAAGTTGTTGTTGGAAAGAAGAATGTCAAAGAAAATGACGTCGTTCTTCCTCTCAAAAAGGTGATTCGCATTGCGGATGACTCGGATGCTGATTTGGTTGAAGAAAATAAGAAAGCAGCCAAAGATGCGTTCCAAACGTGTCACGAGAAAATTAAAGACCATAGTCTTAAGATGAAGCTCGTAGACGTAGAGTATACCTTTGATCGCAATAAAATTATTTTTTATTTTACGGCTGAAGGACGCGTTGATTTCCGCGAGCTCGTTAAGGATTTGGCGAGTATTTTCCGGACCAGAATCGAACTTCGTCAAATTGGTGTGCGGGATGAAGCGAAGATGCTTGGTGGTATAGGTCCGTGTGGGCGAATTCTATGCTGTTCCTCGTTCTTAGGTGATTTCGAACCCGTATCCATTAAGATGGCGAAAGACCAGAACTTGTCGCTTAACCCAACTAAGATTTCGGGATTATGCGGAAGGTTAATGTGTTGTTTGAAATATGAACATGATAACTACGAGAGTGCGAAGGATTCACTGCCAACTGTAGGTAGACAAGTAATCACTTCTTTTGGGAATGGTAAAGTACTTGGATTGAATATCAAAGAACGTACAGCAAAGGTTCAATTGTTTGACCTTGGTAAAGCACTTGATTTACCTTTCGATGATGTAGTTGAACAAGAGTAGAGGCAAAGTATCCAAGGAGGCGCTGGCCAGTAAGCATGCATGGCACTAGAGGTGAAAGCGTGGATAAACAAGATATTTTTGGACAAATAGATGGGATCGAAGAACGAATGGGTGCCACTTATGCCGAGTTGGGTGCCTTAAAGAAACAAATTATTAACCTCATCGAAGAAAATAAGAGATTAAGCATAGAAAATCAGCAGCTCCGCAAACTGATCAGACAAGAGGAAACAATTGTCGAACAGCCAGTAGGAGAGGCGGAGGAACCACTTCCGTTACCTGGAGCAGGTTATGATAATTTGACTCGCTTGTATAATGAAGGTTTCCATATTTGCAATGTGTATTATGGACACCTTCGGACCGAGGGAGATTGTTTGTTTTGCTTATCCTTTTTAAATAAATAAGTGATTTTGACCGTAGGGGTGTATGCCTTACGGTTTTTTTCCATAATGAGCAGACCAGAAAGGAAATGACGGAGAATACGTATGAAGCAGGTACAGTTACGACCTACAGAACGAATTGATGATTTATTGACGTATGATTTGAAAATTATTCAGAGTGATGAAGTGTTCAGCTTTTCACTTGATGCCGTCCTGCTTGGCAGGTTTTGCAGTGTGGCTCCCAAAGGGCGCATGATTGATTTATGTACGGGCAATGGGGTCGTCCCCCTGCTCTTAACGACGCGAACACGCGCTGAAATTTGGGGCGTTGAAATTCAAGAACGGCTCGCGGATATGGCGGTTCGCAATGCTGAGATAAATGGGCTAGAAGAGCGTCTTCATATGCTCCAAGGGGATCTGAAAACGATTCATGAAACCTTAGGTCATGGCCAATTTGATGTCGTAACGGTGAATCCTCCCTATCTGCCTGTGCCTAACGGTGAGCAGAACGCCAATGAGCATTTCGCTGCGGCTCGTCATGAGATATATTGCAACTTGGAAGATGTCATTGCGGCAAGCGCAAAGTTGGTGAAGGCTGGCGGTAAAGTGGCGATGGTCCACCGGGCTACGCGCATAATCGATATCTGCTGTCTAATGAGGCAGTATCGTCTTGAACCGAAGCGCATTCGTTATGTGCACGCACGTGCTGGGGAAGAAGCAATGATGGTGTTGATCGAGGGAATGAAGGATGGGAAGCCAGAGATCCGTACCTTACCGCCGCTTATTGTTTATGATGACAATCAAGAGTACTGTAAAGAGCTGAAAGAAATTTACTACGGGGGCAGAAGCTCCTTAGAGTTTTCGTAAGAAAACTGGCTTCGTAAGCATAATCTTAGAGTTTTCTTCAGAAAACTAGCATCGTAAGCGTAATTATCGTAACTTCGTAAAAATAATCATAAAAAAGTGAAGAGGGAATAACAGTGAGCTTGAATGTGCAAAAGAGCTATCGCGAGGATGGAAGCGGCGTTGGCACGCTGTACCTGGTTGCCACACCGATAGGCAACTTAGAAGATATGACCTTCCGTGCGATTCGTACCCTGAAGGAAGTGAGCATGATTGCCGCTGAGGACACGCGGCAAACACGCAAGCTGCTGACGCATTTCGAGGTCGCTACGCGACTCGTCAGCTATCACGAACACAACAAGCAAGCAAGCGGACCCGAACTCGTCCGCTTGCTGCTTGAAGGGCAGAGCATCGCGCTGGTCAGCGATGCAGGACTGCCGGCCATCTCCGATCCAGGTTATGACCTGGTGAGGATGGCCGTCGAGCAGGGCGTGCCGGTGGTGCCCATCCCCGGCGCGAATGCGGCCCTGTCGGCGCTGATTGCATCAGGCTTGCCGACAGAGCGTTTCGCCTTCGTCGGTTTTCTCCCCCGGGAGAAAAAGGATCAGACGAAGGTGCTTGAAGGGCTGCAGCACGTGCAGGACACGTTGCTGTTCTATGAATCGCCGCACCGCGTAGAGAAAACACTTACCCGCATGGCGGAAGTGTGGGGGGCGGAGCGTCGGGTGTGTCTCGCACGCGAGTTGACGAAGCGGTACGAGGAGTTCCTGCGGGGCACCATCGCAGAGTGCCTCGAGCACTTAGAGCAGTACCCGCCTCAGGGCGAGTACTGTGTGATCGCCGAAGGCGCCTCGGAGAAGGCAGCCCGCGAAGCAGCCGATGGCTGGTGGGAGGCAATGTCGTTGGGCGAGCATGTTGAGCACTACGAGCAAAGCGGGAGTGATCGTAAGGATGCACTGAAGTTGGTTGCGAGCGATCGTGGGCTTTCTAAACGCGATGTCTACAATGCACTACTCGAGCGCTAAGACGCGCGGGAAGTGCAGCGTTCCCGCCGCACTCTCCGCTATATCGTTCTCCGGACAAAAAAAGATCTCTAATCCGTGGCCGAAGCCAACAAATTAGAGATTAGAGGAGATATGAAAAAGGTTAGAATTACCAATAGGATAAGTGCTACTTCTATTATATACTACTTTTCTTATTTTGTCACAGGTGTTGGCATTTCTGCTAAACAAATATGACAAACAATTTTTCCTTTGAAGTAAGATACGTTTTCCGCATTACCACAGAAGATACAAGCAGGCTCATATTTTTTCAACATGATGCGCTCGCCGTCTACATAAATCTCCAAAGCGTCTTTCTCACCAATTCCCAACGTGCGGCGCAACTCGATTGGAATAACAACGCGACCCAATTCGTCAACTTTCCTTACAATTCCCGTAGATTTCATCATATATATAAACCCCTTTCGATTTTATCAAAAATTTATCAATATCGTCATGTTTCGACATATCTTCTTGCCTAATGATACCAACGATTCCCAAAATAGTCAACCATATTTTCGTCTATTTAAACATGTTATTTAAAAAAAGTTTTTAAATTGTTTCTGTTTAAAATATGAGAAAAACCAAGTAGAATAAGGGAATGTAAGGAATATATTACGTGTGAACTCCATAAAAAGCTCAAAATTACGAAGATAAAGGCTAGCCTAGTAAGACAGAGAAATTGGAATATGTAATTCGACAAATTGCGACAATTATGTCGAAGTGACGAGAGGAATTGTCGAAATTATTTAAATTTGCTAAAGAGAGGTTGTGAATGGATGAAAGAAGAGAAGGTTTTTAAAGATCCGGTTCATAAATATATTTACGTGCAAGACAATACGATTTGGGATTTAATTAATACGCGAGAGTTTCAGAGACTGCGCCGCATAAGGCAATTAGGCACCTCATATTTAACTTTTCATGGTGCTGAGCATAGTAGATTCTCTCATTCACTCGGTGTGTACGAAATCACTCGGAAAATTATTTCACAATTCGAACGAAATCACTATGAGGATTGGCCTCAAGAGGAACGTCTGCTCTGCCTTTGTGCGGCTTTGCTCCATGATCTGGGCCACGGGCCCTTCTCGCATTCCATTGAAAAAGCTTTCGGAACGAAACATGAAGACTGGTCATGCAGAATTGTCCTTGGAGATACCGATGTGAATAAAGTCCTCAGCAGAGTATCACCTGATTTTCCCAAAAAAGTGGCTGGCGTTATTTGTAAATCGTATAATGAAGAAATTGTGGTTAGCCTTGTGTCCAGTCAGTTGGATGCAGATCGCATGGACTATTTATTGCGCGATGCCTATTTCACTGGTGTAAATTACGGCACGTTCGATCTAGAGCGAATTCTTCGTGTTATTAGGCCCTATAAAGGGCATATTGTTGTCAAGGAAAGCGGCATGCACGCCGTAGAAGATTATTTAATGTCTCGTTATCAAATGTACTGGCAGGTATATTTCCATCCTGTGACACGCAGTGCGGAAATTTTGCTGCACAAAGTTTTTGCGCGTGCCAAACATTTATATGAAGAAGACTATACATTTGGATTTATGGTGGAACCCATTTTACATCTGATTCAGAATAAAATTTCGCTCGAAGATTATTTATTATTGGATGAGTCAGTTATGCAGACGATGCTAACTTTCTGGAGTAATGAGAAAGATCCTATTTTAGGCGATATGTGTAAACGGTTTTTGGATCGTAAGTTGTACAAATACAGCACCTTTGATGAATCTAATCAACGTCAGATTAAGCTGATGGAAAAAGTGATGGCTGAGGTCGGATTCGACCCTACCTATTACATGGAAATTGATTTTCCATCGAATCAATCCTATGACGTGTATAGACCAGGGGAAACGGATGACAATTTGCCTATTTTCCTGCTGGATCATAAGGAGACTTTAACGGAAATTACGCATCGATCTGAGATTGTTCAGTCCATCAGTGGATTCCAAATGGGTAAGCATCATGTTTATTATCCGGAGGAGCTGTTGGAACGTTTGAACGCAACCAATTATCCTGAATTATGGGCACTGCTTGGTGAGCAAGATTAACTAGAAAAATAAATGCAGCAGAATATTTCAACTTAAGGGAGAACAAAAATGCTAACGGATTCACACACACATTTAAATGCTGAACAATTTAATGAAGATCAAGATGAAGTGATTCAAAGAGCGCTGGACGCCGGAGTGACAAGAATAGTCAATGTAGGCTTCAACCGGGAGACTATACCTAGTTCAATTGCCCTCGCCGAGAGGTACGATTTCATCTATTCTACGGTAGGGTGGCATCCTGTTGATGCTATTGATATGATGCCTGGCGACTTAGAATGGATTGAAGAGTTGTGCAAGCATGAGAAAGTTGTTGCCATCGGGGAAATTGGACTGGATTACTACTGGGATAAGTCTCCGAAGGATATACAGCAGCGGGTATTTCGGGAGCAAATTCGTCTAGCTCGTAAATTGGAGATGCCCATTGTCATCCATAATCGAGATGCTCATCAAGATATTTTGCACATTTTAAAAGAAGAGAAGGCCGAGGAAGTGGGGGGAATCATGCACTGCTTCTCAGGAAGCTGGGAGACAGCGAAGCAGTGTCTGGATATGAATTTTCATATTTCTTTTGGAGGTCCAGTTACGTTTAAGAACGCTAAGCAACCGAAGGAAGTGTTGGCGCAAGTTCCGCTAGATCGTTTATTAATTGAGACTGATGCTCCTTATTTAACCCCGCATCCCTTCCGCGGCAAGCGTAATGAAACCGGCTATGTTCGCTTGGTAGCTGAGACAGCCGCGGAAATTCGGGGTATGACCTTGGAAGAGATTGCGGAAATAACAACAAACAATGCCATTCGATTGCTAGGTCTCAAGTAAAGCGTTTTTCTCGAACTTGCGGCGAAGCACAATACCGCAGCTGAAAGAAATGAAGATGAGACTGATGAGTGGAACGAGTAGATAGATTGGTGAAGAGCGAATCATCAGAGGAATCGTCAAGATACATAGTTCTAGAAGCAAGACAGACCAAATGATAAAGGCCAGCGAACCGGCTTTCGTATTCTGATTGAGTGGATACATCTCCAGCCAGAACGTATAGCGATGGGCACGCTCGAGCGATGATAACTGAACAAGTGAAATCACTAGGGCGATCAGGAAGATCAACGTTCTTGCAGTACCGCTGCTTGAAACCGCTATAGCTAGTACCCCTAACAAGGTGATACGCAGTACGATCGCGAACAGCTCCGTACGCACCAATGTCTTCATATATAGGTACAAATAGGCAGCATCTTGTCTAAAAGGTATGAACCGTGTTAGCCCGCTGATCCAACTTCGGCGGGCTATTCGCGTTCCCATCTGAGGCACATCGACGAACCAGCTGAAAAAGGCGTAAAGCCGCGCTTGCTGCTGACTTTCCTTGGAGATCAAGTAGTCCCAGCCGATGACGTATTTAGATACGAAATGAACGGCTGCTAACCATACGAAAATGAGAAGCAGCGCAGCGCAACTTGCCCATAAAATACTAGTTAGAAATTGCAGCGAAATGAGAGCGGTTGTTGCCATCCAGCGAAAGCTAACCGAAGCTAATCTGGTGCGCTCATGAGCAAAGCGACTTTCCTGCCAGCTCGCTAGTAAATTAGCTATCTTTAATAGAAGAAGTAATGCAAGCATCAGTAAGAAATGCTGCTCTGAAGCGCCAAGACAGTGATGGTAAAGCGGCCATAAAATCACCCAGGCGATAAATGTCCCGAAAGCTTGCAGTGTCAAACTGTACATGAATCCACTTCGAAAATAAGCGCCCATTTGATGTTCGATCCGTAACAAAAACATGCGGTCTGCTTTCCTTACTAATGTACGGATGGGGCTTGAAGATAGAAGCGGAGCGAGCAGCAAAAGCACGATCCACAGATAGGGATAATCTGTCGGAAGACGCTGTAGTATTTTTGCATAATAATAGGAAGAAATGATGACAAGAAACAACACGAGACCGATGAAATTACTACGCGCTGCGTATTGCCAATAGCCCATGGATTCCTTCATATAATGCTCGAATCTTTGCTGCCATAAGGTACGGGTGTTGATGTCCATATTTCTCATAACGAATCCCCTTGTACGAGCTTATAGAAAATGTCGTCTAGTGACGCTCCCGGGAGTTCGGTTTGCCCGCGTAATTCGACTAAATCACCCTGAGCAACCATACGACCTCGATGAAGGACAACGTAGTTATCGCAATATTTTTCAATCGTTGACAAAATATGCGATGAGATGAGGAATGATGCTCCTTTATGTTTCATTTTGACCATTAATTCGAGTAAGGAACGAATCGCTAAAGGGTCGAGGCCGAGAAAGGGTTCATCGATAATATATAACGAGGGTTCGATCAGAAATGCGTTCATAATCATGACTTTCTGTTTCATGCCTTTGGATAAATGACTGGCGAAACTGTTCAGCTTGTCCTTCATTTGAAACTGCTCCAAAAGGGAGCTAGATCGAGCCAAATAGTCGTCCTTCGACAATCCGTAGGCCATAGCGGTGAGCTCGAGGTGTTCGCGGATCGTAAGCTCTTCGTAGAGCTCAGGACTTTCGGGTACATAAGCGTAGGTTGCGCGATAGGACAAAGGATTTTCAGCTAAAGTTAGTCCGTTGATTCGAATCGATCCTTTTTGCGGTTGAAGAAGGCCGAGAATGTTTTTGATTGTTGTACTTTTACCCGCACCATTAAGTCCGATCAGACCCATCATTTCACCTTGACGGATAGAAAAGGTTAGGTCATGAAGAACAGGTTTTTTTGGTAAATATCCCCCGTATAAAGAGTCAACTTGTAGAATGGAGCCCATCTCATTGCCTCCCTGATTAGCAAATTATTGGTATTTATGAATCACTTTCCTATACGATCATTATAAACAAATTTGTAATTTAAGCCTAGTTTAGGGGTGAAAAGTTGAAAATAGTTAGTATACGTACGTAAAAATGAGATATAAGTAGAAATAGGGCTGTTTAATTGTTCGTTTAAGCGAATTTTAGTTGATTTAGCCCTTTTTAGTAGGTGTTAATCCCTTTACAGGTTAAGATTAACAGCGTAATATACTTTTCATAATAACTTAATAACCAATTTGCCATTTTTCCATTCGCTGAGTTCCATTTATGGGAACGGGGGAACCACTGTAAGCTGAAGAAGCATGCTTCTTGAGTGAACAGAGTGAGTAACAGGGGTGAATCTTTGAGTATACTTCGTATGCTCTTAGTAGGGCGACTCTCACGTCCGAATCCGTCAGCTAACCTCGTAAGCGTAAGAGAGGTAACGATTGTCGTGCGTGCTATTTGTGTATTTTACTATACAAACTATGCCAGCGAGAAGAGTCCTCTTCTTGCTGGCTTTTTGTCTTCATAAAGGGCTATACACATTTCGGACGACTAAAAATTGCCCGGAATTCATATGAATGTTGAATAGGCAAACTGGTGTGGGACGACCAGAAGGCAGCGGTATAGCACCGTACTGCTGATGGCGAACACGTTAAGTTAAACTAAAAAACCTTAGTCGCGTCAAATCTAATCATGCTGTAACCTGGCGGCGAGGCTTTGAAGGAGGACCGAAGAAGTGGGCAGTATCTCTATTAGCGAGACCCATGTAAAACGATCATCCAGCATGTCCTTCGCATTGCGATGGAAGCATGAAAACTTGCGTTTGATTTTAAGTCTAGCCATAATTTCAATCGCAATGACTTTCATGTTTTTGGTGTTGTTGTACGGTACGGCTACCAAGAGCGTATCCGTGGTTGTGAATGGAAAAGAAACCGTTGTGCATACGAAGCAATGGGTCCTGCAACGCCTACTGGATGAACAAGCCATAAAGATTGGTGAACACGATGAAATTTCTACTGCGCCAACGACAACAATCAAGGGTGGAGACAAAATTGTCATCGAACATGCCTCACCGATTCAATTGACTGCTGATGGAAAGACCACCACTGTTTACACAACTGCAAGAACGGTAGAAAGTGCATTGCAACGTTTATATATTGCACTTGGGGAGCACGATCGTTTAACTCCCGAACCGACAGCCGCTCTGAGCTCGGGCGATGAAATCAAAATCGTACGTGTGAAAAAAGAGACGGAGGAAGTAACTGAGCCGATTGCGTTCGATACGGAAAAGAAAAGCGACGCATCGCTGCTCAAAGGCAAAGAGCAAGTCGTCCAAGAAGGTAAAGAGGGCGTACTCTTGAAGAAGAAAGAAAAGACTTTCGAAGATGGTGTTTTAGTCGCGGAAGCAGTTGTGGGTGAAGAAGTACAAACAGAAAGTATTAATAAAGTCGTGTCCGTGGGCACGAAAAATCCTGTTGTTGTTCTCTCGTCTTCATCACCTAGTGTGGATGAGGTTTCGAAGAATGGTGTAACATTTGGGTACAAACAAATCCTGAAGAATGTGAAGTTGACTGCCTATTCGGCAGACGTGGCATCTACAGGTAAGTCCGAAGGAACTCCTGGTTTTGGTAAAACCTATACAGGGACTACCGTGTCAGAAGGCAGAACGATAGCGGTTGATCCCAAAGTTATCCCGCTCGGATGGTGGGTTTACATTGAGGGCATTGGCTTCCGCCGTGCTGAAGATATTGGCAGCGGTGTGAAAGGTCAAATGATTGATGTCTACTTTGAAGATCATGGTTATGCCAATAAATTCGGAACGAAGCAAGGGTACACCGTGTATGTGGTAGGACCGAAAAAGCCGTCTGAAAATTAACGTGTAAACGTCTGTTTCAGCGGGAAGAATGTCATATATACGTTGCCAGGTAACAACCTGGGCGAAAGAAGAGGGGACCCCTCTTCTTTTTCTGCGTTGAATATGAAAGTATAAGTTCTATACTTTAGCTCCGCATCGACCTTGACAAACGCGCTCGTCCCTGAAGGACGACGGAGTCGTTTATCCTTGGTACTGGGAAGGGAACCACTTATGATAAAAGAAGTGATTGTCGTCGAAGGCAAAGACGATACAGCTGCTATTCGCCGAGCGGTAGAGGCGGATACGATTGAAACAGGCGGCTCTGCGATCGGACAAGCCGTATTAAAGCGTATTGCACTTGCACAGCAGCGCAGAGGCGTTATTATATTCACGGATCCGGATCACGCAGGTGAACGGATTCGGAAGATTGTAGCGGCCAAGGTGCCTGGCTGCAAGCATGCCTTCATTACGCAGGAGCAGGCTGAGTACAAGGGTGATATTGGCGTCGAGAATGCAGCGCCTGAGACGATCCGTCAGGCTCTCCAGAGCCTTCGCACGGAATATGATGGTGCGGTTTCACAACTGACCATGGAGGATCTCATGGCCGCAGGGTTGATTGTTCATGCTGAGGCGGCATCTCGCCGGCTGATTGTGGGTAAAGCGTTAGGAATTGGCTATTGCAATGGCAAGCAGTTTTATAAGCGCTGTGCGATGTTTCAAATCTCGCGTGAGGAATTTGAGGCGGCTTTGGAGCATTTGAAAGCTGATAAGTAGAATGGCTATTTTTCTCTAATAATTAAGACGGCATTTGAGCAGCAATTGTTGCACTTCCTGCAGGGTTTTAATGCGAATTTGAGTGATAATGAAGAATGTGAAGTCCAGATCCTATAGATAATGAGGTCTATATCATGAATATACCCAACAATGAAGTGATTGTAACAGCAGATGACGTAGCTACACCGAGTAAAACGAAACAAATTATTAAGAGAAATGGTTTGGTGCTCAAAAAGAGCTTAGGTCAAAACTTTCTAATTGACCAAAATATCCTAAGCAAGATTGTCATGGCTGCTGAGCTCGGACCGAACAAGGCTGCGCTTGAGATTGGCCCCGGTATTGGGGCGCTCACGCAGCAGCTGGCCAAGCTCGCTGGCCGTGTCTTGGCCGTCGAGATCGATCAGCGTCTGCTGCCCATCCTGGACGAGACGCTAGAGCCCTATCCCCATGCTACCGTTGTCCATGGGGACATCTTGAAGACCGACCTGCCAGAACTGTTCCGGCAGCACTTCGAGGGCATGGACGGCGTCAGTGTCGTCGCCAACTTGCCTTACTACATCACGACTCCGATCATCATGAAGCTTCTCGAAGAGAAGCTTCCCTTGGAGAATATCGTCGTGATGATTCAAAAAGAAGTGGCCGACCGCATGGCGGCTCGCCCGGGCACCAAAGATTACGGCAGCCTTAGCATTGCCGTGCAGTTCCACTGCGAGCCGGAGCTTGTCACGATCGTGCCACGCACCGTCTTCGTGCCGCAGCCGAACGTCGACTCCGCCGTGATCCGGCTGCGTGTGCGCAAAACCCCGCCGGTCGAGGTGGCGGACGTGGACTTCTTCTTCGCCGTTGTTGGGGCGTCCTTCGTCCAGCGGCGCAAAACCCTTTACAATAACCTAGCTGCGCGGTTCTTTACCAAAGAAAACAAGCCTGAGCTGGAAGCTCTGCTGCTCGGCATTAACATAGAGCCTTCGCGTCGCGGCGAAACGCTCAGTATGGAAGAGTTCGCGCGCTTGTCGTCGGCTCTTCGCGCGCACGGCTGCAAATAACCCGCACCAAATGCCTAGTCCCGCCATAGGATAACCCTAGGAGGGGATTTGTGCGATGAGGCAAGGAGACTTTGTTACCCGTAAATCCTATGGCGGAGACGTCATGTTTAAGATTGAGCGCATAGAGCAGCTGAAGGCTATCCTGCGAGGTGTAGATTATAGGCTGCTCGCGGATGCGCCGTTAGTTGATTTAACCATTTCGAATCCGACAGATGTCATGGATCATCCGCGATCGAGTTCACCCGAATTTCGGGAATCGCTCCGGCGTCTGGCGGTATCCCAGGTGCAGCTGCAGGAGAAGAACCAACTCTCAATAAACCATAAACAAAATACCAATAAAACCTACTTCGAAGTGCCTGGCAAAGTGCTGCACCTAGATGGCGATCCTACTTACTTACGTAAAAGTATGCAAATCTATGGGGAATTGCGTGTGCCTGCCGAGGGGTTTTATATTCCTGAAGCACAAATGGCGGATGCTCTTCACAGGTTGCTTCCACAAATTAAGCCAGACATTGTTGTTGTTACCGGTCATGACGGAATACTTAAGCAGCGCAAGGGTAGAGGTCCAAGCAACCTTTCCAGCTATAAGAATTCACAAAACTTTGTGAATGCTGTTCAGATCGCTAGGCAGTATGAGCGTAATCGGGACTCCATGATTATTGTGGCTGGTGCTTGTCAGTCTCATTTTGAGGCCTTACTGCGGGCTGGAGCTAATTTTGCGAGTTCTCCTGCTCGAATCCTCATTCACGCCTTAGATCCGCTTTGTATCGCGGCTAAACTGTCGTATACTTCTGTGAAGGATACCATATCCATGCTTGATATCGTTGACTTGACGGTGACAGGTTTGGATGGATTAGGTGGGGTGGAGACGAGAGGCAGCTATCGCATGGGGGTTCCGGGTATTCAACATTTGGAAGATCATGATTAAATATCCCTGTGATATATGTAAAAACAACATGAACCGACAAAACATATGGTTTACAATATCGACACTTACCTGTCATTCGACTCCTTGGAGGGGGCTGACTGGGTAAGTGTTCTTTTTTTAGTGGAAAAGTGTGAATAATTTGCGAACTTTGGAGACAACCTGTAAGAGTGGGATTTCGAAAATTCAGCAAAAATGCCGTTGACAACAGGAATGTGGTGCTGATATAATATTTGACCTCGTTTGACATGCCTGTCTGAATGGGTTATAATTAACTAGGAAAGAGGTGGTAGTTGACAATGGCAAAAAATGCGCTGTTGGAGATCAAACGCAGTTTGGAGCCCCACGTTGGGCAGAAGATCATGTTAAGAGCGAATGGTGGCCGTCGGAAGACTGTCGAGCGTTCTGGTGTTTTAGAAGAAACCTACCCTTCTGTGTTTATTGTGAAATTAGATCAAGAATCCCACGCCTTCAAACGAGTGTCGTACAGCTACGCCGATATCCTTACCGAATCCGTTGAAGTTACCGTATGTAATGACGATGGTCAGGTTCGTATCACCTACATCCAACATTAGCTTAATGCATTCCTATATGAGCAGACCCAGAGGGTCTGTTTTTGCATTTGAATGGACCTTATCGGGTTGGGCATACTATAGCAAAACTCCAAGGAGGTTCCAATTATGAGTCGCAGAAGAGGGATCATGTCCGAAAGCTTTAAATATGAATTAGCCAAAGATCTAGGGTTTTATGATGTGGTACAGCGTGAGGGCTGGGAGGGCATCCGAACGAAGGATGCAGGGAACATGGTGAAGCGGGCGATCCAAATTGCTCAGGAACAGCTGGTAAAACAGTATAACCCTTCGGCTTCTACATTCAACCAGACGCAATCAACGTACAGTCAACAAAGTAACATACAACCTAACTATAGTCAGCCTAACTTCAATCAAACTAGCTACAATCAAGCTACTTCCAATCCGTCTAACTACACCCCATCGAATTATAATCAGTCGACCTATCAATCTGTAACTTCCCAACAACCCTATTCGCAGCCTCAATCGAGCTTTAATCAGAACGTATACAGTGGAACGCAGCAAACGCAATCTTCCTATACACCTGCTGCCTACACGCCGAATACGACCAATGTGATATAGATCTTCTAATCCAATACAACCTAATGCGGCGGTTTTAAATCAAATAGTTCCCGGATCACAGCAAGCAACGCAAGCGGAACAGCGTCCCTTCTACAGCTAAAGCGAATGCTTTAGCTTTTTTTTTGCGCTTTTGTTATAATATTTTAACGGCAAACGAGCAAAAGAAGGTGATCTGATGAAGATTTTTGAAAAAGCACCGGCTAAAATCAATTTATCCCTTGATGTTTTACATAAAAGATCAGACGGTTACCATGAAGTTGAGATGGTCATGACGATGGTAGATCTAGCAGATCGGATCGAAATGCAGGAGCTTTCGCGGGACACCATCATCATTTCCAGTCAGGCGGGGTACATTCCGCTCGATGAGAAGAACTTAGCCTTTCAGGCAGCACGCCTTATTAAGGATCGATACGACGTCAAACAGGGCGTGTACATCCATTTGGACAAGCAGATCCCCGTAGCAGCGGGTCTAGCAGGGGGCAGCAGCGATGCAGCAGCTACACTTAGAGGTTTGAATCGGCTTTGGAACTTAAACATCCCTATGGAAGAGTTGCAGGTGCTTGGAGCGGAGCTTGGCTCGGATGTACCCTTCTGTGTAACGGGAGGGACGGCTGTCGCTAGAGGACGTGGAGAGAAGCTGGAACCGATCGTCTCGCCACCTCAGTGCTGGGTCGTACTTGCAAAGCCACCTATCAATGTATCTACATCGGAGATTTACGGGAAACTGAATGCTCGGGAGATTAAAAATCATCCTTCGACGGAAGGTGTGCTAAACGCGATTCGAGAGAAGCGGTTTGATCAGCTTTGCGGAAGCCTCGGCAATGTGCTTGAGGAAGTGACGCTGGACCTTTATCCCGAGGTGAGACATCTCAAAGAATGCATGCAGAGGCTTGGTGCGGATGGTGTGTTGATGTCGGGCAGCGGGCCGACGGTATTCGGTCTCGTATCCAAGGAAGCGAAGGTGCCCCGGATTTATAACGGGCTGCGTGGATTTTGTAAGGATGTTTATGCAGTGCGGATGTTGACGTAGATGAAGTAGGACGGTTGCAGGGCCCGTGAAGGGCTCTTTTTCATTGAATAGAGGGTGGACTATGATTCCATCCATTCCCGTAAACTGTGTCAGATTGATGTCAAGTTCATGTTAATATAATTTTCATGAGAAGCTTGAATAAATACGTATAAAAATGGTATATTTTCATTATAATATTCGGATTTTTGGGGGTAGTGCGATGAAAAAGTTGAAAAGGAGCGCTAGGCTGGTGGAAATGACGCAATATTTGTTATTCCGCCCCCATTCGTTAATCCCTTTAACGACTTTTGCCGAGCGTTACAACTCTGCTAAATCCTCCATAAGTGAAGATTTAGCGATCATCAAGGAAGTTTTTGAAGAAGAAGGACTAGGCGAGCTGAATACGCTTGCGGGGGCTGCCGGAGGTGTGAGATTTTCACCAAAGGTGCCTAAGGAAGTATCACTGAAATTTATACAGAACCTTTGTTTACAACTGCAGCAGCCAGAACGGATTCTTCCAGGCGGTTATTTGTATATGTCAGATATTATGGGGCAGCCCCAATATTTGAATGAAATTGGCAAGACATTTGCATCCGCTTTCGCTGGTCGTGATATTGATGTGATTATGACGGTAGAAACGAAAGGCATTCCACTCGCTTATGCGACAGCAACTTATATGAATCTGCCTGTTGTGATTGTCCGCAGGGACAGTCGAGTTACGGAAGGTTCAGCGGTTAGCATCAACTATGTTTCAGGGTCCAACAAGCGGATCCAGACGATGTCACTAGCAAGGCGTGCATTGAAAGAAGAGTCTAAGGTGCTTATCATTGATGATTTCATGCATGTTGGCGGAACCATCCACGGCATGATGGATTTGTTAGCGGAATTCAAAGCCTCAGTTCAAGGGGTTGGTGTATTCATGGAGTCTTGTGAGGTTGAAGAGCATTTGGTTGATCACTACGTATCGCTTGCTCGTTTATACGGCGTAGATTCCAAGACGAAACAAATCACGGTAGAGCCAGGCAACTATTTTGACAGTAAAAAAGGAGATTCGTAAAACGATGGAACTTATTTCAACAACAGCAGCACCTGCTGCTATCGGACCTTACTCGCAAGCGGTAAAGCTAGGTAACCTTCTCTTTACTTCTGGACAAATTCCACTTGGCTTGGATGGACAGATTGTAGAGGGTGGAATCAAGGGACAAGCCCATCAAGTGTTCGCGAATTTGAAGGGTGTGCTTGAAGCAGCTGGTTCATCATTTGATCAAGTTGTGAAAGCGACGGTTTTTTTGAAGGACATGAATCAGTTTGCAGAGCTGAATGAAATTTATGGATCGTACTTCGGAGACCATAAACCGGCTAGATCCACTGTCGAAGTGGCTAGATTACCTCGTGATGTTTTTGTCGAAATCGAGTTAATTGCTGTGATTTCTGTCGAAATTTAACAGTAACATTAAGATTGTATAAAATTATCGAAAATTTCAAAAAAAGAAGAAGGAATTTGCACGACGATGTGGAATATTACACCCAAGTCTCAGAGATGGAAAAAGGTGGTGAACACAAGTGCAAATTACAGATGTAAGACTCCGCCGGGTCAACTCCGAGGGGAGGATGAAGGCGATTGCTTCCATTACCATTGATAACGAGTTCGTCGTTCATGACATACGTGTCATCGACGGTAATAATGGGATGTTCGTGGCTATGCCAAGCAAACGAACACCGGATGGTGAATTCCGTGATATCGCTCATCCGATTTCTTCCACAACACGTGAGAAAATTCAAGCGGCTGTATTGGCTGAATACGATCGCGCGGCTGTAGAAGAAGAGGTAATTGAAGAAGGCGCATAATTCAGATTATTGAGAGAGCCGTTGGGCTCTCTTTTCTTTTGGGTGGTATTGATGCTATATTTGGTTGAAGAACTCATCGATTATACATATAGTAGTGTGTAACTATTTATATTAAAGGGGTTGGATGTTAGTTGAAACTCATGGGGATCGTACTGGCCGCAGGACAAGGAAAACGCATGAAATCGAAGCTATACAAGGTGCTTCATCCGGTTGTAGGTAAACCAATGGTGGAACATGTTGTAGACACGCTGCAGCATATAGAAGTAACAAAAACACTCGTCATTGTTGGATTCGGGGCGGAAGCCGTGAAGGGACATCTGGGAGATCGAGTGGAGTACGCTTTACAGGAGCAGCAGTTGGGAACAGGGCATGCTGTTCTTCAAGCGAAGGATGCTCTTGGCGAAGAGGAAGGGATGACTGTAGTCATTTGCGGCGATACACCGCTAATTTCGGAAGCTACCTTGATGAGCACCATTGAGCTGCATGAACTGTCTGGAGCGTCTGCGACAATTCTGACAGCCAAACTCGATGAACCGCATGGTTATGGACGTATTATTCGCGGTGAAGACGGTCGAGTAGCAAGGATTGTTGAGCAGAAGGACTGCAGCAGTGAGGAAGCAGCTGTTCAGGAGATAAACACAGGTACTTATATTTTCGATAATCAGAAACTATTCAAAGCCTTAGCGTCGGTTACGAACAATAATACGCAAAATGAATACTATTTGACCGATGTCATTGGGATTATGACAGGCGCTGGAGAAGTTGTTCAAGGCTACTGCATGGCTGACAGCGCAGAGTCGATCGGTGTGAACGATCGTGTGGCACTTGCTGAAGCCGAGCGGTTGTTCAAGGCGCGTATTAACCGTGAGCACATGCTGAACGGGGTTACGATTATAGATCCAATTAATACGTATATTGAAAAAGATGTTACCATTGGCATGGATACGGTACTGCTGCCGGGTACTATTTTGCGGGGGCGCACCGTTATTGGGGAACAATGTACAATTGGACCGCAAACGGAAATTATCGACTCGACGATCAGGGATGAGGTTACGATTAAACAATCCGTCCTTCAGGATGCCTATGTAGATAATGAGGCTAGTGTGGGGCCGTTTGCTTATTTGAGACCTGGTGCTAATATTGGGAAGCAAGTGAAAATAGGCGACTTTGTTGAGATTAAGAACGCGACGCTGGGTGAGGGGTCGAAAGTTTCTCACTTAAGCTATGTAGGGGATGCTGTTGTTGGAACGAATGTAAACATCGGCTGCGGCGCCATTACCGTGAACTATGATGGTTTCAATAAGAGCTTAACGGAAATAGGCGATGATGCTTTTGTGGGCAGTAATGTGAATTTGATTGCTCCCGTGAAAATCGGTAAGGGCGCTTATGTTGTTGCAGGCTCAACGATTACACATTCCGTAGATGATGGCGATCTAGCGATTGCCCGCGAGAGACAATCCAACAAGCCAGGCTATGCTGATAAAATTAGAGCGCGAGCTAAAGCTAAGAAAGAAAATAAACAGAACAAAGAGTAAATTCACGATCTAGGAACGGTAAATCTCACTTTGTGAGGATGAAATTGGATGGAACTTCTTGAGGTTGGGTAGGCTATGAACTAGCTGTTACCCACTTGGCATTGCTTATCTAAGCAGCGTGCTGAGCAAAACTCTTAGGAGGTTCTTTTTCTTATGGCATTTTCATTAAAAGCGGAATCCCGCAAAGAAACAACGAAATCAGATATTAAACAACTGCGTGCGAAGGGCAGAGTGCCTGCAGTTGTGTATGGCCAGAAGGTTGCCTCTACAGTCATTACAGTTGACCAGAAGGAACTGCTGTCACTGCTTCGCCAAAATCCGCATGCGATTATTGATCTGGATATGCCGGACGGAAGCGGTAGGCAGCCCGTTATGATCAATGAGATCCAACGCGACCAATTAAACAGGGGCCTGCTTCATGTTGATTTTCATCAAATTAATATGGATGAGCCTGTTAAAACGGTTGTCACCTTGGAATTCATTGGTGAGGCTGAGGGAGCCAAAGAAGGCGGTATTGTGCAGATTCAGATGCATGAGCTGGAGATTCGATGCTTACCCAATCAGATACCAAGTTCGATCAAAGTGGACATTTCCAACATCGGGCTTGGCGACAACTTACTTGTAAACCAACTCTCCATTCCTGCGGGGATTGAAGTGAAGTCTGACTCTAATGATTTGGTTCTCACGGTACTTGCACCTCAGAAAGAGACTGCTGTAGAAGAGCCAGCAAATAATGAAGAGAAGGTTGGACAAGCGGAAACATCGAACGAGGCTGCAACTGAAGGACAGCCGGTATAGTCCAAACGAACAAGGAACCCTCTCCGATATGTGGAGGGTATCCTTTATTACTGCGATGTAAGCGCTTAATATCCGGGTCGCGAAAGAAAAACGTGCGTATTTCGGTTGTAGAATGTATTATTTACTTTGATAAAATACAGGGTGTAGTTTTCAATGAAGCCTATATCCTTATGTACATTTTGATAGTATACTTGGACGGGAATACAAGATTCAGCATGATCTTGAAAATGAAGATTGGTTGTAAGCTGTTGACCATTTAGATACATATGACTGATTCACCCACAGCTTTAAATTTGATGGTTCGTTTCTCATATAGGTAAACAATAACCTCTAGATGATGGATCCGCAAAGGATTTTTTAGTTTAACTTTAGGAGGATTTAGAAGAAGATGAAATGTTTTATTGGACTGGGTAATCCGGGAAAACAATATGAGATGAATCGACACAATGTTGGTTTCATGGCCATTGACCGTTTTGCTGCCAAATGGGGTATTACTTCTTTTCAAAATAAAGGTAAGGGGCTTCTAGGTGAAGGGGTAGTGAATGGTACGAAGGTATATTTACTTAAACCGATGACTTATATGAATCTTTCGGGCGAATCCATGCGAGCGTTCTTGGACTTTTATAAAGCAAAACTGGAAGACGTTACGATTGTTTATGATGATATGGATACATCCTTCGGTCAAATTCGACTCCGGTATCAAGGCAGCCCTGGTGGTCACAATGGGATTAAATCCATTATTCAGCATGCTGGGACGCAAAGCTTCAACCGAATTCGAGTGGGTGTGAACAGACCTGCGCCCGGTTATAATATTGCCGATTATGTTTTATCAAACTTTTCCAAAGACGAGATGAAGTCGATAGATGAGGTACTGGACCTCACCTGCGAAGCCATGCTGTTCAGTCTGAGTGAGTCATTCGAGAAGACGATGGCGAAGTTCAATAAATAAGTGAACCATCCGCTTCAGACTCATTGTATGCAAGTTCCCTATTCGAAAATGACAATGGCACATTCGGCTAATTTCTCCGAAGAATGGTCATACTAGGATGTAATCGAATAGTCGAAGGAGGCATACATATATGATTAAGTATATTTGCAGACATTGTCATACCTTTGTTGGGGAAATTAATCAGAATTCGATCACGGAGCAGCAGTTAGGCTTCCATTTCTTGACCCCCGATGAGCGTAGAGATATAATATCGTATAACACGAATGGAGATGTTACGGTAAGGGTCGTTTGCGACTACTGTCGTGAGGCGCTAGATGCAAACCCAGAACTGTCCCTACTGGCAAGTCCGTTGCAGTAAAATTGATGAAGATAAAGAGTTAATAGCCGAGGCAAGTGTGCCGAGGCTTCTTTTTGTGAGGGGAGTGTACTTGTTTGCAAGCTTTAATTCAAGCTTTTTCTACGGATAGCGACTTTCAAACGATCGTGACAGGCCTCAGGTCCGAAATGAAAGAGCAGCTCGTTGCCGGACTTACCGGTTCCTCCAGGCAGGTGATGATTGCCACTCTTGCGCGTGAGTTAGAACGCCCGCTGTTCATTGTTACTCACAATATGTTCGCCGCTCAGAAAATAGCGGAGGATTTACTAGAATGTCTATCACCTGATAAAGTGCTGCTCTACCCATCTCAAGAGCTTCTGACGACAGAAGAAGCGGCTTCCAGCCCGGAGATGCTAGCGCAGCGTATTGACGTTCTCACTAAGTTAGCTGGCGGTTTCCGTGGGGTTGTTATTGCGCCTTTTGCTGGTGTGCGTCGACTGCTTCCGCTCAAGCAAGTATTCGAGGAATCCCGCGTTACGGTCAACGTAGGGGATACCGTGCAATTGGATGAGCTCTTAGGTACTTTATCCAGCCTGGGTTACGAACGCGTGGAGCGGGTTGAGACCAAAGGTGAAATGAGCGTACGCGGCGGAATTCTGGATTTATTTCCGCTAACGTCGGAGAACGCCATTCGGATTGAGCTGTTCGATGTCGATGTTGATTCTATTCGTACTTTTGATGTAAGTGACCAGCGTTCAATTGATAAATTAAACTCGATAACGATTCCCCCTTGCCGCGAGATTCAAGCGGATAGAAAGCGGTTACAATCAGCCGCGCAGCATGCCTATGAGCTGCTTCAAGCGCAGTTGGAGAAAATGACGGACCGATCAGCCAAAGACAAGCTGCTCGAAGGCATCGGACATGATATTGAACTGCTTCGTGAAGGGCAGACGTTTCCTGGTATTTATAAATATATTTCGCTTTTATATACGGAAAGACAGACCCTCATGGACTATATGCCTAAGGATACTGTGCTAATCATCGACGAACCGGCTCGATTGCTGGAGACAGCAAAGCAGCTAGAACGCGACGAGGCAGAGTGGATGATGCATGCGCTGACAGAGGGGAAGAGCTTGCCGGCTTTTGTGCTGTCCAAATCGTATGAAACACTGCTGCATCGCAGGCCTTTCCCGACATTATATGTATCGCTATTCCTGCGCCAAGTGGCTGGGATTCAACCACAAAATATCGTAAACTTCGTTTGCCGCGTCATGCAAAACTTCCATGGACAAATGAATCTCCTCAAAGCGGAGATGGAGCGCTGGAAGAAAAATGGAAGTAATGTTATTTTGCTGGCTAACGGCGAGGATCGTGCTGAACGTGTTCGGCGGGTGCTGCAGGACTACCAAATTGACGTCCCCGAAATTGTAGATGGGAATCTGCAGACGGGGTTTGAAATGCCTTCGATCCATTTGGTTGTCATCACGGAAGGCGAGATCTTCACACAGAAACAGCGTAAAGCACGTAAGGTCGAGAAGAAGCTGGAGAACGCTGAGCGTATCAAAAGCTATCAAGAGCTTAAGGTTGGCGACTATGTTGTTCACGTGAATCATGGGATCGGGAAGTATGTTGGGATTGGCACCTTGGAAGTGGGCGGTATTCATAAGGATTACCTCCACATCATGTATGCTGGCGGCGATAAGCTGTCTGTACCGATTGATCAGATTGATTTGATCCAGAAATATGTAGGTTCCGAAGAGAAGGAACCGAAGGTTTATAAGCTCGGAGGCGCTGACTGGGCTAGAGTGAAGAGCAAGGCGCGGGCATCCGTTAAGGATATTGCCGATGAGCTGATCAAGCTCTATGCAGAGCGCCAAGCGGCAACCGGCTACGGCTTTAGTAAAGACAGCTCCTATCAAAACGAATTCGAAGCGATGTTCCCTTACGATGAAACGCGGGATCAGCTTCGCGCGATCGAAGAAATTAAGGGAGACATGGAGAAAGCACGTCCGATGGACCGTTTGCTTTGCGGCGACGTTGGGTATGGGAAGACAGAAGTGGCCGTCCGCGCCGCCTTCAAGTCAGCGATTGACGGCAAACAGGTTGCTGTTTTGGTGCCGACGACGATTTTGGCTCAGCAGCATTACGAAACGTTCCGTGAACGGTTCTCAGGCTATCCTTTTAATGTAAAAGTATTAAGTCGTTTCCGCTCCAAGAAAGAGCAGACCGAAGTTATGAAAGGCGTCAAGAAAGGGACGGTTGACGTCGTTATTGGTACTCACCGGCTATTGTCGCAGGACGTGCAGTTCAAAGATCTTGGTTTACTGATAGTCGATGAAGAGCAGCGTTTTGGCGTGTCCCACAAAGAGAAGCTGAAACGGCTCAAGACGAATGTGGACGTGCTAACACTGACAGCAACTCCGATTCCGAGAACTTTACACATGTCCATGTTAGGTGTTCGTGATTTATCGGTCATCGAGACTCCGCCGGAAAATCGTTTCCCTGTCCAGACTTATGTGGTCGAGTACGGACCAACGCTTGTTCGAGAGGCGATTGAGCGGGAATTAGCGCGTGAAGGTCAAGTGTATTATTTATATAACCGTGTACAAGGTATCACTCAAATCGCTGATCAGATCTCCATGATGATTCCGGATGCCCGTGTTACTGTGGCACATGGACAAATGGGCGAGCAAGAGCTGGAGAAGACGATCCTTGATTTCCTCGATGGGGAATACGATGTGCTGGTAAGCACGAGTATTATCGAGACGGGTGTCGATATTCCGAATGTTAACACACTGATTGTTCACGATGCGGATAAAATGGGGCTGTCCCAGCTCTATCAGCTGCGTGGGCGTGTAGGACGATCTAATCGCGTAGCGTATGCCTATTTCACGTATCAGCGTGATAAAGTGCTCACGGAAGTAGCGGAGAAACGCCTTCAAGCGATTAAAGAGTTTACAGAACTTGGATCAGGCTTTAAAATTGCGATGAGGGATTTATCTATTCGTGGTGCTGGTAATTTGCTTGGCGCAGAGCAGCATGGTTTCATTGCATCTGTCGGATTTGATTTATACTCTCAAATGTTAGCGGAAGAAATTGCAAAGCTGAAACTAGAAATAGATGGGGAAGCGGTCATTCCGGAACCGGAGTGGAATACTTCCATCGATATACAATTGGATGCGTACTTACCATCCGACTACATCTACGACAGCATGCAAAAAATCGAAATCTACAAAAAAGTGGCCGCCATTCGAACGTTGGAAGAAGCCGCGGATCTGCATGATGAGCTTGTTGATCGCTTCGGCGATCTGCCGCAGGCCGTGTTCAACTTACTGACAGTGGCTCGTTTGAAAGCATACGGTTCGGAGTACCGGATAGAAACGATCAGCCAAAAAGGGGATGATTACTTAATCAAGGTTCATATTGACCAGAATGGCAGGCTGGAAGGACAGAAGCTTATCACATTGTCCAAAGGCTTTGATGGTCGAATCAAGTTGAACGCGGACCCTCAGCTTCATATCGTTATTCGTTGTAAAGGCATGAAACCAGAAGCTTCCATCGAATTGGTGGAGAAGTTTCTGGTACAATATAAGGATGTTCTGAAAACGAAAGGGGAATTACAGGATGTTGCCAAATAATACTAGTGAACAACGACGTTTTTCGAAAAAATGGATTTTAAGCATGGTGGCATTGCTCCTTGCATTTTCAGTCCTAAGTGCATGTGGAAGCAAAAAGGAAGGTGCAGCAACGGCTTCACCTTCAACTTCACCTTCCGCTACTGCAGCAGCAACTGGTAACCCGAGTGACGTGATTGCTACGTATAAAGAGGGCGGTAAAATTACGCGCGGCGAGTTTAACTCTTTCATCAGTGTGAACAAAATGTTCTCACCGCAGCTGGCGCAATTCATGACTGACCCGGCTTTTCAACAAGATATGTTGAAACAAATGGTTACTTTCCGTGTTCTATCAGCCAAAGTGGACGATAAAGTGAAAGCTGACGCTGATAAACAAGTGACTGAGCAAATGAAAGCCATCACGGATTACTTCGGTAAGCAAGAAGGCGGAATGGACAAGCAGTTGAAAGACAATGGTATCGAGCTTAAGGATATCGAGTCATTAATGAAAATGAGCTTCTACACCATGGGCAGCATGGAGAGTAAAATCACGGACCAAGCTGTTCAGGATGCCTACAAAGAACAAGCGGCTACTCATGCCTTTGATATTGCAACAGTTAGCCATATTCTGATCTCCTTGAAGGATGCAGCTACACAAAAAGATTTGCGTACCAAAGAAGAAGCTTTGGCAAGAGCCAAAGAAGTGAAAGGGAAACTGGATAAAGGCGGCGATTTCGCAGCACTTGCGAAAGAATATTCCGATGATCCAGGCTCCAAAGACGCTGGCGGTACTTATAAAGATGCAGACATCAATCAATGGGTGCCTGAATTCAAACAAGCAGCAAGCACGCTTCCTTTGAACACAATCAGTGATCCTGTTGAATCCTCTTTCGGTTACCACGTGATGAAAGTGGAGTCCAGAAGCACGAAGCCACTGGATGATACGCTTAAAACACAAATCAAATCTCAGCTTGCGGAGAAATCCCTGTCTGAATTTGCAGAGAAAGAATATCCAAATTTGATTCAAACTAACAATCTTCCGAAACCGGAAGCGAGCCCAGCTCCTGCTGCAAGTCCAGCAGCAAGCCCGGCGGCAAGCCCAGCTGCAAAGTAAGAACTTACCAGGATGTCCAATAACGGGCATCCTGTTTTTATTTGTTACCACATAAGAAAGCAAGTATAAGTTTTCGGTTCACGAAACGAAAACAGCTTTCTTATTGGCGATAAAATCTACCTCTAAGCGCGGTCGCTCATCATTGAATTTCTTCGATATAGATTTTCTCATTTTTGGACATGATAAGCGCAGCAGGATGCAAAGCTAAATAAAGTAAATTCCGTAGAAAAGCGTCTGCATAGAAGAATGGGAAGTGAAGAATACTATGGATAGAATTCGAGTTCCCACCAAATCCCGATCTAGCATACAAGATTTCATGCTCCTGTCGTATCTAATTACTGAGCGGAAAGTGAGGCATCTAGAGGTATGAAAGCAACTGGAATTGTCCGTCGGATAGATGATTTAGGGAGAGTTGTTATTCCCAAGGAAATACGACGCACACTACGCATTCGCGAAGGTGACCCTTTGGAAATTTTCGTGGATCGAGATGGTGAAGTGATTCTAAAGAAGTATTCACCTATCGGTGAACTTGGTGATTTTGCCAAAGAATATGCGGAATCGTTATTTGAAAGCACGAATCATGTGGCCCTGATCTCAGATCGAGATAACATTATTGCGATGGCTGGGGGGTCCAAAAAGGACTATTTCGAAAAGTCGGTTGGATCGATCGTTGAATCCTGTATGGAAAATCGCAAAGCGATTCTTGAAAGCGGCAGTGGTCAATTTGAGCTTATCAAGGATATAAGTGAAACATTCTCTTCTTTCGTAGCCGCTCCGATAGTAGCTGGTGGCGACCCTATTGGATGTGTCATTTTGCTCTCCAAAGATGAGAATGTGAAAATGGGGAATATGGAAGTTAAGATGGTGGAGACTGCCGCTGGATTTTTGGCGAAGCAGATGGAACAATGAAAGAAAAATAAGACATAAAGGCTTCCTTACCGAGATGCCCCCGCATCTGTAAGCGAAGCTTTTTTTGTCTGCCATGACTGATTTCGTTATAATATGTCTATACACATGAAGTCAGGGTAGAGGAGAAGTAAGATGGGGGACTCCGACAAGGGGCATCAAGGTTATACAGAGGAGCTCCAGAGGAATGTCAGTAACAAGAGTGCCAAGCTGTTAAGAGGTGCCGCTCTACTTGGGGCTGCCGCTATTCTCTCTAAACTATTGGGAACACTGCAGAAGATTCCGCTGCAAAATGTAGCCGGTGATACGGCTTTTGGTATTTATAATGCGGTTTATCCGCTCTATATTCTGATTTTGTTTGCGGCTACAGCCGGATTTCCGGTAGCAGTATCCAAATTCGTAGCCGAACGAGCTTTTGATGGTGATCATCAAGGGGCTAGGAGTATTGTTCATGTATCCACAGGAATATTGATGGCCTCCGGTATTGTAGTGTTTGTTCCGTTATACTTCGGAGCTAGTGAGATTGCCAGTTGGATTGGAATTAGCCAGACAGAGAGGGCGATCCGAAGCGTATCCTTCGCGCTGCTGCTATCCCCGATGCTTGCTGTCCTTCGAGGTTATTTCCAAGGGTATCAGAATATGGTGCCGACGGCTGTTTCGCAAGTGATTGAGCAGCTTATAAGGGTGATTACCATGGTCGCGCTGCTGCTCTATATGGTGGCCTTAGCTTATGACGAGGAGTGGATTGCTGCTGGCGCTACATTTGGCTCCGTGACAGGTGCTGCGGCTGGGCTGTCCGTGATGTATGTTTATTGGCGGAAGGCGATGAGACAGGAGCGGGAGTCTGGAGTGAGTGAAGATGACCGGGGGCAGGGGTTGAGTGATGGAAAGCGAAAGGAAGGCGTTCTGCAGCACAAGGAACTCTCCTCCTGGGAGTGGGCGAAACGCATTACGGTTTATGCGATTCCTGTTTGTTTGGGGGCTATCGTGGTTCCACTGCTCACGCTTGTCGACACATTTACAATGCCGCGTCTTCTCGAGGCTGCGCAAGGGAGCGAGGGGGAGGCTATGCGGCAGTTCGGGCTTTATAACCGAGGGCTTCCTCTTGTTCAGCTCGTTGTCATGATCGCTTCCTCTATGTCCGCCGTGCTAGTTCCTGCTCTTGCAGAAGCCAAAGCAAGAAGGCAGGACGAACTCATCCGCTTTAGGGCTGAGATGGCTATTAGGCTCTCTTGGCTCATCGGGCTCGGAGCTTCGTTCGGACTTGCCTTTGCAGCAGTGCCGATTAACGTTATGTTATACAAAAGTGATGAGGCCAGCTGGACGATGGCCGTGCTTGCCTTCACGGCCTTGTTTAGTACGCTGAACGCAGTCTCGGCCAGCGTTCTCCAAGGCGCCGGCGCGATCCGCACGCCGGTGAAGGCCCTGCTCGTTGCCATCGTGCTGAAAGCACTCGGCAACGTGGTTTTGATGCCCCGCTGGGGCATTGACGGCGCCGCGCTGAGCGCGGTGATCGCCTATGCCGCTGCGGCGGGGCTGAATCTGGTGCAGCTGCGCCGCTGCACCGGGGCGCGCTTCGCGCTGCGGCCGTACGCCGTCAGTCCGCTGCTTGCCGTGGGGCTGATGGGCGGCTGCCTCGCAGCGCTGCAGCTTCTGGCCTTGCCCGCTGTGGCGGCATGGCACGTGCCTGAGCGATTGAGCGCTAGCGCAATCGCCTTGGTTTGCGTAGTCGGCGGCGCAGCCGTCTACGCGCTTGCGCTGCTGCGCAGCGGCAGCATCAGCCGCGAGGAGCTGCGGCTGATGCCAGAGCTGGACCGGAAGCTGGCGCCGGTCCTGGCGAAGCTATGGCCGGCTAAGGCATCCGCCGGCCCCCGCAACCGCGGCTAATTATGGTTAATAAGCTGCAAAAACTACAGCAAAATCAACGTTACTTCGTTGTTCCCATCGATTTGCTGCATTTCCTACAGCTAAATGTCATCCAAACAGCCGAATCAGCTGATTTCCTCTAAATTAGCTGCACATTTTGCAGCAAAACTCGCTGGATATGGGTTGTTTGCTCAGATTACCTGCACTATTTGCAGCAAACGTCAGTTGGAATGGGGAACAGGTGTGGTAGCTTTGGATAGTGGTTTTGTGCTCAGATTACCTGCACTATCTGCAGCAAACGTAGGCTGGTACCAGCTAGTAAAGGAACTTTTGCAAATCCTTAAATCCCATCCTTATACATAGCAGTTAACCAACAATCAGGAGGTGTTTCCTACATGTCAACAAACAACCCGCAAATAACCGTCCTCGGACTCGGAACGGGAGACGAAGACCAGCTCACACTAGGTGTCTGGAAAAAGCTGCAGCTGGCTGCCAAGGAGCAAGCCGTGCTATACCTGCGAACGAAAGATCATCCGATGGTTCAGATGCTGGATACGAACCAGATTCCTTACCAAACGTTCGACGAGAATTACCTAGCGCACCAAACCTTTGAACAAGTGTACGAATCAATCGCAGAGGCGCTCATCCAATCCGCCAAGACGCAATCCTCCGAGGTTATTTATGCGGTGCCAGGCCATCCGATGGTGGCTGAATACACGGTACAGCTTCTGAAACAACACTGTCCATCTGAGGGCATCTCACTCCAAATCATCGGCGGGGAGAGCTTTCTGGATCAAGCGTTTCTACGTTTTGGTTTTGACCCGATTGATGGCTTTCAATTGCTTGACGCGACCAGCCTGAGCCGTTATACTCTTAATCCGCAGCTTCATACTGTTATTGGACAAGTATATGATAGCCTTACGGCGTCAGATCTTAAGATTAGCCTCATGGATGCTTATTCGGATGATTACCGTGTTGTCGTTGGTCATTCCTTGGGTGTGGCAGGGGAGGAACAGATTATCGAGGTCCCCCTGCATGAGCTTGATCATGTGAAGGGGTACGGCAATCTTTCCCTTGTCTGGGTGCCGAAGAGTGAAAAGGATGAAGACTATTACCGCACTTTTGGCCGATTGCATGAAATCGTTCAAATCCTACGCAGCCCGGAAGGCTGCCCTTGGGATCGTGAGCAGACGCATGCCAGCCTATGCAAGAATCTCATAGAGGAAGCGTATGAGGTTCTTGAAACAATAGACGAAGACGATCCGGAGCACATGTGTGAGGAGCTCGGCGATCTGCTTTTACAAGTGATGCTGCACGCGCAGATGGAAGAGGAAATTGGCGCGTTCACCGTTTATGATGTCATCGCCACGTTGAATGAGAAACTCATCCGCCGGCACCCTCATGTATTCGGTGAGAGCAAGGCTGAGGATGCTGACGAAGCTCTTGTGAACTGGAATGCCATGAAGGCGGAGGAGAAGCGTAAGAAGGGCATTGATGTCACGAAGCAATCCGTACTTGACGGTGTGCCACGCGAGCTGCCAGGCCTTATGAAGGCGTTGAAGCTTCAGAAGAAGGCAGCGACAGTTGGTTTTGACTGGTCAGAGCTGGAAGATGTCCTGAATAAGGTGGAAGAAGAGTTAACGGAGCTTCGCGAAGCCATCGCTAATCCAACCGAAGTAGGGGCTCAAGATCGGCTCGAGGAGCTGGGCGACGTCCTTTTCTCCATCGTCAATGTCGCTAGATTCCTGAAGGTTGATCCGGAAGAGGCGATCGCGCAGACGAACCGCAAATTCATTCAAAGATTTTCGTATATCGAAGATCAACTACGTTTAAGAGGGCTTTCTTTTGAACAAACTGAATTATCAGAGATGGAAAATTTATGGCAGGAAGCAAAAAAAGTTGCAAAACTTGGCCAGAGTTAGAAGGATTTTGCCGAAAAAAGCAGAATACTAGATTTGGTGTAAGGTTGAATATGGAAATATAATATAGGGATCTTTGAACAAAGTTCAAAGTCTCTCAGCTTTGCAAAATAGCTACATAGTAGAAGACTAGATCTTCAAACATTTTTGGGAGGTAAAGAAACCACATGAACAAAACAGATTTGATCAACAACATTGCAGAAAAAAGCGGACTTACTAAGAAAGACGTTGAAGTTGTACTTAACGGATTCCTTGGTGAAGTAACGGACGCTCTTTCATCCGGAGATAAAGTTCAATTAATCGGTTTCGGAACATTCGAAACTCGCAAACGTTCTGGTCGTACAGGCCGTAACCCACAAACAGGCAACCCAATCGTGATCGCGGAATCCAACGTTCCTGCTTTCAAAGCGGGCAACAAGCTTAAAGACGCTGTAAAATAATGCGTATCGATAAGTTTCTCAAAGTATCTCGTCTCATCAAACGTCGCACCGTGGCGAAGGATGTGTCCGATCAAGGGCGTGTCTGGATTAACGGTAGAGATGCCAAAGCGAGTACACACGTGAAAGTCGGAGATGAGCTCTCTATTCAATTCGGTCAGAAAAAAGTGACGATTCGAGTGGAGGTTCTTTCGGAGTCGACCCGCAAGGAAGACGCTGCTCAGATGTACACGCTGCTCAAGGAAGAAGCTTTTCAATCCGAATAACACGGCAAGTTGTGAAATAGCCTGAGATTCCTGAATAGGGGTCTCGGGCTATTTTTATATTTGTATGAAGGCTAATGCATGGTTCTAAAATAGGACATCCTCCCATATCGTAATGATAGATGAAGGAGGGGTACAGGCCATGATTGAACCCGTGAAAAACACGAATAAGCGGCAAGAAATTAAAATGCTGAATCGCAAGCTCTTGGAGATCTCCGGAGTTTTGAACGTAGAAAGCTTTGACAGTGAAGAGTTCCTCCTTGAAACGGAAATGGGCTACTTGATGATTAAAGGACAGAATTTGCACATCAAGAACTTAAGTTTGGAACAAGGGTTGGTCGCCATAGAAGGAATCATTCACGAATTAGCTTATGTGGACGGAAATACCCAGGAGAAATCCAAGGGGTTCCTTGGTAAGTTATTCAAGTGACTCTAAATGTTCAGTTCCATACGATCTTCATGATGTTCCTGAGCGGAATCGCCATAGGTGCGATCTTCGATGTGTTTCGTGTGCTCTCTGGCAAGCTGAGACTGCCGCGATGGACGATTCCGTTCATTGATATGGTTTATTGGATTGTGGCGACAATCCTCGTGTTCCGTCTGCTCATTTACAGTAATGAAGGACAAGTTCGTGTATTTATTTTTCTGGGGATGGGGATTGGCATTTGTTTTTATTTCGCCTTCCTCAGCACTTGGGTCATCCGGCTTACTCTGCTTCTCATTCGAATTACGATTGCTATCTACCGTTTCATTGCTAAAACTGTCGAAATTATCCTGATTAAACCGATTATTGGCTTATATCGTCTAACTGTGATTATTTTGGGCTTTTTACTAGCTGTAGCTATATTCCTTTATAGAATTGTGCTACAATTGCTTTATCCTGTGTGGAGATTACTCCTTTGGATGACTCGGCCTGTGCATAAATATTTTGTTATCCCTGTTTGGTTGAAGAAACTTAAGGGTAATATCATATTGATCTTTCGCAGGTTATTCTCAAAGTAGGAGGCATTCCTATTCATGCATGCTAAAGCAACCGTTCCATCCAAGCGCAGCAACAGTGTAGGCTCGAAACGAAGACTGCGTTTTCTAATGATTTTTGTCCTATGTTTTATGAGCTGGGCTGCTGTGAACATCTGGGGGCAGTTCGCTAAGCTGCAAGAGAAGAGTAGTGTCGTAGCGAATATGGAGCAACAGCTTGTTGAGTCAAAAAAACTCAAAGAGCAAACAACGAAAGAAATCGCTCGACTTCATAATGACGAGTATTTGGATCAAATTATTCGTCGAGATTTTCATTATAGTAAAACCGGAGAGACGCCACTAAGTGTCTCAAAGTCGCAATAAAAATCAACAAGAAGAAGAGGCTGTTGCCGTGTTGACCGTGGTTTCTGCATCGGTTATAATCGGCGTAGCCAGTGTTTTCAACATTTTAAGGGAGGAACATTTTACTTTATGGCAATTGAAGTTGGCACCAAGTTAGAGGGTAGAGTGACGGGGATTACTCACTTTGGAGCATTCGTCGAGCTTGCTGAAGGAGTTACCGGTCTTGTTCACATTTCGGAGATCGCGGACAACTATGTGAAAGACGTTAATGACCATTTAAAGCTGGATGACAAAGTATTGGTCAAAGTGATTAACGTGGACAAGGATGGCAAGATCGGACTGTCGATCAAGCAGACGGTTGACAAGCCAGTTGAGGAAAGACCAGCTCGTCCTGAACGTACAGGTGGCAGCAGCTATCAAGGACGTCCAAGTGGAGATCGTCCAGGAGGCTACCAAGGTGGTCGTCCAAGTAGCGGCGGAGAACGTAGTGGTCCTCCAAGCGGTGGTCCCGGTGGTGGTGGCGGTCGTCCAGGTGGCGGCGGTGGCTTCAATCGAGGCGGCGGCGGTGGTGGTCGCGGCGGCTTTAACAAGCAGCAAGGCGGAGCTAGACCGTTTTCGTTCGAAGATAAAGTATCTCGGTTCCTTAAAGATAGTGAAGAGCGGATTTCGTCTTTGAAAAAGAACACCGAGTCCAAACGCGGTGGCCGAGGCGGAAGAAGAGATTAATAGATGCAGTAACGAACCACATTCGCTTAGGCGAGTGTGGTTTTTTTTTTATCCAAACGTCAAATAGTTAAAATAACGTAAAGAACAATCGACATGGAATTACGGGTATCTCCCCCATACGCAGGGCGAAAGTTCGAGGCAATCAGACTTTTGGAAACGTTTTCGATATGGTAAAACGAGACTAGGCAAGGGCTGAGGCATGGTGACAAGGCGAACGAGGCTTGTCGGAAATTTCTTTGAATCTATCAACTCATTCTGACAAACTTTCTGCTAGATTGTCTCTATACTAGAGAAACAAATAAGGAATGAATGGATGGTGTTCGAAAACATGCAGAGAAGAAGCTTAGGCACAGTGATTGGTGGCGGTTGGTCGGGATTGTGGCAGAAAGCGAAAATAGGCGCACATAGCGCTGCCGTGGAAAA
Organism: Paenibacillus phytorum; assembly: GCF_013141715.1. Taxonomy (GTDB): domain Bacteria; phylum Bacillota; class Bacilli; order Paenibacillales; family NBRC-103111; genus Paenibacillus_E; species Paenibacillus_E phytorum. Next base: position 29,992 of record NZ_WHOA01000242.1, on the reverse strand, counting down.
TCGATTCGTACAAGCCTTTGTAGCTAAGAAGTGGTCTTTACTGCTCATCGTGATGGCTTTCTTACTCGGTCGTGCGATGATTTTGGAACAGCTATCTCCGTTTGCGCTTGCATTCATTGCTGTTATTTATTTTACAAGGAGAGATATTTTACACTGGGTAAGTGTCGCAGCATTTGCTGGAAGCCTATTCTCACTGAGTTCGAATACGGGCTATCTTGTTACAGAGATCATCGTTTTCTTACTCATCCAAAAAGCTTTGGAGAAATTTGAACGCTCCGATATTTCCTTAGCACCGCTACTTGTATTCAGCTCGACCTTGCTGGTTCAGCTCTTTGCAGAGCTTGTAGTCTCAAACTTAAGCTGGTATACGCTCATGATGGTCTCCGTTGAGGCACTGCTAAGTCTAGTGCTGACACTAATTTTTATTCAAGCAATTCCTGTATTTACGCTTACCCGTAAGAACTACCATTTGAAACATGAGGAAATTATATGTCTGATTATCTTGTTAGCTTCTGTGATGACAGGAACGGTGAGCTGGGTTGTGGGTCCAATCACCGTAGAACATGTGCTGTCCCGGTATTTAATTCTATTATTTGCGCTGGTGGGAGGAGCGCCATTCGGAGCCTCGGTAGGTGTCATAACAGGATTAATCCTAAGTCTTGCAAATAGCAATGCAGTTTATCAAATGAGTTTACTGGCTTTCTCGGGGATGTTAGCAGGGCTTCTCAAAGATGGTAATCGATTGGCTGTTGCATTCGGAATGCTGCTTGGGTCATCGATACTTGCCTTCTATATGGGATCGGGGGCTGATGTGATCAACTCTACATGGGAGTCGCTTGCAGCTGTAGCACTCTTCCTGTTGACACCGCGGAGTCTGATTCTGACTCTTGCTAAATATGTGCCCGGCACGCAGGAAAATCTGAAATCCCAACAGGACTATGCGAAGCGGGTTCGGGATGTTACGGCAGGACGTGTAGAACAATTCTCTGAAGTGTTCCGCCAGCTGGCGCGCAGCTTTAAGCAGTTGACGACCGATGATGCGGTGAGCCGCAAGGAGGAGGATGTTGGCCATTTTATGAATGCGGTTGCGCAGAAGGCTTGTGATTCCTGCTGGAAAAAGAGCCAGTGCTGGGATCAAAAATTTTATCAAACATATACGTACATGACCGATATGATGACCCAAATTGAGATGAAGGAGAGTATGACGAAGAAGAATATTCCACCGGAGTGGAGGAAGGTATGTATTCGCACGGATCAAGTGCTGGATGTGATGAAGCAGCAGTATGGCTTATACAAGAATGATTTGCATTGGAAAAAGCAGATTATGGATAGCCGGCATCTCGTGGCTGATCAGCTTTCGGGAGTATCCCAAGTAATGGAGGACTTGGCCAAGGAGATTAAACGGGAAGGACAGGAGCTGTTCCTTCAAGAAGAGCAAATTCGTAATGCCCTGGAGGAGCTGGGCTTATCCATCCATACCATCGATATCATTTCCTTGGATGAAGGGAATATCGAGATTGAGATCATTCATCAATACACGAAGGGCTTCGATGAATGTCGGAAAATCATTGCGCCGCTCTTGAGCGAAATTATCGGCGAGAACGTCGCCGTCATGCGCGAGGAGATGCATGCGCGCGGCGAGGGCTACAGCACGGTCGTATTCGGCTCCGCCAAGGAATACGAGGTTGAGACCGGGGTCGCCGGCGCAGCCAAAGGAGGCGACCTCTTCTCGGGCGACAGCTTCTCCACGGTGGAGCTGGGCAATGGCAAGTATGCCGTGGCGCTTAGCGACGGCATGGGCAACGGCGAGCGCGCGCGTGCGGAGAGCCAGACGGCTCTGAGCATCCTGCAGCAGCTGCTGCAGTCAGGGATGGACGAGAAGCTGGCGATCAAGTCGCTGAACTCGGTGTTGATGTTGCGCTCTTCGGATGAGATGTACGCAACCGTAGATATGGCTTTGATCGACATGTACAGCGCAAATACAACGTTTATGAAGATAGGCTCCACCCCTAGCTTCATTAAGCGCGGAACGGAAGTGATTTCAATATCGGCTAATAATCTGCCGGTCGGCATCTTAAGCGAGATTGATGTTGATCTGGTCTCGATTCCGCTCCAATCGGGTGATATCCTTGTCATGATGACAGATGGGATCTACGATGCACCGGGACATGCGGTAAACAAAGAGATGTGGATGAAGCGGATGATTCAGGAAATTGATACGACGATGCCGCAGGATTTTGCGGACTGTTTATTAGAAAGGATTTTCCGCCACCATCATGGCGAAATTCAAGATGATATGACCGTCGTTGTGGCACGAGTCGAGAAGAGGCAGCCTGAGTGGGCCACATTCCGCTGGCCAGGAATTACGCGAATGGAGCGTCCGAAGACGGTTAGCTAATGGAGAAATAGAAGCCATAACAGCTCATTTGCTGTTATGGCTTTTTATGTGCAGCTATTCTCATAAGAGTATAGCGGATGCTGCATTTTTCGAAACTAGTAAATTAATACTCTATAAAGGTTGCGCACAGAATTAGAAGCATGCTTAACTTATTAATATGTCTGTTAGCTAATTTTCCCAAAGCTTCCTCGGAGTGTTATTAGTGCATGAGATCCAAGAGAAAGGTGGTACCACTGGTGATTAGAAAAAAGCTATCACTGTTAATTATCGTTCTTGGGATTATCATTTTTCTCTATCCAACGTTAAACGATCGTTATGAGAGCTATCAGCAGAATAAAATTTTGAAACAATGGCAGGAAAATCTGCAGGATATGGATCAGACAGGCTCTGACATTGAGGAGGAGACAGATGCGGGGTTAGTCGTGCCTTCTTCCAGTCCCGCAGTGGAAGCTCTGCCGACAAGCAGCCAGCCGAGCAGCCAACCAAGCCCTTTGGCCGTGAAAACGACGCCGAGGCAAGTTACTTTGCCGCAGAAGAATATAGAAGGTGTCCTCACTATCGATAAAATTGATCTGAAGCTCCCTATTCTGACAGATGCAACCGTGAATAATTTGAAGATTTCCGTTGCCAGTATTGCCAAAACAGGCAAAGCAGGAGCTGTTGGTAATTATGCCATTGCGGGTCATCGAAACCTGACCTATGGGAAAAATTTTAATAGACTAGATGAAGTCACCGAAGGGGATCTCATAGAAGTGAATACAGGGAGCAAAACGTATATCTACAAAGTAGTGGACAAACAGTATGTCCTCCCAGAGGATGTCTGGGTACTGAAGGGTAATGGCAAAGATCGGGAGATTACGCTAATAACTTGCCATCCTATGGAAAATCCGACTCATCGTATAGCGATTAAGGGAATCATGGTGCAGTCTAAGGAATAACATGTAATATTTTGTCTATTCAGAGAGACAAGCCTATGTTAAGATTGCACTATAGTAATTATAAGGGATTCGGTGCGTTCCTCCGATAAAGGCAAATCTAGCGAAAACTAGAGACGCAAAACTAAAGGGCCTTCCTTAGCCGAACTAAGTTGGCAGCCAGTTACCGAAAGGGGATTTTTTTGTGTTTAAAAAGCCAATTATACGAACGATCATGGCGACTTTTCTGTTTACTCTTGCTCCGCAGGGGATATTTGCAGCTTCCAATCCTTCCGTGATTGATAAAGATGCTCTGAATAAAGGGATTATCTCGGTAAATTATTCAAACGCTAAGAACACCAAAGTTCTCGTAAGAATTATGAGAGAAAATATCAAATACGACTACACCTTTGAAGAAGGAGATCAGTACCCTTTGCAGCTAGGAAACGGCTCATATAAAGTACTGATTGGAGAGTCCATAGGAGCTAATAAATACAAAGTTATTGAGCAAGAACAAATAGATTTAGAAATGGAAGACGAGAATACCGTATTTCTGCAGTCCATTCCGTTGATCGATTGGAACGATGAATCGAAGGCGGTCGTTGAGGCTAAGCAATTAGCTGGGAATAAGGAAACGGATTTCGACAAAATAAAAGCCATATATGGCTATATCACGACACATTTTCAGTATGATTATGAGAAGGCTCAAACTGCAGCAGATAGTTACGTACCTAATCTGGATATGGTCTACGCAGCGTCCAAGGGAATTTGTTATGACTTTTCAGCTACTTTTGCGGCAATGGCAAGAAGCGAGGGGATTCCAACCCGTCTGGTTATGGGATATGAAAACCATGCGCCAGATACTTATCATGCGTGGAATCAAGTCTTCTTAAAGGAAAGTCAGGAATGGGTGACGATCGATACCACGTATGACGCTGTTCATATACAAGCCGGTGAAACGATAGATATTATAAAAAATGATTCTAATTATAAGATATCGAAAATATATTAAATGAATGGATGAAACCTGATCTCATAACTGAGAACAGGTTTTTTTTTGCTTTGTCCAACCAAAAAAAATATTAAATTCCAAGATTTACAATACATCTTGTATCATATATCATAGGTAATGATACAATTTGTTTCAAAATCATAGGAGGTATACACATAAATAATATCTATAAAAATTGATTCATGAATGGAGGTATGAAATTATGTTGAAAAAAACGAGTGTGCTACTGATTACTTTATTAATTTTTATGCAGAGTATTTACGGGATTGGCTTTTTTACTGAGGCCAGTGCAAAAACGATTTCGAACACTATTCTTGACAGCGTGACGATGGCTGTATACGACAGTGCAGGACAAGTGGTGACTGGCAATGTTTACGAGCCAAACTCCACAATTCAGCTTGACTATACGTGGTCGCTGCCAAACGGTCATGGGTATAAAAGTGGTGATACGTATACATTCACACTGCCGCAGCAATTTTTGCTTTTCAACGATATCAGCAGTAATTTGGTAATGGGGCAGGATCAGTTAGGAACTTTCCATGTTGATCGAGCTAGTCATCAAGTGCTGATCACCTTTAACAACTACATAGAAAGCCATGATAATGTACATGGCACGCTTACTTTCAGAACAAAGTTAGATACAAGTCAACTTACGGAAAGCACAACGGTAACGATTAGCATACCGGTTAAATCTGGTGATCAGATTTTCACTCTTCATCTTAGACCATCGGTCACTTCTACAATCGAAAAAAGAGGCATATCATCTGGTTTTAATTCGAAAGATATTCATTGGACCATTGATGTGAATAAGACGCTGGATTCTGTTCAGGACGCCGTGGTGACGGACCCGATCCCTACAGGTCTATCAGTTCCTGTTACTGTAGCCGTCTATGATTTAGGGGTTCATTTAAATGGGACTGTCGTACAAGGAGCATTGGTGGATGTCAGTAAGTATACAGTAAGTATCACAGGATCAGATCTCACTGTTCGATTCACGGAGTCTCCTATTCATACGGCTTATCGCATTCAATATACGACGCCAATTACTGATTTTAATAAAAAGACCTTTGTGAATACGGCAACTTTTGGAGGAAGTAATAAAAACCCTGTTCAAGCCTCTGCGACAGTCCAAGTAACTCTTGGCAGCTCTTTGGATAAAATTGTGGAGAGCTATAATCCATTTACGCAAATTATTAGTTGGGGAATTAAATATAATTATAACGAAAGGACAATTGCCCAGTCAGCGGCATTCCTAAAAGACTTATTCAATGATACACAAGAGATAGTTGCAGGATCCCTACATGTCTATCCCGTAACGTTCAGTTCGAATGGTAATGAGATATTGGGAAGTGAATTGCCGAGTGGGGAGTACACCGTGACAAACGAAGAAGCCGCTGGCAAGAAAGGATTTAAAATCCAATTCAAGAATGACATTTCATCCGCATATAAAATTACTTATCAGACCAAGGCAAGCAATCCAGTCATGAATATTGCGATCATTACGAATACTGTTACGTCAGGCAGCGAAGCAAGTGATTCAGCAACACAGCCTATTGAACAGGGGGCTGTTCACAAGTATCCTGGAACCGTAGATTACAAGGCCAAAACTGTAGCTTGGCATATAGTTATTAACAGAGACAGTCAGTTGATGAACAATGTGGTTGTGACAGATACATTTCCGAAAAAAGGATTGCGTTTCATACCTGATTCGTTAGTCATAAAAAAAGGAAACGTGATCGTACCGTCGACGGATTATATCTTTGATAGTTCTGTCCCCGTTGAGGATGGGTTCAAAGTGAAATTCACGAATGCGATCTCAGAACCAATTTCGATTGATTACAAAACAGATTTTAATCTAGATTTGATCAGTCCTCCGGGAACTACTGATTTCATTAATTCAGCTAAGGTCGATTGGATCGACAGCTCTGAGAAAACAAAGACACAAACGGCATCAGCAACATTTATTCCAAGAAATGAAGTGAAGAACAATGGGATTAAATACGGTGCCTACGATGCTGCTTCAAAAAAACTAGAATGGACAGTAGGAGCTAACTATAACGGCAAAGCTATTGCAGATGCTATCGTACAGGATACGTTAGAGTCTAATCAAAAGTTTATTGATGATCCGCTTAAACCGCTTGATTTGCTTGCTGTATACCAAATGAACATTCAGGCAAATGGCGACCACTCACTGGGCGGGAAGATAGCCCCCTCAAAATATAAGTACGCAGTGGATAGCCAAAACAGGCTAGTTGTTCATTTTCTTCAACCCATTTCGGAACCATTTTACATCGTTTTTAAAACGAGTCTGCAAGGTCAAGTGATTAACAGTTCGGTTTCTAACACGGCTAGAGCATTTAATGGAACTGAGCCCGTTTCCGGCAATCTCAGCGCGACCCTGCCCATTCCTAAGGGCGGAGAATACGTGAGTAAAAGTGGGTCGCAAAGCGGAGATAAAATAAACTGGTCCGTCCAAATCAATTATGGTCAATCGACGTTAAATGATGCGAAAATCATAGATACACCGTCAATCAATCAACAATTATTGCCGAATTCATTCCATTTGTTTGCAACGATTGTGACTAGCAACGGGAATGTCACGAAAGGGACTGAATTAACGAAGGGAGTGGATTACAAGCTAGTTATTAATACGGACAATCAAGGTAAGCAAACATTTGAACTGAGTTTCGTCAAACAGATATCAACCGCGTACATTTTGGAATATCAATCTTTAATTATGGCCAACGATCACGAAACGATCACGAATAGAATCGGTCTTAGCGGCACTAACGAAACCACTATTACGAGAGAAACGACCAAGGAAATCGTGGTAGGTGTTTCTGACGGATCTGGCACAGGCAGCGGAGTTCGAGGGTCATTGACGGTTAAGAAAATTGATTCTGCAAACAACACGTTATTGCTCGACGGCGCAACCTTTGAACTGAAACGTAAATCGGGTGAGAAGATTAACAAGTTAACAACGGATGAAACAGGTACGGTTGTCTTTAATAATCTACTTGCAGGCGAGTATGTAGTGAGTGAAATAACAGCTCCTCCTGGATACGTATTAAATAAAGAGGATAATCCGATAACACTTCATCCGGGAGATGAACTTCATCTCAATGTGATCAACACGAAGACAACTAATACGGATTCACCGCCCCCAGAATCAACAAACCCACCGGGGGGGCCAACACCACCGCCAACGACACCAACACCACCGCCAAAACCAACACCAAGCCCGACACCAGGTGCAACGCCACCGCCATCTATAACACCAGCGCCAAGTGTAACGCCAACACCGCCAACGGTTCCTACTCCTTCGACGGATCCGGACATACCGATTGATACTGATAATGATGTGCCTCTGGGGGGAATACCCCCTATCACTAAACCAGAGACCCTCCCGAAGACAGGAGAATCTAGCCATCTGTACGTGGAAATCGCAGGTATCACCTTAATCCTACTAGGTCTTATCTTAAGAAGGAGATTCACTCGATAACTCTTCAATCTCGAGACAGTCTGCCATTACCATTGGGCAGGCTGTCTTTTAATTTCGCTTAATTAGCTCGTGATTAGACTCTCTCATAAATGGAAAAACTAGGAGTAGAACTACTAGAGAGCTAATCTTTTCTTGGGCCAGGGAGGCAAATATCATGATGAAGCAGATTCTTTTAATTACAGATGGGTGTTCCAATGTAGGAGTGAGTCCGGTAATAGCAGCAGCACAAGCGCATACTGAAGGCGTTACCGTGAATGTCATCGGGGTGATTGACCATGGGGAGCTAGGGGTGCTAGGTTCTGAGGAGATTCAAGAGATTGCTGCGGCGGGTGGTGGGATGAGCCGAATCGTGAATTCAGGACAACTTTCCCAGACGGTTCAGATGATGACGCGTAAAACGGTAACCACAACAATTCAGCATGCCGTAGGCAAAGAGTTGCAAAGTATTCTAGGCTTTAATCAATTGGAGCAGTTACCACCAGAGAAGCGCGCTGAAGTGGTTCAAGTGATCGATACCATGAGTGAAACCACCTCACTCCGCGTAGCTCTTTTAATAGATGCGAGTGCTAGTATGAAGCCTAAGCATGCAGCTGTGCGTGAAGCGATTCATGATCTTTTGCTTAGTCTTAGAGCCCGCAGCGGCAAGAGTGAGCTAGCAGTTTTCCATTTTCCGTCAACCAAAACGAGAGATCAGGAATTAGAAATGGATCTCAGCTGGACGAATCAACTTGCAAATTTAGACAAGATGTTCTATAAAATAAACATGAAGGGTACAACTCCGACAGGTCCGGCGTTACTGCAAACTTTGCAGTTCATAACGGAGAAGCCTATCTTACCAAAGACCGAGGATGGGATGCTGAGTGACTACGTGGTATGAAGACGCCTTCCGTCCAGGGTCAGAAATCCAAGGGAAATGGAACGGCAAGATGTATGTGGTCGAACGTTTATTAGGTGCTGGTTCCAACGGAGTAGTGGCGCTCGTACGAAGAGGGACAGCTAGATTTGCGCTTAAAGCAGGTCATGAGACGGTTGATCATCAATCGGAGATTAATTCCTTGCTTGCCATCTCACTGACAGAAACTTCGTTCAAGAACTTTTTAATAGATGCCGATGATATGACGATAAATGGGAAAGAAGTTTCTTTCTATGTCATGCGCTATATTGAGGGAATCACGATTTCTAATTTTATACATAAACGTGGTCAGGATTGGATCTATGTGATTGGTTCTAACCTGCTTCGAAAGTTAACGGAGGTTCATAAGAGCGGCTATGTTTTCGGTGATCTGAAGATCGAGAATATGATCGTTTCCAATTATGGCGATGTGGATCTCATTGATTTTGGGGGTGTGACTCCTAAAGGCAGAGCGATTAAACAGTTAACCGAAGTGTATGACCGCGGCTTTTGGAATATGGGGGAGCGGGTTGCGGAAGAGAGCTATGATCTATTTTCATTTGCTATTTTACTATTAAAATCGCTCGATCAACGCAAACGCTTCACTGGTTTATCCAAAATGCTGCCTCAAAACCGAGATTTAGATCAATTAACGGCCATCATGCGCGAAAATTCAGTTGCCGCCTATATCGCGCCATTTCTTAACAAAGCTTTAAATAATGAGTTTAATTCTTCGCAAGAAGCCTATCAGTACTGGAGAACGTTGGTTTCAGGTAAGAAGATTACGCAGTCAACGCTCCAAATGCCATGGCTGAAAATATGCTTCGCCGCTTCTATTTTTATTTTTGGGGCAACGCTCTATATGTATTGGTAGCATGACGGAAAGTGCAGGAATAGAAAGGAATACCCGATGGAAATCGATCTTGTTGCCAAGGTGGAACAGCGAATTATTGAAGAAAAACTCGTCGATCCAGGAGATGTAGTTGTCGTTGCGGTTTCAGGAGGACCTGATTCCGTGGGGCTGCTTCATGTCCTTTTTGCCCTTGCTGAGCGTTATAGCTGGCAGCTCGTTGTTGCGCATGTGAATCATCAATTCCGCGGCGCGGAATCGGATGCGGAAGCCTTTTTCGTAGAGAAGCTTTCAGACGACCTAGGGCTTCCATGTGAAATCGGCGTCATTGATGTGCCTGCCTATATAGAGGAAACGTCACTCAATGGGCAAGCCGCGGCACGTGAGAAGCGCTACGAATTTCTACATCAGATCGCAGCGAAATACAGCGCTAAGCGTATTGCTTTCGCTCATCATGCGGATGATCAAGCCGAAACCGTCATGATGCGGATTCTGAGAGGGACAGGCCCTTCAGGCCTGGTTGGCATGCCGGAACGCAGGCGCGAAAAAAAAGTGGAACTGATTCGTCCGTTTTTACGTATATACAAAGCAGATATTGTGAATTATTGCGCTCAGCATGAAATGGCGTATTGTAAGGACAGCAGCAATGAGCTGCGGAAGTATTTTCGAAATCAGATTCGGCTTGATGTGATGCCGATGCTGAAGCAGTATAATGAACAACTTCCAGAGTCACTGAATCGATTGACGGATTTGATGCGAGCTGAGGATGATTATTTGGCCAAAGAAGCCGAGCAGATTTTTCGCCGAATAACGACTTTCCAGCAAGCCTGCTGCCGTATAGTAAGACGTGATTTCACTGAGCTGCACGTTGCTTTACAAAGGCGTTTGATTAAATTAATATTAAACTGTCTTTGTTTGGAAAGAGATCGGTTGGATTTTACGCGAATTGAAAGTATGCGTGAGTTGATTTTACAGGATAAGGTTTCTAATCAAATCCTTCAGGTGGATGAACAGGTTTATATTGTGAGAGAATATGAATCTATTCAATTTCAGACCTTCGCTCCTTCTCCGAAGCCTTATGCTTATGAGGTTGGATTAGATACAAGCGAGCTGAGCCTGCCAGAAGTGGAAGCCAAACTGATCTGCTCATGGGTGCCGGCTAGTTCGAAGGAGACAGCTGTTTATTTCTCATCTGCAACGGACGTGTTTTTGGATCTGGATCAACTTAACTTGCCGCTTGTTGTAAGGAGTCGCAAGACAGGAGATCGGTTTGAGCCGCATGGTTTAAATGGATCCAAAAAAGTAAAGGATATGTTCATTGATGCCAAAATGCCGCTAAGCCGGCGTGATGTCATTCCACTGCTAGTCGATGCTTCCGGGCAAATCCTTTGGATTGCTGGCTTTCGTAGGTCCAAGCACGCTCTGGTTGGACCAGATACAGTACGTGTACTTCATATGAAGCTAGTGCTGAAGTAATATGCGTAAATTTCGTTCTTCTAGAATGTAAATTTATAAGGATTCATAATATAAAACTAGGGGGTTCATCCTTGTACAGCGACATTCAAGAAGTTCTTTACAGTGAAGAACAGATTCAAGGTAAGATCAAAGAATTAGGGGAGAAACTCTCCATCGATTACGAAGGTAAGAACCCATTGGTTATCTGTGTGCTTAAGGGAGCTTTCATTTTCATGGCTGATCTTGTAAAGCAAATCAGAGTACCATTGGAACTCGATTTCATGGCTGTATCCAGCTATGGTCAATCCACGAGGTCTTCTGGTGTTGTCAAGATTATTAAAGATCTTGATGTTCCCGTAGAAGGACGTCATATTCTTATCGTGGAGGACATTATCGATAGCGGTTTAACGCTGAGTTATCTGATAGATGTGCTAGAGCGACGCAATGCTAAGACGATTTCGGTCGTTGCGCTGTTTAATAAACCGGCACGCAGAACTGTGGAACTCGAACCTGAGTATGCAGGTTATGTGCTTCCAGATGAGTTCGTAGTCGGGTATGGTCTGGATTATGCAGAGAAATATCGCAACCTTCCATTTATAGGCATATTGAAACCAGAGATCTACAGTAGCTAATGTCATTTCCCGCAGACTCATCAGCGCTGTTATGTTGTAGTGCTTTACCGGGATGTGGTAAAATAATAAACGTGTGCCGTTTGAGAGGAGGCTCGGGATGAATCGAATTATCCGGAATACCGGCTTTTATTTACTTATATTTTTGGTTACTGTAGGGATCGTCCATTTCATTAGTACCCAAAACGAGCAAAAGGAGCTAATTACTTACGATAAATTCCGCCAAGCGGTGGTTAACAAAAATGTGGAATCCGTGACCTTAAAGTTTGATGGATACACATATTTGATTAAAGGTAAGTACATTAACCCACCAAGTGGTGCTGATAAGAAGAGCTTCGAAACCCATGCTCCGTTCGAGCCTATGGTCGTCCAGCTGATTGAAGCGAATGGCGTTCCATCAGAAACGTACGAGACTATGGAACGGGATAGCGTTTGGATTAGTTTCCTAACTTCCATCATCCCATTCGTCATTATCTTCATCTTGTTTTTCTTCCTGTTAAATCAGGCTCAAGGTGGCGGCGGCAAAGTGATGAACTTTGGCAAAAGCCGTGCCCGCTTATATAATGAGGAGAAAAAACGCGTCACATTTGAAGACGTGGCAGGTGCAGACGAAGAGAAGCAAGAATTGATCGAGGTTGTCGAATTCCTCAAAGATCCACGGAAATTCGCAGCTGTCGGTGCTAGAATTCCTAAAGGGGTTCTGCTCAATGGTCCTCCGGGAACTGGTAAAACCCTTCTTGCACGAGCTGTCGCTGGTGAAGCAGGCGTACCATTCTTCAGTATTTCAGGTTCTGACTTCGTTGAGATGTTCGTCGGTGTCGGTGCTTCCCGTGTTCGTGACTTGTTCGAGAACGCGAAGAAGAACTCACCTTGTATCATTTTTATCGATGAGATCGATGCTGTAGGTCGTCAACGTGGCGCTGGTTTAGGCGGCGGACATGACGAGCGTGAACAAACACTCAATCAATTGCTAGTAGAAATGGACGGATTTGGCGCGAACGAAGGTATCATTATCGTTGCAGCGACTAACCGCCCAGATATCCTTGACCCAGCCTTACTGCGTCCAGGTCGTTTCGACCGTCAAATCACGGTAGATCGTCCGGACATCAAAGGCCGCGAAGCTGTACTGAAAGTACATGCCCGCAATAAACCGCTTGCCAAAGACGTGAAGCTGGATGCCTTGTCTCGCTACACAACTGGATTCACAGGCGCAGATCTAGAGAATCTTTTGAACGAATCAGCTTTGATTGCTGCTCGTCGTAACCGTAAAGACATTTCGATGGCTGAGATCGAGGAAGCTTTTGACCGTATTATTGTTGGTACGCAGAAGAAAAGCCGGATTATCAGTGAGTCTGAGAAGCGCATTGTTGCTTATCATGAAGCCGGACACGCGATCATTGGTTATTATGCAGAGAATGCCGATATGGTGCACAAAGTTACGATCGTTCCGCGCGGACGCGCTGGCGGTTATGTCATGATGCTGCCCAAAGAAGGCGAAGATCGCATGATGCAGACGAAGAACGAATTGCTGGATAAAGTAACAGGACTCCTGGGCGGCCGTGTTTCCGAAGAACTATTTATCGGAGAAATTGGCACTGGAGCTTATAGTGACTTCCAGAAAGCAACCGGTATTGTTCGTCGCATGATTATGGAATATGGAATGAGCGATAAACTAGGACCAATGCAGTTCGGCAGTTCGCAAGGCCAAGTGTTCTTAGGCCGCGACATCGGACATGAGCAAAACTACAGTGATGCGATTGCTTATGAGATTGATCAAGAGATGCAAAGCTTTATTCGCACTTGTTATGATCGTGCTCGTGCGATGCTTACGGAGCATGCAGATCAGATTCATCTCGTAGCCAAAACGCTGCTTGAGAAAGAAACACTCGATAAAGACGAAATCATCGAGCTTCTAGAGAAAGGCAAATTGAATGCAAGCGCGGATGACGAAGAGGTCAAAGTGAACATTCAAGGGCAAAGCCAATCTAGCGAAAGCAATAAATTGGAGTTAAACAAAGATAAAGATTCCAATTCGGATCATTCCGAAGAGTAACAAGCAATAGCAACTCGTAAATCCGGTGTACACGTCAGGTGTACCCGGATTTTCTGGTTTTTTCGGCATATTTGCGCATTGACAGGGGATGTGAGAATGTGTAAATTAGTTGTAAATCTCTAATTTTATTACGATTAGATCATACTACTGTTAATCCTATTTTTAGATAGACAAGAAGTACATTATACGTCCCAGACAGGGGAGGAAGCACCATGGAAGCTCTAGCATTAGAACGCAAAGCCGAGCAGAACCGCGAACTCAAAGAACGGTTGCTGCAGCTAAAGAAAGAACGGAATGCTATTATTCTTGCTCATTATTATCAACGTGACGAAGTTCAAGAGGTTGCCGATTTCCGGGGGGATTCCTTTCTGCTCGCGCAGAAGGCAGCGCAAACCGATGCTGATGTGATAGTATTCTGTGGCGTTCATTTCATGGGGGAAAGTGCTAAGATTCTTGCTCCTAACAAAACAGTCATTATTCCTGACGAACGTGCAGGCTGCCCGATGGCGGATATGGTGAATGTAGAAGGTCTGCGTGCTTTGAAACGCCAGCATCCTAATGCCAAAGTTGTTGCTTACATTAATACATCTGCTGATGTGAAATCAGAAACAGATATTTGCTGTACTTCGGCAAATGCCATCAACGTCATCAATTCCGTCGATTCAGATGAGATCATCTGGGTACCGGATAAAAATTTGGGTGACTATGTATCAAAATTCACAAGCAAAAAAGTGATCATCTGGGAAGGCTATTGCAATACGCATGATATGCTGACCGTTAAAGATGTGGAAGAAATGAGAGCTCAATACCCGAATGCTCAGTTTGTTGTTCATCCAGAATGTCGTCCAGAAGTTGTCAAACTGGGGGATTTCGTCGGTAGTACGACAGCGATTATCAAATATTGCAAAGAGTCCGATTGCAAAGAGTTTATCGTTGGAACGGAAGATGGAACTGGATACCAGCTTCGTCTGGACAGTCCAGATAAACAGTTCCATTTTGCAACCAAATACTTGGTATGCCCGAATATGAAAGTAAACAATTTGAAGAAAATTGTGAAGTGTCTTGAAACGATGCAGCCAGAGATTTATGTGCCAGAAGATGTAGCTGATAAAGCAAGATTGTCCTTAGAGCGCATGTTACAAGTAAAGTAGCATGCGCTACTCTCTTGTTTAATAGGTAGGGTACCCTCGCAAAGCACTCCTATATTCGATTAATCCATCGGATACGTTTGCTTTGCGAGCTATTAATGGTGAAGAACAGGTGAAGCGGCATGATTCCTAGATACCTCGTAGATGTAGATTTAGATTCCATTCCTCATGTACATACAGATGTTATTGTGATTGGCGCGGGCATTGCAGGTTTATTTACTGCTCTTCGCGCTAGTGAAAATAAGAAAGTGCTGATGATTACGAAGAAATCGCTCCTCGACAGTAACACACGCTATGCGCAAGGCGGAATTGCTGCTGTTATATCGGACGAGGATTCACCGGAATATCATATGCAGGATACCCTGATAGCAGGTGCAGGTCTATGTTCGCCGGAGGCCGTTGACGTTCTCGTTCATGAAGGCCCCAACGGCGTTCAGGATCTCATTCGGATGGGTACCCAGTTCGACCTTGAGAACGGGGAGTTTGCTTTGACCAAAGAGGGAGCGCACAGCCAACGTCGTATTTTGCATGCGCATGGCGACGCCACAGGCGCTGAAATTGTACGAGCTCTTTCGGAACGGACGAAGCAGGGTCCGAACATTGAGATCTGGGACGATCACTTCGTGATCGACCTGATCACGCAAGATGGCGAGTGCTATGGCGCACTCGTACAGAAGCCTAGTGGCCAGCGGGTATTCGTCCGCGGCAATGCCACGATTCTTTGCTCCGGCGGGGCGGGACAGCTGTTCCGCTACACCACAAACCCTGACATCGCCACAGGCGATGGGATTGCGATTGCTCATCGCGCCGGCGCGCAGATTCAGGACGTGGAATTTATTCAATTCCACCCTACGGCGCTTTGCTACCCTGGGGCTCCGCGCTTCCTGATCTCGGAAGCGGTGCGCGGCGAGGGGGCTTATCTCCGCAATATCAAGGGGGAGCGCTTCATGGAGCATTACCATCCCCAGCTTGAGCTAGCGCCTAGGGATGTCGTAGCCCGTGCCATTGTCGACGAGATGGAGAATTGCAAATCGACCTTCGTCTATATCGACATTACGCACGAATCCGAAGAGTTAATTAAACATCGATTCCCGACGATATACGAATATTGCCTCAACTACGGTCTAGATATGAGCACTGACTGGATTCCGGTTGCTCCCGCAGCTCATTATATGATGGGCGGCGTCAAGACAGATCTACACGGTGAAACGATCGTCCGCCGTCTTTTCGCCTGTGGGGAAGTGTCTTCTACAGGTGTACATGGCGCTAATCGATTAGCCAGTAACTCCTTATCTGAAGCCATTGTGTTTGGTAGAAGAATCATCGAACGGATACAGGAGCTCGCTCCTTTGGAAGGTAACATTCAAATACGCGCTGAATCCAAAGCGCCAAGAACGGAAATCCCAAATCAAGCCGTTGTCGAGAAAAAGCTTAAGCTGCAAAAGGTTATGCTTCGTTACGCAGGACTGAAACGTTCAGCCAAAGGCTTGCAAAAAGGGTATGACGAATTGGCAAGACAACTCTCCATCTTCGGTTCTTTGATGACGAAACGCGAAGATTATGAGTTTGCGAATTTACTTAACTGTGCGCTTCTAACGACAACATCGGCTCTAGCGCGTGAAGAAAGTCGTGGCGGTCATTACCGGGAAGATTTCCCTGAACGGGATGATCAAGCATGGAAGAAGCATATTGTTTTTAAGCGCGGGGAAGATAGCATTGAGGAGTGGATTTAACATGCTCGATTTAAATATGGAACTTATTCGTAAACATATTCGGCTTTGGCTGGAAGAGGATATTGGAACCGGCGATGTCACGACTCTGACAACGATCCCTTTGGAACATGCGTCCAAAGGGATTATCCACGTCAAAGAAGACGGAATTGTCTGTGGACTCCGAATCGCCCAAGAAGTTTTTGCTGTGGTCGATGCTTCACTTCGTTTTGAAACTAAAGTAGTTGAAGGATCGTCTGTTTATAAAGGGACCATACTAGCTGAAGTGGAAGGCAATACGCGCAGTATTTTGCTGGGTGAAAGATTAAGCCTTAATTTGATGCAACGATTATCAGGAATTGCGACCAAGACGCGTGAGTTTGTCGATGCTTTAGAAGGCGTGCCGACTAGACTTGTCGATACACGGAAGACGACTCCGGGACACAGGCTGCTTGAGAAGTATGCTGTACGAGTGGGTGGCGGTCATAATCACCGATTCGGACTCTATGATGCTGTGATGATTAAAGATAATCATATTAAAGGCTCAGGAGGCATCACACAAGCTGTACAAGCGGCTCGGCAGCAGATCCCCCACACGATGAAGATCGAGGTGGAGGTCGAGAATTTTGACCAATTGCACGAAGCATTAGCGGCTGGTGCGGATATCATCATGCTCGATAATATGATTCCTGCGAAGATGAAAGAAGCAGTTTCCATAATTAAAAGTAAAGCGCCGCATATTGTAGTAGAGGGATCAGGTTCTGTGACACCTCAGACCATTAAAGCGATGGCAGAAACGGGCGTCGATGTGATCTCCGTTGGGCGCTTGACGTATTCGGTTGCAGCGCTGGATATCTCATTAGATCTGAATGAGCGGAAGGAGACGGCGCTATGATTCTCGTTATCGATGTTGGGAATACAAACATTGTGCTCGGTCTCTATCAAGAGCGAACGCTCCTTCATCACTGGCGGGTTAGTACGAACCGTTCAGCGACAGTCGATGAGTATGGGATGCAGCTGCATAACCTTTTTCAACATTCGGGCATCTCATTTGCGCATGTGGAAGGCGTCATTGTCTCTTCTGTTGTTCCTCCGCTTATGAATGTAATGGAAAACCTTTGCTTACACTATTTGAAAAGGACGCCATTCATCGTTGGTCCTGGTATTAAGACAGGGCTGAACGTGCGTGTAGACAATCCCAAAGAGGTCGGCGCTGATCGCATAGTAAATGCTGTCGCGGCTCTTGAACTGTACGGGGCACCTTGTATCATTGTTGATTTCGGGACGGCCACAACATACGACTACATCGATCCTTCCCAGCAGCTTGTTGGCTGCGCGATTGCACCGGGAATCGGTATCTCAACGGAAGCTTTATATCAAAAGGCGGCGAAGCTGCCGCGCATCGAGCTGGTCAAGCCGAAGAGCGTAGTTGGTCGTAATACCGTAGCGGCGATGCAGGCAGGGATTATTTTCGGCTATGTAGGCCAAGTTGATGGGATTGTCGAGCGTGTCATTCAAGAATTTAATGTCAATCCAACAGTTATTGCTACGGGTGGTCTTGCGGAGCTGATTTCCAGTGAATCTCGTACCATTCAGATCGTCAATCCGCTGCTGACCCTGCAAGGTCTGCAAATGATTTATGAGAAAAATGCATAAGCTGTTTAAGGAAAGGATTTAACATGAGCGATTATTTAATTCGAGGAACGGCGCTGGGCGGAAAAGTTCGCGCTTTTGCCGTGGAAACGACTGTCCTCACAGAAGAACTTAGCCAAAGACACCAAACAACACCAACGGCCACGGCCGCATTAGGAAGAACGGCAGCTGCGGGACTTCTCATTGCAGCCATGCTCAAGGGTGAAGAGCATCTCATTGTTCAAGTTAAAGGCGATGGACCCATCGGTCAAATTGTAGTCGATGCGAATGCGAAGGGTGAGGTACGCGGTTATGTCGATAATCCGTTAGTCGATCCTCCCCTTAAAGAGAATGGCAAGCTAGATGTTGCTGCTGCGGTGGGAACTGATGGATTTTTGTACATAACGAAGGATTTAGGTATGAAAGAGCCTTATAAAGGCAGCGTTCCGATCGTTTCAGGAGAGTTAGCTGAAGATTTCACCTATTATTTTGCCAAGTCTGAACAAACGCCTTCGGCTGTAGCGTTAGGGGTATTGGTTAATACGGATCACTCCATTCTTGCCTCGGGCGGTTTCGTTATTCAATTGCTCCCAGGATTAACAAATGATGAAATTGGGGACATTGAAGAGATGCTTTCTCGCATTCCATCCTTCACAAGTATGCTAGGTGGGGGGTTGAATCTAGAAGAAATCCTTCGAACGGTACTACCATCTTTCCAGAAGCTTGATCAGATGGATGTCATGTTCCGTTGTAAATGCAGTCGTGAAAGAGTTGAAACAACGCTTATTTCCTTAGGGAAGATTGAGCTGCAAGAAATTCTTGAAGATGAAGGGTTTGCTGAAGTCGTCTGTCATTTCTGCAATGAAGCTTATCGGTTTAACGAAGATGATTTGAAACGGATGATTGAACTATAGAGCAAGCAGCATTATAGATGTAAAGAGGGAGTCAGGATGCAAACGTGAAGCGATTGTGGGGAGTCATTATCGTAATGGCTGTAGGTAATCTCGTGCTCGCATCCATGCTGGTCACCCATACCATGAACCAATCAGAACCAAGTCAACCACCAGAACCTGAGAAGCAGGGTGAGCAGAAGAATGATCGGGTAGTCGCCAAAGTTGGAAATCGTGATTTGACCATTCTGGAGCTTCAAACAGCTCTTGAACGTCATTATGGGGCAGAACTGCTGGGTCAAATGTTGGATCGTGAAGTGATACGTCTTGAAGGAAACGAGACAGGGACCTCGATTGGAAGCGCGGAGATTAACCGTGAGTTGAAACGGATGCGTCAAGGTTATGAGAGTGAGCAACAATTTTATGCATCCATGCAAAATCAGTTAGGTTTGTCAGAGCAAGAAATCAAGGAAGATGTAACCAATAAGCTCTTACTCGAGAAGCTCGCAACCAAACATATTCAAATAACGGATGCTCAGGTAGAAGACTATATGAAGACGCATGCCGATGAGTTCAAGCAAGATATCGAATATAATATTCTTCAGATTATCGTGTCGACCAAGGATCAAGCGAATAAAGTCATTGCGGAGTTGGCAAAAGGAGAGAGTTTTGCGACCCTTGCCAGAGATCGTTCCCTGGATGATGCAACCAATAACACCGGCGGTGATTTGGGTTGGATTGAAGGAGACGATCCCTTTGTTGCTGCTCCCGTTCTTGAAGCGGCGAAACTGCTGAAGGTTGGAGAAGTGAGTAAGCCTGTCCCTCTGCCACAAGGATTCGCGATTGTGAAGCTGAAAAATCGGCGAGAGAAAGTAAATCCAGATCTTGCTTTCGTTCGAGAAAATGTACGGAGAGAGCTAGCGCTTCGGGAAGCACCGCCTCTCAAGGATTATGTGCAGCAGCTTCGAGGAAAATGGAAGGTTAACATCCTTGACCCTCAATTGCGTTGACATTCTGTGAAAATTTGGTTGACAACCAGTAAGTGCATTGATAAGATGAATGTATTAATACCGACTAATTAACTCGGAAATCATCGATTATTTAACCTGGAGGGGAAATAGCATGGCAAGATTAGTGCAAAGCATTACGGATTTGATTGGCGATACACCGCTTGTTCGTTTAAACCGCGTTGTTCCAGAAGGAAGCGCAGAGATTTATGTGAAACTCGAGTACCAAAATCCAGGTGCCAGCGTAAAAGACCGTATTGCCATCTCCATGATCGAAGTAGCTGAGCAAGAAGGTATATTGAAGCCGGGCGATACGATTGTTGAGCCAACTAGCGGTAACACAGGAATCGGAATAGCTTTAGTCGCAGCTGCAAAAGGATACAAGGCAATTCTGGTTATGCCAGAAACGATGTCTTTGGAAAGACGTAACCTGCTTCGCGCTTACGGGGCTCAGTTGGTTCTGACGCCAGGAGCAGAAGGAATGAAGGGCGCGATCAAACGTGCTGAGGAGCTTCAAGCAGAGAATCCTTCCTACTTCATCCCGCAACAATTCAAAAACCTAGCAAACGTGAAAGTTCACCGTGAAACAACAGGTCCGGAAATCGTTGAAGCGATTAATGCTCACGACGGCAAATTGGACGCTTTCATTGCGGGTATCGGTACGGGCGGAACAATTACAGGCGCAGGTGGCGTACTGAAAGAAAACTTCCCGAACATCAAGATTTATGCCATTGAACCTGCTGCATCCCCGGTACTTTCCGGCGGCAAGCCAGGTCCTCATAAAATTCAAGGTATCGGCGCAGGCTTTGTTCCAGACATTCTGAACACAAGCATCTACGACGAAATTATTGCTGTAGAAAACGAAGATGCTTTCGAAACTTCACGTCGTGTAGCCAAAGAAGAAGGTATCCTTGGTGGTATCTCCTCTGGTGCAGCGATTTTTGCAGCGCTTAAAGTTGCTAAAGAACTTGGTGCAGGCAAACGTGTTGTTGCTGTTATTCCAAGTAACGGTGAGCGTTACCTTTCTACGCCACTTTATCAATTCGAAGAGCAATAAGATTACTTGCTACGAACGAGCCTCCAGCTGCTGCAGCTGGGGGCTTTTTTTCTGTCTAAGGTTGGAGTATACTAATGGACAACTAATCATCGGATATCACAGGAAGGAGGGCAAGTATGATCCTAACTACAGTAGAGCATTGGCGTAACTGGTCCTCCACATACACGATGCTGCCTTATGTCATTAAACTCGGACTTGCCGACGACCGGATCGCTTCTTGGCAAGAAGCGTGGAAAGAAGCCGCGCCTGATTCCTTTGTCCTGGAAAGCGGCAAAGGGGGGCGTTACACGTGCTTCGGTTTACAGCCGGTTTCTACCGTTCATGGATACGGCTTGGATGCGGAATTGACCATGATCAACCAAGTTGATAAGGGGAAGCCTCAAGTTTCACGCTTGCAAGGCAAACCGCTCGATATTGTGAAGCAATGGATGTCAGCTTATCACAGCCCCAAAGTCGAAGGAGCACCCAAGTTTCTTGGCGGATGTGTAGGTTATTGGAGCTATGACGTGATCCGCACCATTGAGAAACTCCAAGAGCAAGCGGCAAATGACTTGCCGATTCCGGATTATAGCTTCGCTATGTATGATCAAGTCTGGACCTTGGATCATATCGATAAGAGCCTGTACATTGCGGTGCATATGCCGCTTGAGAAGAGCCGAGCAGCCGATGACACTTATCTCCGGCAGCTTTTCGCACAGGCGCACGCTGAGGCCGAGGCGATGCTTGCTCGCTGGCATGCGATCCGCTCCAGCAGCTGGTCAGGCTCGCACCTGAGCGGTACAGACCAACCGACGATCGCGCGCGAGCAGCTGCATATCGACGTCGAGAGCATCGCAGGCATCCAGCCTGCCTTCGGCAAAGCCGATTACATCGCGGCGGTGCAGCGCATCCAAGGCTACATCTCCCAAGGTGACGTGTTCCAAGTCAACTTGTCCGTTAGACAGAGCCGGCAGCTGCGCACGACGCCGGAGGAGATCTACGAGGCGCTGCGCATCGTCAATCCCTCGCCTTACATGGGCTTGCTGCGCTTCGCAGGCTTCGCCCTCGTCTCCGGCTCGCCGGAGCTGCTTGTGCAGCTCGAGGACGGCGTCCTGCGGACGCGTCCTATCGCTGGCACGCGCCCGCGCGGCAAGGACGAGCAGGATGACTTGCGCCTAGCCGGCGAGCTCATCAACAACGACAAAGAGCGCGCCGAGCACGTCATGCTGGTCGATCTCGAGCGCAACGATCTCGGCCGCATCTCGAAGTACGGCTCCGTCCAAGTGAAAGACTTCATGGTCATCGAATACTACTCCCATGTGATGCATATCGTCTCGGAAGTCGTTGGCGAGCTCGCAGAGGGGAAGGACGCCTATGATGTCATTGCTGCGACCTTCCCAGGAGGCACGATTACAGGTGCTCCAAAGATTCGCACCATGGAAATTATTGAAGAATTAGAGCCAGTTCGCCGCGGACCTTATACAGGATCCATGGGGTGGATTGACTATAATGGAAATATGGAATTTAATATAATTATACGCACGCTGGTAGCTGTTCAAGGGATGGGCCACATTCAAGCAGGGGCAGGCATCGTCATTGATTCCATTCCTGAACGTGAGTACATTGAATCCTTGAACAAAGCCAAAGCGATGTGGAAAGCGATAGAATATAGCGAGCGGAGCATGAGCCGAGCTTAAGCCCTAGCAGGGCTGACGAAAGGGGAGCTTAGAATGATTTTAGTGATTGATAATTATGATTCGTTTACGTACAACCTCGTCCAATATTTGGGGGAGATCGGTGAAGAAGTCGTCGTTCGTCGTAATGACGAAATTGATCTAGCTGGCGTTGAGGCTTTGGCGCCCGATCATATTCTAATATCTCCGGGTCCTTGCACGCCGAATGAAGCCGGAATTAGCTTATCACTTATCGACCATTTCAAGGGTAAAATCCCCATCTTCGGCGTCTGTCTAGGTCATCAATCGATTGGTCAAGCTTTTGGCGGCGACGTCATTCGCGCAGAGCGCTTAATGCATGGTAAAACTTCGGAGATTTTCCATGATGGTAAAACCTTGTTCGAGGGGCTTCCATCCCCTTTCATAGCGACTCGATATCATTCCTTAATCGTCAAAACCGAGACGCTGCCTGATTGCTTGGAAGTTAGTGCGCGTACAGCTGAGGGTGAAATTATGGCATTGCGCCATAAGGAATATCCGATTGAAGGCGTGCAGTTCCACCCAGAATCGATCATTACACAGCACGGTCATCAGATCCTGCGGAATTTTCTTAGCCGCACAGCCAAAGCGGGAGTTTAATTTATGATTCTTAGCGTCAATGGGATTCTAACAAATGATAAGGAAGCTGTGGTCTCGGTTTACGATCACGGCTTTCTTTACGGCCTCGGCCTTTTTGAGACATTTCGCACCTATAAGAAAGAACCGTTCCTGCTGCCCGAGCATCTTCGGCGTCTAACAGAGGGCTGCCGTGAGCTTGGGATTGGCTATGAGCCGGACCTTGCACACATTCAGCGTCTGATTGATGAACTGCTTAAAGCCAATAACCTAGAGGATGCGTATATCCGCTACTCCGTTTCGGCCGGAGTTGATATCCTTGGGCTGCCATCAGGCGTCTATCAAAACCCAACAGAGATCATTTACATCAAGCCGCTTCCACCAAGGGACGAGCAGATCTATACACAGGGCAAAGCGCTGCAGCTGCTGAAGCTGCCTCGTAATACGCCGGAAGGTCTATACCGCTTCAAGTCCTTTCACTATATGAATAATATCCTTGCTAAAAGAGAGCTGCAGCAGTATGACTGGGCAGCTTGCGCAGAAGGCCTGATGCTGACCGAAGAAGGTTACGTAGCTGAGGGCATCGTGAGCAACATCTTTTTCATAAAGGATAGAGCCTGCTATACGCCTTCGCTGGATACAGGCATCTTACCTGGCATCACAAGAGCCTATGTGTTACAGCTGGCACAGCAGCAGCAGATTCCAACACAGGGCGGCCTATACAGATGGGAAGATCTTCTGGAAGCCGATGAGGTGTTTATCGTTAATTCCATACAAGAGATCGTACCCATCACGACATTGTTCACACCCAGTGGACAATCACAAGCCGTTGGAAAGGGTGTCGTAGGTCCGATAACCCGCCAACTATGCGAGCTTTATAACTAACATTTGAAAACAACAGGAAGTGAACGGTAATGAAAGTGTTATCCTGTAGAGGACATGAGCTGCCCATTGGTGATCGGACGATCATTATGGGCATATTAAACGTAACCCCGGACTCCTTTTCTGACGGTGGGAATTACATTGGGGCCGAGGATGCGGTGCGCAGAGCTCGCCAAATGGTAGCCGAAGGCGCTGACATCATTGATATCGGGGGAGAATCGACCCGACCGGGTTTTGCCAAGGTCACACAAGAAGAAGAACTGCAGCGGGTTATTCCGGTCATTGAGGCAATAAGTAAGGAAGTAAACATTCCTATTTCTATAGATACTTACAAAGCGGAGGTCGCGAAGCAAGCATTAGAAGCGGGAGCGCATATCATCAACGATGTATGGGGCGGCCAAGCCGACGTTGGAATGGCAGAAGTCGCGGCCAGCTACGATTGTCCGTTTATTATCACGCATAATCGTGTGAACCCGACTTATTCCGATTTTCTCCGTGACGTCACAACCGACTTACAGCTCTATGCGAATCAAGCCAGAGAAGTTGGCGTTCGGGAAGAGCGTATTATTTTAGACCCAGGCATCGGATTTGCTAAGACCTACGAGCAGAACTTGTTCCTCATGAACCATCTGCGTACGATCGTCGATCTCGGATATCCGGTCCTTTTAGGCACATCCCGCAAAAGCGTCATTGGCTTAACGCTCGATCTGCCTCCTGAGGAACGTTTGGAAGGAACAGCATCGACCGTGGTGCTTGGAATTGCCCAAGGCTGTGGGATGATCAGAGTACACGATATTCAAGCGATGAAACGTTTATCGGTTATGACAGATGCCATCATTCGTTCGCAGTTAACCTAAACTTGGAGGCTCTTACATTGGACAAAATAACACTCTCCCGCATGCAGTTCTTTGGTAATCATGGTGTTTTTCCGGAAGAGAATAAGCTCGGTCAACGCTTTTATGTAGATGTGGAGCTTATGCTTCCGCTGGACAAACCCGGCAAGTCGGATCATCTGGATGATACGGTTAATTACGGGGAAGTATTTTTCAAAGTCAAAGAGGTTGTGGAAGGTCGCACTTATAAATTAATTGAAGCTTTAGCAGAAAATATTGCATCCGAGCTGCTGCATACTTATACTAGTATCAATGAAGTGACGGTTCGCGTCATTAAGCCGCATCCGCCCTTTGCCGTATTTTTTGACGGGGTAACTGTAGAGATTAACCGAAAGCGGGCAAATGAATGACAGCCGAAGAACGAGAACAAGGCACGAAAGCTTATGTCGCATTGGGATCCAATATAGATGATCGTGAACACTATCTGCAGGATGCAATTACAGCGCTGAATCAGGAATCGGGCATAACGGTGACTGGATTGTCCAGCATCTACGAAACCGAGCCGGTTGGCTATGTAGATCAATCTGCTTTTCTTAATATGGTTATTCAAATCATCACCGTTTTACCTGCAGAAGAGTTGTTGTTCACTATGCTAGCCATCGAGAAAAGACTGGGTCGAACGCGCGACTTGCGCTGGGGCCCGAGAACGATCGATTTGGATTTACTCCTTTACGGCGACCATCAGCTTACAACCCCCGACTTGATCATTCCGCATCCGCGGATGCATGAGCGGGCTTTTGTATTAGTTCCTCTCACTGAGGTTCTCTACAAGCGACAAGATGCTGCATTTGAATTCATCTCCGCGCATTTGGAGAAACTGGAAGGAAAGGAAGGCGTCATCCTATGGAAAAAAGCTCAGTAGCTCAGCGTATACGCGCTTTTCGTAAGTTAAAAGGGTACACTCAGAACGAATTAGCTGATTTACTCGGTGTGTCGATTGCCATCTTAGGTGCTATTGAAAGAGGTACGCGTAAACCGGATACCAAAATAATAAATAAAATCTCGCAAGTTCTGAATATTGAACCGGATGAGTTAGTCGCGGCGGTTGCGAGATGAGAGGAGTGGAATCTTCGGTGCTGAAAATAGGAAATGTCGAAGCTCCCAATAAAGTCGTGCTTGCCCCAATGGCGGGTGTATGTAATCCTGCGTTCCGACTCATTGCCAAAGAATTTGGTACAGGTTTAGTCTGTGCAGAAATGGTTAGTGATAAAGCCATTGTTCACGGGAATTCCCGTTCGATGGAAATGCTTTATGTTGATGATCGAGAAAAACCGCTAAGTCTGCAAATCTTTGGTGGCGATACTGAGACGCTTGTGCAAGCAGCTAGAATCGTTGACCAACAGACGAATGCAGACATTATTGATATAAATATGGGCTGTCCTGTGCCGAAAATCACAAAGTGTGACGCGGGTGCAAGATGGTTGCTCCAACCAGAGAAAATCGAAGAAATGATCGCAACCGTTGTTGCGGCAGTAAGCAAACCAGTAACTGTGAAGATGCGTATCGGTTGGGATTCCGAGCACATTTATGCCATAGAAAATGCTAAAGCTGTCGAAAGAGGCGGAGGAAGCGCAGTAAGCGTCCACGGCCGTACGCGTGAGCAGCTGTATACAGGTAAAGCGGATTGGGATATCATTCGCGATGTTAAGCAAGCTCTGTCGATTCCCGTTATCGGGAACGGTGATGTTGTGACACCTGAGGATGCAAAACGCATGTTAGACCATACAGGTGTAGACGGCGTGATGATTGGGCGCGGCGCGTTAGGCAACCCTTGGATGCTTTACCGTACCGTACAATACCTTGCTAATGGTGAATTGCCGCCTGAGCCGACACCGGAAGAGAAGATCCGTATCGCGATCTTACACATGGACCGTCTTGTTGCTCTTAAGGGTGAGCATGTTGCTGTGAAAGAGATGCGCAAACATATGGCGTGGTACCTCAAGGGTATGACAGGGGCGGCTCGTGTGAAGGATGCGCTTATGGAGATGTTGAAGCGTGATGAAATGGTGCGAGCTTTGAATGATTATGTCGAGCATCTATATGCGCATTCCCCATTATCTACAAATGAAGAATCAGCCGTACTTCAGTAAAAAATGCAGCTATGGTTGAGATTGACATTTTGAAACCGTTGCAATATAATCAGTCAATATTAATGTGTTCCTGCATATATTGAAAGACAAACGAGCAACTAACTTATTTAAGAAACGTGAATTCATACTACTTGAATCAGCTCTTTTAAGACCCAACTCCTAGCAGGAAGCATCGATTCAACGATATGAAAATCTTTCACATGACGGGAGATCAGTTGGAAATGGCTGAAAAAGAGGTCATTCTTACACCAGAAGGTTTAAGAAAGCTCGAAGATGAGCTTGAGCATCTGAAATCAGTGAAGCGCCGGGAAGTGGCTGAGAGAATCAAGGTTGCCATCGGATATGGCGATATCAGTGAGAACTCAGAGTACGAAGACGCGAAGAACGAACAAGCTTTTATTGAAGGCAGAATCATTACTTTAGAAAAATTGCTGCGCAATGCGCGTATTATTAATAACGATGATGTCGATACCAACACCGTGAGTGTTGGTTCAATCGTAACGCTGAAGGATTTGGAATTCGGTGATTTGGTTGAGTATAACATCGTAGGTACGGCGGAATCCGATCCGTTGATGAATAAGATTTCCAATGAAAGCCCTGTAGGTAGAGCTATTTTAGGTAAACAAAGGGGCGCGAACGTTGACGTTACCGTTCCAGCTGGCGTCATTCAGTATCAAATTATTGATATTAAAAAGTAGCGTGCAGCCGCATTCCTTTGGAAAGCTTCCTTTCGGAAGCTTTTTTCCGGTTTTAGCACCCTTTACTAATAAGTAGGAGATGAAAGCATGAGCCAGGAATTGGAATTGAACGAATTGCTCGTCATTCGCCGTAATAAATTGGACGAGCTTCGCGGTCTAGGAGTCGATCCGTTTGGTAGCAAATACGTAAGGACGCATTCAACCAAAGAAATCCTTACAGCCTACCAAGATAAAACCAAAGAAGAGTTGGATGCTGAACACCATGAGGTCAGTATTGCCGGACGTATAATGCAAAAAAGAGGCATGGGTAAAGCCAGCTTCGCACATCTTCAAGACATCACAGGTAAAATTCAAATCTATGTGCGTGAAGATGCACTAGACGCAAACAAATACCAAGCCTTTGATCTTCTGGATCTAGGCGATATGGTTGGGGTTCAGGGTGTTGTTTTCAAAACAAAAACCGGTGAAACTTCTATTAAAGTGAAATCGCTTGAGGTTTTGACCAAATCCTTGCTTCCACTGCCGGATAAATTCCATGGTCTTAGTGATGTGGAACTGCGTTATCGTCAACGTTATGTTGATTTGATTATGAATCAAGATGTGCAGCAGACATTTATTCTTCGTTCCCGTATTATTCAGTCCATGCGTCGGTACTTGGATTCTCTGGGCTATTTAGAAGTGGAGACACCTACATTACACTCCGTAGCGGGTGGAGCGTCTGCGCGTCCTTTTAACACACATCATAATGCTTTAGATATGCAGCTGCATATGCGTATTGCAATTGAGCTTCATTTGAAGCGTTTGATTGTTGGTGGATTAGAGAAAGTATACGAAATTGGGCGTGTATACCGTAACGAAGGTATCTCTACGCGTCACAACCCGGAATTTACGATGATTGAGCTTTATGAGGCTTATGCTGACTATAAAGACATCATGAAGCTTACGGAGGAGCTTATTGCACATATAGCGCAAGAGGTTCTTGGTAATACAACGGTTCCATATGGCGATCACGAGGTCAATCTAGCTGTTGGCTGGAGACGTGTATCCATGGTGGATGCTATTAAAGAAGTTAAGGGAGTAGACTTTAGCGTTCACATGTCGAACGAGGAAGCTCATCGCTTGGCCAAAGAGCATCATGTACAAGTTGAACCTCATATGACATTCGGTCATATTGTGAATCAATTCTTCGAAACATTTGTTGAAGAGACCTTAATACAACCGACCTTTATTTACGGACATCCTTTAGAAATTTCACCGCTTGCCAAAAAGAACCCCGAGGACCCGCGCTTCACGGATCGCTTCGAACTCTTTATCGTAGCGCGTGAGCATGCCAATGCATTTACGGAGCTTAACGATCCTATCGATCAAAGAGAGCGTTTTGAAGCTCAGCTTCGTGAGAAAGAGCAGGGCAATGACGAGGCGCATGAGATGGATGAAGACTTCATTCGTGCACTTGAGTATGGTATGCCTCCAACGGGTGGTTTAGGAATAGGAATTGACCGATTGGTTATGCTATTGACGAATGCACCGTCTATTCGTGATGTACTGCTGTTTCCGCTTATGCGTGAACGTCAAGGTGAATAATGGCTTGCGTTTCGAGGCACCGATCGGTGTCTCGAAATTTTTTAAAATAGTACTTGCAATGTCCATGGCGTCTGTGGTATCTTATAAAAGTTGCCGCTGAGACAACAAAGAACTTAACAAAAACAACTTACAAAAATAAGTTGCAAAGTAATTCTCGGTATGGTATATTGGTCTTCCGGCTTTCGAAAGAGGGCAGGTTGAACAAGAGAAATTGATCTTTGAAAACTGAACAACGAGTGAGTAAGCACGAACGAGAAATCGTTCAAAAAGAGATTGCAAAATCTCGCTAGCAACGCAAATGAGCACTTCAGCTTTCAGATATACGGACGAGCAATCGTTTACTATTATGGAGAGTTTGATCCTGGCTCAGGACGAACGCTGGCGGCGTGCCTAATACATGCAAGTCGAGCGGATTTATCCTTCGGGATAA
>NZ_WHOA01000241.1 GCF_013141715.1 Paenibacillus phytorum | reverse complement strand
ATAAATGATCGTTTCTTGATCATATTGTTCCAAATAATACTTAACCCGCTGCATGAACCGGCTGCAAATCAACCCGTCCACAATCCGGTGATCATAGGAAAGGCAAAGGTTGGCTATCGACCGGATCGCAATCATCTCCTGAATAACTACGGGCTTACGTACGATGGACTCAATTGTAAGTATGGCTGCCTGCGGATTATGAATGATTGGACAGGAAAGCAAGGATCCTACGGATCCGGTGTTACTAAATGTAAATGAACCCTCTATTAAATCGGATGGCAGCAAGGAACCACTTCGCGCCCTATTGACCAACTCATACAGCTCAATCGTGATTCCTGCTATGGATTTACGATCCGCATGATAAATCACAGGTGTTACGACGGTATCGTCGGCAATAGCAACAACTATCGATAGGTTAATATCTTTTTTGAGAAGAATGCTGCCCGAGTGCCAGGTTGAATTCAGCATGGGGAACTCCTTCAAGGCATTCACGATCGGTTTCAATATGAACGGGCTAAGCGACAGCTGGACGCCCTCTCTTCGCATAAAGTCGTTTTTCAACTCTTGCCGCAAGGCGACGAGGTTACTGACATCCACTTCGATCATCATCCAAGCATGGGGATTTTCAGAGTTCCTCTGCATACCCAGCCTCCTTCAGATTTCCGCTAATTGGCGCATGGCTTCTTTGACGATGTCCACATTCGGCAGGTAAAATTTCTCTAAAGTTGGCGCCATGCCAACAGGAGGAATATCGGGAGGGCAGCATCTCATAATAGGTGCATCCAATTCGTACAACAGGTGTTCCGCTATTAAAGCCGATATTTCTGCACCTATGCCACCTGTTTTATTATCTTCGTGTACGATCAATATTTTACCGGTTTTGGCTGCCGCCTCATAAATAGCAGACTTATCGAGTGGATGAAGCGTCCGCAAATCCAATATCTCTGTACTAATTCCATCTTGCTCCAGTTCGAAAGCCGCTTTAATCGCATAATGTACCGACAAACCGTAGGCAATCACTGTGATATCCGTCCCCTCGCGCCTTATGGCTGCTTTGCCAATTGGAACGGTGTAATCTTCTTCAGGTACTTCATCTGATATCGAAAGATAGCATTTCTTATGTTCGAAAAAAAGGACAGGATCCTCGTCCCGCACTGCCGCTTTCAGCAAACCTTTGGCATCATAGGCTGTAGATGGCGCAACAATCTTGAGTCCAGGAGTTCCGAAAAAGACCGATTCCGGACACTGTGAGTGATACAATCCGCCTCCACCTGTCGCCCCGTAAGGTGCGCGTATGACGATTGGACAATGCCAGTCATTATTCGAGCGATACCGAATTTTCGCTGCCTCGCTTATGATTTGATTAGCCGCCGGGAAAATAAAATCGGCAAACTGGATTTCCGCTATCGGCCTCATCCCGACCATAGCCGCTCCAATCGCAACACCCACAATGGCTGATTCAGAGAGAGGCGTGTCAAGGACTCTCAATTCACCGAACCGATCGCGCATGCCTTTCGTCGCATTCAAAACGCCGCCCTTCCCAATATCCTCTCCGAGCACAAAAACATGCTCATCGCGTTCCATTTCTTCTATCATTGCACGGCGAATGGCCTCCAAATACGTTAAGATTGGCATTTAAGTATCACCCCCATCTTCCGCATAAACATGCCGTAATACATCCTCGGGAGCTGGATAAGGGGCTTTTTCAGCATATTTCGTTGCTTCATTTACTTCTTTAATTACACTCTCATTCAGCACTTGTTCGATCTCTTCTGACATGACGCCGCATTCGATCAAATAACGACGAAAACGCTGCAAGCCGTCCTGCTCCTTATGGTACTCTACCTCTTCTTTCGTCCGGTACAGCATATCGTCATCCGCTGTGGAATGTGGCGGTATCCGATAAAGCATCGCTTCAATCAACGTCGGCCCGTACCCGCGAACGGCACGCTCCCTCGCTTCTTTGACCGCGCGATACACCTCCAGCGTGTCATTGCCGTCCACACGCTGCCCTGGGAAGCCATAGCCTGCGGCACGATCAACAACACGTCCGGCCACTTGTCTATGCGCAGGAATGGAAATGGCATACTGGTTATTTTCGCATAGGAAGATAACGGGCAGCTTGAATACACCGGCAAAATTGAACGCTTCGTGCACATCCCCTTGGTTGCTCGCCCCTTCGCCAAAGCTGACGAAAGCTACATGGTCTTCCTTCCTCATCATAGCCGTCAGTGCGATGCCGACAGCGTGTAGGGCCTGCGTGGCAACCGGACTTGATCCAGAAACAATATGATGCTTTTTATAGCCAAAATGCCCTGGCATTTGCCTGCCTCCGTTAATGTCTTCCGCTTTAAATAAAGCTGCCAGCATGAGTTCACGCACGGTCATACCCACCGTTAGGACAAAGGCATAGTCCCTGTAATAAGGCAGAAAATAGTCATGCTGCTTATTTAATGCGAACGCCGCTGCTACCTGGGTCGCTTCTTGACCGACACTAGAGATATGAAAGGCCGTTTTGCCTGACCGTTGAAGAAGTGTAGCTCGCTCGTCAAACTTCCTTGCTTTGAGCATGAAGGTATACATCTTCAGCACCTGTTCATCGGTTAAACCGAGCTGTTGATGTTTGGTAACTTGCTGAGAAGACATAGGAACCCCTCCTCTCTCCTGATGCTACATATTTCTGCGATATTGCCCGCCTACCTGATAAAGCGCGTGAGTAATTTGCCCCAAGCTTGCTGTCTTGACCGTTTCCATCAATTCGGCAAAAATGTTGCCGCCATCAAGCGCAATTTGCTGCAGTTTTGCTAAAGCCTCGGGTGATTCTGCTTGGTGCCTCGATAGAAATTCCCTGAGATTCGTAATTTGCTGTTCCTTTTCTTTCGACGTTGCGCGAGCTAGCGGGATATTCATGTCCTCATCTTTGGAAGGATTGGGATGAAGGAACGTATTCACGCCAATAATGGGCAGCTCGCCATGATGTTTTTTCATTTCATACAGCATCGATTCATTCTGGATTTTACCCCTTTGATACTGAGACTCCATTGCTCCGAGTACACCGCCCCTTTCACTAATTCGTTCTAACTCCTGCAGCACAGCCTCCTCAACCAAATCGGTCAATTCCTCGATGATAAATGAGCCCTGCAGCATGTTTTCGTTTTTAACAAAACCAAGCTCCTTCGTGATGATCAATTGAATAGCCATTGCTCGACGTACAGATTCCTCCGTTGGTGTTGTAATAGCCTCGTCATATGAATTTGTATGCAGCGAGTTGCAGTTATCAAGAAGGGCCATCAGTGCTTGCAGCGTGGTTCGGATATCATTAAAATCAATTTCCTGCGCATGCAGAGATCGCCCCGACGTTTGGATATGATATTTCAGCTTTTGGCTGCGTTCATTAGCGTTGTATTTGTTCTTCATAACCGTAGCCCAAATTCGGCGCGCCACTCGTCCAATCACCGTATATTCCGGATCAAGCCCATTGCTGAAAAAGAAAGACAGATTCGGAGCGAAATCATCAATCGGCATGCCTCTAGCCAAATAATACTCAACATAAGTAAATCCGTTAGCTAGTGTAAAAGCGAGCTGTGAAATCGGATTCGCCCCTGCCTCGGCAATGTGATAGCCCGAAATAGAAACCGAGTAATAATTACGTACTTCATGATCGATAAAATATTGCTGAATATCGCCCATCATCCGAAGTGCGAACTCTGTGGAAAAAATGCACGTATTCTGCCCCTGATCCTCCTTCAAAATGTCAGCCTGTACTGTCCCCCTCACCGATCTCAGCGTCTGCCCGCGAATCTGGTTCGCTTCCACTCCAGTTGGTCGTCTACCCTGCTCCCGGGAGAAGCGTTCGATCTGGAAATCGATCGCCGTGTTCATGTACATTGCGAGAAGTATCGGAGCAGGACCGTTAATCGTCATTGAAACCGAAGTCAACGGATCGCATAGATCGAACCCGGCATACAGCTTTTTCATGTCGTCTAGTGAACAGACACTAACCCCGCTCTCACCGATCTTGCCGTAAATATCCTGCCGCTCATCAGGATCCTCCCCATACAATGTGACGGAGTCGAAAGCCGTACTGAGACGCTTGGCTTGATCATTCTGCGACAAATAATGAAATCGTAGATTGGTGCGTTCCGGCGTCCCTTCGCCTGCAAACTGTCGTTTGGGATCCTCAGCTGTTCGTTTGAAAGGAAAAACTCCTGATGTAAAGGGAAATTCCCCCGGCACATTTTCACGGTACATCCAGCGAATGAGATCTCCTGCATCACGGTATTTGGGCAGGCTCACCTTCGGGATGTCCAACCCTGACAAGCTTGAAGTTGTTAGCTCTGTCACGCATTCTTTATCCCGTACTCGGGTAGTAAAGGTTTTGCCTGTGTATTTTCTTTGCAGCTCCGGCCACTGGGCAAGTAGATGTCGAGTTTCTTTTTGCATACGCGTCTCTAGATTCATCTTAAGTGTTTGCAGGACAGATATACTTTCGTCCGCTCCAATCTCCTGCTGTAGGGCTGAAATCGCCCCTTCAATTCGGTAGCAAGTAGTCGCCAGCTCGGCTTCCCTTTCTGCGTACGCATGATACGCCCGTACCGTATTCGCGATTTCTCCTAAATACTGTGTACGGTCAGCTGGTATGATGACATGTGTCTTGGGCGCATGACCAGATGAAAAGCCCTGAATAGGCCACTGCAAAGCACATTTTCGATTCAAGGTATCGATGAGTGCACGGAATAATGTATCCACGCCAGCATCGTTAAATTGACTAGCCATCGTTCCATAGACAGGCATGGATTCAAAATTCAAATCAAATAAACCATGATTTCTCTGAACTTGCTTCTTCACATCCC
Organism: Paenibacillus phytorum; assembly: GCF_013141715.1. Lineage (GTDB taxonomy): Bacteria > Bacillota > Bacilli > Paenibacillales > NBRC-103111 > Paenibacillus_E > Paenibacillus_E phytorum. The sequence goes on along the minus strand of NZ_WHOA01000241.1, from coordinate 526,568 downwards.
GAAGTGCATCCGCAGAGCCTCTGCGGTCGAATTTATTAATCGCGATTAGGTCTGCGTAATCAAGCATATCAATCTTCTCTAATTGCGAAGGCGCGCCGAATTCGCTTGTCATCACATAGAGCGAGACATCGGCTACTTCGGTGATCTGATGATCACCTTGACCAATTCCACTGGTTTCCACCAAAACGAGATCAAAGCTGGCCGCCTTCAAGATGGCAACTGCAGGAGCGATTGCAAGGGACAGCTCATTGCCCGATCCCCGTGTTGCCATACTCCGCATATACACGCGGTCGTTGTGAACAGCATTCATGCGGATGCGATCCCCAAGCAAAGCGCCGCCGCTTCGCTGCTTGGTTGGATCGACCGATAGGATGGCGATGGTTTTATCCGGGTACTGACGCAGGAAACGCTGGACTAATTCATCGGTTAGGGAGCTTTTCCCCGCTCCGCCAGTGCCTGTGATGCCAACAACCGGACATGTGGCCCCAATCGACTGTTTATTTAATGTCTCTATCTCCGATTTCAATTCCCTGCTTTCACAAACTAGTTCGGCAGCTGTAATGAAGCGGGCTATCGACCTATGATCATTGATTTGCCCTACTTCGCCTACTTCGTAACCTTGGGCATAGCCAGAAACCGTACTAAAATCACACTCCTTCATCATAAAGTTAATCATTCCTTGCAAGCCAAGCTCCCTTCCATCGTCAGGCGAAAATAGGCGAGTAACACCATAGTCATGAAGCATTTTGATTTCGGAAGAAAGGATCACGCCCCCTCCGCCGCCGAAGACTTTGATCTCGGACGCCCCTTTTTCCCGTAATAAATCAATCATATAAGTAAAGTACTCGACGTGCCCGCCTTGATAGGATGAAACGGCAATTCCCTGTACGTCCTCTTGAATAGCTGCTTGCACAATCTCCCTAACGGATCGGTTATGCCCTAGATGAATGACCTCCGCTCCACTGGCTTGAAGTATTCGCCGCATAATCGTAATGGACACATCGTGGCCGTCGAATAAAGCCGAAGCCGTTACGAATCTCACCTTATGCTTCGCACGATAGTTGGTTTCCGAACCCACAGTTGACACGGCTGCACCTCCCTCCTCAATCTGCCAGAAGGCTTCGAGAAATAATCTCTCGCTGGATTTCGTTCGTCCCTCCATAGATTTGCGCGATCTTAGCATCGCGCATATAACGTTCAACGGGAAAGGCTTTCGTATAGCCATATCCCCCGAAGATTTGAACAGCTTCCACAGTCACCTCCATGGCCGTGTCTCCAGCAAAAAGCTTGGCATAAGCAGATTCCTTGCCGTACGATAACCCCTGACTTTCTCGCCAAGCGGCTTGATACGTCAGCAATCTGGTCGCCTCGATTTTAGTTGCCATATTCGCCAGCTTAAAACCAATCGCCTGCTGCTGCGCAATCGGCTTACCAAACTGCTTGCGTTCTTTTGCATAGGCCAACGAGACATCCAGTGCTCCTTGGGCGATTCCTACCGCCTGAGCTGCAATTCCAATCCTGCCGCCGTCAAGAGTGCGCTTGGCGATTTTAAACCCTTCTCCTTCACTTCCGAGTAGGTTCTCTATAGGTATGCGGCAGTTGTCAAAGCATATCTCCGTCGTCGGCGATGAGCGAATGCCCAATTTTCTTTCCTTTTTGCCAAACGTAAATCCGGGTGTGTCTTTCTCTACGATAAATGCGCTGCAGCCTTTGTGCTTTTGCGAAGTGTCTGTCAAAGCGAACACGATATAAATTTCCGCAGCACCTGCATTGATAATGAATTTTTTGGAGCCGTTTAATATATAGTGATCTCCATCTCGTATGGCCGTTGTTCCCATGGAACTAGCATCGGAGCCTGAGGCAATCTCTGTAAGACCGTATGCCCCAAGCTTCTTCCCTTCTGCCATGGGACGTAGAAACCTTATCTTCTGCTCCTCCGTTCCAAAGGTATAAATGGGCCAGCCCGCAAGCGAAATATGTGCCGATAGAGTAATACCTGTAGAAGCGCACACACGAGATAGTTCCTCTACAACAAGACAATAGGTCAGATAATCGGAGCCAAGCCCACCGTAGTTCTCATCCCAAGGAATCCCTGTCAGACCAAGCTCACCCATTTTGTCAAATAAGGTCCGATCAAACCGTTCATCCTCATCTCGAAGGGCAGCACTAGGTTCCACCTCGTTTTCGGCGAAATCACGGACCATACTGCGAACCATTTCCAGTTCCTCCGACAAGCTAAAGTCCATGTCATAACGACCTCCTCTTGATGACTTAAGTGTACGCAAAGACCCCACCGACAACAGGAGATCAGTGAGGATGGTTCATAGGCCGCTACTCATTTTCATTCAAAATCGTTTTGGCAATTTTTCCATCTAATGCTTCATAATCGTAATAACGAATCGTATCATACAGCTCACTCCGGGTTTGCATATGGCTGAGAGAGCCCTTTTGAGTTCCTGTTTGACTGATTTCCTCAAAAACTCTTTCATAGGCCTTGGCAGCTACGCGAAGCGAAGTGACCGGATAAATGACCATATGAAATCCCCAGCTTTCAAATTGCTCCGCCGTATAATAAGGAGTTCTCCCGAATTCCGTCATATTGGCTAAAAGTGGACCCTCCACTTCTTTGCTGAAACGTTGAAAGTCCTCTTGACTTTCCAGCGCTTCTGGAAAAATCGCATCAGCTCCCGCAGCAAGATATTGCTGTGCTCTATGAATCGCTTCATCCATTCCCTCGACGCTCTTCGCATCCGTACGCGCAACGATAAATAACGTCGGACTCACGGCTTTGATCGTTCGAATTTTCTGAATCATCTCCTCAGCCGAAATGAGCTTCTTTCCATTCAAATGTCCGCATTTTTTCGGCATTTCCTGATCCTCTATTTGAACGGCTGCGACCTTCGCCTCCACCATTTCCTTAGCTGTTCGTGCTACGTTTAAAATACCGCCGAATCCGGTATCTATATCGACAAGTAGAGGAAGACCGGATGCACGAACCAGCTCTCGGGCACGTTCCGCCACCTCATTCGAGTAAATGAGGCCTAAATCAGGCAGTCCCCTGCTAGCTGTGTAAGCAGCTCCCGATAAATATATGGCCTTGAAATGAGCCTGCTTAGCTATTCTTGCAGCCATTCCGTCGTGGGTACCAGGGATTTTGACAATTGTGCCAGCATCAACAAGCTGACGAAATTCAGCGGCCAATCGTTGTTGATCCGGTTCTTCTTCAATCAGCCATGACATAAAGACCTCCTGCATCTCGCCGACTTTATTAACCAGTGGTCATATAATAAAAAGCGCCATAAACTCATGAACAGGCGTTTGAATCAACCGCTCATAATCAAGGGAGAGCTTCCGTATTTCTGTCGTCTTCTTACGAGGAAATCGAGTTAGTAAATTTGCTTCATACTTCTCAATAACCTTAGGTAAACCTTCCTCACGCCGCCTTCGATGCCCGATCGGATACTCGCAAACGACTTTCTCCGTTTTCGTGCCGTCTTTGAAATGAACTTGGACCGCGTTTGCGATCGAACGTTTATCAGGATCCAGGTAATCCTTGCTGTAATGCTCATCCTCGACAACGACCATTTTCTCCCTAAGCGCATCAATCCGAGGATCCTTAGCGACCATTTCCTCGTAATGCTCAGCGGTCAATGTTCCAAACAGCAGCCCAATCGCAACCATATATTGTAGACAATGATCCCGATCAGCAGGATTATGCAAAGGCCCCTTCTTATCAATAATCCGAATCGCAGATTGATGGGTAGTCAATGTGATATGTGCAATCTCATCCAGTCGCTTGTGTACCTTAGGGTACAGTTGCAAAGCACATTCGACGGCTGTTTGAGCATGAAATTCAGCAGGAAATGATATTTTAAATAAAATATTCTCCATCACATAGGAGCCTAATGAACGACCTAATGTGAGTTCTTTTCCTTGAAATAAAACATCTTGGAAGCCCCAATTTTTCGCAGAAAGTGCCGACGAATAGCCCATTTCGCCACCTACAGCCATCAAAGCTAACCGTACCCCACGACTTGTGGCATCACCGGCTGCCCATGATTTACGTGAACCTGTATTCGGTGCATGTCGGTACGTTCTTAAACTAGCCCCGTCAATCCATGCGTTAGAAAGCGCGCTGCACAGTTCTTCTCTGTTCGCCCCCAACATTGCCGCAGCAACGGCAGTCGAAGCTATTTTCACAAAATGAACATGATCCAGCCCTACACGGTTTAAGCTGTTCTCAAGAGCAAGCACTCCTTGAATCTCGTGCGCTTTAATCGTCATGGTGAGGACATCCTTCATAATGAGCGGCTTTTTCCCCTCAGCAACTCTATTGCGGCTAAGATAATCGGCGACGGCAAGAATACTGCCTAGATTATCCGATGGATGCCCCCATTCAGCAGCCAACCATGTATCGTTATAATCCAGCCAACGAATCATACAGCCAATATTAAAAGCCGCATGGACGGGGTCTAGCTCGTATCTCGTCCCCGGCACACGGGCACCCCCCGGTAAGTTCGCACCTGGTACAATTGGACCCAAATGCTTCGTACAATCCGGGAATCGCAAGGCGAGTAATCCAGTGCCAAGTGAATCCAATAAGACATGCTGTGCGATGCGATACGCTTCCTCACTTTCAATCCCTTTTGCCAATGTATAATCGGCAATCTCCTCGATTAAGGGGTCAAAGGTCATCTCCTTATTTTCCGGAAATCCAGAACTACTCATTCGTATTCGTCCTTTCTGCTTAAGTGACTCGGCTGTTGAAGAGGGTGTAGATCTCGAGGTCCCTTATAATGAACTCTTGGTCGAAAGAGTCGATTATTATCATGTTGTTCGATCACATGCGCGCTAATGCCGATCGTTCGGGCAGCAAGAAATACCGGTGTAAACAATTCAATTGGAATCCCTAGCAAAAAGTAAACAGGAGCTGCATAATAATCCAAATTCGGATGCAAATTCTTTTCTCGCTTCATGACTTCTTCGCCAAGCACACACATGTTATAGAGCTCTGATTGATTTTTGTCTACTGCTAGTTCAGCTAGTGCCTCTTTCATAAGCAGTGCGCGGGGATCCGCTTTTTTCATATAAACCCGATGTCCAAAGCCCATAATTCGTTCTTTCTTTGCTAACTTATTTAGCATGAGTGCTTCAAGATTTGCTTCCGACCCCGCTTCCAAAAGCATAGCCATGACCGCTTCATTCGCGCCACCGTGCAGAGTCCCTTTGAGTGAAGCAACCGCGCCAGTTAAGGCACCATAAAGGTCGGATTGTGTGGATGCAATTACACGCGCAGCAAACGTTGAATTCGGCATTTCATGCTCACTATAGACGATCAGAGATTGATCAAAGATTGCTTCTTCCATCTTGGTTGGGACGCGTCCTGTGATCATATATAAGAAATTAGCTGTATAGGATAACTCTTTGTTCGGGTCAATGAATGGTTGCTTCGTTTGCGCGCGATACCCGTTGGCAACAATTTCCGGCACATTCGCAAGCAATCGAATGGCTTTACGGGTATTGGCTTCTCTGGAACGATCCTCGAGATCTACGTCGTAACTTGCTATAGCTGAAATGCCTGTTCGCAGAACATCCATGAAGTCGGCTTGCTCGGGGAGTAGTTGTAGAATCGCGTTCACATTTGGAGGTAATCCATATTCCGATCTCAACTTCTCTTCGATCGAATGTCGTTCATCTGGATTAGGCAGCGCTCCGTCTAGAAGTAGTCCCACAATGTCCAGATAGGTTACGTTTTGGGCAAGCTCAATTAGGTCATACCCGCGAACAACAATTTCCTCCTTCTCCACATCCAGATACGAGATGTTCGTCTCGCTAGCAATGACATTTTCAAGTCCAGGAATATAGTCGTCACTCATTTTATCGCTCTCCCTTCCTCCGTTCGTTCTTTTATTCAGTCAGTCGGCAAGAAGCATTCGTGATATCACAATACGCTGAATCTCGTTCGTCCCTTCGTATATCTGGGTCACCTTCGCATCGCGCAAAAACCGCTCTACTGGGAAATCCTTGGTATAGCCGTCGTCTCCAAAAATTTGCACAGCCTCAATGCAGACCTGAACAGCGGTATCACTGGCGAAAAGCTTGGCAATAGCAGCTTGCTTTCCATATGTTAACCCCTTGCTTTCCCGCCAGGCGGCTTGATAGGTAAGCAGTCTTGCTGCTTCAATGTGAGTTGCCATATCAGCGATTTTAAAAGCTATCGTCTGCTGCCCACCAATCGGCTTATCCAATTGACTTCGTTCTTTTGCATAGGCGATTGAAGCATCTAGTGCGCCTTGCGCAATTCCAAGTGCTTGAGCAGCAATTCCGATGCGTCCGCCATCCAGACTTTTCATGGCAATTCGGAACCCTTCACCTTCCGGCCCTAGCAAATTCTCCACAGGAACACGGCAATTCTCAAACCTCAATTCCATTGTCGGCGATGAACGGATGCCTAGCTTCTTTTCTTTACTGCCAAAAATGAATCCAGCAGCTCCCTTTTCCACGATGAAGGCGCTGCACCCTTTTTGCCTTTGCTGCAAGTCCGTCATCGCAAAAACAATGTAAACCTCCGCCTCCCCTCCATTTGTGACAAATAGTTTGGATCCGTTAAGAACATAACAGTCCCCGTCCTTTATCGCAGTTGTCCTCATCGCCCCAGCATCGGAGCCGGAACCACTTTCCGTTAAACTATAGGCTCCTAGTTTCTTCCCCTCTGCTAAAGGCCGCAAAAATTTTTGTTTCTGTTCTTCTGTGCCATACTTGTAAATCGCCCAACTGACTAGAGAGGTATGAACGGAAAGCATAACTCCTGTGGAACCACATACCCTAGAAAGCTCTTCAATGACCATGGCATAGGTCAGAAAATCGGACGCAAGCCCACCGTACGCTATAGGCCACGGAATGCCGGTCAAACCAAGCTTCCCCATTTTATCGAACAAATTTCGATCAAATCTCTCTTCTTCATCCCGCTGTGCAGCCGTCGGCTCAACTTCGTTAATCGCAAAGTCACGCACCATGGTACGAATCAAATTCTGTTCATCCGTATAGGACACATGCATTCGACTGCCTCCTTCGACATGATGGACATTCCTTCATGTTTCTGCCGAGGATATTTTTGGTCGATGGATTGAAAATGGGACAAGCTGTAAACGCTTTCAGTTCTATGTTTTATATATACACCCTTTTACAAATGCTTATACCTTCGAGGCTGCATGATTTTAATTGACTCTTACTCCCGCTGAAAAAATTGAAAGAACCAGACCTTTGTGCAGGTTTGGCTCTTCCAATTTCATTGTTATTCCAGTATTTATACCGGTTCATTGACCAGCTGTTGATTTTTTTTGCCAAAAGATACGAAATAAAGCAATGTGCTTGCTATAACAACTAAGCATAATATCAGAATGAGATTGCCGTACAAGTAGGCGTGTGAGTCTGAAATTAGAGGATGAAGCGGAAAAGCAAGCAGCTCTTTCTCCATCACTTTGGCAACGAGTGCCGTCACGACCGCTCCGGAAATCGTTGAGGTCATATTGAAAAAGCCCATCCCGACGCCAATTTGTTGAACCGGCAAAATTTGCGTAATCGTTTCCGTTAATGCCGTCTGCATGAAAGAAAATCCGATGTACATCATGATGAGTGCTGTTCCAATGTACCATACCCAAAGTCCGATCGATGAAGATTGCAGTAAAAGACTAGCTGCGATTAATATCAATCCTAGATATACAACATAATGGCTTCCTCGCTTGACCGTCATATTGCCGGCCACTTTCCCAAATACGACCGCGCTAATGGCTCCTGGAAACATAATAAGTCCAATATGTTCAGTGTCCAGGCCGTATATTTTACTTAGCATCAGCGGTATGACGAACATGACCGACATCACGGTTCCAAAAATGAGAAAGCCGATGATGAGACCATTTCGGTAAAGAGAATTTGTGAAAAGTGCAGGTTCGACGAACGGCTCCTTCGCTCTGCGAATATGAACGATAAATAGCGTAAGAGCTACCAATACAATTCCCAAGTAGATCCAATTTCCTTCAGTCGTAAACAAAATCAGCGTTGATATGACTACACCCAACAGTACCGCTCCAACAACATCCAATTTACCTGCTTTGCGCGGTTCAACTGGTAGAAACTTTTGAAAAAAAGGAATAGCGATGACGACGGGTACCGAAACAAGAAACAAAAAGGCCCAGTGGAAAGATCCTGCAATATAACCGCCTAGTACCGGACCGATCCCAATAGCGAATGAAACGGTCGATGTAATGATACCAAACATTCTCCCCCGTTCTTTCACTGTGAAAAACCGGGCTACCATGACGAAAATCAAGGCTGGGATAGCTGACCCACCTGCTCCTTGTATGGCCCGGGATAAAATGACAGCAGGATACCACGATTGGCATACAAAACCCAATATTGAACCAAAAGCGTAAAGGGAAATCCCTATTGTAATCAATTTTTTGATGCTGTACATATCGGAAAGCTTACCGAATATAACCATTCCCATACCGAAGACGATAAAAAAGATCGTAACTACCCAACTTACACCGGAAGCATCCAAGCCGAATTGCTTGGCAATACTTGGGGTGGATACGTTGAATACGGATTCATTCAAAACGGCAAAAAAGATGACATAATAGATCCAAAGGACACTTTTCTTTATTTCTGAATTGCCCTCTTCAGATTTGGTTTGACTCTCAACGACATTCATTTTGACTGGCTTCCTTCCTCTTTACGAATTTTTAAGTTCATTTCATTGATCTTACTATTCATTTACCCCTCGATTCACCCCATTTTTTACCAACTTCGTTTCTTCTCCCAGTGTACCAAACGCACGTTCTCATGTATAGTAGTTTACACAACAAAAATTTTTGTATAACATACAAAGCTTCGACTAAAGAAAAACTGCCCCTCTCTGTCGCCAGAGAGTAAGCAGTCAATAAAATGGCCCTAATTAGTTTACATCCACACTCACAGTAGCATGAGTAGCCTCGCTATAAATGGTAATCTTATGAGTGCTGTCGTTCAGTGGCTTGGCAGTCAGTCTAACCTCAAAGCGGGCGTTCCCATTTTCATCAAATAAATCAGTTGTTCCTAGCGAAGTACCCGCCTTTACAATCTCAAGGTTTGGATTTTCAGGCGATACAACTGGTGTCAAGCTCTTTGAAGTGACCTCATTTTGATCAAACTGTCTTTTGATGATCGGGTTCCCATACTGGTCAAACAAATTCAATGAAATGGAAGCTTTATCGCCCACATTAATCAATCTTGTTTTCATATTCGAATAGGTTATTTTGTTCGGTTCAATGAAGCTGAGAACAGGTGCATTGCCTACTTTGAAGCTTCGAGCTGCAGTAAGTTTGCTATTATTCACATAAACGGTTACTGGTAAATAATCATTCATTTGGGAAGTATTCGCATCTTTGACGTTAGCAATAATGACGAGGTTGCCCCACTCATCCCTTTTAAAATCTGCTGGAACTGAACCAGCAACAATGGCCGTGAATCCTGACGTTCCAAGGGATGCCGTCTCTCCGTACTGATTCAAGGCTTTCACTCTAATCGTTGCAGCGGAGCTGTTCGCAATGGTTTCTTCTGGATTGACGAAGTTGATTTCGGTCACCTGCTCCGCTTGTGCTCTGAAATAGACTTCATTTCGTGATACAGTTGATGCGTCTAACCCAGAAATAGCAGCTGTATACTCTCCTTCACTGATCGGTGAAGATGTGAGTAAAGTAGCCCACTTGCCATCATCAGACCAAGTCACAGTTACCGGAACATTCAATGTTCCTTTGCTTAATGTAAGGTTAGCTTTTGTCTTGTCTACCGTTTGATTAAACCAAACTTTCACTTTATTTGCTCCAATAGCCTGTGCGCTAACTATCGCGATTTTACCTGGTATATATTGTTGTTTTGCTTCATAAGCGCCTGTTACCAGGAGTTCGCGGGTAGCAGGCATTTGACCTTCGAAAGCACCTATTGTTTCTGGGAGAAGCTTCAAGTTCAATGCAAGAGCTACGTACCCTTTGGCCCAATTAGAGACGGATCCATCTGTTAGTGTTTTATTACCTGCCTCTGCATCCTTACCTAAAATTCGAATCAAGAAAGTAGCTAACTCCTCCTTCGTCACTTGTCCAGCTGGGTTGTAAGCACCATCGCTAACTCCATTTGTAATTCCAGCTGTTTTCAAAGCTTCAATATACGGTAATGCGTAGCCATTAGCTTGATTATATGTACTTACATCTGTAAAAGAGGAAACTCTTAAACTAGCATTAATCGGAAGATCCAAGATCATCGCCGCAACTTTAGCGAACTGTGCACGGTTCATTTGACTCTTTAATCCGAAAGTCGTTTCGGTCATCCCATCAAAAATACCCGCGCTAATCATCGCATCGAGTTTGACTTTAGTAGCGGCGTCCAGTTGGTTCAAATCTGAGAAGTCAGCTGACGTTTTGCCGAATGCAACAGATGAGAACACGGATAAAGCCATTGCGGATGTTAGTACGAAAGATAGTTGTTTTTTCATAACGTTTCATCCTCCTAAGTCTGGGTTTTGTGTTGATAGGAATTTATACCCAGCTGTTTTGAGATCGAAACGAAATGTTTTGAAATATTTTACAATTACCGTCTTGCTTGATACTTGGATAGATTCCAGGAAGGCCATGAATAGTCTCCGGAATCAGCTTTAACGCGATCTATGGTTGCTTGTATCGACACCAACTCAGGGTGCTTGGCTTGCAGTTCCTTGAGTGGCGGGACCACGTCGGTTGAGAGTCTCCCCAGATACTCAAGGTCGATGATTCCCGTTCTTTCGTACCGCTCCATGTTGTTGATGACGATTCGTTGTTCAATATTCATATAATTCATCACCAGATAGGCCAGGATTGCCGTTGTGATAACAGCTTTTGACAAGGACATCCGCTCCATCCAGATTCGGAACAAAGCAATGATAAACAGAACGCCTAAGAAAATCATGAAACCATGAACAAGTAATCTCGTTTGCGTGAAGCCATACGCCTCTTCATACAACGAAAGCCTTCCATAAGCGGAAATGAGCATCACGATCGTGCATCCGACGAGCATCGTCAGCAGCCATTTTCGAATGGTTTCACCAACGTGACTACTGCGGCGGATCCAGTGCAAACCTGGAAAAAGCAGCGAAATATTGATGATAGCGACGGCAACAAGCTCAGCAAACCCTCTTCGCGCGTACTCCGCATAGAGAACACCATTTGGTAAAAACCCATTCGCTGCTCCGAATAAATAGGAGAACTGAATGATAGCAAACAGCACGTAGACGACATTGACACACACCAGCAAAGTACCGGCTGTTATTGGATCAATCAGAAACTTTTTGCTCACAGCGGCTGATTCCTCACTAAACTCTTGAGGCGTTTGGCTGACTTCGATGACTTTTGGAAAAAGAATTCCCCATAAATAGCAGAACGTGTATAGGGTTATTGCAATCCCCATGCCGGTTCGTACAATCCCCTCAGCAATAGATATTCCGTTGAACCAATGCGGGATTTCGGCCATCCAAGATTGAAAAACTCGATCCGCGGAAGATAACAATCCAATAACGATGAATAATATGGGGGCTGCCAACAAGAGACCTGCACCCACTTTCCCCATCTTTCCCCAAGTAGACTCTTTTTCGGTCTTTCTACTCGGCAGCCAAGCTTTGATCATCCCAAAAGGTACAGACAAGTAAGCTAGCGGCCTGCCAAAGCAATGTCTCAGCAGATCCTGCAGGAATGTAGCGTGATACCATGCATGCTTACTATTGCGTGATAAGACAATCGTCTGCATCGCAATGCATATGGGTAAGGCAAGCAAATTAAGCGTATGGAACAGAATGTTAGCAAACAATGTATACGTCATAGCGAGTAATACAACTGGAGCCAGAAGGAACCAACCCGCTTTATTTTGTCCTTCCCACGGCTCAAAACCGCCTAATCTTCCTTTTATGGCGTAAAAGTAAAGGCTGTAAAAGCCAGCCACACTAATGAGAACAGAGATGCCGGCGGCATGGTCAATAAACATGTATTGAACCATGAAACCAAATAAACATGCGTACATAAGCATTAAACCGTATTTTCTTTGCCATGGAGCAGGATCTCTCATTGGACTTTTTCTCCTTTGTTTTACAAATGGTAAGGCAGCAAAAGCATTTGTTATTTCCTGCCCTTTATTGTAACCTGTAAAACAAGAACAAAAAGTGTAAGTTTAATTTTCATAATTTCATATTTTATTCCGGAGGTTAAAGGGTGAAAATACGCAAGCATTATTTAACACTTCGACGCTCATTCCCCCAGGTCCATGAAGAACATCCACTCGAAATAACGCTACAGGAGCTAGCGTTACATTTGGACTGTACGCACCGCAATATGGTGCTGCTTCTCAAGCGAATGCAACAGGAGCAGTGGCTCACTTGGCTGCCAAAGAAAGGCCGAGGCAATCGCTCAACTCTTATTTTCCATGCGCGCAAAGAAGATATGCTTCTGGAGGAAGCTAAGGAATTGGTCGCGAAACAGGATTTGCATTCTGCACTTGAACTGCTGCAAGCAGCTGAACATGCTTCTTCCCTACGGGAACAATTCCAAGTTTGGTTGTCAGGGCAATTCGGCTTTCGGTCTGAAGTGCAAGGCCAGCGGCGAACGGATATTTTGAGATTCCCACTTACGCAAACGATTCACGCCTTAGACCCTGCAGCCATCCATTATGCCGGGGAATCCCATCTGGTGAACCAGCTCTTCGATGGACTCGTTCGGATGGATGCCAAAGGAGATCAGATCCTGCCGCATCTTGCACATGCGTGGGATGTAGATGCTTCTCGCACCTTATGGACCTTCTATCTTCGGAAAGGTGTGCAGTTTCATCATGGCCACGAAATGCTGGCGAGTGATGTGAAATATTCACTTGAACGGCTTGGGCGCTTAGCGCCGCGTGGTCTGTATAGCTGGGCTTATGCGGGCATCATTGACATTACAACACCAAATGAAACAACAGTTTGCATTCAACTGTCTGAACGCAATGAATTATTTCTCGGATTCTTAACTACCAATCGCGCTTCTATCGTACCAGCAGATGTCTGTGAAGCAGCGGGCGGACTGATGGATAAGTCGCCCATTGGCACAGGACCATTCCGACTAATTGGACATGAGCAAGGGATATGGATCTTGGAGGCATTCCCTGCTTATTTTCAGGGACGTGGGTTCTTGGATCGGGTCGAAGTGTGGACATTGCCGGAGAATGAACAGACGGAATTATCAGCTCAAAGACAGCCTTTCCAAGTCATGCACAATGTGCGAATTTCAGACATGGAAGCGCAGCGTTGGCAGCAAGTACGGCAATCTGGCATGACGACGAAATTCATGACGGTGAATGAATTGAAAGATGGACCGTTAAAGAATCCATTGATTCGCGAGGCACTTAACTTAGCATTGGATCAACCCTATTTGCTGGAACAGCTCTCTGGTGATGTCATTGAAGCGGCAAGCAGTTTCTTCTTACTGCCAGAACAAGATACGGATCGTTCCAATCATGTAATTAGCACGACGGGAAAGCCCATTGAAGTCGAGAAGCTGCTAGCAGCTTCCGGCTACCAGGGTGACGTACTGAAGCTGGCGACCATCCCGCAATATGAGCAGGATGCGCTCCTCTTGCAGAAAATGTACGCAATGTCCGGAATCACTCTGGAAATCCTGTTCATTCCAGCTGAAGAATTCAAGGGCGAGCTGCGCATGACGGCAGATCTGTTGCTCTTTGCCGTCATGCTAGACGAGCATCGCGAGCTGAGGCTCTACGATATGTACAAGAGCATGCGGCAGCATGCTGCGCCTGAAGTGCAGACCATGCTCGATGACAGCTTACAATTGCTGCGTTCCGAGTCCGACCCGAAACGCAGAATGGCGCTGCTCGAGCAGTTGGAATCCCAGCTCAAGCAGCGCCACAGCCTGCTATTTCTATATCGAAAACATCTCAAAACCGCTTACCATCCATCGATTCGCGGCATCTCCCTCGACTCGCTTGGTTGGGTGCGATTTCGCGACATTTGGTTCACCTAGAACCAACCTTGAAGTAAATTACTCGCTCTTCAGCGTTACACCAGCGGGTAGTATGCGAACAATGTGCTCGCGAAGCACCACGTTATCGTGCAGTTCATCATTGAAGATGGCAATAATTCCACTATCTTCGCGAGTACGAATCAAGCGCCCAATCCCCTGTCTGAGCCTTAACAGCATGTAAGGAATATCAACCTCTTCGTACGGCGAGGTTGAAGCTTGACGCTTCGCATTGAATACGGGATCTTGTGGAGGAAACGGCAGCGACCAGACTATGACATTAGACAACGAAGGACCCGGTATATCGAGTCCTTCCCATAGGGTGACAGCAGACAACACGCTGTGCTCATCCCCCTGGAAAGAGGCAATCAAATGGCTGATTTCTTGATCTCCCTCAAACAAGAACGTCAGTTCTGAAGAATCCGAACGACCTTTGATTTCTCGCTTAAACCGCTGCAGCTCTTCGTGGGTTGGGAACAGAATAAGCGCTCTTCCTTCTGTTCTTTTTAACAACTGAACCGCGGATTCCATCTTTTCTTGAAACGTACCGCCAGACTCCCATTTGGGTGCGATGACTTCCATCCGCTCTGCATAATCAAAAGGAGAATCTACAGAGAATGATAGATACTTATCGAGGCCCAAACTATTAGCCACATAATCGAATGAACCCTCAACCGACAGCGTAGCCGATGAGAAAACGATTGGCATTTTGGATGAAAACACGTGTTCTTTCAGCACTTCTTTCACGGTTCTTGGCATAATTACTAGGCTGAGACCTGTTATGCTTTCAGTGGCCCAACAAATGAAGGTTTGATCATTGCGGAACAAAGCCAGTGCTTTCTGCATCATTTCCAAATGTTCTTCCACGATCTTAAGCTGGTAGTCGTTTAATGTGAACATTTCACCTTCAAAGACAAGCTCCTCTTCAATCTCCGATAAAATATCACTTAACCGGTGGATTTCTCGCAGCAATCGGTCATTGATGACAATCTGCTTACGATCCGATCCAACAATAGGTTGACAGCAGCTTTCAAGCACTTCGAACATGAGCTCGCTTTGCTCAATGGCCTGATCAATACAGACGGCTAACGTCTCGCGTACTTCCCCTTTTAACAAACGGATCACTAATTCCTCGAACACCATATGCTTCAGCTTGTACGTTAGTGCTTTCTGAGCAGCCGATTCCATCAGATGACCTTCATCGAAAACAACCGTACAATGATCCGGCAGTAAAGGAAGCTGACCTTCACGCTTTCTTCCGTCGTACGTCCATACATGTTCCATGTAGAAATCATGCGAGCAGATAATCAGATCCGCCGAACGTCGATACGCTTCACGAGATAACGTTTGGCCGCAGCGATGGCGCTTATCACAGACGAAACAATCCTGATAGGCATCCCAACTTACCTTGTGCCACTGTTCATCATTCAGGTGCGGGTAGTTTTTACGGTCCCCATAAGCATGGAAGGTTTGCATCGCTTCACGTGTATGAACGAAGTCAGGAAGTCCTTCATGCAGCTCTCTATATATGCCGGTATCCTCGTGTCCGAATCGCGCCTCATCAAGCTTGACGAGACATACGTATTGGTCAGGCGATTTGGCAAGCCGCGCATCAATCACGAGGTCCAAGTGACGCGATATTTTATCAATATCACCACCTGGCTTGACCAATTGTTCAATCAAAGATTCATCCGCACAAGCGATGATAGCCGGTTTTTTCATGAAACGCGAGTAGCATATCGCATACAATAAATAGACAAGCGTTTTCCCCGTACCCACCCCTGCTTCCGCAAAAATGGTCGATTTCTCAGCAAAAGCTCGTTCTAACTGGAACGCCATGTAAATCTGTTCGTCACGCACCTCGAAACCCGCTTCAGGTAGAACTTCATAAAATATATCCGCAATCCAGTCAGAAACCTGCTGCATGAATGGCTGCGCGTGATCATATGCAAATGGATAACGTCCCACGTAATGTGCCCCCAACAAATAGAATCGAATCAAACTTATATTATCCCACGAATGCTGATTAAAAGCAAAGAATCGCTAGAAATAGAAACATAAGAAAAAAGCTCATTCCCCAGCACACACGCCGTTAGAATGAGCTCTCCTATTTTACATACTAAAACGTTCGCGATATCCGCATTTGCGGCATAATTCCTCGACAACTTCACGTCTGGAAAAGCCCTCGAACAATCGGTTCGCCCGTTCACCCTCTACGATTTCGGAGAAAGGCGTTTGGTTGATATTGCCCAGATTAATGACCCCTTCCCCATCTAGACAACAAGGAATCACAGTGCCATCAACAAGAATACCTGCTTGATTCCGCAGTGCGTGACAGAAGCCCGGCCCTTCAATTTCTTCCGCCTTCAAATCCGGCCATTGGAACTCATGATCCTGATTCAGATAGACGCGATCGGCCAACTTAACACCAGTACCGCGAACGAATTTCTCATCGATTTTGTAATCAAGTTCGAACTCTTTCTCGAGCAATTCCAGCACTTCACGGTTTCGCTGTCGTTCTTGATTCGTCTGATTGTCCGTATCTAGATTCCATAAACGGAATGAGATAATCACATTGGACTTGGCAACGATTTCCTTAGCAAATCGCAGGATACTCGTGACATATCCTTCTTTATCCTCAGATCCTTCGTGGCCATCAAAGCTGTGCAAGGAGAAATTCATTTGCCGCAGCGCCGGTTTATCCAGCAGCTTGTGTCTATTTTTGTTAATCAGTGTACCGTTAGTTGTGATATTGACCTTGAAGCCTTTCTCATGGCTCAAATCCAGCAGCTCGTCAATCTTCGGATGCAGTAAAGGTTCCCCTTTGACATGCAAATAAATGTGATCCGTGTGCGGCTTGATCTGATCTAATATATTGTTAAAAGTATCGATTTTGATAAAATTAGCTTGGCGCTTCGTTTGTGGGCAGAAGGTGCAGGCCAAGTTACAAACACTTGTAATTTCGATATAAAATTTCTTGAACTTCTTCATTACTATGGCTCCATTTCTAGCTGCGCTCCTATGATATTTGTAATTATACCAAGCAAGCTCTATGAAGGAAAGGAAATCGAACAATTAGAAAAACCATTTGACCATCCATCCAATAAAATGAGCAGACGGAATAAGGAAAACTTGCGCTAGCAGCGTTCCCAGAAATCGAGATGTCATGAGCAGTGCATAGATCTTACCTAGCTGTCTACGTTGCGATTCGTCATGCAGTGCTTTGTCCGTGATAAGACCTAACTGCGGATCTATGAATATGGTAAGCAAAATAGTAGCAATCCCGTTAATAAGTCCAGATGCTTGCGACGCTGTCGTTGCAAATTCAGGTAATAAATGCGCGGCATATAAGGAAGAAAGTACACCAACCGAATAGAAAGCTGTCACCATAATATTAATCAAAAGGAATCGCTTTGGAATCCCCAAATAACGGAATTGGCTCAACAGCTTGACGTTCGGCTTCTTCAAATATTTTTTCGTGTTCTTCAACTGCGTCACCGTTACACTCGTTATGAGTTTCGGAATCGATCCTGCAATTTCCAACCGGGAAATGACTCGAACGCTAAGATTGATAAAAGATGGGAATAAAGCAATCGCAATCAGTGTCCCAATCGATGAAGCGAATAAACTGATTCGCAGATATCGTTCCAAATCGAAGGTCGGTTCGAACTTAGCAAAATCAACGAAGTGTGCAGTCATTGGCGCCTGAATTAAATTCGCTGTGCGCGAAACAAGGACGACAATACCGACTAAAGAGAGTGCCACTGCCAGCTTGTTTACTTGTACCCCAGCGAACCGAATTGAGTATGATAACGTTTCTGCTGTATGGATAATCATCGTCAGAATGAAGACCAGTATTAGCGTGTTAGTCATCGTATGGACTTTTCCTCAGAAAGAGCTAGTAATCCGCGGATAGCCTCTTCCCAATGTGCTTTCATCTCATCTCTTTGCTCCGCACTGTCCAGCTTCTCTTGATGGAAGCTAATCGTTGTTTTCCCTGAACTAGCGGCAGGCAGCAGACGAATTTGAAGTGTTGACGTATTGGTAAAGTCTGCAGGCTGCCAAGTCAATCGAAGTTGCTCCAATGGCTTCACCACGCGAAATTCCCCCGTCGTTCCTTCTTGCGTCACAAACTTATGATCTTTAACAATCTCAACCGAGTCTGCATCACCTAACCAAAGTTTTCTCCCTTGTGTTGAAGTCAGCAGTTCCCAAGCTTCTTCTTGAAAAAAGGGAAGTGTACGTCTAACACCAATTTGAAAGCCTACCGAAGCGGTCAGACCAACTTGTTTGTTGGTATTCATCTCTTCTTTCCTCCTATCGGGTTAAAATTCACCGCTTTTATACCGGAAGTCGTTTTCTCATCCAACGAATCTGTCCCCGATGATTAATCTCATCCTCAAACACGTGGTACCACATGAAATAATGGTTAGCAGGCTGGTTTTGCCAGAATGGATGCTCCTCATATAACCAATCATCTGTCTTCGTCTTGAAAACATCATACGTTTTGCTGCGAACCTCGCTCAAGATGTTGAGATAATAGTCGAGGTTATTTCCTTTAATTTGGGCTCTTCCTTGATCCCCAAGCTCGAGGGCTGCTCCCCAGATTTTCATTTCTTCCTCGTTCAAGTCACGAAGCTCAAATGTCTCCAGCTGATAAGCAACCTCGACAGCAGCGAAGTGTAGCAGCAAAGAGCCGATGGAGTTGCTTGTCTCGTCGATTGTGTAGTCTAAATGCTCGGTTGTGAGTCCTTCCACACTTCTCAGTGTTGTAAATCTGGCGTAATTCATCATGGACATTAGCCTGCTAATTTGAGGCGCATAGCCTGGTATGTCTGTGATTAGTAGAAGATTAGGTGTATCGCGCATATGTACTTTCGCTCCTTGTTTAATCGTTAGAATTATCTTATTTAGATTCGTTCTTTTGGTAGATTTTCCCTGCTTATACTTTAAACGCCTCTCTCAAACTCCCCTTAAATCATCCCACTAGCCAAAATTCAAAAGTAACTGCCACTGCAACAACAACTAATTCCCTGTTCCCGTTGGAGTATTCGAACAATATTTGCTGTAAAACATGCAGTAAATTTCACGTGAGCTACTCTTCTCTCATGAATTACCTGCATTTCCTACATCAAATTCACCCGATATACTCCGTTTGAGCCTTTTGAGGCGAAATTAACTGCACATTTTGCAGGTAATCCCTCCAAAGGGTGTTCAATGCCAAATTTTGATGCACAAAATGCATGAAGTGTGATTTCATACCGCCCTCATGGTTGGTCGATAATCATTACATTTCCATCGTTATATCCAACGATTAATGAACTTACCATGCGAGTAAATAAGCCATTATCAACAACACCTGGAATTAAGTTGATTTGTTTATTTAGCTCTATTGGCTCTACTATTTTTTCAAAGTTACAATCTACAATTATGTTTCCGTTATCCGTAATATACTCCTTATCGTTCCTCATTCGTATCCTTGTGTCACATCCTAGTTCCTTTAGTTTATTTATTGTTAAATTTACAGCAAAGGGTACGATTTCGACCGGTAATGAAAATTGGCCTAAATGTTCTACTCGTTTTGATTCATCTATAATTACAAAAAATCTCTTACTATTAATTGCTAATATCTTCTCTCTGACTAATGCGCCGCCTCCGCCTTTTATTAAGTTTAAATGCGTATCAACCTCATCAGCACCATCGATCGTTATATCTATGAATTCTATTTCAGAAAATGGAACGATAGGAATTCCTAACTTTATTGCCAATTCTTCCGAGTCCCTAGAACTCGCCACGGCCCGTATACGAAGTCCTTCCTGTATTCTTTGAGCAATTTTTTGGATTGCCCAGTAAGCCGTAGATCCTGTACCTAATCCAACTACCATGCCATCTTCAATAAATTCAACAGCTTTCTCAGCCGCTAGTTTTTTGGGGTTCAGCATTTTCTATTCTCACTCCCTGAATTTAGGTTATTCCTTACCTTATTTTGCCCTCATCATTTCTGAATTACAATCTTTGTCATTGGAAAAGGAGTTCATATATTTTCGTGAATCCCCTACAAATTTCCTTTATATAAATAAAAAGAAGCCCAATCTCTCAGGCTTCTCTACTAATTCATGATGAATGCCGCTCATCTCCATACCACAATTCCCTGAACGTCGCACTCTGCCGCAGTAGTTCTTCCGAATTTCCTTCGGCCTCGATGCGACCTTCCTTCATCACAATGATGTGGTCCGCCCGCGATAGCGCCGTTTTGCGGTGGGATACGACCAGGCAGGTCGCGTCGCTTCGACGCTGGAACATCCGCTCCCACAGCTTCTGTTCCGTCTCGACGTCGAGCGCGCTCGACAGGTCGTCGAAGACGTACAGCTCGGCGTCGCGCACGAGCATGCGCGCTGCAGCCGTCCGCTGCGCTTGCCCGCCGGAGAGCTTCACCCCACGCGGGCCGATGACGGTGTCCAGCCCGCCAGGCAGCTGCGCGACGTCGAACTCCATCACCGCCGCGTGCAAAGCCATTTGCAAGCTATCGCCTTGCTCCGCTTGCCCGAGCAAAATATTGTTGCGCAGCGTATCGCTGTATAACCGCGGCACCTGCGCGGTATAAGCGCTCCGCGGCGGTGTAAAGAATGTGCCCGGATCTTCGACGGGCACACCATTCCACGCAATCGTTCCCTCTCCCTTAGGCAGCAGCCCAAGGAGTGAGCGAACAAGCGTGGTCTTGCCCGAACCAATCGTTCCCGTAATAACGGTGAACGATCCTCTTTTCAAGCTGAAGTGAATGTCCGAGATCCCTCTGCCTGTATCAGAGTAAGCGTAGCTCAGTCCATTCACATCAAGCCGCTGCAGCGAGGCTGCAAATCCGGTTTCTTGATTGAATTTTCCCTCTAACTTTGCTCCAACCGCGTATTCACGCTCTAAGCCTTTCTCTTTCGCCTCATCCGCGCTAAATCTCTCGAGTCCTTGCCCTATCTTTACCTCACTACCACCCTCACGCTCGAGTCCTTCGACCCGCTTTACCCCACCCAAACTTTCATCCTCTCTTCCCTTCTGAGCCAAAGGGATAACGGACACAGTAGCCACCGCCACTTTATTCTCCACCTTCAAATGCAATGAATTAACCATTGTAAGAACCTTAGCTGATGCCCCCTGCAAAAGAAACGTCAATCGCTCCAAGGACACACTCATCTGCTTAAAGTAAGTAATAAACTTTCCTACATTCGTAATAAACTGCGTAACAAAAGTTAAATAGTACACGAATAAAGCAAAATCTCCGACGGTAAACGTCCCAGCTCTCATTTTCGTTCCAGCCAGCAATAATATAAGTCCCGTCCCCAAATTAACCGAGTTAGAAAACACCGAATCCAGCAGTTCACCCATGAGCCGATCCTTCAGCATCGCTTTCCTACGATCGTCACCAAAGCTGCTGAACCGAGCGATCACTCGTTTCTCCGCACCGGCTACTTGAATCGCCTGCACATTGCCGAACATTTCGCTGATCTCTCCCGTTACCTTGGAGGTAGCTTCACGGCTAGCTGCGCGATATTTCTGTAAGCGAACCGTAGCCAACTGCGCAGCTGTTATAACAAGAACAATCGGCATAAACACAAGCAGAGTCATTTGAGCATCAATCCGAATCAGGATATAGCCCGATACGAGGGCAAAACAAGTCATCCCGAACACATCGACCGACCAGCTTGCTGCCTCTTCCGATTGATCGACATCATCTCGGAAATGGCTAATCGCTTCCCCCGGAGAAACGGGAATGGCCTGTGCCCCCGGCTGTTTTAATACATGCTCAAGCAAATTTCGTCTAAGCAGCATCCCCATACGAAAGCGAAAATTAACATCCGTAATAAAACCAATTACGATCAGCATAATGCGCCCTAAGGCTGCAGCCATTAACAAGGCGATCAGTCCCCATACACCATAACCCAGCGCCGACGTACCTGTCAGAGAATCAAAAAACTCTTTCGTTATAAGTCCAGGCGCAATCGGCGCCAAATAGATAACTGTCCAAGCAATGGCGTTAACCAGATACCGTATTGGCCGGTACATAATAAGCCGCCACAAATATTGATATGTATTCATGCCAACACCTCCTCTAAGCCTGTGGCAAGTAACTGGCTGAATCGAGAGTTCGGATCTGCGGCCAGATGCTCTCTTTTACCCGATTCCAACACGCGCCCATTATCCAGAATAAGAATATGATCCGCTCGTTGAACGGTTGTTAGACGATGCGCAATCATGATACAGGACCGCTGGGTCAATAGCTTGGATACCGCTTTTTCCATACGCTGCTCTGTCAGCGGGTCAAGTCTTGAAGAAGCTTCGTCCATGATCACAAGTCCGGGGTTCGTTAAGAAAACCCGTGCGAAGGCTAGCAGCTGCGCTTCTCCTGCAGATAGGCTTCCTCCTCCGGAGGCTAAACCTGTATTTAGCCCATCAGGCATTGCTTCGTACCACGCTCCAAGTCCAAGCTCCTTGAGTACTTCAATAATTTGTTCGTCCGTGATCGAATCGTCGTAGAAGGTTAGGTTATCTCGAATGGTCCCTTGCATAATTTCAATATTTTGCGTCACAAGAGCTACACGTTTACGTAGATCAACTAACTTACAACTCCGGATATCAGTACCACCAAGCGCGATACTCCCACTTTGAGGATCGTAAAAACGAAGCAGCAACCTTGCCATCGTTGACTTACCACTCCCCGTACGGCCAAGGAGTCCTAGGACTTCTCCCGGTTTCAGAGTCAGATTTAACTCCTCAATCGTAGGCTGATCCCCATCATAACTAAACGTGACATCACGGAATTCAACACTAAGCGGTCCTTCCGGTAACGGAGTCCCAGTCCCATCCTTAATCTCAGACTGGATAGCGAACAGCTCGCGTATACGCGAAATACTTGCGTCTGCCTTTTGCAAATCTTCCATTTGCGTACGAATCTTCTCAATTGGCTTGGCTAATAATTCCGTATAGAAGAAAATCAGATACACAGTACCTAGTGAGATATGCTGGGTGTGCCACAGATAAGCGCTAATACCAAACGCCATGGCATTGCCAAGCGCAAAGACGAAAATAGACATGTTCCACATCGCACAAAAACCGAGAAAGGCTTTCACCCGAAGCGGCAGCATTTTTCTAAGCATCGTATAGAAGCGATTCATAACGAACCCAACTGCACCATTGGCGCGGATATCCTCTGTACCTTCCAAGTGCTCACCAATAAAGCCATAAAACTCTGCATTCGCCTGCCGCCATCCCGCCCAAACTGGAACAGCGAATTTACGAATCCACTGAATCATAAAGACCGCAAAAATGACGAAAAAGGCCATCCCCGCTCCAATTAACCAATTTTCCCGAAGTAATAAAATAATGATGCCAGCCATCAAGAGCAAATTACCCAATAAATGAATGATCATGCTCGAGAAGAAATTGGCCAGTGCATTCACATCCCCATCTACACGTTCGATGAGCGAGCCTGATGTATGTGATTTATGAAATGACATATCCAGTGATAAACAATGAGCGGCAAGATCCACCCGCAGCTTATTCGTAGTTTTCCACCCTACATTTTCACTAAAATAGGTAGCAATGACGGAAACCAGCTGCTGAACAAGCGCAAAGCCAATAAACATAATCGCGGCTGTAATCAGTGGCTGCATAGCCCCTTGTGTTTGAGCGGTATCGATAAAATAGCGAATAATTTGCGGGTTGATGAGCTGAAGACCAATAGATGCGAATAAGAGCATCGTCAATACAATGAGCGTACCCTTTTGGGGGAACAAATATCGGCTAAGCAGCTCCGTATATTGCCCCATCGTGTTATGTTTTTTTTGTTTATGCTTCATAATGGAAGCGTCCTCCACTAATAGTTAATGACATTAATATTTAATACTACTAATCAATCAAACCATTTCTTATTTCGGAAAAACAAATACATACCGAAACCAATGCCGAACATGGTAAATAGAACAATAAAATATCCCCAACGCCAAGTAAGTTCCGGCATATTTTGAAAATTCATTCCATATATCCCAGCAATAAATGTCAGAGGCATGAAAATCGTCGTAATCACTGTTAAAGTCTTCATAATCGTATTCATACGATAGGAATTTATGGAAACATAACTATCTCGTATATCCGCAGTTAAATCTCGATTGGAGTCAATAATTTCTGATAGCTTAAGCAGATGGTCGTAGATGTCTGTAAAATAGACAACATGTTCTTTAAGACCTTCAATTTTTTCGGTATTAATAACACGATAGAGCAGATCCCTCATAGGAACAATTGTCTTTCTAATCTTTAATAGCTTTGCTCTTATTTCAAATATTTCGTTCATTAAGATGTGAACGGGAACACTTTTACCTCTTACTTCGATTTCATCTAACTGATCTTCAATTTGATATAGACTAGGGAAATATTCATCTACCAGCTTATCTATAATTAAATAGGCCGTGTATATAATGCCTTTCTCACTAAACTTTTGTTGTTCTGCCATGCGATGCCATGCCTCATCAATTTCCTTAGACGGTGAATAATGAAAAGTAACAATGAAGTTAGTCCCCCAGAACAAATCAACCTCTTCCGCAGCTAATGTTTCAGGATGCAAAACATGAAGGACAAAAAAATGAGTATCCTCATAATGATCTAGTTTAGGACGCTGCAGATAGTGATAGCAATCTTCAATAGCCAGTGGATGAAATTGAAAGTGCTTTTGTAAGAGTAAAGCTTCCTCCTTGGAAGGCGCATTGAAATCTACCCAGTACCGATCTATATTTGAATTTTTAAGCTCCTCTAATGAGGATACATGGATAATCTCCTGTTCTTCGTTAACAGCCAATATTCTAATCACTTGTGTCTCCCCCTTAATTCCCTATTCATTAACCTACAACAACGATTAAAGCTTGTCCATACACAACGGCAAAAAAGCCGCAATCCCTTGCGGCCCTCATTCCCCTATTCTTTTAAAACTAATTTCAAAAATATCTAGACGTAATCATCTTTTTCTTCGTATAAAACTCTACACCATCTTTGCCATTGGCATGCAAATCTCCATAGAAGGAGTCTTTCCAGCCTGAGAATGGGAAAAAGGCCATCGGAGCCGGTACGCCAACGTTTACGCCTAACATCCCAGCTTCTACTTCTTCTCGAAATTTGCGTATGGATTTGGCATTCTCCGTATAGATGACGGCCGAGTTGCCGAATCGCGATTGATTCACAAGCAGCAGTGCTTCGTCCAAATACTCAGCACGGAATAG
Source organism: Paenibacillus phytorum (assembly GCF_013141715.1). Taxonomy (GTDB): domain Bacteria; phylum Bacillota; class Bacilli; order Paenibacillales; family NBRC-103111; genus Paenibacillus_E; species Paenibacillus_E phytorum. Next base: position 501,247 of record NZ_WHOA01000241.1, on the reverse strand, counting down.
AGACAAGACCGGGCCAAATATTTCCTCTTTCGCGATAGTCATATTCGGTTTCACATGATCAAATACCGTAGCTCCAAGGAAAAATCCTTCAGCCGAACAAGCCTCGGCATTTCTTCCATCTAATAGAAGCTCCGCTCCCTCCTCTATCCCTTTGTCAATAAAGGCTTCAATCCTGGTGCGCTGTTCGCCTCGAATGATCGGCGTGAGTGTTACTTCTTCCTTCATGCCATTGCCAATTACCATATTACGTGCTGCTTGATGAAGCTTATTTACGAAATTCTCCCCATCCCCAACAACCACGACTGCCGAGCAAGCCATGCATCTCTCCCCCGCGCTTCCAAAGGAAGACATGATAATATTCTCAACCGATTTTTCAACATGGGCATCTGGCATCACGATATGATAATTTTTGGCCCCTGCTAGCGCTTGCACACGTTTACCTGCTGAAGAAGCCTTCTCATAGACATATTTCGCAACTGGCTGCGAGCCTACGAATGAGATAGCTTTCACGGCGGGAGTCGTAGTCAGCGCATTGACGACATCATGTGCACCATGGACGATATTCAGCACCCCATCAGGAAGCCCCGCCTCCTGAAATAATGCCGCCAATTTCATTGCAGTCAGCGGTGTTCGCTCAGAAGGCTTTAAGACGAACGTGTTTCCACAAGCAATGGCTAAGGGAAACATCCAGCAAGGCACCATCATCGGAAAGTTAAAGGGTGTTATCCCCCCAACAACACCGAGCGGCACCCGAAAAAGCTCCGAGTCCATATCGGCAGATATGTTAGCCAATGTCGACCCCATCATATGCGAAGGCGTTCCGGCAGCAAATTCCACGCATTCGATCCCACGGAGCACCTCACCTAACGCTTCTTTATAACTTTTACCATTCTCTGATGTAATGAGCTCTGCTAGTTCTTGCTCATGCTCCTGCAATAACTGCCAGTAGTGAAACAATACTCTTGCTCGTTTGGGTACAGGTGTTCTGCTCCATGGTTCGAAGGCCGTTTGTGCTGCTAGGACAGCAGCTTCGACGTCTTCGGATGAAGAAAGCGGCACACGAGCGATGATTTCTCCTGTTGCCGGATTAATCACATCACTCACTGAACCGCTTTCTGAATCGATCCAAACACCATTTACGAAATTTTGTAAGAGTTTCATATTCGTTCATCTCCTGGTAGGAAGAATTTTTCCCAAAAGTCTTTGGACACATTGTATAATAGGTGAAATTACTATTCTATTACGTCAACTTTCCTTACATGAAGGTGGTGAACTCGCTTGGTACAGACACTCTTACAATTAACAGTGAAAGATATTTTGCAGAGACCGCTATTTCACAAAGCAGAAGCCATCGCAAGTGAGGAAGCTTTGAACCGAAAGGTACGTTGGATACATATCATGGAAGTGACCCAAGTTGGCCATCTACTCAATGGGAATGAGCTTATTCTAAGCACAGGCATTGGTTGGCATGATAACGAGGAGCTTAGTCTCTCCTTTTTGCAGCAGTTGATCGACTGCGGAGCTTCAGGATTATGTATTGAGCTCGGCACGTATACGAAACAGCCATTAGAACAGATGAAAAAGCTTGCCAGCCAAGAGAACTTTCCACTTATCTTTTTCCACGAAGAAGTTCGATATATTGACATTACGCAGGATCTGCATGCCTATTTCATCCATCAGCATCACAAAATGGTGTCAGATCTGGAATCCCTCTCCACCCAGCTGAATCAGTTACTCCTTTCGGGGAAAGGACTGCAGTCCCTCTTAAAGCTGCTGCATCAAACGACACACTCACAAGTCGCCTTCTTTCCCTTCGGCGCGGAGGCGCAGTTCGTCCCTGCCATGCCGAAAACGAAGGCCGATGCCTTTTATGAGAAATGGATTTATGGCGAGATCTTTCAACTTCCTAATGCCAAAAGCAAACTTGCCCATCGCCCTATTTTAGCCTTAGAACATTTGTTCGCAGACTTACTTTTGTATGCCGATCAAGAACTCAGTGAATTTCAAATCCTCGCCTTAGACAGGTTCGCAACGGCCATTGCACAAGAAATGATGCGTACGAAATATATGGAGGAGAAAACGCGGTACAAACAGAATCTCTGGGTCACAGATTGGCTGAACGGCAAACATACAGGGCAAGAAATTCGCGATTATATGTTCTCCATCAAACCCTCCATGAAGCTGAGCCAAACTATCGTCTGTCTATTTGACATCGTCTCAACAGCCGAACCCTCCAAAGACTACGAAGATATCCTTTTACAGAAGCAGATGATCGCCCGCGCTCTTTTCGAAGGTGAAGGTTTCTACCTCATGCCTACCATCATACACGATCAAATCGTATTCATCCTACTTGACCAATTGCCTACTACACCATGCAATGAACGAATTTCCAGAGCCATACAAAGACTTCAAAAATCAGAGGCTAATCAAGAAACAATCTTGCTCTCCCCTTGGTTCGGTATCGGGAAAACATTGAGTGACCCAACTCGTGTTAAGGAAAGCTATGAGACCGCCCAAGAAACGATTGAGATTCAGAAAGATACCGGAATGCTTGCAAGTCCTTTCTATCATGAGCAGCATGTGAACAAAGTGATTCTAAAAATGAAACAAACCGGTCTGCTGGAGTCATTCATTGATGAATACATTGGGAAATTAATTCAGTATGATCGAGAGAAAAATGGACAGCTTCTGAAGACATTGAACGTATATTTAGCGCTATGCGGATCCAAACAGGATACAGCCAAGGAGCTGTTTATCGTCCGGCAAACCCTGTACCACCGCCTGGACAAAATATCAGCGCTGCTTGGTGACGATTACATGCATCCACACAAGAGGATTGCTATTGAGCTCGCCCTACACGGCTACGAATACATGCATGGCGCAATAGTTTAAGCCTGCGTTTGCCCTTGTTTAAGGAGCAAGGACACATAATACTTTCTAGCATTCGCCGTCGTTAGATGCAGATTCGCCGTTTCACCGCCGGGATGTTCGAGATCGAGCCATGCTCCCTCCAGATCTTCCTTCACCCCGACGATTTTGAACTTCTGAGCCACGAAGTCATCCAGTTTCTGCTTCTCTAGCTTAAATTGCACATACTCAGACATGTGTGGCTCCCCCTTTGACAGCTTCTACATTCTTCGACTTTTCATCGCGTGAAGCTGCATGATATGTGGCTCGTTTCACGAATTGCCCGGCACCCGCCGTGCCTACGAATTGTTTATTCCGGATGACGTATTCGCCTCGAGACAGTACAGTGACAGGCTCCCCAGAGATCACGATGCCTTCAAATGGATTGTAATCCACATTCATATGGTGGGTTTCAGCTGAGATCGTCCGAGTTACGTTCGGATCAAAGATGACAATATCTGCATCGCATCCTATAGCGATAGTCCCTTTTTTGGGAAATAAGCCAAAAAGCTTCGCAATTCGCGTAGATACGATATCTACGAACTGATTCAACGTGATGCGGCCCTTCACTACGCCTTCTGAATATAGGATGGAGAATCGATCCTCAATGCAGGGTCCTCCATTCGGGATTTTGCTAAAATCGCCTAGTCCCAAGTCTTTTTGCCCGTTAAAGTTAAAAGAGCAGTGATCAGAACCGAGCGTCTGGAGCTGTCCATTTTTCAAAGCGGTCCACAGAGCCTCTTGGTGATACTGCGGTCTCAGCGGAGGCGACCAAACGTATTTTGCCCCTTCGAAATTCGGCTTTTCCAAATAGGTCTGATCCAGCATCAAGTACTGCGGGCACGTTTCCCCCCAGATATCAACACCATGATTCCGTGCTTCGGCAATCTGCTGAACGGCTTCCTCGCACGTCACATGAACAACATAAAGCTGAGAGCCTGCCAATGCAGTAAGCTTAGCCGCACGCCCTGTCGCTTCTCCTTCAATTAAAGATGGACGCGTTAGTGCATGGTAAATCGGATCCGTATTTCCCGCTTCCAGCGCTTCTTTAATCAAATATTCAATCACATCGCCGTTCTCTGCATGTACCATGACAAGTGCTCCGTGCCGCTTTGCCTCGATCAATGTCCTATACAGCGTGCCGTCGTCGGCTTGGAACACATTTTTATAAGCCATAAACACTTTGAGTGAGGTGATCCCCTCTTCGTGAATCATTTTCGGCAGCTCTGCCAGCACCTCATCGTTGATTTCTGCAATCATTAAATGAAATCCATAGTCAATGACGGCTTTGCCTGTGGCTTTTTGGTGCCAAGTTTGAACAGACTGACTCAGCGGTCTTCCTTTGTTCGTTAAACAGAAGTCAATGATCGTTGTCGTTCCACCGAAAGCAGCCGCTCTCGTACCGGTCTCGAAATCATCGGCTGTAACCGTGCCGCCAAAAGGCATGTCAAGATGGGTATGCGGATCAATACCGCCTGGGAACACGTAATGACCTGCGGCATCTACAATTTCTGCCCCTTCCTTGGAGAGGTTCAGACCTATTTGCGTAATGATCCCGTTCTCGATAAGGACGTCCGCCTGATACTGGTCAACAGCCGTCACGACCGTTCCGTTCTTAATGAGCTTGGACATGGTTACACAGCCTCCTTCTTGGTGGAATCTTTGTCTTCTGACAGCTTGGCGATAGCCTCCTGCCTTTCGTTCCACGTCATTGGCGCATCTGTTCCTGGTACCTCAATCATAGAAATGGCGCCTTCAACGGGACAAACAATCGCGCATAAGTTACATCCTACACAATCTTCTTCGCGTACTTGCAAATAAGACTGACCCTGATCACCGGTCAACATATCAATGCATTGATGAGACGTATCCTCGCAGGCAATATGGCATTTGTTGCAGTTGATACAGGTATCCGTGTCAATTCGTGCCACAACCGCATAGTTCAAATCCAAGTTCCCCCAATCGGAGTAGCGCGGAACGGATTTCCCGATCAATTCGGTGACGCTGGCGAGACCTTTTACATCCAAATAGTTGTTCAAGCCATCGATCATATCCTCCACAATGCGGAAACCATGGTGCATCGCCGCCGTACACACTTGAACACCCGTCGCGCCCATCAGCATGAACTCAACAGCATCTCGCCAATTGGAAATACCGCCAATGCCAGAAATAGGTACGCCAACCTCTGGATTTCGCGCACAATCTGCAACCATATGGAGGGCAATGGGTTTAACTGCCGGTCCGCAATACCCGCCATGCGAGCCCTTGCCCCCGACATGAGGAATCGTGTTCCACGAATCGATATCTACGCCTGCTAATGAGTTGATCGTATTGATCAACGAAATCGCATCCGCTCCGCCTCGAACCGCCGCCTTAGCTGTGCTTGTAATATCTGTGATGTTTGGTGTGAGCTTCACGATGACCGGCGTCGTCGCCGCTTCCTTCACCCACATCGTCTGCGCCTCCACGAGATCCGGCTGCTGCCCCGAAGCAGCGCCCATGCCGCGCTCAGCCATGCCGTGCGGGCAGCCAAAGTTCAGCTCCAAGCCGTCTACACCTACAGCTTCGACCTTTTTCACAATCTCATGCCATTTCTCGCGGTTCGGCTCTACCATCAGGGATACAATAATCGCATGATTCGGAAAGCGCTTCTTCGTCTCATAAATCTCTTTGAGATTGACTTCAAGCGGCCGATCGGTGATGAGTTCAATATTATTGAAGCCCGCAACGCGTTGTCCGTTGAAATGAATGGCGGCAAAGCGCGAAGACGTATTAATAATTGGATCACCAAGAGTTTTCCATACCGCTCCACCCCACCCCGCTTCGAAAGCACGCTGAACTTGATATCCCGTATTGGTTGGTGGAGCCGATGCCAACCAGAACGGATTAGGTGAAGCTATACCTGCCAGATTTATGCGTAAATCAGCCATGTTGAATCCCTCCCGATCCATTTAAATAGTCATTAAGCCGAAGCATTTTCCCTTTTCACCAGTTGATTATAAATAGCATAAGCCGTTTGTTTGCCTTGCTGAGCCGCCGATACAACCATGGCTTCTCCCTGTCCTTCTCCGAAAATGACGTCGCCCGCTGCATACACCTTGGGATTGGACGTTTGACCTGTTAATGGATCAACCGTAACGGTTCCTCGCGTGTGTGCAAGTTCGAATTGATCAATGAGGGAAACATGCCTCGTCTGTCCAATCGCTTTAATAACGGCATCTACCTCAATGATGATTTCTGAGCCTTCAACGGGAACCGGACGTTTGCGCCCCGCATCTACTTCCACTAGTTCCATGCGTAGGCATTCTAATGCTACGACATTCCCATTCGCATCCCCGATGATCCGTTTTGGAGCTGTAAGCCACTGAAACGCAACGCCATCCTGCTTAGCGAAATCATATTCAAAATCATACGCCGTCATCTCTTCCTGCGTACGCCGATAAACAATTTGCACCTTTTCAGCTCCTAGTCTCACTGAACACGTGGCCGCATCAATGGCTGTATTTCCCGCTCCAATGACCGCTACCCGCTTCCCAATGAGGAATGTATCCAGCTCTTGTTCTGTCTTCGTGGATTCAACAAAATCAATGGCGTCGTACACGCCCGTCAAGGCTTCGCCTTCAATACCGAGCATCGGAACCTTCGACATGCCCACAGCCAGAACTACAGCATCATAGTCGCCCAGTAAATCTGCGCTACTTATATCTATGCCAACTCGCGTACTCATGCGGAATTCCACACCTAACTGCCTAACCTGCTCGACTTCCCAAAGCGATATTTCCTGGGGCAGCCGAAACGAGACGATCCCATAGGTATCTAACCCTCCAGCCTGCTCCTTCGCCTCAAACACCGTAATCTTGAACCCGAAGCGGGCAAGCTCTCGAGCTGCCGATAAACCAGCAGGCCCGCCCCCAATCACAGCAACCGACTTCCCATTACTTGTCCCGGCCTTGAACAATATTTGTTCATTCTTGATTGCCCAATCTGTCGCATAGCGCTGTAAGTTGCCAATCAGGATAGGCTTGGACGAATGATTGAGTACACAAGCTCCTTCACATAGCTCTTCTGTGGGACATACCCTTGAACAAGAGGCCCCTACCGGATTCGCATCCATGATCGTGCGTGCGGAGCCTTTGAGATTGCCTGAAGCAATCTTTTTGATAAATGAGGGAATATCAATACCGGTTGGACAGGCACGAATGCAAGGAGCATCATAACAAAATAAGCAGCGGTTCGATTCCTCGATCGCCTCTTTCGGCTTCATGCCAGATTTGACCTCGGCGAAATTGCGTTTCAAATCGGTTAAGGAAATAAATGTTGAACTCATCTTCGCTCCCCCTCCCACGCTTATAAGCTAACGATTTGATCATAGGTTTCAGGCCTGCGATCCCGATAAAATTGCCAAACATTGCGGACTTCACGGATTAACTCTTTGTCCATTTCGCCGATGACCACTTCATCTTGATCTCGACTTCCGATGGAAACGATTGAACCACGCGGATCCACCAAGTAAGATTGACCATAGAATTCTCCCATGTTCCACGGAGCTTCGAGACCAACACGATTAATGGCACCGACATAATACCCATTGGCCACGGCGTGGGCTGGCTGCTCGAGCTTCCAGAGATACTCGGATGTCCCCGCTACTGTAGCGGACGGATTGAACACAATCTCAGCTCCACCGAGTCCAAGAACCCTTGCTCCTTCTGGGAAATGGCGATCGTAACAGATGTAAACCCCAACTTTAGCAAACGCTGTATCGAACACGGGGTAGCCCAGATTACCTGGTTTAAAATAATATTTCTCCCAGAACCCACAAGATCCGCCGCCTGCCGCCACGTGCGGAATGTGATGCTTGCGATATTTTCCCAAATAGGTACCATCAGCATCGATCACTGCAGCCGTATTGTAGTACGAAGCGATGCCTTCTCGCTCATAAATGGGAAGGATGATGACAACTCCGAGTTCCTTCGCCAATTCCTGAAAAAGCATAGTCGTTGGCCCCTTCGGTATTTCCTCTGCGGCATCATACCACCTTGTTGTTTGCTCTGCGCAGAAATAAGGGCCGTAGAAAATTTCTTGCAAAGAAATAATTTGTGCGCCCTGCTGCGCCGCTTTACGAACCAATGCGATATGCTTTTGTATCGCCGCTTCTTTGTGCTTGGCCACAGCCTCATCGCCATGTACATCATGCGAGGTTTGAATGAGGCCAATTATCACCTTGCTCATGGCTGAAGTCCCCCCTTTTCCGTGGCGACCCGGCGTGCGGTGCGGTATAAAAGCTCCGTGCCCAGCGTAATGTCCTCTGGACTAGCATATTCTTTGGGATTGTGACTGATGCCTTCGAGGCATCGAACGAAAATCATCCCATAATCACACACATAGGACATGGTGAGCGAATCATGGAAAGGTCCGCTCATCAGCTCTGGCGGGGTCAACCCCATCAGAGCTGCTTCCTGATGCAGGTTTTGCTTGATCCAATTCGCGCAGTAGCGGGGTTCACTGTTCGTATCTTCGCGTATCGTATAGGTGAGACCATGCTCACGCGATACATTTTCGATCACGCTGAGCAGCTCCGCTTCAACCGCATTGCGACGCCGTAAATCAATGTCCCGCAAGTCAATGGTGAAGGATACCTTCTCTGGGATGATATTGCGGGAATCAGGAAACACCGAGAGCGAACCCACCGTACCAACAGTCGGTGCACCTGGCTCCTGCCGCACTAACTCATTGAGCGCCACAATGATTTTGGCACAGCCTAGAAGCGCGTCTTGGCGCATAGACATCGGCACCGAACCCGCGTGCCCAGCGAAGCCGATCATCTCCACGGTGAGCCATAATGGACCAGAGATTCCGCTGACGATACCAATCGGAGCATCGAGTGACTCTAAGACCGGACCTTGCTCGATGTGCAGCTCCAGAAAAGCGCCAATCCGACCTTCTTGGTACTCATAGCTCTCGAAGTCAGCAGGTTCGCACCCGAACTGAACCAAAGCTTCCCTGCGTGTAATACCATTTTTGTCCGTACGCTCCAACTCATTTGCTTCAAGCTTTCCGGTCATTCCTCGAACGCCGAAAAGCCCTTTGTTGAAGCGACAGCCCTCTTCATCACAGAAAGCCACAACTTCAATATTACATTCTGGCGCTATCCCTTCCTCCACTAGCGTTTGGACCACTTCAATCGCACCAAGTACACCAATCGCACCATCAAATCTACCGCCATAAGGCTGCGAATCCACATGAGAGCCTAGCATGAGAACCGGTGCATTCGGATTGCTCCCTTTAAGTACACCAATTAAGTTGGCGAATGGATCGATTGAAGCTTCCATCCCAGCTTCTTGCATCCAGCTTTTAACTAGTTCCACGCCTTCTCGATCTTCTTTGGACAAAGCAAGCCTGCATACGCCCGTTTCCCCGATTTTCCCGATTTGAGCGAGCTCCTGAATACGCCGTTGCAGTCGTGAAGCGTTAATTTGTATCTGAGGTGCACTAGGCAAGACCTATCATCCTTTCTCCTGATTGGCATCAAACACAGCAAGCAAGGTCTCAATGATAAAAGCAACATCCTCATCTGTCGAAGATAACGGTGGACTCAGCGTGAGAATGTTAGCGAATCCAGGCACCGTATCTCCGTTCCGCCCTATAAGCAGACCCTTTTGCTTGCAGCCTACAATGATCTTCAACACACGGTCAGCAGTCGCCGGAACCTTCGACACTTGATCTTCTACGAGCTCAATGCCCATTGCTGATCCAAAAATGCGTATCTCGCCAACATGCGGGTGGTCAAGTAAAGGTTCTAATTGAGCTCTAAATGTGTTTCCAATATGAGCAGAGCGCGTAACCAGGTTTTCTTTTTCTAAAATCTCCATATTTTTCAACGCAACAACGCAAGAGACTGGATTACCACCGAATGTATTGATATGTCTTAAATGGCTGGTCGCTTCTTTATCTTTGAACGATTCATACAATTCAGCCGAAACAGCGGTTGCAGAAAGCGGCGAGTACGCACTGGTCAAGCCTTTGGCCATCGTCACGATGTCCGGTTTCACCCCATAATTCATATGACCGAACTTCTCGCCGGATCGACCGAATCCGCAAATCACTTCATCTACTATGAGCAGCACATCATACTTGTCACAAATGCTGCGCACCATGGGCAGGTACTCGTCCGGAGGAACAATCATCCCGCCTCCCGTAATCACTGGCTCCACGATTACGCCAGCAACAGAATCTGCTCCCTCCCAAACAATGGCATCCTCGATGGCTTTGGCGCATTGAAAACTGCACGAACCCTTCGTCTGGCCAAATGGACAGCGATAACAATACGGCGGCGGCACATGCTGGAAGCCCACACCGAGCGGTTCATATTTCAACTTACGCTGCGCTTGCCCAGTTGCCCCCAATGCCCCCATTGAATTGCCATGATAAGCGCGATGCCGCGAGATGAACTTATGTTTAGATGGCTTCCCATTCTGATGATGGTATTGGCGAGCAATCTTGAAAGCCACTTCATTGGCATCCGACCCCGAATTCGAGTAAAAGATCCGATACTCGCCATCCAACCACTCATTCAACTTCGCCGCTAATTCAATTGCTGGTACATGGGATTGAACGAGTGTAGCATAAGCGATTTTCATCATTTGCTCTGCGGCCGCTTCCGCAATTTCTTTTCTACCGTGACCCACATTCACGCACCATAATCCGGACATACCGTCCAAATATCGATTCCCATCCACATCTGTAACCCAGCTTCCCTCACCAGAAGCAAGTATCATCGGATTCTCGTTATGTGCAGACATGTGATGCCACACATATTTGCGATCCTTCTCAAGCAGGTCCTCCTTCGTCACCAGATCACTAACCTCGTTAGCGCTCATAAGCCCAGCTCCCCTCTCCTGATGATGTAAAGAAGAATCGCAGACTACAGTCATCCACGATCCGCCTTCCTTTCCAAAACTCACTTGCCCTGTAAAATCGTTTTATCAATAGCCGCAGTCAAATCGGCCGGTTTCTTAATCAAGCCATATTTCAGCGCAATGTTCGCTGTCCGTGTCACTGATTCATCTACGAATGAACCGACTTGTTCATTTTTAAATCCTTCCGGCTTCACAAGCTTCGCCATCTCCTTCAGCATCGTCGTTTGGTGCTGTTTGGTTGTACTGCCTGCCGTTACACTTTTCATCACGATATCCACGACTTCATCCTGATGCTCAATCGCATAGTTCCAGCCTTTCATGGTCGCTCTCACGGCTTTAACTGCAAGATCATGGTTCTTGTCAACCCAGTCCTTCTTCGCAATAAGCGTATCTTCCAGCATCGCAACACCGGCATCATCAAAGTTAAACACATTCAAATCTGTCTCTTTCACACCGCTCTCAAGCACAACATAGTACTCGTTATAAATCGTTGCTGTCGCTACATCCAACTGATCCCCAAAGAATTGATCCATCGTGAAGCCTTGTTTCACCAATTGAATGTCTTTCTTCGGATCAAGTCCGTTCTTCTCCATAAAAGCAAGCACTTGGAACTGCTGACTGCCCATCCATGTCCCGACCTTTTTGTCCTTCATTTTGGCTGGTGCATCGATACCCGTCGATTTTTTGGATAATAAACGGTACGAACTCTTCTGCGTCACTTGCGCTAATGAGACGAGAGGTAATCCATTGTCACGGTTGACTAACAAAGAATCAAAGCTCGATACGGCAATATCGACAGCGCCATTTATAACTTGCTGCTCGATGATGACATCCGGTCCCCCAGGTACAATTTCTACATCTATGCCTTCATCCTTGTAAAAGCCTTTCTCTTTAGCGGCATAGATTCCGGCAAACTGTGCTTGCGGCACCCATTTCAACTGAATTTTGACCTTCTTGAGCGGCTCTGCCGAAGGAGACTTGGTTGCATCTGCTGCTGTAGCACCTGCTGGCGTTGTGGTTGCTGATTTGTCGGAAGCACAAGCTGTGACGAGAACTAAAATCATGAACATACTTAACATCAAAGCCAATTTGCCAGTAAGGATTCTCTTTTTCAAACGAACCAATCCTCTCCTATTTATTTCTATGTATGTAAAGATGTTGTCATCCCTTGATGCTCATGTTAAATATTCGTTTTCGTTTAGCGATTAGATATTGACCACGGTATAAATCGTTTTTCTACAAGTTGAATGATTGTATATAAAACAATTCCCAGGATAGCTGCGATGACAATACAAGCCCAAGCTAAGGGCATGTTAGCCAGACGGATTTGGTCCGAAAGCAAGTAGCCTAAGCCACGCGATGCAATGAAAAACTCCCCCACTATCGCACCGATGATGCTCGTTGACATGTTGATTTTAAGGGCCGAAAATATCGCCGGTAAGGCCTTAGGTAATCTTAATTTGAGAAAAAGACGTCTGGTGCTGGCCGCGTATGAAGTCATTAACTCCAGGTAGGAAAGCTCAATTGAACGCAGCCCTTTGTAGGTGCTGACGGCCATGGTAGCCATCGTCATCACAGAGACGATCCCCATTCGGGAGGCGACGCCATCTCCCAACCAATTATTCATGATGGGCGCAAGGGCCACGATCGGCACTGCATTAAGCGAGGCCATGATCGAAATCGCACCCGTACCCTCTTGTGGCCGAAAGGAAGCCGCGACTGCTGCAAGCCAGCCCAGCAACGAACCGATGAGGAAGCCGCCGATGATTTCAATCCCCGTGTACAGCGTGTAAATGAGCAGAATATCGCCATTCTCGCGTATGGCTGTGATGATATCTGAAGGAATTGGCAGTTGATAGCGTTCTAAACTGAATAAGGTATGTATCCCTCTGAATTGCCAAAGCAGCAAGAATACGAGACCGAATAAATACGGGAATAGCTTCATTGGCTGCGTGAAAATAACCGTGTAGCCTGCTCGTACTTTTCCAGTGGAAGTTCGGGTTGGTTCCTCCAAACTCGTTAGCGTCGACACTGCAGCTTGTTGGTCTTTACTTAAAATGACCTCCTTCATGAGCCTCCCCTCCTGCTTTCGCGGAAATCAGGCTGCCAAGGTGTCAGCCATCTTTCTAGGAGAACTAGCATTAGAAAGGTGGTAAAGCCAATGGCAATCGAGACAAGCACTGTGCACCAGAACATGTATACTTGTGCAGCTCCGTAATATAGTGAGCTAACCATTAGCACGCCGATTCCATCGGGAGCTCCCATCAGCTCAACGATGATGGAAGCTGTGATCGCCAGCGGAGCTGAAATCTTGAGCCCGGCGAACAGCCCAGGCAGCGCAGATGGCAGCTTGAGCTTCAGGTAGCTGTGCCAGGTTGATGCAGCTATGGAACGCATAAGCTCCTGCTGTTCAGGCTGCACACTGCGCAGCCCGCGAAGCGAGTTGATGGTGACAGGAAAAAATGTCACATAACCTGCCATGACGATCCGCGAAAGGCTCGGATCATGGAAGATGCCGTACAGGATAGGTGCAAGACCGATGATTGGCACCATTTGAGAAGCGACCATGTAAGGAGTTAGCGTGTGTTCAACCGTTTTGGAGAGGCTCATGGAAATGGCTAAGGCGGCGCCGAAAATGGTGCCAATCAGGAAACCAGTCATCGCATTGCCGAATGTTGTGAAGCCTTGCTTGATGAGGGTAGGAAGATTGTCTTGCAAGGAGGTTATCACCTTATGCAAATAAGGGAGTTTAGAATCGGGTTGTGAGACTTGAATCACGTTATGGAGCAGCCAAGCGAGCACTTCCCAGAGAAGGAGCAATGCTGCTATCCAACAAGCAATAACAGCAGCTTGATGCCATTGTCTATCCAATTTGATCATCAAGGGCATCACTCTCCTCGTAGAAGCAATTTCGAATCGATGAAGTTAACGCATGGAAACGCTCCGATTCTCGGGTTAGCAAAGTGCGATCCTCTCCCAAATCGACGTGGTGAACGGAGTGTACGCGACCAGGATTTGCCGATAATACAATGATTCGATTGGATAAAAACACGGCTTCCGGAATACTATGAGTGACGAAAACGATCGTTTTGTTCGTTTTTCTTTTAATTTCAAGCAATTCGAATTGCAGTTTCTCCTTTGTGAATTCATCAAGCGCCGAGAAAGGTTCATCCATAAACAAAATTGGCGGATCCAGCGATAAAGCTCGCGCAATAGCCACTCTTTGCTGCATGCCGCCACTTAGCTGCCAAGGGTAATAATCTTTGAATTTCGTCAACCCTACGGTTTCAAGGAGTTGATCGACCATACTTCTATACTCCGCGCGATTACGCCCCATTACCTCTAAGGGAAGCTCCACATTTTCGCGTACGGTTCGCCATTCGAAAAGCGTGGGATTCTGAAACACAATGCCGAATTTCCTGCGCAAACGCACTTCCCGCGGATGCTCCTTTTGAATAATAATTTGACCGCTCGAGGGTTGCAGCAGGTCAGCCATCAGCCTCAGCAGCGTTGATTTACCACAGCCGGAAGGCCCAAGTAAGGATATGAATTCATTCTGGGCTACATCGAACGAGATGTCTTGGAGTACAGTCACTTGCTTTCCTTTTTTTCCAAACACCATGCAGACACCATCCACCGAAATTTCCACTTTCTGCTGGGAAAGATCTGAATTCATTGTGTCCCTCCTCATTTGAACTTTGTTGTTGCGTTATGTAAATGTGATATATGATTACTGTATATGTTATATTATATAACTTCTATGACGATTTACATTATACAAAGTGTTCCAAAATCAGACTTTTCATTTGACATAGTGTAAACAGCTAATGAAGAAAAACGTAGTATTGATATAATTTGGATCCCCCTTCTCGTTTTTTTATCATGCATGGGGACAAGCGGTTCATTTTGATGCTCTCCAATTTTGTGATAACATAATATATGTTATGTAAACAAATGTCATGCAAACAGCCCCACCTCACGTATAACCATAATTTGCTCATATTCTCTATTTATTCATTCTGATAGAATATTTAAGTGACTACATATAACATCTAGGAGGAAATTCATGAGAAAGTTTATTCTTACAACCGCAATGGCGACAAGTCTCTTAATCAGCGGAATCGCAAATGCGGCACCTTCGAATCAATACGTCGCTACGGATGCTGACACTTTCTGGTCCATTTCACAGAAGTTCAATGTTCCATTAGCTGATCTCATCGCAAATAATCCAAATGTTAATCAGCAAAATATCTACGCAGGTGTTGTTATTAATCTTCCTGTTAAGGCTATTAAACAGAGCTGGGAAGTAAAAGCAGATGCGATCATTGCAACAGGAATGAAGCAGCTTGGAACGCCATATGTATTTGGCGGCAGCACGCCATATGTTGCTTTTGATTGCTCTGGATTTGTACAATATGCGTTTAATCAACACGGGTTTAACCTTCTTCATTCGTCAGTATTATTGAGTCAATTAGGAACGCCAGTTGATAAAAGCGATCTGCGTAAAGGTGATCTTGTATTTCTACAAGGAACTTATACAAGCGGAGTCTCGCATGTAGGTATTTATCTTGGAAATAACAAGATTCTTCAAGCAGGTACCATGGGAACGAGGGAAGTAAAGATTAGCACTTTCTTTGGTACTCCCTACTATGATGCACATTATTGGGGTGCACGTCGTTTAATTAACTAATATGAGAAAAAAGCCGGTTTTTACCGGCTTTTTTTCGTTCTAGACAAGTTGTACAATGTGCTCTAGGCTATTACCGTGGGTTCAAGCACAGTAAGCCTGTTATTGTAAGTATCAAGATTAACGTTCGCTCCAATGGGGATTGCTGCTTTATAAAGGCCATGAGCTGTACTTACATTGGTCATGAGAGGTTTTCCTAACGGAGCAATCAACCCAGTTATTAAGTCATTATAAGTCGTAGAATAAGAATTCGTGCAATTTGTGCATTGTCCCATTACCACACCGACGCAATCTTGAAATTTCCTTGCCATAATTAGATGAGTCAAATATCGGTAAATCACATTCGTTGCTTCATGTGTCTCTTCTATGACCAATATTTTACCGGTCGTATCAATTTCGTATGGAGTTCCAAGGGTATCCACAAATGAAGTGAGATTCCCCCCTACGATCGGACCTCTAACATTCCCCTCAATCAGACTGGTCTGCTGCATGCCGGGTGGATTCTGTATCACTCTTGGACTACTGAGAGTTGATGTAGCCGAATAAAATTGGTTGAAATTATACGCTGGTGTGCTCGTGCTAAAGTCAATTAACAATAGACTTTGAAAAGTAATTAAATTGGAAAATTGGTATAGGATATTTAATAAAATCGTGATATCACTATATCCAGTTACAATTTTAGGATTGTTTTTTATGATCGTATAATTAAGGTATGGTAAAATATCTTTGACCCCTGTCCCTCCTCTTGTAGGTAATATCATCTTCACACTGCGATTTTCAAACATACTCATAAGATCTTCAGCACGTTGCTGCGCTGTTGAGGCAACAATGCCACCATAACCATACGCATATTTCCCTATTACTACTTTGAATCCCATATTTTCAATTGTTTGAATTCTTTCATCAATGATTGCTGCGTCAAGCGGACTTCCTAAAGTAACAATTCCGATGGTATCACCCCTTTGTAAAATGGGGGGCCTTATAGCCATAAATATGCCTCCTACCAAAGAGAACTTATTCAAAATTTGGATCCTACTTTGTAATCTCTTTGTTGCCTTATATGCACCACCCGAATTAATTATTACAACTCCTGTTCTATATCCCAATCCCTACTGGAATAAAAGCCGAAACTCGGTTCATTGCATCCTGCTTTTGTTTATCTCCGACATGGGTGTAAATCTGCGTGGTCTGGATGCTCGCATGTCCAAGTAATTCCTGCAAAGTTCGGATATCCGTTCCTGCCAGAACCTGCATCGTGGCAAACGTATGCCGAAGCTTGTGACTTGATATCGACTTCCCTTGTAGTTCCGCATACTGCTTCTTCAGCACCTCGAAATGCTTCTCTGCAATCGTTTGAATCATACGAACACTAATTCGCCGACCAAATTGAGAAACAAAAAAAGGCTGCTCCACCGAGCTCCTTGTATCCATTCGTTCGATTAATGCTTTATTCAGAACTTTAACCAGTTCGGCAGGAAGAGGGATGACACGCCATTTCCGCCCTTTGCCAAACACCTGCAGCGTACTCGTTGAACGATTGAAATCAGCGATGTTTAGTCGATGCAGCTCACTTACACGTAAACCTGCATAACTCATCAATAGAAACATGGCCACATTCCGGATCTGATACTTCCCCTCGATCGATTGTAAAAACACAGCAAGCAGCTGCTCGCTGAGAAACGTGGGAATTTGGTTTTTCTCGACTTTCGATTTTTTCACGTTTAGTGAAGGGTTGCTCTGCACAATTTGGAGTTCGATCAGCGCCGCGAAAAATGTCCGAATCGAAGATAAATAGCGATTACGCGCGGCATCCCCTGCCCCACCCTGTCTCATTTTCGTCAAGAAGCGCATGATATCAATTGCCTCAATCGTTGGCAATGATTTCTCTACGCTGGAAAGGAATAACCGAACATCCCCTAAGTAAGCTTGTTGTGTTCGTTTCGTAAAGCCTTGATCTTTCATCCATGAGTCAAATAGCTCCAAATACTCATCATCATACTCGTACACTTGCCCCAATCCTATTCACTCCGTCCGTTACAATCTAAGTTGCGTTAAATATAGATTTAGTGCAATTTTTTTGACAGTAAAAAACGGTCAATTTGCGCTTATCCCGTGTAAAGAACAGCAGAATAAGCTTATTAACCGTTTTTCCGGTCTTAGTCTCGTGGGTATTCGACTTTCATAATGTCCATGAACGGTACTTTATCAATTTCACCATTTGTTTGCATATGTACTCTTCCGGTCCGCGAATCCATAGTCGCTATGATCCCGCGAACACGTTCTTCACGCCCCCAAACCGTCAGTACAATCTCGGAGTTCTCCTGCTTCGCTTCGGACAGTTGATTACCGATCTCTTCCAATACAAATTCATCCCGCGTTGGTCTTTTTGCTACTTTTGCTTTCGCCATCTCACGTTCCCCCTGGATTATAAATCACCTTGCCGGCGATAATATTTCTTTAACACGTCCAACCTGTCCATCTGCTAATCTTACTTTAATCCCATGAGGATGGGTAGGTGAATTGGTTAATAAATCTTTGACAATACCACGCGTCAACTTCCCGCTGCGTTGGTCTTGCTTCAAAACAATATTCACTTCAATACCTGGAATCACATCTTTACGATTTTGGCCATTCATGCTGTGTGAGTCGCCTGCTTTCTTTCAATTGTGTGTTTTATTATAACATAGTTTTCCCCCATTCCCCATCAAGTTGCGTACATTTGCAAAACCCTTTACAACGACATACTAAATCAATACGATTAATCTAAATAATAAAGTTCGAAGTTGCGAATACAGAAGGAGAACCACTTATGAGTCGATCATGGCCGTTACCTAACAAGCCCTGGATCATGCACCAAATCTGGAACGATTTACTCTTTGCTCATTGGCCCATTCCCATCGAATCATTAAGACCACTCATACCCGCCCATATCCCTATTGATACCTTTGACGGAACAGCATGGATCGGCGTTGTTCCATTCCACATGTCAGGCATAGCACCTAGAGGTTTACCTCCGTTACCTTACTTTTCAGCCTTTCCAGAAATCAATGTAAGGACCTACGTAACCATACAAGGTAAACCTGGCGTTTACTTTTTCAGTCTAGATGCTCATAACCGATTCGCTGTTGAAGCAGCACGCTTCGCTTTCCATCTCCCGTACTTTTATGCACATATTCAAGTTCAACATCGGCCAGATAACACCATATTTTACCACTCTTTACGAAAAGATAATCGTGCACGACAAGGTGAATTTACTGGTGAATATAGCCCATCATCCGCTATACGATTAGCGAATCATGGAACTCTAGAGTATTGGTTAACCGAACGTTATTGTCTCTATTGCATAGATCGACGCGGTAATGTATATCGAGGTGATATCGATCATGACTCATGGCCCTTACAATCGGCTGAAGCTTCATTCAACGTCAATACCCTCCCTTACTCTTTGGGAATTCGGCTTCCAGATACATCACCACTTTTACATTTCGCTAAGAAATTAAAGGTTAAAATCTGGGCACTCGAAAAGCTTCGCCTTACATAAAACACGATATTCCTACTTCATGGTGATAAAAATATAATTAATGATATTAATATTTAATGTAGCTAATTCATATAAAAACCACAAATTAACGCGGTGTTTCTATCATTTCGTGCTTTTTCCTATTGAAAAAAGCTTATTTCAGTTAAAATAATGACAGAGATGGCATTCATTAACGTGAGGTTGTGATTCAAGGATGATGATCAGTGGAATTTCTGTTTTCCTTTTATTTTGTATCGGAGGCTTACATGTGTTCTGGGCATTTGGCGGTCAATGGGGAAGCAGAGTTGTTATCCCTGCTACAAGCGGTTCAGGAGAACTGACGTTTAAACCTGGCTTAATAGCGACTTTAATCGTAGCCATTCTCTTGTTTAGCGCTTCACTGCTGCTGGCTATTCAAGGGCGCTTACTTCCAGCCCTCCCTTCGTCTCCATGGGTTCAATGGGGCTGTTGGCTTTGTGTCTTCGTATTTGGACTCCGGGCAATTGGGGATTTTAAATATGTGGGTTTATTTAAAAGGGTCAAACAGACTAGTTTCGCTACATATGATACATTTTTGTTCACACCACTTTGCCTATGGCTATGCTTCACATTTTATTACACGCTCATTTACAGCTAATTCGCTTTCTCAACGATACCATGGAGCTTACACGGAGGGAATACACGATATGCCAAGATTCATGGACTATATGATCAGTCCTTATCCGCTTCGGATCATTTCATTGCCCATTGATTCCAGTAAATTAAAGCTGCAATCCTTGATTATCCTCGCTGTTGGGCATCTCCCAGGCCGTATATCATTTCGAGCTCATGCTAAATTTACCAAGTGGGCCATTGTCTATATTGCTGGTGGAAAGGGCTCCTATCAAGTCGATGACGGCGCCGTTCAACACATTGAAAGCGGCAGTCTGTTTTTCCTTCGACCAGGAGCCGTATATAATTATGGACCGGATGCAGACGGTTATTGGGATGAGTATTACTTCACATTCGAGGGAAGCCGTATTGCGGAATGGCTCAGTAGCTGGCTTACACATGTGGATTTGGCGAAGCAGGTTGGGCATGAAGATGCCGCCCAGCATAATCGGATCGAACGCATCTTTATTCTTATGGAAAGCGGTATACCCGATAATATCGACCGTGCTGCGTTGCTGCTTGAATCCTTGCTTTTTGAATTTATTCTAAAAGATCAGGTACCGGCAGAAACGACAAAAACACAGCAATTAATCGATCTCATGGCCGATCTCGGTGATTCGTTGTTCCAGCCTTTTGACGCGGCGGTTATCGCAAAACGACACCATATCTCGCTTTCTACGCTCCGGAGGATCGTAAGCGAATATACCGGCTACCCACTTGGAGCCTATATTCACCGTTTGAAAATGGCTGCAGCGAAAAACATTCTGCTGAATTCAGACGATACCGTAAAGGAGATCGCAGATTCACTTGGTTATAAAGATGTTTTTTACTTCTCCCGGCTATTTAAGAAATACGTAGGCGTCTCCCCCCTTATTTATCGGAATAATATGCAGCTTTAAAATTTGTTTACATAATTATAGTTATGTAAACATGATTTTTATATAAAATAATCGTGTTGTCCTAGTACGACTTGTTATGTGACAGCATATGATAAAGTAGAAAGAAAATCTTCCTGCGGGGAGGTGAATCTAAATGACACTTACACTTACGGGTTGGATGCTCTATTCGATGTTGGTAGTTCTGGGTTTTATGGGGCTTAGCTTTTTACTAGGCTTATATAAAGCACTCAAAGCTGGCAGCTTCTCCAGCACTCTGATTCTGACTTATCTGCAAGATATGCTGTTCTATGTTTTCCCTTTATTTTTAATTTCCAACATGTTGTCTCTTGATCCAACAGGCTTCGTATTATTAATTGCTTATTACCTCGGCGCACTTGGACTTGTTCTCAAGTATCTGGCAAATTTCAAAAAATAAAATGTATCCGCATTCAAAGAATGCTATTATATGAGCTCATTAAACCACTAGAGCAAAAAGGCTGCCGACTTGTAACGGTGGCTTTTTCATTTTGGAGCACCTATTGATAAAAAACTGAGGCTCCGCCTTCGGCGCTTATCAAGCTGGCTTGCGCGAAAAAATGCAGTTTGCACATGGCAAACTGCATAAATTAATCTTTTTAAAATCGAGGTAAATTAGATAAATTGTTGCTTGGATCGCCATCCGGATAAGATCTGAGCGTTTTTTGACCTTCCCGATTCCTACCCGTATTCACATCTTCAATCAGTCCTGCTTCTGTCATAGCAATGGCATTAGCAATATCAACCACCCTGCCATCTTGGAATTGAACCGCGCTGATGCCGCCATCTCCATAATGGACGGATTGAATAATAGCTTTATTGGGGTCTATCGTGTGTGGACCAGCACCATACTGCGTTCCATCCCGCATAAAAGTGCCATATTGGGTTGGTTGGCCATTCGCACCATAGCCGGTATATCCCCCTTGAAAGCCTACATTTCTCGCATCCGCATGGTTGATTCCCGTGTTTCGCTGACCATACTCGGCATTCATGTTCCCAGAAGAACCTGGAACCGGCATTCCACCTTGGGAAGCCTGTGTTCCATTGTTACGAGCTTGAGGAATAAATGACTGCTGCCCATATTGTCCAGTTTGCTGGTACATCTGTACGTTTGGAATCGGTTGACCATTCCATGCAAAATTCCCATTATGGGTAGGTTCGACCGCATTGCTATAATTTTGAGAGGGTCCAAGCTTTGTATTAGTCAACCCATACGGTTGATTCTGCATCATCTGTTGTTGCATTGGTTGTTGCATCTGTTGTTGCATCTGTTGTTGCATCTGTTGTTGCTCTGATTGTTGCATTGGTTGTTGCATCTGTTGTTGCACTGATTGTTGCATTGGTTGTTGCATCGGTTGTTGTCCACGTCGGCGTCGCGCCATAGATATCAGCTCCTTTGTTACTTCTATAAAGCGGCTTCCACCTATAGCATGCGTCAACTATATGCAGCTTATCCCTTTTTACCCAATTAACGCCGAAGCCCCATCATATTGCCTGAGGCGTATCTCTTGAGTCCTGTGTAAAACAAATAGATGCCTCCCATGCCAAGCAGACCTGTCACAGCTATGGCACCTGATATAAATGGAATATCCACCTGTCGTAACAACCCAATTGGTAAGTAACTGATGAACCCCGCCGGCAACACAGTAAACAGTACGATTTTGCCCAGCCCCCGAAATATGCTCGTTGGATACGTGGTGAATGTCAGGAGCCCATTAAATAGCTGAAAACTCAACCCATCTGCACTCCCCAACCAGAACGCAAGGCAGTTCACAATAACCGCGAAAAACATGAAAATCAGCGTCGACAACAGCATGGCTAAACCAAATTTTATAAAGCCTATCATCGATTTATCTCCAAATGCGACGTAAATTATAAGTCCGAACAAGACGTCCCCAATTGCACTTACCGACATTCGGCTGATGAGAACATGAAGCAGTACTGGCTTAGGCTGAGTTAAAAAAATATCAAGCTGTCCGGTTGCAATCAGATTCGAAATTCGCATAGCGTTACCGAAAAACGTTTCCATAACGCCAAAGCCGCCAGCCGCTACAGCCCATAGCATCATCACATCCTGCAGTTCCCATCCGTTCAGTACAGGAAATCGGCCAAAATAAAGTCCCCAGAACACAATCCACACCACATTATTGATGACCATCATACCGGCCGTAAGAAGGAAGCTCATGCGAAACTCCATGGCGCCAGCAAGATTTAGTTTCCAGCATTGCCAAACGAAACGAAGTAAACGCACGAATTTACCCGGCTGATCAAATTCACTAATGGGTGTCAATTTGCGGCTATCCACCGTTAACATTGAGCTTTTTCACTCCTTTTTTATAGACCAATGAGACAATTATGCCAATGATAACAACCCATATTAGCTGAGTGCTGATCATGCTTGGCAATTGAGCTCCATCAAAGGTCACTGTTGTCTTGGCAGGGATGTAGACTATGGCTTGAAACGGCAGCCAACGTCCTATCCGCTGCAGCAAGTCGGGAAACAACTCCAGAGGCATCAGCATGCCGCCAATCGTAAATAAAAATTTGTTGTATACGAATTCCAATCCGCGTGTCTCCTCCACCCAGAAAGAGCTTAGCGCTAAAACCATATTCAACATGAAATTAACCGTGAAACCGCACAGTGCCACAATAGGCAACCATAGTAACCCATAACCAAAATTAGGCGGACCCATAATAAGCAATCCTAACAGACCGCCAAGCGCCGCGTTGACGAGAAAACGAATCGCAGCTTCACTCATATATTCGACATAGTGAAAGGCGACAAAATTGACAGGCCGTACAAATTTGAAAACGATATCCCCGCTTTTCACTTCTTCCTCAACGCGTGAGCAGAGACTTGGACAGGCGAGGATCATCGATTCCGTTATAACGAGATACCACATAATCTGCTTGAAGCTGAAGCCTGCTATGGTTTCCGTTCCCTCGCCATGAAACGTTGTCTGCCATAGTTGAAGAAAAACATAAAGAATCAACAGCAGAAACAACGAGCGGATAAGAAAATCGGCCACATAAGCAAGTTGATTGCGAAGTGTGATTTTGCCGATAAAGGCATATTTAACCGATTTTCTCCAGTTGTTCATGTTCTTTCTCCTCCTTACCGAAGTTCCCATACATACGTGTGATGATGTCCTCCATCGGTGGATCTTCAACCGTAACGTCAATGATTCGGTGCTCAGCCATGATTTGGGACAGCGCTGCTTCAATTGTTGTTTGCCCCATATCGACGGAAAGCGAAATTCTTACACCACTTCTTTCGAGTACCTTCACCCCTATAATTTGTATGGCATCCGGCTCCTCTTCCAGTACAAGGCGCACGGTTTTTTGAGTCAAAAACTGCTGCTTCATAACCTCGACACGGTCATCGAAGACAATCCGGCCATGATTGATAACAATCGCCCGGTCACATAGCCGCTCAATATCACCAGCATCATGTGACGTAAGAAAAACGGTTGTTCCTTCTTCACGTTTTAACTCTAGAATAAGCTCGCGTATTCGCTGTTTAACGACAACGTCGAGCCCAATCGTAGGTTCATCAAGGAACAACACCTGCGGGCGATGCATCAAGGAAGCAGCGATCTCACAGCGCATCCGTTCGCCTAGCGAGAGCTTCCTCACTGCCGTATGCAAATAGGGTCCAAGCTCAAATCTCTCTATAAGATCATCACGCCGGCGTACATACTCGCTGCGCCGCAGCTCGTAAATACGGCTCATTAACTCGAAGGTATCGATGGGAGGCAAATGATACCAAAGCTGCGATTTTTGCCCGAAGACAGAGCCTATTTGATAGCTCAGCTTCGTCCGCTCCTTCCATGGACAGCAGCCTAGAACTTCAGCCTGACCTGTTGTAGGATGAAGGATGCCTGTCAGCATCTTAATCGTCGTGGATTTCCCGGCACCATTCGGTCCGAGAAATGCAAGCGTTTCCCCCTGATCTACGGAGAACGTTATACCCTCTACAGCTGACCTGTCTACATACTCCGGCTTTAACAGTGCTCGAACACTAGCCATAAAGCCTTCTTCTTTTTTCTTGAGTCGAAAGGATTTCCCCAATTGTTCCACACGGATCGATGCCATCTCTGTTCCCTCCACTTTTTATTTCGGTAAAGCAAAAAAGACCTCGGTCCGTTTCGCCTAAACAGGCGGAACTTTCCGAAGGTCTTTTATCCCTTACGGTGTAACACGTTATGTATCCGTGTCGGCTTCGCTCGGTTCGCCACCTTTGTAGGTTCGGATCCCTAGAAGCCCTTCCGTTTATTTTCCACATATTAACACATGATGTCATGTACAGACAACACTTTTTTTGCGACCCCTCTAAGCAAAAAAAGCCTGTTGCAGATGCACAGACTTTTTACGCTAACTCTCTTACGTTGCGCTATTGGGTTTGATGGGATTGATGAGACTGCGAAGATTGTTGAGAATGCTGAGATTGTTGTTGAGATTGTTGAGATTGCTGCGATTCTTGTGTCGTTTGTAATTCTTGTTTTAAATCTTCTGTCTTTTGCTGGGCTTGTTGGATTTGTCCCTGAAGATCTTGCAGCTGTTGTTCTGCTTCGGTCAGTGCAGCTTCAGTCGCCTGTGAATAAATCTCCTGAGCAACTTGCAGCGTTTGTTCAGCAGCTTGCTCTGCTTTTTGGGCAGCTTCTTTTATTTGCTCAAAACCTTGTTGATTTTGTTGCGGCGTTTGTTGTTGTTGCATTGAGATACCCCCAGCTGAATTTTTCATACCCGATTAATTTTAGTAAATGTTCCTTTTTTTATTCCTATTGAATATACTCGCCTTTCATCGTCAAAATATCAGACAGCACAGAAGTCGGAATAATAAACTCTACAACGCCCATATAACCAGGAGAGACCTCGTATTTCTGGAAAGAGATAACGAGTTGACCATTCGTATTGATGTAAAAGTTTTGATCCTTCGTGATGGTTTTAAAGTATGAATTTACCTTATTAGAAACACCTTCAACCCAATAAATCTTCTGCGGGTCCCGCTTCATCTGTTCCTTCATTTGCTCCTTAACATTTTCACTAATAACACGGATATATGCTTCATCTTTAAACAAACTTGGCAAAGTGATCAGCAATTGTTTCTTCTTGTCGATTGTGTCGTATTTGAATGTTGTTGAGGAGGATCCGACCGTATTTACCACGTATCTTCCCACTGAAAGGATGTGATCGTTATCAGTTTTGATGACATAACCGCTTTCTACACCTACATGACCACCGCCATTTTCCTTCAAACTTTCCATCTCAATCATGAAGTCAGCATATAACTTCTTGCCTTCTTCCAGATATTTGTTATTCAGAGTATTTTCCAAGGTTTTATTATCCAGATTCGTGATTACAGGCACTTCTAAATTAGCTTTATAGGTTCCATCATTGAACTTATATTCTCTAAAAGTTAGCACCTTAACGACGTCTCCAACGAGAGGCACCTCAGATAAAGCATGGGCCAAAGTAGGACTAGTATTGATACCTGTGACAAACAAGATAGCCGCTGCTGCAACTGCAAATCCCCATTTAAAATTGTTTTTCTTTTTCTTATTTTGCTTAATGGCTTTGTTTACGATAAAATCCAGTTCTTTTGGAATCGGAATATCCATATAGTGTTGTTTCATTTGTTCTATTTTCTCATTCATTTTAGTTGACCTCCTCTAACTTATCGTCGACCATTTTAATCCGGAGTAATCGGAGGGCTTGATACAATCGCGTTTTTATCGTACTGATGTTTTCTTGTAAAACCTCGGCGATTTCATCAATCTTCAAATCCTCAAAAAATCTTAGTACGATCACACTTCGATAGATTGTCGGCAAATCATCCAGTGCCCTTTCCAGATCAATATTGGCATAGGCATCTTCACTGCCTTGAGCATACGATTCCATCGTGATTTCATCAACAACTTGAATTTTCTTATGCTTCCTCAAGAAATCCAATGAAGTATTTACAACAATCCTGTAAAACCAGCTCTTTATGGATGCGGTGTCTTTCAGAGAGCCGGCTGAGGCAAAAGCCTTATGTATGGCGTCTTGAACGACATCGAGGGCATCTTCCGAATTTTTAACGTAACTGTAAGCTAGACGATACACATTTTCTTTATGTTCCGTAATACATGCAATAAGCAACTTTTCTAACTTGCCATTCATCGTCATGAGGTTAAAAGACGCTCCTTTTTCTACGCGCGTATAAGATTTGGTCTTGTATGGCTAAGACGTGCGACTGCGTAGAATAGTTTGGTACATTTTATATTAACACAGGGTCATATTCTTCGAATCGACCTTCTTCTACCAATTTTCCTTACCCACTGCTATACTAACAGCAAGAAGAAGCTAGTGAGGTGACATTTACCTATGAACATCATTAAAGTCAAAGATCGCCTTGAATTAGAAAAAAGAATCCCTACTATGCCGTGGTATATTGAGAAATTTATCAATTATAAGCTGCCAGACCTCTCTCCATCCTCTTTACTTGAGTATGTGCGTGATTACGAAATCTTTCTATCCTGGCTGTTGGCCGAAGGATTAAGTTCTGCTCCCTCAATGAACCAAGTTCCTCTGGAGGATTTGGAGAAATTACATATGGATAGCGTTGACAACTTCCGCATGTTCCTAGCTACTCGTAAAGTCCAGGCTAATGTGAAAACGACGATTAACCGTAAGCTTTCCGCTTTACGTTCCTTATTCCATTATTTAAGCCAAATTGCCGAGGACGATAATTTCTACCCGCTTCTGAAGCGGAATGTGATGGCCAAAGTGGAGATCAAACGCTCGCATAGACCCAAAGATAGTGCCGCTAAACTCGAGGGCAAGCTGCTTCAAGAAGAGGAGATCGTTGAATTTATTGCGTATGTGCAGCATGGCTATGAACACGATGTAGCTACCAATAAGCAAGCTCTCTACTCCTACGAGTTGAACAAAATAAGAGATACTTGCATCATTACACTCATACTTAATTCAGGGCTACGTGTATCGGAAGTATTCAATCTGAACGTCGATGATATTGACCTCAAGAAGAAGCTTACATACGTATATCGCAAAGGTAAGAATGATGACACGTTCAAAACTCCCGTATACTTCCGTAATGAAGCTATTCAAGCTCTAACGGACTATATCGCCATCCGCTCAACTCGCTATAAGCCGCTCAAAAAGGAAAAAGCCCTCTTCCTTGCCATCGCAAATGGCAAAAAAGAGGGCGAACGTATGACGAAACGGGCTATCCAAGAACTCGTTATCAAGTACGCTAAGCGCTTCGGCAAGCCCTACCTGTCTGTTCACAAGCTGCGGCACTCGTTCGCCACAGATTATTACTTACAGAATGACTTGTACAAAACCCAAGAGCAGCTCGGACATGCTTCCCCTGAAACAACGCAAATCTATGCGCATCTCACAGATAGAACAATGTCCGAAGCGATTGATAAACGACTGGAATCCTGAAGATTACTTCAGGATTTCTTCAATTTTAGCCAATTCTTCTGGAGAGAATGCTAGGTTTTTAAGTGCAGCTACGTTCTCTTCAATTTGAGACACACGACTTGCACCAATCAACGCTGACGTTACTCGCTCGCCGCGAAGAACCCAAGCTAGCGACATTTGCGCCAAGCTTTGTCCACGACTGCTCGCTATCTCATTCAGTTGATTAATTTGTGCAAGTTTCTCTTCCGTAATATCTTTCGTGTTCAGGAATTGACTCTTCCCACCCGCGCGAGAATCACTTGGCACCCCACTCACGTACTTGTTCGTCAGCAGGCCTTGTGCAAGCGGACAAAACGCGATGCTGCCTACGCCAAACTCATCCAGCACATCCTGCAGGCCATTCTCAATCCAACGATTCAACATGCTGTATGAAGGTTGATGAATCAACAGCGGTGTTCCCAGACCTTTCAGAATCGTTACTGCTTCTTTCGTTTGCTCTGCCGTATAATTAGAAAGTCCTATGTACAAAGCTTTACCTTGACGAACAATTAAATCCAGGGCAGCCATAGTCTCTTCGAATGGTATATTCGGATCCGGTCTGTGTGAATAGAAAATATCTACATATTCCAATCCCATTCTTTTCAAACTTTGATCCAAGCTGGATACTAGATATTTCTTAGAGCCCCACTCACCGTAAGGACCTTCCCACATGTGGTAACCAGCTTTAGTTGAGATGATCAACTCATCGCGGTACGCGGCCAAGTCACTTTTCAACACCTTACCAAACATTTCCTCAGCTGACCCTGGTGGCGGCCCGTAGTTATTAGCCAAATCAAAATGCGTAATCCCTAAGTCAAAAGAACGAAGCAGCATAGCCCTTCCATTCTCATGGAGATCTAATCCACCGAAATTGTGCCACAAACCTAATGAAATGGCCGGGAGCTTAAGTCCCGATTTGCCTGAACGATTATATTTCATTTCTGCATAACGCGTTGAGCTTGCTTGATAGACCATGTTTGTCCTCCTCAGAGTTTTCGTAGAAAACTTACTTCGTATGTTTCTACCAAAGTTTCACCAGTAAATTGGCTTCTTAAGTACTAGTATAGGTTAACCGAGGCAACAAAAAAAGAACTGAAAAAAACGTGTCTTACTTACCTCAAGGTTAGTCATGCATTTATTTTACCTACAATCAGAAATAAAACTGCCGAATTCCTTCGCCAGTTATTTCAAATTTATTTACATTTGCCACAGCCGCAATGACATTTACGTTTTGATTTGTGAGCCATTTTTCCTTTTGATTTCACAGTGGACTTTGCACTTCCGCGTAATCCACCACACCGCAGACAATCCGCAATACATTGATTGCGCCCAACAACAAATAATCGTGTACACACATTACGGCAAAAACGACCACAGTTAGGCATAGCGAGAACATTGCCCCGATAAACACCTTTAGGCATACCTAAACACCACCTTTTCAATTGGTGCTATATGGTATTCCATCCAGAGAACTATCACTTGTACGATTACCCCATCTTCACGCATGCTATTTGAGCAAAGTAAGCACAAGCTCCGAGCCATTCATTTGCAGCCACTTCGTTTTGTTAAATGTGTTATGAATAATATCAACGAGCACCCCTTGAGCATCCACCCCATCTAAATATCTTCCCAGAAAATGGATAAATACATCCAACCGACGAAGCTCGATCAGAAGAGGCAACAACACAATTTCTTCCTCTCTCAAATGAATCGATTGGCCATACCCCTTGTAAAAGGCAGTACAATTGCGTCGCAGTTCTTCTAACGGTAGAGTGGGATCGATAAGATCTGATAAGCAGACCGCTAACTCCATAACTCGAACATCTAGCGTTACGAATTCAAAATCAAGTACGGCCGTAATTTGACCATCGGCATTAACCAGCATATTAGACCCGTTGATATCACCATGAACGAGTTGATGTGGAAGCTTTCGAAGATAAGGAATAGCCTTATAAAAAGCAGCAAATCGACCAAATATATAGGAAAGCTCATCGCGCTGCATCCTGAATGGTTCTGGTGGTTGAAGACAGAACTCTTGAATCGCATCTGGCGTGCAGCGGGGATGGATATGTTCAATTTCATAGTACGGTGGGTAGACAGGTTCAAGTTCCATGGAAATCGCAGCCAGAGCAGATGACAGCTTTCCGACAGCCTCTCCGAATTGCAGCAGTTGATGCGTATTCCCCCAAGTAGGATTGCAGCCATCTGTGTACGTAAATAAGGCAGCCAGTTTGCCTTCCTTAGCGTCTAATCGAACAACTGTCCCCCCAGCTGGGAGCTCTACGGGCACAGGCACACGAAAGTGAAGCTTATCTTTTTCTTTATCTAATGCCAAAAGAACACTATGCTCGAAAATTATTTTGTCCATGTCACGATGAGTTTCGTACAATCGAAGAACATAGGAAGTACCTTCCACGTCTACGAACCGAGTTGTATTATTCATACCTCCCGCGCCAACACGCATGGACCATGTTTGAGCTGGAAACCAGTATGTTGGCAGTGAGGTTAATTGCTCCTCTTGATCTTTGACACGCATAATTGCATTCCTCAACTCCTCTTTCTAAACCTGATTGTCACCTTCTACCGCAAATTCAAAATCCTCTACGTCATAAGCTTCGACTGGAATTCCTGCTTGAACCATACGTTCAATGAAATCTAACTGGTCAGTTAACAGAGCAGCCTGTTCTTTGATCGCCGTCAGAATTAATTCGGTTTCAATCGGGTCGAAATTGTCCCCATACTCCTCATTGTCGATCGCAAAAACAATCATTAAGGTGACATACTCATTTATTGGTAAAGGTGGGCTTTTACGCCATGGAACAGTTAACGCTTTTTCAATTTTTTTCTTATTAAAAGATTCCTCGAAGAAAGCAATCAGCTCACCAATCATTTGCTTCACGAAGCCATCGTCTTCTTCCTCTAACATGATCGGCTCACTGCCTGTCTGAAGCTCGTATAACTCCTGAATGCTGGTATAAGGTATCACATAAGTAACAGGCTGCCCAGGCAGCATTAACTGACCATGCACCGCTAGCATAACGGCTTCTATTATAAATGTTTTGCTCATCTTGTTCTCCCCTTTCTTTCTAACCTTGTAGAAGCATTATTTCGCTAAGAAGCGGAGGAATCCTCTTTTCACAACCTTCTTGGGCCAAACAAAACCGTCAGTTCCTATGATCGAGGTGACCACTTCGAACTAACGGTTGCTATTTCTCTTATAGGATTCCATCGATGACCTCATGATTCTTATAAATTGGCTGATACGGCTTTTTCGAAAAACGATTGGCATAGGCCGAAGCTACGTAACAATCTGGTTTAATAACAGGAACCATACCAACAGATTCCACTCTCCGCACCATTTCTTGGACGAATTTAGCCGTCCTGTTCTTATTTTCATCGTCACCGGCATCAATATGAATAAACATGTCGAAGGAAGCACCTTGATACAGATGTGGAAGAATAATATTTTCCATATCCTGTCGTTTAGACTCATCAAAATACATGGCAATTTCTTCACTCAAAGCAGTTTCCATCGAAAGCTTTTCCTTAATCGAATGTAGGGCCCGATGAACGATGACTTGACGATAACACGCCCACGCTCCTTTTCCTAACCGCTGGATAACTACACCGGTAATGAATTTCGTATGACCTGTGTGTACCTGACAATCCGTACCAATAATAAATTTGTAGGTTGCTACGGGGTCGTGACGCATGAAATGGAGAATACGCTCGTGTACGGTATCTAGGTTAAGTCCTCTTTCCGTTGTGTTCCGAAATTCCAGTGGTTGGGTCGTCGTCAAAGGTTTCAAAGATAAGGTTCTTCCTTTCTCCTTAGAATGAGGAAGAAGCGGATGCTGAAGCTGCATCCGCCCCTATCTATAGTATATGGCAAAATTCCTCTGATCGAACAATCACTTATCGTAAAACACTGCCGCCGAACAAAAATCGATTTTCCCATTGCTTCCCATCGATCGTATCCGTACGAACTCCGCCGGATTCGATCGAATACGTATGCAGCATATTCCCATTTCCTAAATAAAGTCCAACATGCGTGATCGGTTCTGTAAGAACGTTCACGTTATCATAATCTGATGCTTTACTCCCTTTGTAGCTGCTGAAGAACATCAGATCTCCACGTTTCAAACTTTTCCAATCCTTACTAACAGGACCTAACGATTTAACATAGTTGCCTTGTGCTTGTGAATCGCTAGGTACGGAGAATCGTAGAGCATCCCAGAACATCGTTTGAATGAAATCCGAGCAATCGAAGGTCGTGGTATCGTTGCGTACCGAACCAAATTCATAAGGAGTGCCTAAGTAAACTTGGCCAGCTGCAATAACAGCTTTAATTTCGTCGGCGAGAGGTAGATTGGGTTTGATGACAGAGAAATCAGTGCTTATGTATTTACTATTTGTGCTTACATACCCGCTAGTTCCATTAGCGTCTTGAATTTTATACCAGCTGTCATTGACTTTTGCTGTAACGAGGATGTCTTCCCCTTTACTAAGCATCCGAATAATCTTAGAGCCGGGTTCGGAAGCTGGAAGTGTGCGAAAGTTTACGCCATAGATGATTTCCGCATTGCTAGTTATTTTTATATATTTACTATTCGTCGAAACATATCCGCTTACACCCTGTGCATCCTTGATTTTATACCAATTCGTCGTTACATAGTCCGTGACGGTAACAATTTCGTTTGTTTTCAATAAACGTATAACATTGCTTGAAGTACTAGCTTGATCTCTGAAGCTTACCCCCGAAACAATTTGTGCCTTTGTCGTTATCCCCTCATTTGCCTGAATGGCTGCAGGGACTACAAAAGTAAGCGCTAAAACAAGCATTCCGATAACCATTTTCCATTTTCTCATCGTGTCTTCCTCCATAGGTTGATATCGCTCTAGATGTATCTGATTCACTGACGAAATGGATAATTTGAACCTGTCACCTCCTCTACATCGTAAAAAGGATGGCCCGTTTTCCTCAGCAGGGTCATCCTTTTCTTGTAGAGGGGTCCCATCGCATTCGGCAGCTGGCTAGCACTGTACCTTTGGCACGAGAGCCCCTATAGCTTTGCGTCCCAAACTTTCGCTCGGTATGCCATTACGTTGTGATGTTAATTTTTTCTACCGCATCCTTATTATAGTTTGAGGGGGTTCTTCACGAATATAGGCGAAAGGTTGCGTTTCTCGTCGAACTCATAGTGGCTGCGTACCTATTGACGCTACGGTTTATTTTTCCAGTTTACGGACTTCCGGTTTTCGTGTAAGAGGCCAAAACACTTGCAAATTAGGGTCATTTTTCAACTTCACATTGCAGAGCTTCATTTCCCCTTCCTCGAGCTCAGTCACTTGCCAAGCATCCGACTCCATTCCCCCCATGTTGTGTAGAAAAGCAGGATATTCCTGCTCAGCCTCCTCTAAATCCGGCCAAAATTTAACACCATAATAAGCTAAACCGTAGTGATTGACAAGTGTACATGTGAAAATCTGCTGCGATATTTTGTGCTGCAACACATAGGGCATCTTTCATTCCTCCGATAAAAAGGCACGTTCACCACATAGGTGAATGTGCCTTCATTTTTTCCACATAAGAAAGTATAAGTTTTCGGTTTCCGAAAACCGCTTTGTTATTGACGATAAAACCTACATCTAAACGCGGTCGCTCATCTTTGAATGGCCTCGATAAAGGTTTTCTCATGATGACGACTTATAAATAAGCATTCTCATGTTTGGCTTTTAACATATTCCAACGACGTTCGACTTCCGTTTCGAACGATTTCAGGGAACCCTCATATTCAGGCTTCGTCATATGCTTCGTTTTCCCCATCGTCTTGAGCCAATCCGATAGTGGAATCTTCTTGCTCTTATCCTCCGGATTATACGTGATGGACGTAACCCCGTGCTCCACTTCATAGAGCGGGAAGAAGCAGGAATCTACTGCAGCTCCGACGATATTGGAGCCTTCCTGGTCATCTGACAGCCAGTTCAATGGACAGGCAATGAGAATTTTCCCATACACCAAGCCCTCATTTTGGGCGTACCATTGTGCTTTCGCGGCCTTCTTCACAAGATCCTGCGGATACGCTTCCGACCCCGTAAATACATATGGAATATGGGTAGCGGCCATAATTTGGGCTGTATCCTTGTGATGGAACACTTTACCACCTTGATGCTTCCCAACGTTCGAAGTCGATGTACGATGACCCATTGGCGTCGAATAAGACAACTGAGCACCCGTGTTCATATATCCCTCGTTATCGTACTCGAGAATAATCATTTTATGATTGCGCAAAGCCGCTCCGATCGCGGGCCCCATCCCAATATCCATTCCGCCATCACCAGTGATCATCACGAAGGTGAAATCGTCCTTCAGACCCAAATGGTCGAGTTCGCCACGACGCTTGCGCTCCCAGAACATCTCCACAACTCCTGAGAGGGTCGCTGCGCCGTTCTGGAACAGGTTATGAATATATGTCGCTTTGTGAGCCGAATACGGATAACCCGTCGTTACAACCATCGCACAGCCTGTATGGAAGATCGAGACAATATCGCCTTCAATCCCTTTGAAAAACAGCTCCAAGCCGGAGAAAATGCCGCAGCCTGGACATGCGCCATGCCCCGGAGCAATACGCTTCGGTTTCTTCGTCAATGCACGTAAAGGCGGGATACGCACATTCAGCTTGCCCGTGTTCTCATCCGGCGTTACCGTGATGAGTCCCGTCTTCAAATCCTCATACTTCATCGGCGTCAACACCCGCTTCGGCGCTTTCGAAGGATCACCTGGCGTGTGGCCGTAGTAATCGAAGGGAACTTCCACCTTGCCGCTTTGTACAGCGTCAATGGCAAATTGGAACAAACTATGCCCGTCTTCGGCATAAAAGTCCTTGCCACCTAAGCCGTAGATTCGGCTTATGACAAGCGTATCTCTGTTCCCATGTGTGAACAGCGCCGCTTTAATTTCGTTGACCATATTGCCGCCATGGCCGCCATAGGAATCCGCGCGATCGCCAACGGTGATCGCCTTCACATTCTGCAAAGCTTCAGCAATCTGCTTTGCTGGGAATGGACGGATGATGTTTGGCGCGATCGATCCGGCTTTAATGCCCTTCTCGCGGAGTTGGTCGACGACGTCCTTGATGATTTCGGAAGCCGAATTCATCAAGAACACGGCGACTTCCGCGTCCTCCATCCGATATAGCTCAAGAATCGGATAATCACGGCCTGTCAACTCAGCGTATTCCTGCCGTATACGATCATAAACACCTTCAGCGTTGTACATGGCCATGGACTGCTGGTAGCAGTTATTAATATAATCCGGCTCATTCATATAAGGACCTACGGTGATCGGATTATCACGATCCAGCGTATCCGGGAAGCCCTGTGGCTTCTCACCTACGAAAGCATGCACATCCTCACGATGCGCGAACGTTTGTACTCTACGCTTTTGGTGAGACGTGAAATAACCGTCCGAAGCAACCAAAACCGGCAATCGAACTTCCGGATCTTCAGCTAGCTTTAAAGCTATGATATTCATGTCATAGACCGCTTGCGGGTCCCGACACATCACAATCGGCCATCCCGTATTTAAAGCATAGTACAAGTCAGAGTGATCCCCATGAATATTCAAGGGTCCGGATACGGAGCGGCATACCAAGTTCATCACCATGGGAAAGCGTGTCCCAGATTGTACCGGCATTTGTTCCAACATGTACAAATAACCGTTGGCGCTTGTCGCGTTAAATACGCGGCCGCCAGCAGTTGATGCGCCATAACAAATGCCTGCCGAACCATGTTCACCGTCTGCTGGAATGAGCACGATATCATGCTGTCCATTGGACTTCATTAGATCAAGAAATTGCGCAACCTCCGTAGATGGAGATATCGGAAAGTATCCCATAACATGATAATTAATTTGATGAGCCGCATAAGCCGCCATCTCGTTACCTGATTCATATACAATGCGCTGCTCGACCTTGGCTTGCCCTAATTCCTTTTTGATATCAATGGACATGCGAGTAGTTCCACCCTTCTCCCATAAATTCTCTCTAAGAGTTTATAGCTAGATTGAATCGATGCGGCATGCGATTTAAGTCCGCATAACCATCTTCTTCCCGCTCATTAGTGAGCGCTTCGGTCGGACAAGCCTGTACACATTTAAGACAACCTTTGCAGTATTGATAGTCGATCCCCTGTAAGAACATTTGAGGACGCCCCTTCTTGTCGGGTAGTTCATCCCAAACGAAACAGAAATCCGGACACACGTTATCGCAGGAGGCACAGTGAATACATTTATCTTCATGGAAATGCGGCATCATCCCCGCACGTGAAATACTTAAATCTTTCAGAATGCTGTTCCCAGGATTCGTAATGACGCCCCCAATGGACTGTGTTTCATAACCAAGGACTGGCGTATCGAAACGAACGAAATCGGGCATCGTCTCCCCTTCTGGAAGCGCATACGTTTGGAACTTAACTTCATCGTAACCACGGTCAAACGTTCGTAGGGCTGGTGCAACAGCAAGCGGATATTTCTTTTCTAACGATTTACGAATAACGCCTCTCATGACATCTGGATCAAGGAAATCACACAACCGGAATAGCGCACCAAGCATCGCCATATTCACGCGATTCTTCTCTTCTAATGAGATTCCAATTGCATCGATAACTGCAATGGTACCGCCCCGGAGCTTCATCTTTTCCTTCAATTCATCTGGTGTTTTTGTCGAATTTACAAGTACTGTACTATCTTCATAGATGCCACTGATAACGTTTACAGTTTTGGAAAGCGATTCGTGAAAAACACCCACAACATGCGGTCGTTCGACCGGTGATGTATCCCGAATTCTCGTATCCATGTCACAAAACCTTATATGTGCTTTCACTGCCGATCCTTTCTTTTCTGAACCATAGGAAGAAAAGCTAACCCCGTTCAAACCCACCCCAACGACTCCCGCTTCCGCCAGCATCTTACCCGCTAGATTCGCGCCGAGCCCACCGATGGATTCCAGTCTAATCTCAAAAAAACCGAGATCGTTCAATTTAGGTAAAGTTACCATGCCAGGTCTCCTTTCAAAAATGAACTGCATAAATAATGAATAGTATGAATAGTAAATCTACTCTCATTGTAACAAGAAATCTCTGGTAATCAACCTTTTTTTAAAAGGGTCCATTCATAGTAAATAATCAATAATGAGGCCGCACCCTCCCAAATAGTAACTTCTCGGCCCTATATTCTCTTCTTGAGCAAAATTATCTTTATCGGCATCCTCACAATCCTCACATACGTCCACATAATCATCATCAATCGGATTAAAGACAACACCGCAAACCTGTGAGCACGACCGCATCCGCATCCTCATCTCTCCTTGTTTGACAACCAACTTAGATTGTAAACGCTTGCATCTTCATGTTTCTTTATTATACAGCGGTTTATAGGAATAACACCATAAGTCTTTATCAAATCTTTAGCATTCTAAATGACCCATTTCCCTTGATAAGGTCAGTTTTTGTGAGATAATGTAGAAATAAAAAAGATACTGTCGTACATCGGAAAGGATGGCATTTCATTTGCTCCATTCAATCATTTCCAATGAACTACATGGTCTCTTCTACATCATGAGTGCTATATTAATCCATCTAGTTCTTACCCCTATTTTCATTTACAAAGAATATCAGCGTAGATTTCTATTCACAATAGTTTTAATCGTACTCATCTTTTTGTACTGGAAATTTGAAGACATTGATCCCTTAATTTATTCCCTCCATTTGTTTCCGATCAGCTTGATTGCTGTGATTCTGTTTATCGGATTTATTCCAGCTTTTATTACCTGGACCTTATTTAACATAGGTTGTATGGTCGTGCTGAATTACTATTGGCAACCCGCTCTAATAAGCAGTGCTGTTTTATTATTATTAGGTGGATTGCTCTTCAGAAATATAACAAATCAACCTACACTTAAGATGAAATTAACTTATGCAACGGGTATGCTGCTCGTGTACGAAGTATTGTATGCGCTATTAACGCTGAACATACAATCTCCTATTACTTTGTATGCTGCATACACCGTAATTTTTTCCTTTTTCTCTCTTTGGATGATTACATACTTACAATTTTTTGTGAAAAAGCATGAGATTCACAAACAGAGACTTGTCGCATTGGAAAAGGATCGAATGCTCGGCCAGTTTGCAGCCACCATTTCTCATGAAATACGTAATCCTCTCACATCGACAAGAGGCTTTCTTCAGTTGCTGGATCAGAAAGAGCTATCCTTCAACGATCACAAACGGTATGTCGACCTTGCGTTGTCGGGTGTGGATCAAGCAAACGCCATCCTGGGTGATTACTTAAACTATGCCAAGCCGTCATCTAACTTACAGGAACAATTAGAACTCAAAGAAGAGATAGAAGCCATGCTGCGTTTCATCACGCCATTTGCTACAGATCACCAGGTCGCTATCCATATTAATCATGAAAATGAAGATCCCCTTTACATCCTAGGAGAATCCAAAAAGCTGCGCCAATGCTTGATGAATCTTGTTAAAAATGCGATTGAGTCCATGCCTAACGGCGGTAAAATATCATTAAGTACCTGTAAGCTGCCTAATGCTGTACAAATTTCTATTTCTGACACTGGTGTTGGAATGAGTAAGCAGCAATTAAATTCGCTCGGTAAGCCTTTCTACACGACCAAAGCACAAGGTACTGGACTTGGGCTCGTCGTGGTCATGAGTATTATCAAAATGATGAACGGAAAAATCTCCTTCTCCAGCAATTTAAACCAAGGCACGCAATGCTCCATTTTATTTCAGCAAAAGTGAGCACCCAGCGCCCTCCATTAACATACTTGATGATCTGTGCTATTCTGTTAAGACAAGCGATCATCATGACTGGTAAGGAGGGCTTTACTATGAATTCTGATTTCATTCCGATTAAATCACTTGAGGGCGACTTGAAAATGTCGCATAAAAAGAGGGATTTCGGTCTTACTGTCTCTTCCAAAGAGTTGATCCTTCACAAACCTCACATTAATTATTATTTCAAGTTGGTTCATATAATTAGCATTATTCCATACGATCATTCAGCTCTCAAAGCCGTCACCTTCGTAAACTCGCGATCAGCCAATCGAGAATTCACCCATGTAGCACCTGGTTCTGATTACTTCCGCATTTATGTCCAAGCAGCTACCGTCCATAACCGCAGCGGGCTGTTCGAAATAGGGCCAACCGATGTCATTATTCCCATCCATCCGAGTATGCTCAAAGCCATATCTGAATATATGCAGCGCATCGGTATAACTATATTTTAGAACTCCTCCACAACAAAAAAGCAAGGGTGAAAAGAATCTTTTTCTTTTCTCACCCTTGCTTTTTTTATTTCATAAGAGATCATCTTACAGCTTTTCTTTCTCGATGATAAAGGCTAGTAAGCGTTCGCAGCTCTCATCGACCATCTCGTACACCTCTTGAAAATCACCCGTGTAATAAGGGTCTGGAACATCTTTATTGGAGCGATCAGGTGAAAAATCCAGCAATTTATGAATAGCAGCTCGTTTTTCACCTTCAACGAAATCAGGTGCAAACGATGCCAGATTAGTTACATTGCTCGCATCCATCGCAATGATATATGTATATTGAATAAAGTCATTGGACCTAACTTGCCTTGCTTTTAGTCCCTCATGTTTAATCTGATACTGATCCAATATGTCCCGAGTGCCTTGATGTGGGGGATGTCCAATGTGCCAGTCACCAGTTCCGGCAGAATCAATAGCAATTACAGCATCGAGACCCGCTTCTTTAACCTGATGACGAAAAACCGCTTCAGCCATGGGGGACCGACAAATATTTCCTAAGCAAACGAATAAGACCTGGATCATACTTCACCAAAGATGAGCTTTTTTTCACGCATGGTGAGCGACCTTGCCGGAATATCCAGCACAATTTTACCTTCAGAAAGTCCCCAAATACGTGTGGCAAATCTCTCCGCAAGTTCAACTTGGTGTAGAGTAGCAATGACGCTCATATTTCGATCTTTGCAAAGCGATTTCAAATCCTGCAAGATATATTCCGTAGATTTCGGATCAAGACCAGACACAGGTTCATCGGCGACAAGCACCTTTGGTCCTAGTATAAGCGCTTTAGCAATAGCAACGCGCTGCTGCTCACCGCCGCTTAGCTGACCAACCTTCTTCTCTCCCTTATCAAGCAAACCCACTTTTTCCAAATAATCCATGCTGTCCACATGCTCATCTCTTGAAGTCATCCCAGTCAAAATACGCAGAGGTGTTTGATAGACACGACCCATCATGACATTTTTGACAGCGCTTTTATTTCGATTCAAAGCAGGCTTTTCTTCAAGAAATGCGAAATCTCTACCTAACTTGAAGCGTTCGAATGGACCTGGCTTCGAGATATCATTGGAGTTATAAATCAGCTGACCGCTAGTCCATTTCTCTTGATGACTTATACAGCGCAATAATGTGGTTTTCCCACTTCCGCTACTCCCAATAACCGCAATGAATTCGCCTTCATCTACTTGAAAGCTCACTTGTGAAAGTACCTCATTGTCCGGAGGATATACTTTACTTAAATTACGAACTGTAAGCATGGCAATGTCTCCTTCGAGTAAGTCTATTCTTCCGTCTTTCCGATAGAAAGACTCATTTCATAAGCTGATCTTTTGGGAAAAAATCGCCACTCATTTCAAGCGATAAGCCTGAGTAGAGGGCGATTTTCTAATTCCCAATGGATGTTATCTTAATCGCAAGATGTCGGAGCTTCCGCCGCGCCTGCTTCTACATTAATTTTATCCGAAATCGTATCACGAATGACCGACATAACAAGCTGCAATAAATAGTTGATGTCCTCTTGTGTTTGCTTGAATTCATTCACAATCGGAATCTCATCTAATTGATCCTGCAGCACTTCAATCTCATTCTCAATTTTCTCGATCATTTTAGCATTTTGGAAAGTCTCGAAAGCAACGACTTCCTTCTGTTTCTTTTTGATCGCACCAATTAGCACTTGAATATCAGGATTCGTAGCGATTTGCTTCTCAGCCTTTTGATAAAACTGCACCTCATTCGAAGTCGTTAACAATTCAGCCAATTCCTTGGCTTTGGTTAAAATATCTTCGCGTACGATCATTTCCGTATTTGTAAACTCCTCTACTTTAAAAGCATGAGGCTCATTATCGTTATGTTTGTGATCACATTGAGACACTTCTAAACACGCTCCTATCAGTTTCAGCTTCAAATTAAATGGACATTTTCATGGGTTTGTGTACAATCTCACCCTTCAAAATCCAAGTTTGTGCATGCGTCACTTCCACTTCAACCATTTGACCAACTAAAGACTTGTCGCCAGTAAAATGGATCAATTTGTTCGTCCGCGTGCGACCAGCTAGTACATCAGCATTATTCTTGCTTTCGCCTTCAACAAGCACTTCAACGGTCTGCCCTAACAATCTCTCGTTGCTCGCTTTACTGTGTTTATTTACTAGCTCATTCAAGCGATAAAGACGTTGTTTCTTTACTTCCATTAGTACATTGTCTTCCATATCGGCAGCAGGCGTACCTTCTCGCGGCGAATAAATAAATGTAAACGCGAAATCGAAGCCTACTTCCTCATAAAGAGACATGGTCTCATCGAACTGCTCATCCGTTTCACCTGGAAAACCAACAATAATATCTGTTGTCAGAACGACATCGGGCATCGTTTCTTTAATTTTACGGGCCAGTTGTAAATAATGATCTCTGGAATATTTTCTGCTCATTCTTTTCAAAACCTCGGTATTGCCCGATTGAACTGGTAGATGTATATGCTCTACAAGATTACCGCGTTTACCTAGTACTTCAATCAAGCGATCATCAAAATCTCTTGGATGCGATGTAGTAAAGCGAATACGTGGCACATCAATTTTACGAATATCATCCATCAAATCAGCGAATGAATACGTAATATCCTCAAAGTCTTTACCATAGGCATTGACATTCTGTCCAAGCAGCGTAATTTCCTGAAACCCTTGTCGAGCCAAGTCTCTAACCTCAGCAAGCACGTCTTGTGGTCGGCGACTTCTCTCTTTACCCCGCGTATAAGGAACAATACAATATGTACAGAACTTATCGCAACCGAACATGATGTTCACCCAAGCACGGATTCCTTCACGTTTTTTTGGTAAATTCTCAACGATATCGCCTTCTTTGGACCATACCTCAACGACCATTTCCTTATTATAGAAGGCATCCTTCAATAATGTCGGAAGTCGATGAATATTGTGCGTTCCGAATATCAAATCTACAAAAGCATGCTTTTGCATAATTCGATTCACGACCGCTTCCTCCTGCGACATACAACCACAAACACCAAGAACAAGGCCTGGTTTCTGTGCTTTCAGTGCCTTTAAATGGCCGAGCTCACCGAACACCTTATCTTCGGCATTCTCCCGAATCGCACAAGTGTTGAGCAGTATAACATCTGCTTGGTACTTGTCCTCTGTCGTTTGATAGCCCATTTGCTCGAGTAAACCCTTCATTACTTCTGTATCATGCTCATTCATCTGACATCCGTAAGTGCGAATCAAATAATATTTATCTTTGCCGAACTCCTGCATGTCCTCAGGAATGGTGAAGTCATAGTGTACGGCGATCTCTTCTTTTCCGCGCTTCTTTGCATCTGTCAGTGAAGGAGGCTGAAAATATTGGGAATAATCCTTGTCGGATTTCACTTGGTTAGCCAATTTCTTTCCTCCTAAAAGTTTTGCTTTAGCAAAACTAACTTCGTAAGCATAAGCAGAGTTTTCGTAGAAAACATTTCTGCATAAGTCGACTGAGTTTTGCTGTGGTAAACTGACGCAACTTTTATTATAACATCTCAAGCCTACATAGTACAAAAGGAAATTAACATATATATGAATATTTACTTACAGAATTAATCAATTAGTTCAGCTAAATCGCCAGTTTTCACACCAGCAGCATTCCCCTCATCCGTGTCAATGTGCATGTCTAATGCATAATGATCAGATACACGCGCAATGACATTTTCGAAAATCAATGGCCGTTCTCCATTCACTTTGACACGCAGAAGTTGTTTATCTTGAATGCCCCATTTCTCAGCATCCGAAGTATGAAAGTGAATATGTCTTGCCGCGACTATTACGCCATGCTCCAAATCTACCTCTCCCTTTGGACCAATGACTCGGAGGCCAGGAGTGTGTTCTATCTGTCCGGATTCACGTACCGGCGGGTTTATCCCTAAAGAAAAAGCATCCGTTCGTGATACCTCGATTTGTGTACTTGGACGGGCGGGTCCAAGAATACGTACTTTCTCGATCTTACATTTTGGTCCAACAATCGTTACCGTTTCTTGAGCCGCAAATTGTCCTGGTTGTGATAGATCCTTAAACGTCGTCAATTCATATCCCTGACCAAATAAAATATCGATATGAGCGTGAGATAGATGTATATGTCTAGCTGAAACCCCTACCGGGACTGTTTTCATAGTAACCATCCTTTACCTTTTTGTGATAGTAGCCAGTATTGCCGCTCAGCAAAAAAGGCATACGGAAAATCTCCATATGCCCTCAAGGTATAACTATTATTTGAATTCAGTAAGCATTTTGCTGAAATCAGCTTCTGAAAGCTTAAGGTCTTGTTTCGCAAGTCCTTCTTTAGCAAAGCTTGGAATGGAATCTTCATAGCTCTTTTTCTCTTTGTTTTGATAGATAATACCCGTCAACATGGAGTTTGTTTCCATGATTTTGGTCATTGCCATCACACGGTTTGTATAATCATAGTCAGGAATTTCATCCAGATCCACGATGTTCTCTTTGAACCAGTCATACGTGTTTACTTTATTGAAAGTTACGCATGGGCTAAATACGTTAATCAAAGAGAAACCTTTGTGATTCAAACCAGCTTCGATAACAGCCGTTAACTGTTTCAAGTTACTGGAGAACGATTGTGCTACGAAAGAAGCACCGGCAGCCATCGCAACTTCTAAAGGTGAGATCGCAGACTCAATTGTACCTGATGGAACGCTTTTCGTTT
The DNA here is from genome assembly GCF_013141715.1 of Paenibacillus phytorum. Lineage (GTDB taxonomy): Bacteria > Bacillota > Bacilli > Paenibacillales > NBRC-103111 > Paenibacillus_E > Paenibacillus_E phytorum. The sequence goes on along the minus strand of NZ_WHOA01000241.1, from coordinate 457,142 downwards.
TGAAACCTTCCGCACTACGTGGGGATGCTTGACCTTTTGTCAAACCGTAGATTTGGTTATCCATAACGATGTACGTTACATCAATGTTACGACGAATCGCATGTACAGTATGTCCCATACCGATTGCGAAGCCGTCGCCGTCACCGCCTGAAGCGATAACAGTCAAATCGCGGTTAGCCATTTTCACACCTTGTGCGATTGGCAAAGATCTACCGTGAATACCGTGGAAACCATAAGCATTGATGTAGCCAGAGATACGACCGGAACAGCCGATACCAGATACGATTGCTAAACCTTCAGGCTCTAAACCAACATTAGCTGCTGCACGCTGAATTGCCGCTTGTACGGAGAAGTCTCCGCAACCTGGACACCAGTTTGGCTTTACATTGTTACGAAAGTCTTTTAATGTTGCCATGCTAAAGTCAACTCCTTACATTTTTGTTCAATTTCTGCTGGCAAGAACGGGTTACCGTTGTATTTAAGTACGTTTTTAATTTTATCTGCATGACCAACATGCAGTTTAATTTGATCTGCTAATTGTCCAGTTGCGTTGTTTTCAACAACGATTACTGTTTTCGCTTTTTCAACAAGAGGTCTAAGCTGCTCTGCAGGGAACGGATGAATCAAACGCACTGTAGCGTGATTTGTCTTAATTCCTTCGAGTTCAACGCGGCTTCTTGCTTCATCAATCGTTCCACCAGTCGAACCCATTCCGATAATAAGAAGATCTGGATTCTCATGAGGTGCGTCGAATTTAATAGCATCTGTTACTTGAATGTGTTTCAGCTTCTCAAGACGCTTATCCATCATACGTTGACGGTTTTCAGTGCTTTCCGAAGGACGACCTGTTTGGTCATGCTCAACACCTGTAACATGGTGAATACCATGCTTCACGCCAGGAATAACACGTGGTGAAACACCGTTCTCAGTGAACTCATAACGTTTGAACAATTGATTCGCTTCTTGTTCAGGAGCTTCTGATACTAGCGCTCCGCGGTCAATCACAATGCGGTTGTAATCTAGCATCTCTGCAGATTGTTTACCCAGGGAAAGCTGTAGGTCCGTCATCAGAATGACTGGAACTTGATATTTCTCAGCAAGGTTGAAAGCTTCAATCGTATCATAGAAGCATTCTTCAATCGTGCTTGGGGATAGAACGATTTTCGGGATTTCACCGTGTGTACCGTATACCATGGCATTCAAGTCGGATTGCTCTTGTTTCGTTGGAAGACCCGTACTTGGACCACCACGTTGTGTATCTACGATAACAACAGGCGTTTCAGTCATACCAGCCAGACCAATGGCTTCCATCATCAAAGATAGACCAGGACCAGCAGAAGCTGTTAGTGCACGAGCACCTGCGTAGTTAGCGCCGATAGCCATTGTACATGCTGCAATTTCATCTTCCGTTTGAATAACAGTTCCACCCAATTTAGGAAGTGCTTTTTGCAAATATTCCATAACTTCGGATGCTGGTGTAATTGGATAAGCAGGCATGAAGCGGCAACCTGCAGCAACAGCTCCAAGAGCGATTGCATCATTACCGATCATGAACAATTTTTGTTGTCCGTCAGCAGGCTCAAGTTGGAAGTCAGCGATAGGTCCGCCAGCGAGTTCAAGTACAGATTCCGCACCTTTACGAACCGCTTCAATATTCTTCTCAACAACGGCTGCGCCTTTACGGCCAAATTCTTCTTCAACAGCTTTATTAAACACGTCAATCGGCAAGCCAAGTAGAGCCCATGAAGCGCCTGACGCGGCCATGTTCTTAAATAGGGAAGTTCCTAACTCCTCTGCGATTGCAGTGATCGGTACTGGGAACAATCTAGCTTTGATTCCTTCAGGTAAAACAGGGTTAAATTTAGCATCCGCAACGATGACACCATTGTCGCGAAGTTCGTGTGCGTTGAAATCGATACTCTCTTGGTCAAAAGCAACAAGAATATCTAAGTCGTCTGAAATTGCGCGAATCGGCTTGGTGCTGATGCGAATCTTGTTATTTGTATGTCCCCCCTTAATCCGTGAAGAGAAATGACGGTACCCATACAAATAGTAACCGAGACGGTTCAATGCAGTAGAGAAAATACGGTCTGTACTTTCGACCCCTTCACCCTGCTGACCTCCGATTTTCCAAGATAACTGACTAATCACCGTACGTCCACTCCTTTTGATTGTAGCTGCATGAAGATCTAAAAAAGCTAATTTGTAGAAATTTAAGATGACGCTATAAAAATTTTCTTTCACTTGTCATCCAAATTCTATGCCTTTACAGAGCAAATTGCAAGGGGTTTAAACGATTCTAAAACATAGAGTTTTTAGATCGAATCCATATCAATATTAGAATGATTCCCAACTTTCATTTCGGAAGATTGGTGAGCATGAAATTCCGCCAATTTCCATAGAGGAATGCCTCCACTTGTGTTTCCTTATAGTTTTTACATAAAGCTTCTATTATATTTCCGTATTGACCGACATGTCTCAAACCTTTCATCCATTGCTCAATCCCATCAAAATCCGATCCAAAGCCAATATGCCTTTCCCCACCCAATGAACAAACATGATCAATATGCTTTAGCAGTGCCGTAATGGGAACAGCTAAATTAGCGCTATCTACAAAGTAAGGAACAAACGTAATCCCGATCAGTCCTTGACACTGGATGATAGCTTTGATTTGATCATCTGATAAATTTCTTGGATGAGGACAAACTTTTTGAGCATTCGAATGGGATGCAATGAATGGTTTAGCATACACCTCAACCAATTCCCAGAACGCCGCAACTGATAAATGTGATACATCTACTATTATACCCATAGTTTCTAATTCTTTTAACATCAGTTTGCCTTTTCTTGTAAAACCACTTTTACGCGGCTCCATAACACCATCTGCAGCCCAATTTGCATAGTTCCAGGTCAATCCAATACTTCTAACACCAAGGTGGTGAAGAATCCTTAAATGCGTCATGTTACCAGCTAAAGCATCTAATCCTTCAAGAGTGAGAATAGCTCCAATCTGTTCCCCCGCTTCGACAGCACGCCAGTCATCTACATTCTGAATAAATTTCATCCCAGGATGACGAACAATTTTTCGATGAAATAAATCAACCATTTGCAAAATATGTTCGAATGTAGGCTGCTGAATGGAGTCCGATAAATAGATGGCAAAACACTGAACTTTTACACCCGCTTGCTTAAGCCTTGGATAACTAACATCCAACTCCTGTTCTTCCTTATCGAAGTCCAGTTTGGGGTTCATATACAATTTCGTAAGCGCATCGCAGTGACCATCCATTATTCTCATCCTAGCAGCCTCCTATACACCATCATCTAGACAACACAAAAACCCCTAAGCAGAGGTTTGATAGGAATTGTGAAAAACCTGTCTACTAGGTAAACAGGCTAGGTATTTTAGTATGGTACGGTTTATTACCTTGGCTCTACAATAAGTTTAATGGCCGTCCGATCTTCCCCGTCAATCACGATGTCTGTGAAGGCTGGTACACAAATTAAGTCAACTCCACTGGGCGCGACAAATCCTCTTGCGATAGCTACTGCTTTGATGGCTTGGTTTAAGGCGCCTGCACCTATAGCTTGGAGCTCAGCAGCTCCACGCTCACGCAGAACACCTGCCAATGCACCTGCTACGGAGTTTGGATTGGACTTTGCTGAAACTTTTAATACATCCATGAATAGTACCTCCTCGGGAATGATGGATAGATTCCATTACCCATCATATTCTCAAGGTTGAACAAACATGCTATCGTATCCAATTTAAAAGTTCGCAATATTTGGAATTATCTGCTAATCCATGAAAACTTGATCTTCATCATAACGGATAAGGTTAATTCCTTTTGCCAAACCTGTCTGATCGTTCAATTCAATCACAACAGCATGGAAATGCCATTTGCCTTCATCCGTTACGAATCGAACTGGAAGCTGTGTTTTGAACTTTTGCAGTACAGCATTACGTTCAACGCCTAGAATACCATCACGCGGCCCTACCATCCCTACATCGGTTACATAAGCTGTTCCTTGCGGCAAAACACGGTTATCATTCGTTTGTACATGTGTATGAGTACCGACAACTGCTGACACTTTACCATCCAAATGCCAACCCATCGCAATTTTCTCAGAGGTTGCTTCCGCATGGAAATCGACAAATACAAATTTATGTTTCTTCTTATCCGCTTCAAGAATTTCGTCCACTTTACGAAATGGGCAATCAATCGGCGGTAAGAATGTGCGTCCTTGCAAATTAATAATCAGTAATTCCTGATCCTTGACCTTAATGACCGTATGTCCTCTACCCGGTGTTCCAGGAGGAAAGTTAGCGGGTCGAACCATCTTCTCGTCACGATCAATGAAATCAAAAATCTCTTTCTGATCCCATGTATGATTACCCATCGTCAGAGCCTGAATGCCCATCTCATAGATTTCTTTAGCAATAGCCGATGTAATACCTTTCCCTGCAGCAGCATTCTCACCATTAGCAATGAACACTGCGTGAGGATGAGCTTGTTTTAATCTAGGCATAATATTTTTTAACGCTTTTCTTCCAACAGATCCTACAATATCTCCAATAAATACTATTTTCATAACAAATTATAGCTCCTTTATAAACACTAGATGCAAAGGCGAGCAATTGATGTATTTAATGACCAGCCTGAAAATAAGGAAAAGTGGCTATAATAGCCACTTTTCGCATTGGTATCTTATTTAGCGTATTCAACAGCCCTTGTTTCACGAATGACCGTAACCTTAATATGTCCTGGATAATCGAGTTCACTCTCGATTTTCTTCGTAATATCGCGGGCTAGACGGAACGCCTCGGTATCATCCACTTTCTCCGGCTGAACCATTACACGTACTTCGCGACCTGCTTGAATGGCGTATGATTTCTCAACACCTTCGAAGGATTCCGAAATTTCTTCAAGTTTCTCCAGACGTTTAATATACGTTTCGAGTGTCTCTCTGCGTGCTCCAGGTCTTGCTGCGGATAAAGCATCTGCAGCTCCTACTAACATCGCAATAACAGAGGTTGCTTCCACGTCACCGTGATGCGAAGCAATACTATTAATAACGACTGGATGCTCCTTGTACTTCTTACCAATCTCAACACCGATTTCCACATGAGATCCTTCAACCTCGTGGTCTAGCGCCTTACCGATGTCATGAAGCAGCCCGGCACGTTTCGCCAAAGTTACGTCTACCCCGAGCTCCCCGGCCATCAGACCAGCCAGATAAGCTACTTCCATGGAATGTTTCAACACGTTTTGACCGTAACTTGTTCTGAATTTTAAGCGACCCAAAATTTTGATCAAGTCAGGATGCAATCCGTGTACACCAACCTCAAACGTGGCTTGCTCCCCATATTCGCGGATACGTTCGTCCACTTCTTTACGGGATTTCTCGACCATCTCTTCAATGCGTGCTGGATGAATACGTCCATCAGCAACAAGCTTTTCTAAAGATGTGCGAGCAATTTCGCGTCGGATTGGATCAAATCCTGATAAAATAACTGCTTCTGGCGTATCATCAATAATAAGGTCGATACCCGTCAATGTTTCCAGTGCGCGAATATTACGTCCTTCACGACCGATGATTCGGCCTTTCATTTCTTCATTTGGCAGTGATACAACTGAAACGGTTGTTTCAGCAACATGATCTGCAGCACAACGTTGAATGGCGAGCGTGATGATTTCACGGGCTTTCTTATCGCCTTCTTCTTTGGCTTGCTGTTCGATTTCTTTAATAAGCTGTGCGGTTTCGTGACGAACTTCCTGTTCTACATTTGTAAGAATGATACTCTTAGCTTCATCCATTGTAAGACCAGAAATTCGCTCTAACTCCGAAACTTGGCTTTTATAAAGCTGATCAATTTGTGATTGTGTATCCTCGATCCGCTTCTCTTTGTTGGCAACTTGCTCTTCTTTACGCTCGAGAGATTCTAATTTTTTATCCAGCGATTCCTCTTTTTGCAACAATCGTCTTTCTTGTCGTTGAATTTCATTTCGACGTTCACGAATGTCTTTTTCAGCTTCGGACCTCAGTTTATGCACTTCGTCCTTTGCTTCCAGAACCGTTTCTTTTTTCAGTGCTTCTGCTTCCTTCTTGGCAGATTCTCTAATCTGTTCAGCGGCTGTTTCAGCACTGGAAATTTTCGCTTCTGCAAGAGATTTACGGATAAAATAACCAATCCCTAAGCATGCAGCTCCAACAATGAGAATGATCGCGATCCAGATGAATGGCATCATCTTGTTCACCTCCTCGTTGGTTTCTCCAAGGTGTTAGCCTGGGATTCCCTTCGGTTGTTTAATCCGATTTTTAATTGTTTGACTAGTCATACATACCCTACTTAATAAAGAGTATGGCTTTTAAATGAATGCGCACCGTGCGTTAGAGGCACTATAGTGCTAATAATCCATAATCAACAGTGTAAAAATTGGCGGTTTCTACATCTGTCCCCTCAAAATCAATGAATTGAGTATGATTTTGAATACATTATGAAAATATACACTGTTATTTTATCTTTTGTCGAAGAAGCTTGTCAAGCGAATGTCCCTGAGATGACGGAATAAGTATTTCCAGTACTCGTAAAATATTTAATGCCGTTAACTAAATGAACATATAATTAATGACATTAACAATCAAATGGGTCATCTGAGATTTCAAATTCCTCTTCACTCGATTCACTGCTTAATACCCCCAAAACCTTGTTGACAATAGAGCCCGTATAACCTCTCCGCATTAGAAAAGCTCCCGTCTTTCTTTTACGATCGATTGTCTTGCCCGAGGTTTGTTTCCATTTCGTTTGGCCCAACTTCATCGCCCCCGTATACTCATCATCGGGATTGATAGTCTCCATAGCATTTTTGACCAATTCTTTATCAATGCCTCTTTGTTGAAGCTCCTGTCGTATGAGATTACGACCTTTTCGTTGCGAAATAATGCGATTATCTGTCCACATTTTCGCAAATTCCTCATCATTGATATAATTTTGCTGGACTAGCTTCTCACATGCCCATGCAATAATAGGCACTTCAAATCCTTTCTCTTTCAGCTTACGTTTTACTTCACTTAATGAATGTGGTCGTCTGCCTATCATGCTTATTGCCTTTATATAAGCCATATTCTGTTCCTCATCAAGCGTTATACTTTCGATTTCTTGTAGATGTATGGTTTCCCCTTTATTTAACCGATGCTTGATTAAAATGTCTTCATGAACTGAGAATGCGTATTCTTCATTTAAAAATATATTGTATCGATGCTTACCACGCTTCTGTTTCTCAACCTTGGTAATGATTAACAATGGTTGTTGCTCTTCACTATTCAAAACTAACCAACTCCTTCAATGAAGAAAGCACCTTAACACTAGGTTTAAGGTGCTTTCTTGTATGCTCATTTAAACTTATTCGAAATCTGGTTCCAATTCATCGTCTTCTTCGTCAACATTAAGAGGGATTGCTTTGATTAAATTACTGTTCTCTCGAATCCGTAATTCAATCGTTTCCGAAATACTTTTGTTATCTTTCAAAAACTGCTTCGAATTCTCACGGCCTTGACCAAGACGCTCACCTTCATACGAATACCAAGCTCCGCTTTTATTAACGATATCCATCTCTGTTCCGATATCAATAATACTGCCTTCGCGTGAAATTCCTTCACCGTACATAATATCCACTTCCGCTTGTTTGAACGGCGGAGCTACTTTATTCTTAACGACTTTAATTCTTGTACGGTTACCAACCATATCATTACCCTGTTTGATAGTTTCCACACGACGAACATCTAGTCGAACGGATGAGTAGAACTTAAGTGCACGGCCACCAGGTGTTGTCTCTGGGTTACCGAACATAACGCCAACTTTTTCACGTAATTGGTTAATGAAAATCGCGATAACTTTGGACTTGTTGATCGCACCAGACAGCTTACGAAGTGCTTGGGACATCAAGCGAGCCTGCAGACCCACGTGAGAATCCCCCATATCGCCTTCAATCTCTGCTTTAGGCACTAATGCCGCTACAGAGTCAATAACAATAATATCTACAGCACCACTTCGTACTAGTGCTTCAGCGATCTCGAGTGCTTGTTCACCAGTATCAGGCTGAGAGAGTAGAAGCTCATCTATATTAATACCAAGCTTGCTAGCATAAGAAGGATCCAATGCGTGCTCCGCATCGATAAAAGCTGCTTGTCCACCATTCTTCTGTACTTCTGCGATAGCATGTAGAGCTACCGTAGTTTTACCGGAAGACTCTGGTCCGTATACTTCAATAATTCTTCCGCGTGGAAACCCACCTATTCCAAGAGCGATATCAAGCGCAAGAGAGCCGGATGAAATCGTTTCAACTTGCATATGTGTAGATTCTCCAAGCTTCATAATGGAGCCTTTTCCGAACTGTTTCTCAATTTGACGTAAAGCATTATCAAGTGCTGCGCGACGATCTGACAAAACACTCACTTCCTTCTTCTATCATTATAGGTATATGATAACTTGTTTTCAGGTGTTTGCCAAGCATTTTTTCGAACATACATTCGACTTTTTAGCGAACAAACAAAAAACCGCAACAAAGTTATCGCTTTGCTACGGTTCTTCCGTTAACACTTAGTCTCATTATATGCGAACTCTAGCTATCTTTCAACTGTTTCCATAAATGATAGAGTGCGCTTTTGGCCGCTCTTTGCTTGATGGACTCCCGATTACCAGAGAGTTGCAAAGTAATAACCCTTGTTGCTGCGTCTTTTTGAGCAAAACCTATATAAACAAGCCCTACTGGCTTACCTTCAGACGGACTTGGACCCGCTACACCCGTGACTGATAGTCCAAAGTCACTTCCGGTCACAATAATCAATTGCTCCGCTAAGAGGGTCGCTGTCTCGCTGCTAACAGCACCTGGGGAACCCTCCCCTTCCAGCACTTCCATTGGAACACCGAGGAGCTTATGCTTCAAGGCATTTGAATAACAAATAATTCCTCCAAGAAATGATTGGGAACTCCCCGGCACTGCAGTAATCAAATCACTTAGCAAGCCGCCTGTGCAGCTTTCGGCCACAGCAAGTGTCTGGTTCTTCTCGCCAAGCAATTGCAGCACAATCGTTTCGATAGGAACATCTTGGTCGGCATAGAGATGCTCTCCTAATCGCTTTCTAATCTCTAGTTCAATCGATTGAAGATTCCGTTCGCCTTCTGAAGCTGTCTGTGCACGTGTTGTTAAGCGAATCGTCACTTCGCTTTCTTTGGCATATGGAGCAATCGTTGGGTCCGTTTGAGCTTGGATTAGATCAAGTAATTGATGTTCTAAGTTAGATTCACCAATACCGGCAAATTTGAGCATTTTGGAATAAAGCGGAACCTCATCAGTCATCCTTGTACGAAGCCAAGGAGCCACATACTTGGTGAACATCGGCTTCATTTCTTTTGGCGGGCCTGGTAGAAGAATAAAATGTGTCCCTTCGTATGTAAATGCAACACCTACAGCAAGCCCTGTTTCGTTATGTAAAGGATCGCTTCCCTCAATCATCATCGCTTGACGTCTGTTGCTTTCCACCATATGGATCCCGCGGGACTGGAACATATCTGTAATTATTTTCATAGAAGGCTCATGCACAATCAATTCACGGCCTACAAACGCAGCAAGCACATCCTTGGTCAAATCATCCTGCGTAGGTCCAAGACCTCCTGTACATATAACGACATCAGCTCTTGAAACGGCTAATTTGAAGCTATCTAGCAATCTCTGTTCATTATCACCAACGACCGTTTGGAAATACATATCTACACCAAGCGCAGCACATTCTCTGGAGAGAAACTGAGCATTTGTATTTACAATTTGACCTAGTAAAAGTTCCGTTCCAACAGCGATAATTTCTGCTTTCATCTCGAATTCCCTCCTTAAAATGAGAAAACCTCTATCGAGGTCATTCAAAGTTTAGCTTTTACCGCCAATTCTTATGTGGTAGAAAAAACACAATAGGTTGTCCTATTGTGCTTTTTCTGAAAAATCTATGACATGCTTATTCTTTACAAAGTACTCTACACCAGAATACACGGTAATAATTGCTGCTGCCCAACTAGCTATAACATCAAAAGGGAAGTGCATAAACGTAAAAGGAAAATTATTAATAAGTAGAGCAATGATGGCTGTAATTTGAGCTGCCGTCTTCGCTTTTCCCCATTTGCTAGCCGCCATCACGGTGCCTTCCAATAGAGCAATTTGGCGAAGTCCTGTAACAGCCCACTCCCTACTGATAATGACAATGACAATCCAAGCATCTACTTTATCCATTTCCACTAATGAGACGAGCACAGCCGTAACAAGCAGCTTATCCGCTAAAGGATCAAGCAGCTTGCCCAAGTTAGTTACAAGATTACGTTTTCTGGCAATGTAACCATCTAAACTATCTGTACTCGCTGCAATAATGAAAATTAAAGCAGCAATAATTTGATTATACGTTATGCTAAATTCCTCTATCCGTATATGAGGGAATTTCACCTTAATCAACAGAAAAAACATGATGATAGGTACTAATAAAATCCTCGCCACGGTGATGCGGTTGGCCAGGTTCATGCAATTACCTCCCCGGATAAGTCAAACTCATAAGAGTGGGTAATACGAACTTTAGCAAGTTCACCAATGTTAAGCTTCGCATTTGACACGAATACTTCTCCATCAATCTCAGGAGCATCAAATTGGGAACGTCCAATGTATACATCACTTCTGCCATCGTATCTTTCGATAAGCACGTCAATTTCCTGTCCGATGCGGCGTCCGCCACGCAGATTCGAGATTTCACGCTGAATTTCCATAATCGCGTTCGCGCGATACTCTTTAACATCATCAGGAACTTGGTCCGGCAAACGTGCTGCTGGCGTATCATCTTCCTTGGAATAGGCAAAAACACCAAGACGATCAAACTGAATGTCGCGAACAAATTGTTTTAAGTTTTCAAAATCTTGTTCAGTTTCGCCTGGGAAACCTACAATGAGTGATGTGCGTAGGGCCACATCCGGAATCGCTTCACGAATTTTTCGAACAAGTTCACGCGTATCCTTCTGGCGGCCAGGTCTACGCATCCGTTTGAGAATAGAATCTTCACTGTGTTGAAGTGGCATATCAATATACTTACACACCTTCGGATTTGATGCCATGACAGCAATCAATTCATCGCTAAAGAATCCAGGGTAAGCATAGTGTAGTCGCACCCACTCGATGCCTTCCACTTCACTAACCTTATTAAGCAAAGTAGGCAGCATGAAACCATCATAAAGATCTGTTCCATAATTCGTGGAATCCTGTGCGATTAGACTAATTTCTTTAACGCCTTGTGCAGCAAGATTAGCTACTTCCGCAACGATGGACTCCATGCTTCTGCTTTTGAAGCTACCACGCATAATAGGAATACTACAGAATGTACATGCGTTATCGCAGCCCTCTGCAATTTTCACATAAGCTGTATATCGAGGAGTAGTCATAAGTCTTGGCAGGTCCGCATCATAATTAAACACCGGATTCCCAACAAGAACCGGTTTCTTTCCGCGAAGCGCTTCATCTACGATATGGTTGATTTTATCGAAATCTCCGGTGCCCACGATGCCATCAATCTCAGGCATTTCTTCCATCAACTGCTTTTTGTAGCGTTGAGTCAAACACCCTGATACGATAAGCGCTTTGAGATTCGCTGTTTCTTTTAGTTCAGCCATATCCAAAATTGTATTAACGGATTCTTCTTTTGCTGCATCAATGAACCCGCAAGTGTTCACGATAATGACGGTGGCATCTTCCTTGTTCTCAACAAGCTGAAAACCACGGCCATGAATTAATCCTGACATAATCTCGGAATCGACCAAATTCTTTTCGCATCCAAGAGTAACTACTTTAACCTTTTCTGTCATGAAAGAAACAACCTCCAATAGTCCTAAAAAACACTCCCTACCAGTATAATACAAGCCCTATAGGGTGTCAAAATGTAAAAGCCCCCTACATGTAGGGGGCTGCTCTCCAAAGTACAGCTTATGTATGCCTATTTCAAGTTTACAAATTGCAAATCAAGAGGAATTTCCGCCTTACGCAGCAAGGCAATAACGGCTTGTAAATCATCTCGACTCTTCCCGGTTACCCGAATTTGATCCCCTTGGATTTGCGTCTTAACTTTAAGTTTGGAGTCACGAATTAGAATGTTAATTTTCTTCGAGTTCTCCTGATCGACACCTTGCTTCATGCTAATTTTCTGCCTTACGGTGGAACCAGCCGCTGGTTCTACTTTACTGTACTCGAGATTCTTAATCGAGATTCCGCGCTTCGTCATTTTGGCGTGCATAATATCAAGGACATTCTGAAGCTTAAACTCATCATCTGAGGTGACAACAAGCTGGTCCTTATCCAATTTAATGCTGCTTTTACTACCTTTAAAGTCAAAGCGGGTAAGGATCTCTTTCTCCGCCTGCTGTATGGCGTTATTTAGTTCCTGCATATCCACCTTGGATACGATATCAAACGAGCATTCTGAACTCATCTTAGACAAAACATCCTTTCCATCAAATTACAATAGCATTATAGCAAGAAGCCGTAAAAAAAGAAACATCCTAAGCCCTCTCGGCCTAGGATACTCTTGGTATTATTCATTACCCGGGAAAGCGCAGGAAACGTCAAAATGCTAGTTTTTTTGCAAATTGAGCTGTACCCTCTTGGGGTTTGGAGTATCCCCGACAGGAACGATCGTACCATTCACAGTAAGCTCCAAAGCACTGGCTGCACCTACATTTAAATAGGCAGAACCGGTTAAATCAAAAGAGTCCGTGTCACCGGCTTTGTAAAGTTTCTGTCTAAGCATTTCTTTACCGCCTGCCTCTGTAAGAGAATCCACACGAATCCAACAGGAACCTGTTATTTTCATCTGAATATTCAGATTGGAAGCACCGGTTATCGTGTAATTATCTACACCTTTCTCGCTGCTGCTAAACTTTACCTGAACAGATGGCGTTGGTGTCGGCACCGGTGTTGGAGTAGGCGTCGCAAGAGGCGCCACTTTACCGTCACCGGACGCATTCATTGTCGTACTTGGAGCAGTGCCAGTCGCAGGATTCGTAGAATCTGTGATTCTCGGAGATTGCGTTTGAGAAGGATTTTCATCCGCTGGCATTCCCTTATAATTCTTGTATGTATAGTAGTATACGATACCGAATATAAGCAGAATGAAACAGACAAACATCGTACCAGAAGCCCAGCGGCTCAATTTCTCGGTATTACGGACACTTGTTCTATTTTTACGAATCGTTTCTACAACTGGTTTCTCTACAGCTGGGGAGGGATTCGTCGTTTGGTACATGCTCAGAACTTCAGCAGGGTCAAGCCCAACTGCTTCAGCGTAGCTTTTAATAAAGGCACGTACATAGAAGCTGCCAGGCAGAACCTTGTAGTTTCCTTCTTCAATCGCTTCCAAGTATCGTTTACGAATTTTCGTAACTTCTTGAAGATCGTCAAGCGAGATCTTTTTTTCCAGACGTGTTTTGCGTAAAATGTATCCTAGATCAGACATATGGTCACCTCCCCGCGGGATCTTCTTTATTTAATGACGTTACAGACATTAAAAAGGTTCGGACGTATACGTAAATGAATCATAATTGATTTCTTCATCCGGGCTATTTCGCAGCTCAATAATATAATCGAAGTGATTATATGTGTATTCAGACTCCCGAATAAATATATCCGGATGCTCGATAACCTTAGTAGAAGGCATACCCATTATGTCCTGCAAAAGGCTGTAATGCTTCTCATTTGAACGTATAGTTGAAACGATTCCATCAATAATATATACATTATTTGGAGTCATTTCATCTTCTGATAGTTGACTACGTACGGTTTGTCTGAGTAACGTAGAGGAAACGAAAGTCCAACGCTTGTTTGCGCATACACTTCCTGCAATAATCGATTCCGTTTTACCAACACGCGGCATTCCCCGAAGACCTACAACTTGGTTCCCTTCTCTCTTGAAAATCTCACCAAGGAAGTCAACTAAAAGCCCCAATTCATCACGAGTAAAACGGAATGTTTTACGATCATCCGAATCGCGTTCAATATACCGACCATGACGGACAGCCAAAATATCAACAAGCTTTGGGGGTCTAAGAGCGGTAATAGTAATATTATCTACTTTTCTTAACATTTTACCCATTAAGTCAATTTTTTCTTCATCATTGGTTTGTAGAAGCATACCGCGGGTACGATCTTCTACCCCATTAATGGTCACAATATTAATATCCAGCATCCCCATCAAGGAAGCAATATCCCCTAATAAGCCGGGACGGTTTTTGTGAATCTTGTACTCCATATACCATTCTTTAACGTCCAATCTTTCCACCTCATCGCAATATCTGTAACGAACAAGTCGATACCTATTCAAATAATTTCTATGATTTTCGTCAATATCCTTCTTTTATCGTGTAAAAATTCACAAAATTATTTCATTTTTAGTTCTTTAAGCTCTTGTTCGTTGTAAATCATACCACCTTTTTTCCATGAACTGGTTTTCATCATAGCGAGACGATTGTCCAGGATTTGGGCCCAGTTAAGTTCAGCCGATACAGCTCCTGTAATATCCACAACCGATACTCCGATAGACTTAGCCTTTTGTACTTGCGCCTCATCTACTGGTGTATAGAAAATAATGTTGCTCGAGTGATGCTGCCTCGTTTGGAAGGATAATTGCTGAAACCATTGTTCATTATTATCGAGTAATACGATATGATCCGCTTCCTCCGAAGGTGCCCAAGCAGAGGGAATAGGACGATCACTTCGAGTCACCCACTCCACGACAACGTTTTGTGCTAATAGGTCTTGAATCCATTTATTTTTCAAGGTCTCAATCTGAAGAGCATCAATTTGCAAGAACGAAGCTTGCTCATTGACCTGGCTTGTGATCCCTTTGGCATCAAGCTGACTTTGTAATAAGGTCCATTTACCCATCGAAAGCCCTTGTCCAATCACCCCATTAGCAGAAGGAAACAGTTCATTACCAATGACATATATGTAATCATATTTACTTGCTTTCAACTTTGTTATAACGCTTTCATCCAGTTGATTCAAATCCTTGATCCAATCGAAGGCTATAAAATTCGCATCTCTCCACTGCTGAAGCGCATTTCCTACCGACTGTTTAGCTGGCGCAGACATACTAGTACCTGTCAGCATAAGTACAGATAATTTATTATCCAACAATTCTTGCTTAATGGCTGGAATTCCACGATTCCCACACCCTGTTAAGATAAAAGATAAGAGCAATATAGCAAGCATAAAACGTTTGATTACCATGATATTACAATTCCTTTCTTCCTTATAAAGCGTGCAAAAGCCTCCGAAAGAGGAGGCTTTCACATAGTACCCTATTGAATTGTAAAACGGTTATTAACCTTTGTCTACTAATTTTACCATGAGGCGAGCAATTGTAAGCTTTTCTTGCTCATCTCCTGCATCCCACAGCTCTTTGAGCACTCGCTCTTGTTCATTTTCGGGATCTACTTTATTGGCTAGAAATTCACCGATTTGAAAAGCGAGTTTAGAAATGGTTTCCTCACTCATCCCCGCATGCCCAGCCTGACTCACACGTTCAGCCAAAAACTCTTTCCACTTATCAAATACTTTAAGTACAGTAGCCATTGTAAGAAGCCTCCTTTGAGTTATGAGAAATGGTCATTACATACGTAATATTCGCTTCCCAGCTTAAAATTATGCGCGAGGCTTCTTACTCTGTTCTCAGGTTAACCATCCACCGTTCGGACTTATGATTTGACCCGTAATATAACCGGATTCAGGAAGTGCTAGAAAGTATACAAGCGAAGCCACTTCATCAGGCAATGCAAAACGACCTGCCGGAATTTCATTGGTAATCGCTTCTCGCTCCTCGGGCTGAAATCCTGCCATCATTTCGGTATGTACCGCACCAGGCGCTACGGCATTCACCGTCACACCAGAAGGAGCCAGCTCCTTCGCTAACGCCTTCGTGAAGGCGTTCAACCCACCTTTAGCTGTTGAGTATACAACCTCACAGGAGGCACCTGAGATGCCCCATATAGAGGATACGTTAATAATGCGGCCATACTTTTGTTTGACCATTGCCGTCATGAAAGTTTGTGTACAAAGAAAGGCGCCTTTAAGATTAACATTCATTACCAGGTCCCAATCTTCTTCGCTAACATCAGAAAGCATACCAAAGTGAGAAATACCCGCATTGTTGACGATAATATCAGGGACCATGTCTCTTTGTTCCAGCTTTTCTTGCATTTTATTGATTTGCTCACGAGATTTTACATCCGCGGATACGGTTAACACTTTGGCGCCATGCTTCATGCAGGATCTGGCCACTTCATTAGCAGCTTCGTGTGATTCACGGTAGTGAATAACAACGTTCATGCCTACCGCGGCAAAACGCTCAGCAATCGCAGCACCAATTCCCCGGCTAGCTCCTGTTATAAGAACTGTTTGTTCACTGAATGGCTTAGGGAACGTCACGATGGCTTACGACTTTGCACAATCGAAATAGCAAGTCTGCTCCAGTCAAAATGCTCGCGGAACCGACGGTTCACGTCATCAAGTGTAATTTGCTCGTAAACAGGTAATATATCGAATAAATCAATATCTTTGAAACGGTATTTAGTGAATTCATTCGCTATGGATTCCGGTGAGTTCATCATCCGTAGGAAATTACCAATTTTCTTCTTACGACTCCGCTCGAAGGTGACTTCATCTAGTCCTGGATCCTTACGTTTCTCAACCTCTTCGCGTATGCGCGCTACAAGTTGGTCCGGATCTTTGGTATCTCCGCCAAGAATGGAGAAAGCATAACCCTCACTGCAATTATATTCATGACCAAAATTATCAGAAATCAATTGCTCATCATATAGTGCCTGATAAATATCAGAGCTTGAACTGAACAAAACATCCAACATTAATTTCGTAGTCAATTCTCTAACTAGTAAGTCTTTCCCACTTACAGAAGGCGCAGGCTCCTTGAATCCGATTAAGCATTTTGGCATTGAAACAGGAAGTAATGTCACTCTGCGCGCTTCCTTCACTTCTAATGGCTCATCTGGGAAAAATCGTTGGATATTTCCTTGAGGCGGAAAAGTTTTGGCAGCTTGATTCTCTTTAACTAACGAAATAACCTCTTCTGGATCTACGCCTCCAACCACAAACAAGCTCATATTGCTGGGGTGATAGAATGTGTTGTAGCACTCATACAAGGTTTCTTTTGAGATTTCGGCAATGGACTCTACTGTACCAGCGATATCGATATGGATAGGATGCTTAGCATATAAGGATTCAATTAATCCATAATAGCTTCTCCAATCCGCATTATCTTCGTACATTTTGATCTCTTGACCAATAATACCTTTTTCCTTTTCTACATTTTCATCTGTAAAATAAGGATTTTGCACAAAATTAATTAATGTCGTTAAATTTGTTAAATAGTGATCCGTGGATGAAAATAAGTACGCTGTCCGATCAAAGCTTGTAAAAGCATTAGCCGAAGCGCCGTTTGAAGCGAAAGTAGCGAATATATCACCTTCAGGTTCCTCAAACATTTTGTGCTCCAGAAAATGAGCAATGCCATCCGGAACTTGGACTGCCTCTTTCCCTTCAACTTGAAAAAAGTTGTCAACAGATCCGAATTGCGTCGTGAACGTCGCATAGGTTTTCTGGAAACCATCTTTGGGTAGTACAAACACATGTAGCCCATTATCAAGCTTCTCGTGATAAATGGTTTCACCAAGGTGTGGATAAGGAATAACCTGCATCTTCTACTCTCCCTTCTGGTCCCGCAAAAAGTATATCGTATCCAGTTGAACACGCTTAGCAGCTTCTGCAATAGCCGTAATATCTACCTGCTCCACAGATTCAATCAAGCCTGAAACCGTACGTTCTTTTCCAGATAAAATAGCATTAAAGTCAAATGAAATTAATTCAAATGCGGAATCCTGAATTTCGCGCAGTTGATTGGCAATCATGGCACGGGTTTGATTCCATTCAATATCACTGATCTCACCTTGCTCCATGGCAGTCAGCTGCTTTTTAATGATATCAACCGCTTTCTCATAATTCGCCATTTCAATCCCCGATTGAATCGTCAGAATGCCTTTGTGACCATCAAACCGAGAAGAGGCATAATAGGCAAGACTCGCTTTCTCACGAACATTCGTAAACAATTTGGAGTGCGGGTAACCTCCGAGAACGCCATTATACATAAGAGCTACTGGGTACTGCTCATCTCGATACGAAATATTGGTACGCAATCCCATGTTCAGTTTCCCTTGATTAACATCCAGACGTTCAACGATTGTCTTCACATCACCTGATGCCCCCCGCGGGGCAGATGTTATATAACCGACATCCTCTTTACGTTCAATGGAGAATGCCTGCTTTACAATGCCCTCTACTTCAGAAAGCGTCGTATTTCCAACGACATAAATATCGATTGGTGCGGTTTGAAGCCAGTGTTTATATTGTTCGTACAGTTGCTCAGCATTGATAGGGTCCAAATCATCGATTTTACCCAAAGGGTGAAGCCGATAAGGATCATCACTGCACATTTCTTCGATACAACGTTCAGCCGCGTAACGAATTTTATCGTTAATGACTGATTCTATGCGCTTCTGGAGAGTCTGCTTCTCAGCATCGACATATTTGTTACGAAAATGTCCTTCTTCTAGGGCTGGCTTTGTCAAAGTTTCCCCAACGAAATCAAGTCCCTGCTTTAATAAAGATTGGGCCGATTTCACGAATCGGTCATTGATGATATCCATACGTAACTGAACAATTTGGTAATCGCCACGTTTATAAATATCAAAGCCGAATCCTGCACCATATAAATCATCTAAATATTCTCGAAATTGCTTCGTTTCTGGTCGTAATTCCGTACCTCTACGAAGTACAAATGGTGTTAATGCGGTACTCGTGACCGTATCTTCCTCTAGAGGACGGCCTATGTACACTGAAATGGCAAACGTTTTAAACCGGTCTGTCGGCAGCACATGTAAACGTATATGATTCCATGTAGTGCGCTCAAATTGTATATGCTTCAAAGGTCGGTCTCCCTTCTTTGTCCGTGATATAAATCCATTATATTCCTATACGAAGAGGAGAAGCAACCAAAGCTGGTTCCTTCTCCTTGCCCATGTCTAAATTATTTACAGAAAATATGCTTTCCAATATTTTTGACTTGCGGCCTGCTCCAAATCCATTTGGATGTCGCTGTTACCGGGTTGAAATAATAGATACAACCGCCCGTAGGGTCCCACCCACTCAGCGCATCCTTTACGGCTTTTTTCGTTGATTCGTCTGGTGTTAGCCAAATTTGGCCATCTGCTACGGCTGTGAAAGCGCCAGGCTGAAAGATAACACCAGAAACCGTATTAGGAAAACTTGCTGACTTTACACGATTCAATATAACAGCTGCTACGGCTACTTGACCAATATATGGTTCTCCCCTAGCCTCACCATGTACAGCATTCGCCATCAGATTAATATCCTGCTCAGACAAGCCTAGGTTATTAGAAGGCAGCAAATTGGCTGGCTTTTGATTTGAAGTAGCTGTCTCTTTGCCTGCGCCGCTTTGTCCTCCTGTGGATGGTGCAGTAGGCTTCCAATTCTTCGTTGCTTCCCACAGTTTAAGCTTGGTCTTGGGACCTACTACACCATCTACTTTCATCCCAAACTCACCTTGGAATCGCTTCACTGCCGTTAAAGTTTTATACCCATAATCTCCGTCTATACTGCCGTTATAGAAACCAATGAACTTCAATCTGCCTTGCAGCTCGTTAACGTCAGCTCCTGTGGCTCCATAACGCACTTCATTTTTACTAAACGTTTCTTCTGCAGGTGGATTGAACTTTCCCTTCAACTGAAAAGCGACAACTAGTACGAAAACAATACAAAATGTAAGTACAATTAATCGTTTATTCATTCCCCTTCTCAACCTCACTTTTCAAATTACAGCCTTTTCTTGCTTATTATGAGAAAGGGACTCTTTGTTTATACAAAAAAAAACACTCTCCTGAGGAGAGTGCTTGTACAATCGTCTTTTTAAGTTAGGAACTGATCCGATTATGATGATATTGTTCAATCGACATCAGCACCTCTCGAGGCTTACTGCCTTCGTAAGGGCCAACGACCCCTTTGGCTTCCATAGAGTCAACCAGCCGTGCTGCACGTGTATAACCGACTCTCATACGTCGTTGCAGCAGGGAAACAGATGCTTGCTTGGCTTCCAATACAATTTGAACAGCCTGGTCGTACAGCTCGTCTTCAAATTCATTTTGCTGCTCCGGCATTTCTTCCACATGCGGGACCATTTCTTCTTGGTAATTCGCCTGCTCTTGCGTGCGTACAAAGCCAACCACATGTTCAACCTCTTGGTCAGATAAAAAGGCACCCTGAATACGAACAGGTTTGGACGAGCCTACTGGTAAATAAAGCATATCCCCTCGACCTAACAACTTCTCGGCTCCAACCATGTCCAAAATGGTCCTTGAGTCCACTTGAGACGAAACACCAAATGCAATACGCGATGGAATATTGGCTTTAATCACGCCGGTAATAACATCAACGGATGGTCGTTGTGTAGCAATAATTAAATGAATACCTGCTGCGCGGGCCATTTGAGCAAGGCGCGTGATAGAATCTTCCACATCATTAGCAGCAACCATCATTAAATCGGCTAACTCGTCCACAATAACCACGTAATATGGCAGAGGGACTGCTGTACCGCTTTCAGTCAACATGGCATTGTAGCCCTCAATATTTCGCGTTCCGCTTTTCGAGAATAGTTCATAACGCTTTTCCATCTCAACGACGACTTTCTTAAGAGCTAACGAAGCTCGCCGAGGATCAGTTACAACTGGTGCCAGTAGATGTGGAATCCCATTATAGACATTCAATTCAACCATCTTCGGATCGATCATAAGAAACTTCACTTCATTAGGCTTTGCTTTATACAAAATGCTCGTAATAATCCCATTAATACAGACGGATTTACCTGAACCGGTGGCTCCTGCTACAAGTAAGTGAGGCATTCTTGCCAAATTTCCGACGATTGGTTGTCCAGAAATATCACGCCCAAGTACAACCGATAGCCGCGAGCTGGATTCTTGAAAAGCGGATGTTTCCATGACTTCACGCATGGTCACAATCGAAACCTCCAGATTCGGAACCTCAATGCCGATCGCAGCTTTACCAGGAATTGGAGCTTCCATCCGAATATCCTTGGCGGCAAGCGCCAACGCGATATCATCGGTCAAGGAGACGATTCGGCTGACCTTTACACCCACGTCAGGCTGTATCTCATAGCGTGTCACGGCAGGGCCTCTGACGACCTCTAGCACCTTGGCACGAACCCCAAAGCTCTCCAAGGTGGCTTCGAGCTTCCTTGCATTCGCTTTATAGTCGGCCATCTCACTGCCTTTGCCAACAGCAGGCTTCGCTAATAAATCAAGGGAAGGCATTTCATATGGCCGTGTTTGAACAATTGGCACATTCTCCTGAAATTCCAGCGTAACTGGCTCATCATCCGTGTCAATAGCCCCTGCTCCCTGAACTTTAGAGGCCGGCGCTGTAGAGGAAGCTGCAGGTTGTTTGACTGCCTGCTGAGCTTCTTGAAAAACCTGCTCCTGAAAATCACGAATAATAGGTGTGATTGGTTGATCTGTGGATGGTGAATCTGATTCAGCAGCTTGCTTCGCGCTTGACTTATAAAGAACTTGCTCGGTTTCATCAGCAGCATCTAAATCATTTAATTCATCTGCATTGGAATTATTCTCGACTGCAGCCTTTTTCCGACTTTCCTTATTAGGACGAAGCAGCTCCATGAAAAGTGGTGTCTTTTTCGCCCGTTTAACAGGCTGAAAAACCTCTTCATCGAATTCATCATCAACAGGAACATAAGAAGATTTCTTCGCCTTAGTTGCACTAGCACCTGCGGAGACTGTTTGGGGCTGACGTGTTTCGCGATCTTGCAGCCACTCTTTCATTCTATCTTTAAAATTTTGGCCAACATTACTGAATCGACCCTTCACGATATTGCCAACGTCCACGTAAGAAATACCTGTTGCCAGAATAAAGCCCATGACAAACAGCGCATATTGGATTAATCTCGCGCCCAAATAGTCGAACAGAAAGTAAAGGACACTGTACAGCATAGCGCCAATCATGCCGCCACCAATACCATGCTCGAGTGCCGCTTTGCCTGCTTCTGTTGGTTTCAGACCATCTAACATGGCATTCCATGTTGATGCTATGACTTTACCAGACGTGAAACCGCCATCAGGATATAATTGAGCGAACAAATCAATATGATTTTTTATTAGCAGTCCAAGAATGAACAGCAGTATCCCTGCTTTCTTGGGCGTAACCATCTGTGGCCAGGCTCTCTTGATCATCGCATATAAGGCCACATATATGAAAATCAGCGGTATAAGTGAATACCACGTTCCCACAAAAAATCGAAAAAGGTAAATCAACGAATTCCCGACATGCCCTTGATGAGCAAGTGCAATGACCGAAAAGATTAGAATGAGAATACCATATAACTCGAATAACAAGCTTGTTTTTAGAGCCTTACCTTTTTTCTTGCGTTTCGCCACGCTTGCCACCCCCAAGTCCACATTATACCATATTTGACTTGGGGGATGATACAGGAAGAGCAAGCTAGAAAGTTGAAGTTGCCTCTACTACAGGACTATATGAAATAATAGTTCCAGGGGCATATTGATTATTCAAATAGTCCTGAGGATTACAACTAAACAGCCTAACAATTCGAGCCTGAAAGCCACTAATCGGTTCTATTTGCATTTTGACTCCACCTTGATCGATTTCGATAAATTTGGGTTCGTAAGTCTCCATTCCTTCAAAAATCACATCCATCGGTATAACCGAGTAATGTATCATTGTACAATGCCTCCGCTCGCCGCTGCTTTCTTAATCTCTATTCGCTGATTAAGCTCTCGGATTGCATCACCGATACCGCCAACTTGATCTATCAAGCCATATTTAACGGCGTCTATTCCAATGACCGTAGTCCCAATATCCCTTGTCAACTCGCCAGTCTTAAACATCAACTCTTTAAACTTTTCTTCTGTTACATTAGAGTGCTTCGTTACAAACCGCACAACACGTTCCTGCATTTTATCCAAATATTCAAATGTTTGTGGGACTCCAATAATTAAACCATTTAATCGAATTGGGTGAATCGTCATTGTTGCTGTTTCGGCAATAATCGAGTAGTCCGCTGATACTGCGATGGGAACACCAATACTATGTCCTCCACCTAGTACCAAAGCAATGGAAGGCTTCGATAGTGTTGCCACCATCTCCGCGATGGCAAGTCCTGCTTCTACATCTCCCCCTACCGTATTTAAAATAATCATAACGCCTTCAATCTTCGGATTCTGCTCTGCGGCGACTAACTGCGGAATTAGGTGCTCATATTTGGTCGTTTTATTTTGGGGTGGGAGAACGATATGTCCTTCCACTTGTCCAATAATGGTGAGGCAGAAAATATTAGATTCGCCAGAAAGCGTATTTGTTTGACCTAACTGTTGAATGTTTTCGAGGACTGCGTTCTTCTTACCTTCTTCAGTTTCCGGTTCTTGTTGTTTCGGTCCTGTGGGTGCTGCCACTGAAAATCCCCCTTCGAGTTTTGCTTTTGCAAAAACAGCTTTATAAGCTTAAACTGCATTGTGCTAGCAAACTTTGCATGTACTGTTCATAATCTCCCATAGTATGAATAAATTTGCGTACTTTCATGCATTCGCACCCTACGAACTACAAGAAAAAAAGCTCCCTCCAGTGATGGAGAGAGCTTTACTATTGCATAGGTTCAAGTGACTTGTTCGAGCCTAGACTTCCATGATAATAGGAAGGATCATCGGTCTTCTTCTGGTTTGTTCATATAAAAAGCGTCCGAGAACATCTTTCACGTTTGTTTTTAAAGATGCCCATTCATTTACATTTTCATTCATTAATTTCGTTAACGTATTCGTTACGATACGATTGGCTTCTTCCAAGAGACCCTCAGATTCACGTACATACACGAACCCGCGAGAAATAATATCTGGTCCAGATAAAATTTTGCCATCTTGTTTGCTGAGTGTAACTACGACCACAAGGATTCCGTCCTGAGACAGTAATTTACGGTCACGCAACACAATGTTGCCTACATCTCCAACACCCAGTCCATCAATCAGAATGTTGCCGCTTTGAACTTTAGATCCTTTGCGAGCAACGCCATTTTGAATTTCTACTGTGTCACCGATATCGCACATAAATATATCTTCTTTAGGAATGCCGACAGACTCGGCTAGGATGCCATGTTGACGCAGCATGCGATATTCGCCATGAATCGGAATAAAGTACTTAGGCTTCATAAGATTGAGCATTAACTTCAATTCTTCTTGACTACCGTGACCTGATACGTGTACGCCAGTAACAGAACCTGGACCGTAAATCACATTAGCGCCAATACGGAATAACTCATCTACGGTACGGCCTACATAGCGCTCATTCCCTGGAATTGGAGTTGCCGCAATAATGACCGTATCCCCAGGTAAAATATCGATTTTACGATGGGTTGAACGTGCCATTCTTGTAAGAGCAGACATTGGCTCTCCTTGGCTTCCTGTGGAAAGAATGACAACGCGATCAGCGGCAAGCTTGTTAACTTCCTCTGGCTCAATTAGCATGCCATCCGGAATATGCAAGTACCCTAACTCGCTAGCGATCGAAACCACGTTAACCATACTGCGACCGATTACTGTTACTTTGCGATTTGTTGCTGCGGCTGCATCAAACACCTGTTGAACACGGTGAATGTTGGATGCAAATGTCGCAATAACAACTCTTTGCTTAGCCTTACGGAACACTTCTTCAATCTCAACCCCAACACTGCGCTCAGAGCCTGTGTAACCAGGACGTTCTGCATTTGTGCTGTCGGAAAGCAAGGCAAGTACGCCTTTCTTCCCAATCTCTGCCATACGATGCAAGTCCGCATATTGATCATTTACAGGAGTTTGATCGAACTTAAAGTCTCCTGTATGAACAACAACACCTTCTGGTGTATCTAAAGCGACACCCACAGAATCAGGAATACTATGATTGGTTTTGAAGAATGTTGCTGTAAGAACGCCTAAGGATAGAACGGATTCCGAATTAATGAGGATCCGGTTCGTAGTACCGAGTAAATTTGCTTCCTTCAGCTTAGCTTCGATAAGTCCCATTGTAAGCTTAGTTGCATAAAGTGGAACGTTAAGATGCTTAAGTACATAAGGTAAGCCGCCAATATGATCTTCGTGGCCGTGAGTGATGATAATGCCGCGTACTTTATCCCGATTCTCCGTTAGGTATCCAATGTCTGGAATGACGATGTCGATTCCAAGCATGTCCTCCTCTGGAAATTTCAAACCACTATCAATGACGATGATATCGTTCGCATACTGAACGCAATACATATTTTTTCCGATTTCGCCCACGCCGCCAAGAGCGAAGATCAAAAGTTTATCAATATTTTTTTTGGACAAGAATATACCTCCTTCTAAGATTGGACGACGAATTTTAAATGAAAAAACCGAACTAGTCACTTGCAACCATTATACATGAAAAAAAACAACAAATACAAGTTAATACCTATTACTTTAGATTCCCCAAAAAAAGAAAACCGATGCCGGAAGCACCGATTCATTAGGCGTTATCATACAAAAAGTGATTGGATGAATTGTCCTTCTTGCTCGGATACAGGAACTAACGGAAGTCTTACGCCTCCAGTTTGAATGCCTTTCAATGCGAGAGCATGCTTAATTGGAGCAGGACTCGGCACACGGAAAATGCCAGTAAAAACAGGATGAAGCTTACGATGAAGTTCTGCCGCTTGCTGAGTTTTACCTTCTAAATAATACTTTATCATAGATTGCATTTCTTTTCCAATCACATGACTAGCAACACTAATAATTCCCTGACATCCTACCGCTAAAGCAGGCAGCGCACTGCTGTCATCCCCGCTGTACACTAGGAAATTAGGAGCTGCATCATTAAGTATACGTGTCAATTGATCCGTGTTAGCGCAATCTTTGGTAGCCACGATATTCGGAATTTGGGATAGACGAATAGTTGTCTCCGCATCCAAATTCACACCTGTGCGACCCGGTACATTATAAAGCATAATTGATACCTGAACAGACTCAGCTACTGCTTTAAAATGCTGGTACAACCCTTCTTGGGAAGGGCGGTTATAATAAGGAGCTACGATCAGTAAAGCATCGACTCCAAGTTTCTCAACTATTCGGGAAAAATGAATGGTGTGCGCAGTGTCATTACTTCCTGTACCTGCAATGATCTTGCATCGCCCACCAGCATACCGAACGGATAGTTCGATAAGTTTCAGCTTCTCATCGTCTGTTAATGTTGGTGCCTCACCAGTCGTGCCACAAATAACAAGGCTATCCGACTGCTGCTCTTCGATCAAATAGTTAATTAATGGTTCCACTTGCTCCCAGTTCACTTGTAAGTTCTCGTCAAAAGGAGTGACCATAGCTGTAATTACTCTTCCAAAATCCAACGTCTTACCTCCTCAATCTCACATTTTCACTTAAATAAATTGAATTTATGATGTAGTGCCCTAACAGATTTAATCATATCAACACCATGGACAAGCACCCAAATCGTTGTATTTGAATCGGCTGATTGAAGGATACGTATGTCCTCCACCGTTAATGCCTCAACAATTTGCGCCATAATACCTGGTACTCCGTTCATACCTCCACCGATCACCGAAACTTTCGCACATCCGCTCACGGCTTTAGGATCATAGCCTTGACCTCTGAGCAATTTTAGAGCGCGTTCCGCTTCATGATCGAACACCGTATAAACGACTCCCGATGGATTGACGTTTATAAAATCAACACTAATCTGATGTAGCGCCATCGTTTTAAATACACGAAGCTGAAGATCGAATTGACCGTCAACCGCAGCAACATGAATTTGAGTAATGTTCGTAAAATGGGCAATTCCCGTAACGAATCGATCCCTCACTTGACTCATATCCGTAGGGATACTGTCTGAAGCTGTAACCAACGTTCCTTCTTCTTTGGAAAACGTAGATCGCACGCGAATCGGAATATTAGCCTGCATGGCTACTTCTACCGCGCGTGGATGTATAACCTTAGCACCATTATGTGCCATATTGCAGATTTCAGCGAAGCTTACGCGAACTAGCGGTTTAGCATCCTCAACGATCCGTGGATCCGCTGTCAATATTCCGTTGACATCCGTGAAAATATCTACAATTTCTGCTTTAAGGGCAGCCCCAAGAGCAGTAGCCGATGTATCACTACCACCGCGCCCTAATGTTGTTAGTTCGTCTTGACTTGTTTTACCTTGAAATCCGGTAACAATGACTACCATATCTTGTTCCAGCAATTCAAGGATCCTGTTAGGCTGCATAGCTACTATCTGGGCATTACCGTGAACATCATTCGTAAGAATACCAGCTTGCCCACCTGTCAAAACCGTAGAACGAATACCTGTTGCTTGTAATAAGCTGCACAAATGTACCGCAGAAATTAACTCTCCGCAGCCCATTAACATATCGAGTTCCCGAGCTGGCAGCCCCTCCCCGTTCTTTCGAACGAGGTCTAAGAGCGTGTCAGTCGCATAAGGTTCTCCTTTTCTTCCCATCGCGGATACAACAACAACCAATTTATAATGATTGATAAGTGCGTCTTGAATGTGTCCAATAACGTGTTCTCTGGCATGAGCGGTGGAAAGCGAAGTGCCTCCAAATTTTTGTACAAGGATTCGCATGAGTTTCCCCCATATTCACTGCACGATAATAATCGCAGTCATTGTTGCTGATTATTGTTCTATAGCAATATATTCAGCAATTTGTACAGCATTCCATGCAGCGCCTTTTAGCAAGTTGTCAGAAACAATCCACATATTTAGCGCTTTTGGATTGCTCAAATCACGGCGTACACGACCAACGAAAGTTTCCAGTTTACCCGCTGCATCTGTAGCAAGGGGGTATTGCTGCTCAGCCGGATTGTCAACAAGAACAATACCAGGGGCATTTGCAAGTAACGTCTTCACTTCTTCTACGTCGAAATCTGCTTTTAATTCAACATAGACAGACTCAGAATGACCATAAACAACCGGAATACGGACACATGTAGCTGTAACTTCAATGGACTCATCACCCATTATTTTTTTCGTTTCAAGAATCATTTTCATTTCTTCATTCGTAAAACCGTTATCGAGGAACTTATCGATTTGCGGAATCGCATTGAAGGCGATCTGATGTTTCACTGGCAAAGAACCAACCGGCAAAATATCCGGATTCGCATCATTTCCTTCAAGCACTTCTTTCGATTGTCTCAACATTTCGTTAATCGCTTTAGCACCAGCTCCAGAAACAGCTTGGTACGTTGACACGATGATACGGGAAATCCCATAACGGTCATATAGTGGCTTAAGTGCAGCTACCATTTGGATCGTAGAACAATTCGGATTGGCAATAATGCCTTTGTGCTCGTTAATTTTCTCAACATTTACCTCAGGCACCACAAGTGGTGTTTCAGGATCCATGCGGTATGCACTCGTATTATCGATACAGATCGTACCCGCCTTAACCGCGTGAGGAGCTAATGCCTTCGTAACATCGCCTCCAGCACTAAATAAAGCAATATCAACGCCTTCGAAGCTTTCTGGTGTCGCTTCTTGAACGATTACTTCTTGACCTTTGAAAGAAAGCTTTACGCCCGCTGAACGAGCGGAAGAGAGTAATTTCAATTCCTTGATGGGGAAATTCCGTTCTTCCAATAGACGGATTATTTGTTCTCCTACTGCGCCTGTAGCGCCTACGACTGCAACGTTAAAAAGCTTCTGGTTCGACATGAGCTGGACTCTCCCCTTCAAGTAGTTATATATGAATTAGTATAGAAATCTCTCAATAATCATGGGCTGCAATTGCTTACCTTCAAGAGCAGCTTCACAGGCTTCCATAATCAAGTCCATCCGAGCTACCAACGAATTTGGCTTCGCTCCAGGTGCATCTTGACCATAGGGCACAAAATAAATGTTTTTGGTAATGAGAAGCTTTGCGATATTCATCGCGTTCAAACCCAGCCCATCATTGGTCGAAATCGCTAAAACTAGCGGCCGCAAATTTCTCATTTGTGCTTTTGCAGCCATAAGTACTGGACTCTCTGTCATCGCGTTTGCTAGCTTGCTAGTCGTGTTCCCTGTGCATGGCGCAATAACCATCACATCAAGCAACTTGGATGGACCTAGAGGCTCTGCAGCTACAATAGTAGATATAATTTCGTTCCCTGTTATATCCTTTATCTGTTGCTGCCAATCATCTGATTTGCCAAAACGTGTGTCGGTAGTCATGACTGTATTCGATACAATCGGAATGACACGTGCACCTGCATCTACAAATCTCTTAATCTGCGGCATGACTTCTTCCAACGTACAGTGAGAACCAGTTAAAGCATATCCGACTGTTTTCCCTTGCCAATTCATTCCACATCGCTCCTGTCTTTGAAGTCTTCCACGATCAGCTGACTAAGTGTGTTTGCCATGATGCGGCCAGCTGTTTTGGGGGCGACGATGCCAGGTAAACCGGGCGCTAGCATCGCTTTGATGCCTCTTTTCTCGGCAAATCGGAAGTCCGTTCCGCCGGGTTTAGAAGCCAAATCGATGATGAGCGCGCGATGTGGGATATTAGTAATAACTTGCGCTGTGACTATCATAGTCGGAATTGTATTAAAAAGCAAGTCAATATTCCCCACTTCCGGGTACAGGTCCTTTGTATAAAAAGGCTGAAAACCCATCTCCCACGCCCTTGCAAAATGCTCCGGTTTCCTCACGCCAACCTTCACGGTTGCCCCTAATCCCTGCAACGTTTTGGCCATTGTAAAACCTGTACGACCAAAACCTAAAACCATACTAACTGAACCATGGATGGTAATATCGGTGTTCTGGATCGCCATCATTAGCGCTCCCTCAGCTGTCGGAATGGAGTTATAAATCGCTATATCATCACGCTCGAATAACTCCACTACCTCAATCCCATGTGCCGCACAAAGCTTTTTTAGAAAGCTTTTGGCCATTCCTGTATACACTTTTGCATGCTTTGGCAGTGAAGACATAAGATCATCTGTCAGTCTCATCTCTTCACTCGAGAATATAGATTCCACTTGTCCCGAATCATCCGTACCTACTGCAGGTAAAATAAGTACATCTACGGTTTGAAACAGCACGGGATCGAGTTTAGCATTTGAAACACCGCTAAATTGCCTCCCTAAATTGTCAAAGCCGATTAATGTCACCGTAGCATCAAGTTCAGTAAATTTCTGAATTACTTCAAGCTGCCGGGCGTCTCCACCCATAATAGCAACCGAAATCCCAGTGAGCATTCTTACACCCCTTTCTCGGTCCGTTTCGATACGTTATAGTATGCGTTCGCCTAAGGATGGGTGACTTTCCGTGCTCAGTTCCTTGGAATACAAAAAGAACCCCTTCAATTAGAAGGGGTTCTGGCATATATGCTTACGTATGTAGTAGAGCTGTTACCGTCCAGTATGGCCGAAACCGCCTGATCCTCGCTCCGTCTCCGTTAATTCCGAAACCTCATTGAGCTGGATCTGCGGCACAAGTTGGAAAACCATCTGTGCAATTCGCTCATTCCGCTGAATGGTGAACGGTTCCTGCCCATGGTTAATCAGCAGCACTTTCACTTCCCCGCGGTAGTCGGCATCAATCGTTCCCGGTGAGTTCAGTGTTGTGATGCCATGCTTGTAGGCAAGCCCGCTTCTCGGCCGGATCTGAGCTTCAAGCTCAGGCGGCATACTGAGCGCAAAGCCTGTCGGGATCAGTTGACGCTCACCCGGACCTAGCACTATCGGCTCGCTCACAGCAGCATGAAGGTCGAAGCCGCTGGCACCGGCGGACATTTTCTGAGGCATAAGGATATCTTCCTGTCCGGATACCCGTTTTATTTGAACATCAAAGTTATAGAGAGACAAGCTGATCCCTCCTGAAGCCGTTAATTACATCATCCGAATTTCCTACCATAGATAGAGCAAAAGGTGCCCCGAATAGCGTTTTCGTCAATTGACGAATGTTCTCCATCTGAACGCTTTCAATTCGCTCGATCATTTCGTCGAGACTGTAATGCTTACCAGTCATCAGCTCATTTTTCCCGAATCGGTTCATACGGCTGCTGGTACTCTCCAAACTGAGGATCAAGCTGCCTTTCAGCTGCTCTTTTCCTTTCTTTAGTTCAGAATCCGTCATTCCATTCACCGCTATATCATGCAGCAGCTCCATAGTCACTTTGAGCACTTCTTCCGTCTGCTTCGGCGCTGTGCCAGTATAAATCGTGAACATGCCGCTGTCGATATGCGAAGAATGGTACGAATATACGGAATAAGCGAGACCGCGTTTCTCACGAATCTCTTGGAACAATCTAGAACTCATTCCACCGCCAATGGCATTATTGAGCAGTACCATCGGATATAGATTCTCTTCTTGAAGCGAAAGACCTGGAAGCGATAGACAGATGTGATTTTGCTCCGTTTTTTTCGCATGGAAAATCAGTTCTCCAAGGAAATCCGGCGCGTCATAACTTGTTTCCACGCCCGTTTGAGCGAATTCACCGAAATGCTTCTCAATAAGCTCGCGCACGCTATCATCAATATTGCCAGCAATACTAAGAACCGTATTTTCGGTATTATAATATTGCTTCATATAGTTACGCAGATCTTCGGATTTCATTTTCGATAAATTGTCCTGGGTTCCGAGGATCGTATACCCCAGCGGATGTGAGCCATAAGAAGCTTTGGCCAATAAATCATGAACCAGATCGTCCGGTGTATCTTCATACATAGAGATCTCTTCATAAATGACGTTCTTCTCTTTTTCTAACTCACTCTCATCAAATGCAGAATGGAAAAACATGTCCGAAAGCATATCCATGGCAAGAGGCAAATGATCATCAAGAACCTTTGCATAATAGCATGTGTACTCTTTGGAAGTGAATGCATTCACATTTCCTCCGATTCCATCAAATATCTCCGCGATATCTTTGGCTGTATGGCGCTCTGTCCCCTTGAACAACATGTGTTCAATAAAATGCGAAATGCCGTTATTATCTTGAGACTCATTACGCGAGCCCGTCTTCACCCATATCCCGAACGTAACCGATCGAAACGTAGGAATTTGTTCCATGACGACTCTCAAGCCATTATGTAAGCGATATTTGATCACCAAGGTTCCTCCTCGAATTGTAGCACCTAAAGTCCTTTTCCCCAATTATACTTACTCAGTCTAACAAAAATGTGCCAACGACTCAACTTTGCAGCTGATTCATCGATTAATTCGCGATTTGACCTGCTTCAGCAACACGTTTAGAGGATAAAAGCTCAGATACGGTGCCAATCGTCAGCCCTTTATTTTTAATGATACTAATCATACCTTGCAGTGCTTCCTTGGATGAGGTCGTTGGATGCATCAAAATAAGTGATCCAGGCTCGACACTTGTCGATAACCGTTGAAGGATTCGATCAGACCCTGGATTTTTCCAATCCACCGTATCGAAAGTCCAAAGTACAGTTTGCAGACTGAACTCCGATGCTACTTGAACCGTTTCTTGGTTAAAATAACCCGAAGGAGGCGCAAACAGCATGTTCTTTACACCAAGCTGCTGCTTCAACAGATCCTCTGTTTTAGAAATTTCCTCAACAGCTTTACTGCGCGTTATACTTCTCATATCCTTGTGCGAATAAGCGTGATTAGATAATTCATGCCCTTCGGTTTGGATCTTTTTTGCCATTTCTAAGTTCTTCTTCAACCACGAGCCATCCAGAAAGAAAGTCGCATGTACATTTTCTTTGCGGAGAGTGTCTAACATACTAGGCAAATACTCATTACCCCAAGCAACATTGATCATGAAAGAAACCATTGGCTTCTTGGGATTCCCTTTATATATCGGATTCGGACCGAGATCGTTTAATTGAATACTAGGTTGAACTTCTTTCATTACATAATTGATTTTATTCGGCGTTAAGTGATGCTCTGCTAGCTTGAGCGTCTCCTCAATATCGACTTCTAATCCATTGTAACCGGGAATAGCTTTCCAAACGGGATCAATTTTAGCATTAATGGGGGGAATCTTTCGTTTTTCAGCTTCTTTCATGATCGTTTCTAGTAAAATGTTTTGCTTTGACTTCTTTTGTTCAATTGAATTTAAAGTGGTAGAGGCAAAGACAGGGAGTGC
This sequence comes from Paenibacillus phytorum, assembly GCF_013141715.1. Taxonomy (GTDB): domain Bacteria; phylum Bacillota; class Bacilli; order Paenibacillales; family NBRC-103111; genus Paenibacillus_E; species Paenibacillus_E phytorum. Next base: position 423,830 of record NZ_WHOA01000241.1, on the reverse strand, counting down.
TTCTTCATCCCTCAAATTAGTATCTGCTAGAATTTGATTATTCTTAACTGCATTGATGTAAGTTCCTACGCCAGGGATTGCATCCAATGTAAGCAAAACCATAGCAAAAAAACTTCCAAGAAGAAGCCATTTTTTGTGGAGCATACACAGATCCCCCTTCCTTATTTCCTGATTTTATGCAGGAAAGGACAAGAGTAGAACGAGGCATGTCCAAGTATGTCTAAATAGCAAAAAAGAGACAGATTGATCTGACTCTTTATCCAAAACTATTTAAAAGGGACTTCACAAGTCACGCGGCTTAGGTCTGAGCCGGGACTTGCGAAGTTAATGTCGCTTTGCGAGAAAGATTAACTCTTCCTTGTTGGTCAATTTCGGTTACTTTGACGGTGATTTGATCGCCAATGTTCACTACGTCTTCCACTTTCGCTACACGCTCTGTGGAGATTTGTGAAATATGAACTAAACCTTCTTTACCAGGCAAAATTTCTACGAATGCTCCGAATTTCTCAACGCGTTTTACGGTACCCAGGTAAGTTTCACCCACAATAACCTCGCGTACGATGCCTTCGATAATAGAACGTGCTTTTTCGTTCATCTCTTGGTTGGATGATGCGATGAATACACGGCCATCTTGTTCGATATCAATTTTCACGCCAGTTTCTTCAATAATTTTATTGATGATTTTACCACCGGCACCAATGACATCACGGATTTTGTCCGGGTTGATGTTCATTGTAAGAATTTTAGGCGCGTATTTGGAAAGAGTCTTCTTAGGCTCAGAAATACGAGATACCATTTTACCTAAAATGTGCAAACGACCTTCTTTGGCTTGCTGCAAAGATTGCTGCAGGATGCTGCGATCAATCCCATCGATCTTGATATCCATCTGCAGGGCTGTAATACCTTCAGACGTTCCCGCAACTTTAAAGTCCATATCGCCAAGATGATCTTCCATACCCTGAATATCGGATAAAATGGAGAAATGATCTCCGTCTTTGATCAGACCCATTGCAATACCAGCAACCGGAGCTTTAATTGGAACACCAGCATCCATAAGAGCAAGTGTGCTTGCACAAATACTAGCTTGGGATGTAGAACCGTTCGATTCTAATACTTCAGATACAAGACGAATTGTGTAAGGGAATTCAACTTCATTAGGGATGATCGGCTCAAGAGCTCTCTCTCCTAATGCACCATGCCCGATTTCACGACGACCCGGTGGACGAAGCGGTCTTGCTTCCCCAACGGAAAACGGAGGAAAATTATAGTGATGCATGAAACGTTTGGTTTCTGTAAGGTCCAAGCCATCCAATATTTGAACATCGCCTAATGCGCCTAATGTACAGATACTAAGTGCTTGTGTTTGTCCACGTGTGAACAAGCCTGAACCGTGAGTACGCGGTAACAAATCAATATCACAATCAATTGGACGAATTTCTTCTGGTTTACGTCCATCTGGTCTCACTTTATCATGTGTGATCAAACGACGTACTTCTTCTTTAACGATATCATAAAGCGTTTCTTTCACATCACCTAGTAAGCCAGGAGTTTCTGCATACAAGGCTGTAAAATGTTCCACAGCTTCGGCATTCACAACATCGATTGCTTCTTGTCTAGCATGCTTCTCAGGAATTTTAATCGCATCAACTAGTCTAGCTTGAGCAAATTCACGAACAGCACTATTTACCTCGGCATCAACCGTATGAAGTTTGACCTCCATTTTCGGTTTACCTGCTTGCTCAACTAATTCTTCAATCACCGCAACAATCTTACGGATTTCATCGTGACCAAACATGATAGCTTCGAGTACAACTTCCTCTGAAACTTCATTCGCACCTGCTTCTACCATCATTATCGCATCTTTGGTGCCGGCAACTGTCAAGTGAAGATCACTTTTCTCTGCTGTCTCACCCGTCGGATTAATAACGAATTGCCCATCTACTCGTCCAACAATCACGCCACCAACAGGCCCATTGAAAGGAACGTCAGAGATTGCTAGTGCAGCAGAAGTACCAATCATTGCTGCCATTTCTGGCGGACACTCTTGGTCTACGCTCATTACGATAGAAACGATTTGCACGTCATTCCGGAAGCCTTCAGGGAAAAGAGGGCGAATCGGACGATCCGTTAAACGGCTCGCTAGGATTGCTTTCTCACTGGGACGTCCTTCACGTTTAATAAAACCACCTGGAATTTTACCAACGGAATATAATCTTTCTTCATAATTAACCGTTAACGGAAAGAAATCCAGATCTTTCGGTCCGCTTGAAGCTGTTACTGTACTCAGCACAACCGTATCGCCATAACGTACAGTTACAGCTGCATTGGCTTGTTTGGCCAGTCTTCCCGTTTCAAGAATGAACGGTTTTCCGCCAAGTTCCATTTGTACTCTTTTCTCCATAACATCCTCCTAAGGAATTGTTCTATTCAATTCATATGTGTTTGATAAACATGCACAGAAAGTAAGGTTCAGAACCCTTTAATATTATGCTCCGTATGTACTCAAAAATTGCCTAACGCTGGAGTCATCCACTATTTCTGCGTAATGTCTAGTATTTCCTTCTTTTTCCGTTTTAAAAATACAAGAAAAAGCAACCTCGTTGCTTTTCTTCGCCAAAGCTTTATCAAGCCCAGCAAAGGAGCAACAGGTTGCTTCTCATTGTCGGTTTTATCGACGCAAACCAAGCTTTTCGATCAAAGCACTGTAACGGCTCACATCTTTGTTCTTCACGTATGCTAGCAGCTTACGGCGTTGACCAACCATTTTGAGCAAACCACGGCGGGAGTGATGATCTTTCTTGTGAGTCCGCAGATGATTTGTCAGGTTGACAATGTTTTCTGTAAGGATTGCTACTTGTACCTCAGGTGAACCCGTATCGGTATCATGTACCTTGTGAGTTTGAATCAGTTGTGTTTTACGCTCTTGAGTTAATGCCATGATTGTTCATCTCCTAAATTCTATTGTATCCCCGCTAGCCTAGAAATCGCCGATGATAGCGCATGTCCAAGCTAAGGTTCATGCCAGAAGGTATAGATCCTTTTGGCAACGTTATTCAGTATATCATAATCGCACAGTAAAAGTAAATGCTTGTTTCAACTGCAACGTTATAATTTGTTCTTAGCCATTTCGACATCAATTTTAATTTGAGTAACCAAATCGTCTAGAGATGAGAATTTCCGCTCTGGTCGAAGGAAAGCTATAAGCTCAACATTCATATGCTCGCCGTAAATTTGTTCGGAGAAATCAAATAAATGAGCTTCGAATGAGGGCTTCAATTCTCCGGTTGTGAAGGTAGGCTTTACACCAATATTCATAACCCCTTTATAGGTTTCCCCTTTAACAGAGGCTTTAATCGCATACACACCATTGGTAGGGATGACGTAAGACTCATCCAGTTGAATATTAGCAGTAGGAAAGCCAAGTGTTCTCCCACGCTTCTCTCCATCCACAACGATGCCGCTTATACTATAGGGACGCCCAAGAAGTCTGGTAACTGTGTCTATGTCCCCTTGCTGTAATGATTCACGAATGAGTGTACTGCTAACTTTTTCGCCATCCATATGAAAGGGTCTCACCACTTCTACAGAAAATTTCCCATGACTCAACTCACAAAGCGAATCCGGGGTACCTTTACCTTGAAAACCAAACGTAAAATCAAAACCACAAATGACACTTTCAACACCAAGTCGATCCAATACTTGATCCACGAAATGTTCCGGGGATAACCGCATTAAAGAGGCATCAAAAGTAACAACGTAGGTATGATTCACACCCAGTGATTCAAACATCTTCATTTTCTTACTCATCGGAGTTATAAGATCCGTATATCTATCTTGACCCATTACTGCTCTAGGATGTGGGTGAAAGGTCATAATAGCCGCCTTCAGCCCAAGATTCTTAGCTGTGCGAAGGGCTCGTCCGATGACTTCCTGATGCCCCAAATGTACACCATCGAAATCACCAATTGCCACCACTTGCTCTCCTACTATTAGGTCCAAATCATCCATATTAATGGGATATGATATTGGTATTATGCGCATAAGTTCATTTCACCTACCCATTTCAACCTGTCCCGTGACGTTATAATTAGAGGAAAACTTTGGCTGGGATCAAGACTTGGCTAGCGTTGTTCCATTCATACAAACCAAGAAACCGTTCATCAGGCGAATAAGCCCTGAAAATGGTTTGTGATGCATCTGCATGAGCCGTCCGATTCGCAGTCATAGCTATTTTCTTCCCCTGTAGTGCATGTACAGCTTCCCCGGCAGATAGTTCAATGAATGGGATATGTGAAATCGCCTGATCCATAGGAATCATATGCGCCTGCAGTAATCCTTGAACCTTCATTTGTTCAATCTGTTCAAATGTTAAGCACTGCTCTTGGCGAATACTGCCCGTCGATGTACGAATTAGACTTTTCATCACCGCCGGATATCCGAGAGCCTTGCCGATATCCACACACAAGGTTCTTATATAGGTTCCTTTGGAGCAAGAAGCACGAAATTGAATCTCTGGATGCTTTTGCTCAAGGTCTATATGAAGAATGTCTAGCTTATGAATCGTCACTTTACGTGACTTACGCTCTACTTCTTTGCCTTCACGGGCTAATTCATAGAGTCGTTTCCCATCAATCTTCACTGCTGAGAACATCGGTGGAACCTGTTCGATTTCTCCGACAAATGAATGAAGAACCTGACGGACTCTTATTTCATCCAAAGTCACATCTGGAACTTCTTCCAACACAGTACCCGTCATATCCTCCGTATCGGTAGAAAGACCAATTCGGAGCTCAGCTTCATATTCCTTAGGCAGCTCCTGAATGTACTCAACCATTCGAGTAGCTCTACCTATACATAATGGCAAAACCCCAGTTACTTGCGGGTCAAGCGTTCCCGTGTGGCCGATGCGTTTGATCCCAAGGATACCTCTAACTTTGGCTACAACATCATGAGAAGTGAAGCCCGCTGGTTTCCATACAGGCAAAATGCCTTCTAACGTCATATGAGTTCGTTCCCTACTTCCTGAACCATTTTGGCTACTGCTTCCTCAAGCGTACCTTGGATTGTACAGCCTGATGCACGAACATGGCCGCCACCGCCAAGTGATTGCGCAATCGCAGCAACGTCAACAAGTCCTGATGAGCGGAGACTCACTTTAATTACACCGACTGCTTTCTCTTTAAATAGCATGCCCACTTCCACACCTTCCACATTACGCGGATAGTTGACAAGCCCATCCAGATCGTCGCTCGAGGCACCAGTTAACTCTAAATCAGCTAGAGAAACAGCAAGCCATGCTAATTTACGATCATTGGCAAATGAAAGTGTTGATAAAGCTTTCTGCAGAAGTACGATTTGCGAATAAGTGACTCTTTCCAGCACTTGCTCAGCTATGACAGATCCCTGAACACCAAGTGATAACAGCGTTGCTCCAATCTGCAAAACCTCAGGCGAGGTATTCGAGTACCGAAAACCACCTGTGTCTGTCAGCAAGCCAGTGTAGATGCAATCACCAAACTCCAAATTTGGTACAAGCTTCATATGTATAGCCAAATCATACAAAATTTGAACGGTTGCAGCGGCATCATGTTTAATCAAATGGCACGAACCAAATCTATCGTTCGTTGGATGATGATCAACATTGAGCAGCCGTGCTTGGTCATCAAAAAGAGTGCTGATCCTACCCATTCTGGAGAAATCAGCACAATCTACACTTATGATGGTTTGATAAAGTCTTTCTGGAACTTCCTTGCCATAATCAAGAACTTGATCACTTCCCCATAAATAGGAAAATTTAGAGGGCATAGTGCCCTCATTGATCATTGTAAAGGATTTTCCCAGTTGTGTTAGAATCCAACCGGTTGCATACGTAGAACTGGCGGCATCCCCATCCGGTTGGATGTGAGATACCACCAGGAAATCATCATGCTGCTCGATAAACGTAGCTGCTGCTGCCAGCTGCTGGCTGTATTCGGTGGCATGGTTCATTCCACTGCTCATACGCTTGTATTTCCTTCCTGATTAAGCTTGTGCAATAAGTTATCGATGTGACTTCCATAATCAATAGAAGCATCGAACTTAAATTGCAGTTCCGGAATCTTACGTAAACGAATTCGTTTGCCTAATTCCGAACGAATATATCCGGAACCTACAGAAAGCGCCTTAAGTGTTGCTGCTTTCTCTTCTTCTGTCCCCATTACGCTTAGAAAAACGCGAGCTAAGGACAAATCGTTCGTTACTTCTACACCAGTTACGGTTAAGAAACCAATACGTGGATCTTTCAATTCGGACTGAACGATCTGGCTTAATTCTTTCTTGATTTGTTCGCCAACTCGACCTACACGAACTCTAGCCATTTGTCATCACCTCTCAACGGACTCCATGATGAAGGCTTCAATAATGTCGCCCTCTTTAATATCATGATAACGCTCAAGAGATATACCACATTCATAACCTTGTGCCACTTCTTTTTGGTCATCCTTGAATCGTTTCAGGGAGTCAATTTTACCTTCGTGCACGACAATACCACTGCGGATCAAGCGAGTTTGTGCGTTACGAGCAATCTTGCCTGAGATAATCATACATCCAGCAATTGTACCTGAACCCGTTATTTTGAACACATTACGTACTTCTGCTTGACCAAGTACAACTTCTTTAAAGATAGGATCCAGCATGCCCTTCATAGCTTGCTCGATTTCTTCAATTACGTTGTAAATAATGTTATGCAGACGGATATCAACTTTCTCTTGATCGGCTGTTGCTTTCGCAGCAGGTTCAGGACGAACATTGAAACCGATAATAATCGCATTAGATGCAGAAGCCAGAATAATATCAGACTCCGTAACAGCACCAACACCGTTGTGAAGAATTTTAACGCGAACGCCTTCTACTTCGATCTTCTCAAGTGAGCTTTTCAGGGCTTCAACAGAACCTTGAACGTCACCTTTGATGATTACATTCAGCTCTTTGATCTCGCCGTCTTTAATGTGTTTAAAGAGGTCATCCAACGTGACGCGTGAATTCGCCGTCATCTCGGATTGTCGAAGTGCAATGGAACGACGATCTGCAATGTCTCTTGCTTTACGCTCATCTTCATAAGCAAGGAATGGATCCCCAGCTTGCGGAACTTCTGTAAGACCCGTGATTTCAACTGGTGTTGAAGGACCCGCTTCTTTCAGACGTTTACCTTTATCATTCACCATCGCTCTTACGCGGCCGAAGCACACACCAGCTACGAAGCTATCTCCGACTTTCAATGTACCATGTTGAATCAGGATTCTGGCAACTGGACCACGACCTTTATCCAACTCGGCTTCAATTACAGTCGCTCTAGCACGTTTGTTCGGATTAGCTTTATACTCTTGAACTTCCGCAACAAGCAGAATCATCTCAAGCAGATTTTCAAGTCCAATCCGTTGTTTCGCGGAAATTTCACAGAAAATCGTATCTCCGCCCCACTCTTCTGGAACCAATTCATAAGCAGTAAGTGCTTGCTTGATTTGATCTGGATTTGCGCCTTCTTTATCAATCTTGTTAACTGCTACAATGATCGGAACACCTGCCGCTTTAGCATGGTTAATAGCTTCAACGGTTTGTGGCATTACGCCGTCATCAGCAGCAACAACGATAATTGTAATATCGGTTACTTGTGCACCGCGGGCACGCATGGTTGTAAAAGCTTCGTGACCAGGCGTATCCAAGAAAGTGATTTTCTTTTGGTTAACTTCAACTTGATAAGCACCGATGTGCTGTGTAATACCGCCTGCTTCACCCTCGGTTACACTTGTTTTACGAATAGCATCAAGTAAAGTCGTTTTACCATGATCGACGTGACCCATGATCGTAACAACTGGCGGACGCTCAATCAGATCAGCCTCATCGTCAATTTCTTCGAAAGTCTCGAAATTGTCTTCTTCAACTTTAATCTTAATTTCAACTTCAACACCAAACTCGGATGCAATCAGTTGAATAGCTTCCAAATCAAGCTCTTGGTTGATTGTTGCCATTGTGCCCAAGAACAAAAGCTTTTTAATAACTTCAGAAGCATCTTTGTGAAGTAATTTCGCTGTTTCTCCAACGGTCATACTGCCACGAACGATGATTTTCTTAGGTGTATTGTCAATTTTCTCTTTTTTAACAGTTTCCTGTTGGTATCTACCTCTATTGTTACCGCGTTGATTGCCTCTGTTTTGTCCACCAGGCCCACGATTTCCGCCGGAACGGTTATCATCAAAACGCTTAGGTGTTGGTTTAGATTTCTTAGTTGTAATAACACCCGCTTTAGCTGCTGCATCATCCAATTCAGCTGCTGTTGCTCCTACGTGGAACTGCGGCTTAGCTTCTTGAATGACAGGTCTTCCGCTTTGATTATTGTTACGGTTATCAAACGGTTTAGACTGACGGTTTGGACCTGCACTGCGGTTCGGTCCTGCATTTTGCGGACGGCCGCTATTCGCGCTTTGTCCACCACCAGCTCCTGGTCCACCAGTCCCCTGACTTGGACGGGATCCTGCATAGTTACTATTGCTGCGTGGAGCTCCGCCTTGGCCTTGGCCTTGGCCTTGGCTGTAGCCTTGACCGCCGCTAGGACGTTGGCTATTGTAGCCGCCAGTAGAACCACTTGGACGCTGTCCACCTGGATTGGAACCTTGATAACCCGTACGTTGTCCACCTTGGCCCCCGCCTTGACCACTTGGACGCTGTCCACCTGGATTGGAACCTTGATAGCCCGTACGTTGTCCACCTTGGCTTGAACCTTGGCCGCTAGGACGCTGCCCGCCTGGATTGGAACCTTGATAACCTGTACGTTGTCCACCTTGGCCTTGACTGTTTGGACGTTGCCCACCTTGCGATGATCCTTGACCACTTGGGCGTTGATCGCGCCCAGACTGAGCTGGACGACTAGCCGTATTAGGCGTAGATTGTCCTTGAGGCGCTGTTACAGCACCATTTGTAGTTGTGCTGTTCGTTGGTTCTGAAGCAACTGGCTTCGAAGCCGGTGTTGCTGCACCTTTATTCTCTTGTGCTGGAGCCTGCATTGCAGGATTCTGATTCGTCGTAGATGAACTCACATTTCCTCCGTCCGTAGCTGCTCGTTTGGCAGCCGCATTGGCTTTAATATCACGAAAAAACTTTTCTACACTGCTCACTGCGTCATTTTCCATTACACTCATATGATTGTTAACGGGAATATTCAGACGTTTGAGGATGGTTATAATTTCTTTGCTGCTCATATTGAGTTGCTTTGCGTATTCGTAAACGCGAGTCTTATCTTTATTGTCTTGTTTATTGGTCAATATGTTTCACCTCCGCAGGATTATCTTGACTCTTCTGCAGCATCTGCGCGAAGCCTCCGTCCAATACACCTATGGTGACACGCATTTCTTTCCCAATGCTGCGGCCCAATTCATACTTCGTACCTATTTCCATGAGTTTAATCCCATAGAATTGGCATTTGTCTTGAAATTTCTTACGTGTATTAGCGGATGCATCCTCCGCCATAATGACAAGTTTGGCTTCTCCCGAGCGAATCGCTTTAAACACACCTTCATCACCGGTAACTAGCTTCCCTGCTCGCATCGCCAAGCCCAATTGGGATAGAAATTTAGGATTCATCCTCAGACTCCTCCTCTTTAGAAGAGAGGAACTCATCTTCAACACGAATGAAATCTTGCTCCAATTGGTCATAAATATCGGCACCGACGGCATGCTTCAGTGCTCTATCCAGGGCTTTACTTTTCTTTGCCAATTTAAAACAAGAAACTTTACCGCACAGGTAGGCACCGCGCCCAGACTTTTTCCCTTTAAGATCAATGAGAATTTCATCTTCAGGCGTTTTGACGATGCGGATCAAGTCCCTCTTCGGCATCATTTCCTGGCAGGCCACGCATTTTCTCAGAGGGATTTTTCTCTGCTTCATTCCGATCACCCCTTGCTCCAAACAAAAACTTAATCGACACTCACAGAATCTTGATGCATTTCTTCTGAATAAGTTTTCACTCTGCCATATTCTTGTTCGGCTTGTGTTTCACTTTTGATGTCTATTTTCCAACCTGTCAATTTGGCTGCAAGACGAGCATTTTGCCCTTTGATTCCAATAGCCAAAGAAAGCTGATAGTCAGGTACAATGACACGCGCCATTTTTTCATTTTCATGAATTTGCACTTCAAGCACTTTGGAAGGGCTAAGCGCATTGGCGACGTATTCTTCCACGCTTTCCATCCAACGAACGATGTCTATTTTTTCGCCGCGCAGTTCGCTTACAATCGTTTGAACACGTAATCCTTTAGGTCCTACACAGGATCCTACTGGATCAACTTCAGCGTTGCGAGAATGAACAGCAATTTTGGATCGGAAACCGGCTTCACGCGCAACCGAACGAATCTCGACCACACCATCAAAGATTTCAGGCACTTCCAGTTCAAAAAGACGCTTCAACAGTCCTGGATGTGTTCTTGATAAAATGATTTGCGGCCCTTTCGTCGTATTTTCCACTTTCGTGATATACGCTTTAATCCGATCGCCCTGTTTGAACTTATCAGTAGGCATCAATTCAGTCAAAGGCAGCACAGCCTCAACTTTACCCAAGTCCACATAAATGTTACGTTGATCTTGGCGTTGAAGGATACCTGTAACGATATCTTCTTCCTTGTCGATAAAAGCATTATAAATTAAGCCACGCTCGGCTTCACGAATACGCTGAGTCACCACTTGTTTGGCAGTTTGAGCAGCAATACGTCCGAAATCACGAGGAGTCACTTCAATTTCAACGATATCTTCCAATTGGTAATTCGGATTAATTTCACGAGAAGCGTGAAGTGAAATTTCCAATCTTGGATCTAATACTTCCTCAGTTACGGTTTTACGGGCATATACCTTGATGAGGCCAGTATGGCGATTGATATCAACTCGCACGTTCTGTGCGGTGTTGAAATTACGTTTATAACTTGAAATCATCGCTGCTTCAATCGCATCGATAAGTAACTCCTTTGAGATACCCTTCTCACGTTCAATTTCCGACAGCGCTTCGATAAAATCCGTGTTCATTTGAACTGAGTCCCCCCTTTCAATAAGTAACGGTCACTAAAAAACGATAGCTAGACGAGCACTTGCTACTTTAGCGAACGGGATAATTATTTTCTTTTTGCCAATTTCAATAACGAGATCTTCCTCGTCAAAGGAAAGCAGCAAACCTTCAAATTCCTTGGAACCGTCTATCGGTTCATAGGTGGTAACAAATACATGACTATTCACAGCCTTGTGATAATCTTGAGTCTTCCTAAGCGGACGTTCCGCGCCTGGAGAAGATACTTCCAAGAAATAGGCATCAGCGATGGGATCTTTTTCATCCAATTGAACACTTAAGTATTCACTGATGCGGCCGCAATCATCTATATCAATTCCGCCTTCCTTGTCTGCATAGACACGAAGGAACCAGTTGCTGCCCTCTTTGACATATTCAATATCCACGAGTTCAAATCCATTTTGTTCAATGAAATCCTTCAGCATGTCCTCAATGACGGATTTGATTTGCGCTTGTGTAGCCACAGATAAATGTACCTCCTAAATTGACTTTCCCATATCGTATTCCGAAAAGTCCTATATCAAAATGTAAAGAGTGGGTTTCCCCACTCTTTAATCACAAGATGATATCCTCATTATTGCCAATAAAAATTATACCATAACCATTCTTTGCATTACAATAGCAAACTTGTTAATCATTTTCACTTGACAGCTAAAAGTTTTCTTTAGAAAACTTACTTCGGAAGCATTACCTTTTGAGTTTTTCTTTAGAAAAGCTGACTTCAGAAGCATTAGAATAAGGACAATTGATTCGATTCTGGCAGTCCGCGGAAACATCCCATCGAGCTGAGCATCTCTATGACCGTCTTTGAGGCTTTGGATCGATTCTGGAAATCTTCGATGGAGAGGAAGTCGCCCTCCTCTTTGGCAGCGGCAATATTTTTGGCTGCGTTATCTCCGATACCTGACATTGCCGCAAATGGCGGGATAAGTGACGTACCATCGATAATAAACCGCGTCGCATCCGAACGATAGATATCAATTGGTTTGAAACTGAAGCCACGGGACGTCATTTCGAGTGACATCTCCAAAATGGAAACCATCGCTTTTTCTTTCGGCAGCGCCTGGAAGCCTTTCTCTTCAATCTCAATCAACTTTTTAAGAATGGCATCATATCCTTGGCACAGAAGCTCCAGATCAAAGTCAGCCGCACGAACACTAAAATAGGTCGCATAGTAGGCTATCGGATGATAAACCTTAAAGTAAGCTGTACGAACAGCAGAGATAACATAAGCAGCAGCATGCGCTTTTGGAAACATATATTCAATCCGTTCACAAGATTCAATATACCAAGCTGGCACATTACAGCGTTTCATCTCATCTTTCCATTCATCTGTTAGCCCCTTACCTTTACGAACACTCTCGGTAATTTTGAAAGCAAGACCTGCATCCATTCCCGCCTTATAAATCAAGAAGAGCATGATATCATCACGACAGCCAATAACAGTCTTAATGTTACATATCCCTTTTTTAATTAACTCTTGTGCGTTACCCAACCAAACACCCGTTCCATGTGACAAACCGGAAATTTGCAATAAGTCGGCAAAGGAGCTTGGCTGCGTTTCCTGAAGCATCTGACGAACGAACTTGGTTCCCATTTCCGGTACACCATAAGTGGCTACTGGAGATCGGATTTGATCCGGTCTGACCCCAATCGCTTCCGTCGAGTTGAAGATACTCATCGCTTTCGCATCATTCATTGGAATTGTCGTTGGATCAATACCTGTTAAGTCTTGCAGCATCCGCATCATCGTCGGGTCGTCGTGTCCGAGAATATCAAGTTTCAGCAAATTGGCGTCAAAGGCATGATAATCAAAATGGGTCGTTTTCCATTCCGAATTCTTATCATCTGCTGGGTATTGTACGGGTGTGATATCATCAACTTCCATATAATCCGGTACTACGACAATACCGCCGGGATGCTGACCTGTACTTCTCTTCACACCTGTACAACCCGCAGCTAATCGGCTAATCTCAGCACCGCGCCATTTCTGGCCTTGCTCTTCTTCATACTTCTTGACGAATCCGAATGCCGTCTTCTCGGCGACAGTACCGATGGTACCCGCACGGAATACATTCTTCTCACCAAAAATTTCTTTCGTAAAATTATGCGCAATCGGTTGATAAACGCCAGAGAAGTTCAAATCGATATCGGGAACCTTGTCCCCTTTAAAGCCAAGAAACGTCTCAAACGGAATGTCGTGACCTTCACCTTTTAAATTACCCCCGCAATTCGGGCAAACTTTGTTCGGAAGATCGAATCCACTCGGAACGCTCCCGTCCAGGAACCACTCACTATGCTGACAAGATAAACATATATAATGAGGAGGCAGCGGATTAACCTCGGAAATGCCTAACATCATCGCAACGACGGAAGAACCAACGGAACCCCTTGAACCTACGAGATAACCGTCTGCATTCGACTTTTTCACAAGACGCTCGGAAATCAAATAGTTGGCAGAGAAACCAAACTTAATAATTGGAACCAGTTCTTTTTCTAAACGGGCCACAATAACTTCCGGAAGTTCATCACCATAAATTTTCTTCGCTGTATCGTAACAGGTGGTACGAATTTCTTCGTCGGCACCTTCAATGATGGGTGTAAACAGCTTGTCAGGGAAAAGCTCAATGACTTCAAAGCGATCCGCTAGGTCATTCGTACTGCGAATAACAACTTCAATCGCCTTCTCTTCACCAAGAAACTTGAATTCTTCAAGCATCTCTTTGGTCGTACGGAAATGAGCATCAGGTTTTTTCATGGCTTTAAGTGGACTAAACCCGGTAATTCCATTAATGGCAATATCTCTGCATACTTTCTCACGAGGATTCAGATAATGCGCATTCCCTGTAGCAATAACCGGTTTGCCGGTCTTATAACCAATTTCACAAACACGTCGTACAGCATTTTCTAAATCTTCGACACTCCCCACGAGACCCTTCTCTACCAGATGCATGTTATAGCTCACAGGTTGAATCTCGAGAATGTCATAGAACTCAGCCACTTGCTCGGCTTCTTCGATTGATTTATTCAGAACGGCTTCAAAGAATTCCCCTTTTTCACAGCCGGAGGTGATAAGAAGACCTTCTCTATGCTCTACTAGAACACTTTTGGGAATCGTAGCAGACCGTTGCAAATAGGTTGTATGGGATAAGGATATAAGTTTGAATAAGTTCTTCTTCCCAACAGCATTTAGCGCGTAAACACAACAATGGAAAGGACGCTGATTAGACAAATCTTTTCCTACATAATCATTCAATTTAGCAAGATTCGTTATTTGTCGATCATTAGCCTCGTTAATTAAATGATATAAAACAAAACCTAAGGCAATAGAGTCATCAATCGCTCGGTGATGGTTGTCCAAGCCTACTTTAAATTTATCCGACAATGTATTCAATCGATGGTTCTTCATTGATGGGAATAAAAATCTAGCAAGCTCTAGGGTATCCAGTACGGAGTTCGTAACCTCTGGCAATCCCATACGTTTCAAATTCGATTGAAGGAAACCCATATCAAATCGTGCATTATGGGCTACGAGAACACAATCACCAACAAACTCAACAAACTTAGGTAGCTCATCCTCGATATCAGGCGCATCTTTTACCATATCATCGTTAATGTTCGTCAATTGTTGAATGTTATATGGAATTTTCTCGTGGGGGTTAATGAACGTTGCAAACCGATCAATTTCTTTACCGTCCTGCATTTTAACACCTGCAAGCTCGATAATTCGGTTATTGGTAACAGAAAGCCCCGTTGTCTCTACGTCGAATATCACATATGTTGCTTGCTTCAGATCCATATCTCTACCATTCATCACAATAGGAACAGAGTCATTCACAACGTTTGCTTCCACACCATAAATCACTTTAATTCCGTGCTTTTTGGCTGCTTTACCTGCATCAGGGAAACATTGAATGTTACTATGATCAGTAACCGCGATGGCTTTATGCCCCCATTTAGCAGCCATTTTCACATATTGATCAATAGGTGTCAAAGCATCCATGGTACTCATTGTCGTGTGTAAATGAAACTCAACACGCTTCTCAGCTGCATCGTCCATTCGATCCCTGGGAGCCATAACTTCGTTCAGGTCATTCGGAATCATGACAAGTTCAGGAATTTGCATGAAACGATCGTACTCGACCTTCCCCCTCGCTCTAATCCATGTTCCATTTGCAAGAAGGCTCATAATTTTCACATCATCTTTGGTTTTCGCAAATACTTTCATCGCCAAAGAATCTGTAAAATCGGTCAGGTTAAATGTAAATAACGTGTTTCCATTTCTCAATTCCTTGACATCTAGTCCAAATACGGTACCCTGAACCGTCAGTTTCTTCTCTTCTTCTTGAATGTTCTTGAGTGGCGTCGGCACCTCTTTGATATCAATACCCATGACAAGCTTGAGATCCGTATCTGGTAATGAGGATTCTTCTTCTTCCATGTCGATGGACATCATGATCTCTTGGGTAATGGTCTTCTCACCTTGCTCGCGCTGCTTCGCAAATTTCTCGTACTCAGCTTCGATCTCGGTAGAATCACTCATCGCATACTTTACGGTTAATTCTGTTTGAAAAAAGTTATGAAAAAAGTTCCGTATGAACATATCTACATTTTTCTTCTTAGCAAGTTCAAGTCCGATCTGATCAAGCATAATGAGCGTTAGTGTATGACCTTGTACCTCAAACCTTGATTTCGACATCCAACCGTTAATCGATGCTACTTCACGCTGCAGCCACTCCATAAATAAGCTCCAGTATTCCTCCACCAAAGCAGCGGGATCAGCTTGCTCATATTTCCAAATAAAACGAATCTTCGCAATCTGAGCGAACTTCTCTTGAATCATTTTACAAAAAGAACGGTAAACATTCTGAGGCACTATTTCATTTTTCACCAAATAAAAGGTCCAGTCGCGATTTTTACGACTAATTTCTACTTGCTCGATGTAGCCTTCCGCAAAAAATGACCGCACGATATCGGCTGGAATCTCGGCTTGCTGCATCAAAAGCTCAAAGCGATTCCGTTTATCAGCCAAATTACTCATGAACAGCCTCCCCATAAAAATACCAAGGGCAATGGAATTGTTGCTTCCATTTGCCCTTGATTGTAATTAATAGCTTCGGCCAAAAACGACCGTATGTTTAGCAGTATCACCGCAAACCAGACAAGTTGACTTCGTTTCTGAAGGTGTGAATGGAATGTTACGGCTAGTCGCACCTGTTTCTTGCTTCACTTGCTCTTCACAAGCGTTAGAGCCGCACCAGCCAGCTAAAGCAAACCCGCGTTTGGTCTCCAAGAATGTTTTGAACTCATCAATGGAATCCACCGCTATGTAATGCTCGTCACGGAACTGCTTCGCTTTATCATACATCTGCTGATGAATCTCAGCAAGTAAATTTTGAACTTCCTGAACGAAATCTGTTTGCTGAACTGTTTTCTTCTCCCCGCTTACTCGAGAAACGAGAACAACTTGTCCATTTTCCATGTCACGAGGACCTAATTCAACACGAATCGGTACACCGCGCATTTCATATTCATTGAATTTCCAGCCCGGGCTTTGGTCAGCTCGGTCATCCACTTTAACTCGAACGCCAGCTTTCTTAAGCTCTGCATACAATTCGTCTACCCGGCCAATAACTTGTTCGCGTGTTTTTGGCGGACCGATCGGAATCATGATGACTTGAGTTGGGGCAACTTTAGGCGGCAATACCAACCCACGATCATCACCATGAACCATGATAAGTGCACCGATGAGTCGAGTACTAACTCCCCATGATGTCGTATGAGCAAATTGATGCTGATTTTCACGGTCCAAGAACTTGATATCGAAAGCGACTGCAAAGTTCGTACCCAGATAGTGTGAGGTGCCAGCTTGCACCGCTTTCCCATCTTTCATCATCGCCTCGATAGAGAACGTATCGATAGCACCAGCGAACTTCTCAGAAGGAGTCTTCTGCCCAACAATAACAGGGATTGCTAAGAAATCTTCCGCAAATTGACGGTATACATCCAGCATCTGCATCGTTTCACGGCGAGCATCCTGCTCATCTTCATGAGCGGTATGGCCTTCCTGCCACAAGAACTCCGTAGTCCGAAGGAAAGGCAATGTGCGCTTCTCCCATCGAACTACGTTAGCCCATTGATTAATCAAAAGGGGAAGATCGCGATAGGAGTTGATCCATTCCGAATACATGTGACCAATCATCGTTTCCGAAGTTGGACGAATAGCTAGACGTTCTTCGAGCTTCTCTCCACCTGCTTCAGTGACCCAAGGCAGCTCTGGATTAAAGCCTTCTACGTGTTCTTTTTCCTTCTGGAAAAAACTCTCTGGAATAAATAAAGGGAAATAAGCGTTTCTGTGACCCGTTTCTTTGAATTTACTATCGAGCTCACGTTGAATGTTTTCCCATATTTCATAGCCATCCGGTTTAAACACGATACAGCCGCGCACTGGCGAATAGCTCATCAAATCAGCTTTCTTGATCACATCTATGTACCAACGGGAGAAATCCTCTCCCTGTGGTGTAATCTCTTTAACAAACTGTTTATCGTTTGACATAAACCCTCCTACAATATTAGGACTATCCCTTTATTAATCTTAAAATATCATTGTAAGTAACTGCCACCATGAGCAGCATTAGCAGTGCAAAACCAACAAAATGAACCATACTTTCTCGATTCGGATCAATTGGCTTCCCGCGTAATGCCTCTAGACCCATAAATAGAAGTCGGCTTCCATCTAAAGCTGGAATAGGCAAGAGATTAAATATACCTAGATACAAGCTTAATGTAGCTGCCCATGAGATCAAGTAAGTTATTCCCATTTTGGCAAACTCAGCTGATACTTGAGCTGTCCGGACAGGTCCGCCAAGATCATCAAGTTTAAACTGCAGCATAACTAGCTTCTGTAAACCAGTCACAATGCCAATCGTTGTTCCAACGACTTGTTCGTATGTGCCAGTTAACACTTCACTAAAGGTTGCGCTTCTGCGATCCCCAGAAATGACTACGCCGAGCTTACCAGCTCCTGCTTCCATTTCAGGTGTAACCTGTAGTGTAATTGGATTACCAGAACGATCCACAACCCAGGTCATCGGCTTTCCAGCAGATGATTGAATCGAGGTGACAAGCTTCTCGCGGTCATCACCAATCGGCTGATTATCAATCGATATGATGATATCCCCTTTATGGAGACCCGACTTCTCGCCTGCTTTACCTGCAAGCACAGAATCTAGCTTAACGTTCGTAAAAACGCCCGACATAATTACAACGATAAAGAACAACACAATCGCAAGTATGAAGTTCATCACAGGCCCCATCACAATAGCAATTGCTCGCTGGCCAACCGTTTTCGAGCCAAACTGACGATCATATGGAGCAATCTGTGTTTCTGTCCCTTTGGTCACCATCATAGCTTGTGGATCAATGGGATAAGTAACGCTTTCTCCGTCAACATCAAGTGATACTCGAAGCGATCTTTCTAAATCAATTTGTTCCACAACACCAATGATAACATTCGACCGTCGATCTAATTGATCAAGATAAAGAGATGACACTTGATTTTGTTTATTTAATTTAACGGCAACCGTTTGTCCAGGGTTCACTTGGACAATTTCCGGATCTTCCCCTGCCATGCGAACGAATCCACCAATTGGCAAAATACGCAAAGTATAGCGAGTTTCCCCTTTTTTATATGAGAAAATTTTGGGTCCAAAGCCGATTGCAAATTCTCGAACTAAGATGCCTGCACGTTTCGCAAAGTAAAAATGACCCCATTCATGAATCGTAACGAGAACGAAAAACAACAAAATAACCTTCAATCCAACTTCTATGGCTGACAAGTCGTATTTCCTCCTTCGAGTTTTCTTCAGAAAACTTACCTATGTTTGCAAAAACCATAACGTTTTCGTTTGAAAACCTGCCTTCTGAGCATCCACTTATGGACAGCATGTTCTTAGATTAACATTATTGAACTGCTGAATACAAGCTATGCCCTTTTAGCACAGTATACGAGCTGGGAGTTTGAATTAGACTTTACTTTATTAAGCGCCTAGGTGATAGATTGAAAAAAGAGCCGAGCCAACCTCGCTGACCTAAGCTCTCATGAAATTAAAATACGATGGATGATGCAAAGGCTCTTGCCCAAATATCCTGCTCATGAATGACTTCTAGATGAGGGTTTGAATGGGATTCGTGTTTCTGCAAAACAAGTTCAATGATCTGTTCAATTTGCAAGAACGTAATCTCACCTTTGAGGAAGCGTGCAACAGCAATTTCGTTCGCTGCATTATAAATAGTAGGTGTAGTACCTCCCTGTTTGCCGCTCTCAAAGGCCATTCGTAAACACGGATACCGATTGTAATCCATTTCACGGAAATGAAGCTTTCCGATGGCAGCCAAATCTAGCCGATTGGTCGGCGTCGGATATCTGTCTGGATAGGTCAATGCGTATTGGATAGGAACTCGCATATCCGGATTACCAAGCTGAGCAATAACACTATTGTCAATAAATTCTACAAAGGAATGAATGACACTTTCAGGATGAATGAGGACATCTATTTGGTCATAGGAGAGATCAAATAACCAATGAGCCTCAATGACTTCAAGACCTTTATTGACCATCGTTGCTGAATCTATCGTAATCTTGGCTCCCATCGACCAATTCGGATGTTGGAGGGCTTGTTCGACCGTTACTCCCTCTAACTCTTCACGAGATCGATCTCGAAAGGAACCACCAGAAGCAGTAAGCGTTATTTTCGCAATTTGCGAGCGATTCTCACCATTCAAACATTGAAATATAGCCGAATGCTCACTATCAATAGGCAGCAAAGACACGCCTTTTCGACGAATTGCATCCTTTACAATATGGCCTGCACTCACTAACGTCTCCTTATTTGCGAGTCCGATGTGTTTGCCAGCTTCAATCGCGGCCATTGTAGGCTTAAGTCCCTGACTCCCTACCAAAGCTGTTACAACCAAGTCTGCATCTGTTGATGCAGCAACTTCCATTAATCCTTCTTCACCATATAACACCTTGGTCGATGACGAAACATTCTTGGAAACTTCCTCAGCAAGCTCCTTGGTCGCTACTGATACTACTTTTGGGTGAAACTTTTTAACTTGTTCAATCAATAATTGACTATTATAACCGCCAGATAATGCTTCAATCTGAAATTTATCTGAGGCATGCTGGACAATATCTAGGGTTTGTGTACCAATAGACCCTGTTGAACCCAGAATGGCAATCCGTTTCATCATATTCCACCTCGCCTATGACTGTTAGTGAGTAAGAATTCCAAGCCAATGAATAAATGGAAATACAATAAGCCAACTATCCATCCGATCGAGTACTCCACCGTGCCCCGGAAGTAAGGTTCCCGTATCTTTAATACCCTTTACTCGCTTATAAGCCGACTGTATTAAGTCTCCGACTTGTCCAACAACAGCAATTACGAAGCCTAGCACCAATGCCTTGCCAAACCCAAGCAAATCCGGTGCATACAAGGCGAATCCTAGTGCGGCAATCATCGAAATAACGACGCCACCTACGGCTCCCTCAATTGACTTCTTAGGACTGATTTGAGGCCATAGAAGATGTTTTCCCAGCTTCGAACCGACAAAATAAGCTCCTGAATCCGAAGCCCAAATACATACAAACACTACTATTGACCAAAATAAGCCATGCTCCATTAAGCGCGAAGAAATCATATAATTGAATCCAAAACCTATGTAAATGACACCAAGTAAAATAACAGAAACCTGATCGATTGTGATCGTATTTTTTGAAGCGACTGTAATGAAAAGCAAGACAAACATGGTCAGCCAAATAATGGCGGTCGAAGAAACGGGAAGTGAACCACCAAACGCCTCCCACGGCACCGTTAAGAATAACAAGGAGATTAAACCAACAACCACTGTTAATTTATACTTCGTGTAGCCATTCATTTGCATATATTCACGATAGCCGATAATAGACAGTAACACGATTAACCCAGCGTACCAATAACCACCCAGTACTAATAACGTAATGAAAACGATCCCGGCAATGACTCCCGTGACGATCCTTTGCTTCAAGTTGAATCCCCCTAGATGAACACGCGCCGGAAATTTACGAAGTAATTAGATACCTCCGTATCTTCTCCCGCGGCGCTGATATTCTGCAATTGCTTGCATAAATAATGATTCCGTGAATTCCGGCCAATAAGCCTCCGTAAACCAAAGCTCCGAATACGCTAATTGCCAAAGAAGAAAATTGCTTAGTCTGAGCTCACCACTTGTTCGAATTAACAAGTCTGGATCTGGTAAATCCGAAGTCAACATATAGGAAGAAAAACTTGCCTCATCCAAATCTTCTATTTGTAGTTTGCCATTTTGAACATCAAGAATCATATCTTGAACACCAGCAATCATTTCTTTACGCCCACCATAATTTAAGGCAAAGTTCAGAATGAGTCCTGTATTTTCTTTCGTTCGTTCGATAGCTCCTTCAATCGCTTTGAGTGTGTAATCAGGTAAGCCCTCTTTCCAACCCGTCATTCGGATACGAACATTGTTTTCGATCAGCTCTTCAATTTCTAAAGGAAAAAATTCTTGAGGAAGTTTCATCAGAAATTCAACTTCTTCCTTCGGTCTTTTCCAATTTTCCGTTGAAAAAGCATACATCGTTAGCACCTTAACACCGATCTCATTTGCAGCCATCGTAATTTTCTTAACATTTTTCATGCCGGAATGATGCCCTGCTACGCGAGGTAAGCCTCTTTGCTTAGCCCAACGACCGTTTCCATCCATAATGATAGCGACATGTGCTGGCACTTTATCTAATTCGATAGCTGGTATAGCTGAAGAAACAGACTTAACATTGATTCCTAACCATTTCTTAATTAGCTTGAGCACAGTTGTTCCTCCCAACTAGGGAAAGATGAAAAACCCCCAGCGAATACCCGGGGGCATATCTATCTTATACTTCCATGATTTCTTTTTCTTTAGCAGCCAAAACTTTCTCAACTTCAGCTACGAATTTATCAGTAAACTTTTGGATATCCTCTTGATGTTTGCGGGACTCGTCTTCAGATATCCCAGCTTTTTCTAACTTTTTGATCTCATCGTTGGCATCACGACGGATGTTACGAATAGCAATCTTTGCTTCTTCGCCAAATTTCTTCGTCATTTTCACAAGATCGCTACGACGCTCTTCTGTTAAAGCCGGAATAACAATTCGAATAACCAAACCGTCGTTAGATGGCGTTAATCCTAAGTCAGACTTCATAATCGCTTTCTCAATCGATGTCATCGAACTTTTGTCCCATGGTTGAATGAGTAAAGTACGTGAATCAGGTGTTGTTAAATTCGCAAGTTGATTCACAGGTGTCATCGCTCCGTAATATTCCACTTGGATGCGATCTAATAAAGATGGCGTAGCACGGCCTGCACGAAGAGAAGTTAAGTCTCTTCTTAATGCGCCTATTGCTTTATCCATCCGATCTTCTGCATTTTTTTTTACTGATTGTGGCATGGTTTAGACACTCCCTTTAACTGTAGTCCCAATTTTCTCGCCAAGGACCACTCGTTTGATATTCCCTTTTTCTGTGATATTGAACACCACTAACGGGATGTTGTTATCCATACAAAGGGAAGATGCGGTGGAATCCATGACACCAAGATTGTTACTGATAACTTCCATATAAGTTAACGTCTCGAATTTCTTCGCTGTTGGATCTTTGAATGGATCTGCTGAATAAACGCCATCCACTTTATTTTTGGCCATGAGAATAACTTCTGCTTCAATTTCAGCTGCTCTTAAAGCCGCTGTTGTATCCGTTGAGAAGTATGGATTCCCTGTACCTGCCGCGAAAATAACAACTCTACCCTTTTCAAGGTGACGCATTGCTCTTCTACGAATGTATGGTTCAGCCACTTGCTGCATAGTAATGGAAGATTGAACTCTTGTAGGCACATCGAGATTCTCTAGTGCATCCTGCAGAGCCAAAGAATTCATGACGGTTGCAAGCATACCCATGTAATCTGCTGTCGCACGATCCATACCCTTCTCACTACCTGCAATACCACGCCAAATGTTTCCACCGCCAACTACAATAGCGACTTCTACATTTAACTCCACAACATCCTTCACCTGTTGGGCAATGGAAGTAATAACTTCCGAATCAATGCCATAACCCTGCTGTCCTGCCAAAGCTTCGCCGCTCAATTTTAGCACTATTCTTTTATAAAAAGGTTGACCCAACTTGTATAACCTCCGTTTCAATGCTTGTACAGATCTCTTATTGGCTAAAAAAGAAGGAACACCAAGTGTTCCATCTTTTTTAAATGCCTATTATAGTTTAACTTGGGACATAACTTCTTCCGCAAAGTTCTCTTGTTTTTTCTCAAGACCTTCACCAAGGCCGAAACGTACGAAACGACGAATGGAGATGTTCTCGCCGATTGCTGCGATTTTTTCATTCAACAATTGGTCGATTGTTTTGTCTGGATCTTTAACGAATTGTTGCTCCATCAAGCAGAACTCTTCGTAGTATTTACCGATACGGCCTTCAACCATTTTGTCAATGATTTTCTCTGGTTTGCCTTCATTCAAAGCTTGGTTACGAAGAATTTCTTTCTCTTTCTCCAAAGCTTCTGTTGGCACTTCTTCACGACGTACATAAGTCGGGTTAGCCGCTGCGATATGCATTGCGATGTCTCTGCAGAAAGTACGGAATTGCTCTGTTTTACCAACGAAGTCAGTTTCACAGTTGATCTCAACAAGTACGCCTACTTTACCGCCAGCGTGAATGTAAGATTCTACAGCGCCTTCTGTAGCAATACGGCCTGCTTTGTTAGCTGCAGCAGAAAGACCTTTCTCACGAAGCAATTCGCCTGCTTTGGTGATATCACCGTTTGCTTCTTCGAGCGCTTTCTTACAATCCAACATCCCTGCGCCTGTTTTTTCACGTAACTCTTTCACTTGTGCTGCTGTAACTGCCATTGAAAGAAACCTCCCGATAGTTGTTATTGGTATGTAATACCTGTTGATTCTTTAAAAAAAGGGTGGTGACAGGCTGTTACACCTTCCAACCACCCTTTTCACATTCCTATAGATTAAGCTGTTGTTTGCTCGCCTTGGTGTGCTTCGATAACGGCATCAGCAATTTTTGCTGTTAATAATTTAACGGCACGAATCGCATCATCGTTACCTGGAATCACGTAATCAATTTCGTCCGGATCGCAGTTTGTATCAACGATACCAACGATTGGGATACCCAATTTGCGAGCTTCCGCAACAGCAATACGCTCTTTGCGTGGGTCGATAATGAAAAGTGCACTAGGCAGACCTTTCATGTTCTTGATTCCGCCCAAGAATTTCTCAAGACGATCTTTCTCTTTACGGAGAATGATAACTTCTTTCTTAGGAAGAACTTCGAAAGTACCGTCCTCTTCCCATCTTTCAAGAGTTTTCAAACGGTCAATACGCTTTTGAATCGTTTGGAAGTTTGTTAGTGTACCACCCAACCAACGTTGGTTGATGAAGTACATTCCGCAACGTTCTGCTTCTTCAGCAACGGAATCTTGTGCTTGTTTTTTCGTTCCTACGAAAAGAATCGTACCATTATCTTCAGAAACGGATTTAACAAAGTTGTAAGCTTCCTCAACTTTTTTAACCGTTTTTTGTAGATCGATAATGTAAATACCGTTTCTTTCTGTAAAGATGTATTTGTCCATTTTCGGGTTCCAACGACGTGTTTGGTGACCGAAATGTACGCCAGCTTCTAAAAGCTGTTTCATGGAGATAACTGCCATCCCCAATCCCTCCTCTAAAATGGTTTATTTGGTATCCGCCGCCTGTCGCATCTTTGCATAAAACTTACCGAAGTAAGCACCATTATGCAAATTGACGGGCGTGAGTTTTTAACACCGTGAATAAATATACCACAACTGAAATGCCTATGCAACCTTTTGTCATGATAGTCATTTTGTCCTACATAAGGCATGTATATGTACAGAAACAACAAAAACAGACCTCATAATTAAGATCCATTTGTCGGACTATCTATTGAACTGTAATTAAATTGGTCACGACTTTGGGGATATCCGTAACATCTTCGAAAACATGGTAACCGATTTGAATTTTGGTGTTGCCACCTTGTTTTTCAAGCTCCGTAATGAAAGCTTTACGATCGGTAATAATGCCAGATTTCACCAGAAGTTCACTGACAGCTGTCGCATCAAGATTTGGCTGTACATATATAATTATTTTCGGAGTAACTTCAGGTGTATTTGCTTTGGGTTGTTCCTGAGGTTTAGCTGCCGCCAATTTGTCTGTTTCCTCTTTGACCTTTTTTAATACGGCTCCATCGAACTCAGTTTGCGTAAATACTTTTGTATTCTTATCGAAAACTTGGTAGTATTTCGTAGCTTCGACCTTTAACTTCTGAGGATCCATTTCATCCAATGCAATGCCCGATTGACTAGGTGCACTAGCCCGCACAGACATAATTTGCAGAAGTAAGGCTCCTACGATAATTCCAGTCCCTATTCCAGAAACGTACGACCTATTTTTAAACACGGGCCTTTTCCTCCTGTCTGGATAATTGAAGGATTAGACTGACCTCGCCTTTATTCATGCCTAGCTTCTTAGCAATGGCTTCGACGCCTTTTCCTTGATCATGCAGTGAAAATAGCTCGCTGTATCTACTCTTCATGCTCAATCCAGTGTAGATGGGTTCTTCCACTACCGATTCTTTAGAAGGCGCAACAAGTTCAGAAGAGGTGACTTGAACAGAATGGGCTGGATTAGCAATAGGAATTTTCGAGATAACAGCATGCTGATCATCAGAAAGAACGTCAGTTGCCGCATTTGTTCTTTGATTCACTTGATGATTGACATGCACTTTCGTTAATTCCTGCGACAGTTCATGTTTTTGCTTTTCCAATGATTCCAGTCTGCCTGCAAGCTTAGCAAGCTCTATCTCGTAATCTTGTTTCGTTTTGGAGAACAGATTGAGCAGCGTTTGATTTTGTTCATCCATCTCAGCAGCGAAATGCTCGATGGTTTCCTCGATCTCTTGGACTACGTTCGTCTTATTGGACGCTGACGCTTGCTCCTTAGGCAGGAAACGTGCATAAACAATCAAGACAAGTCCTAGAAGTACGACATACATCCACGGCTGCATAGCCATTGGGTTCACCTTTTTCTATATGTGAGATAACTAGTTATAAAGATAAATCAATATGATGCCCTTTATACGGATGATCTGGCTGATGACTGCCTTCAAGGGAAGCGGAAACTGTTTTAACTTTGTTCTTTGCCTTCCCCTTGTTAGACTGCTGACGCTGGTCGCCATGATCCTTGATATCTGTACGAACGCTCTCTTCGAGCTTGCTGCTACGATGGCGATCCTTCTCCGTTGTTTGAGCAGCTTGATTCTCCAAGATCGTTTCGTCTTGCCGCGGTTTTTGCATAAGCTGATTTTGACGGATGCCTGCTTCATCGTTTTTGTGTACGGCGAACTGTAAATCGATGGCTTTAAAACTCATCGCTTACCCTCTCCTTCACTCACACATAGGCACTCATAGAAATATCGCCTTCACTTAAACGGAACGTCATGCGGTTTGTTGGATCTTTGACAAATTTAGTATACCGACCAATAACGATCTTCGTTCCTCCATAAATGGTAGACAATACTTCTACTTTTGCTTTTTCGGAGTCCTCTAATGATTTCTCAATCTCAAGAATACGCTCTTTAATGGCATTTTGCTCTTCTAAAGCTTGCTTTTTCGTATGCGTCAACTTGATTCGCATGGCCACTTTATCCGGGCTTAGTTGACCTGCTGCTGCTAATTGATTTAATAACGTAAGCGCTTTATCCGTTTTATCCATATTTTCCATGAACACCTTCAGTTGGTTGCGTAGATCAATCATTTCATTACGAAGCTCTGGTAAAACGCCAACTTCAACAACTGTAGTCGTTGACATCGAATTCCCTATCGTCCTCGCAGTAACACGCTCCCCGGCTTGTATGGTGCCTCCAACAATGAGTCCTTTGGAACCATTACAATTTACAGCCTTGCCTGCTCTAATCGTTGAATGCATGATACTCTGAGAAACCGTTAATTCTCCTGTAACTTCAACAATAGCATCCTGAATGAAGGAACTTTTTACATTCTTCCCTGCTTTAACATGTGCTTTATTCTGCCCTACAATGCCTGCACTAATTTCAATAGAACCTTCAGCTTCAAGTTCAGCCGCTTCCACGCCACCAGTGACACGAATATCCCCAGCTGCACGGATTTTAAAACCAGGAAGAACATTTCCTCGAATAACCACTGTACCGATAAAATCAATATTCCCAATATTATAATCAACATTTCCATTCACTTCATAGACAGGAAACACATTAATTTTGTCACGATCAGTTCTTACTACCATACCATCAATTGTAGAATAAAGGCCCATTTGTTCAGCGTCTGTAACCACATTCTTGCCTAATTTAAATCTAGCTTCTTTCCCCGCTTTAGTAAAAAGGGTCTCACCTGTAACGGCTGTTCCCGGTGTGCCTTCCGTTGCCAGAAAACGCTGTCCGATAAGCTGTCCTTTTCTTACATTATGAAGAGATACAACTTCTTTATAATTTACCCTGCCGTCATCCAGCTCTATCGGTTTCTTTTCATCCTCATCAAAATCAAAAATAAATTTAATATAGCCGCTCTGTCCTTCTATTGCCTTTGTCCCCGTTGCAATCGCTACTTTTTGATGATAAAAAGGTTTCGGATTTGCAGCTATTTGAGCAAGTAAAGGTCGATTTAAACCGTGAACGATGTGATTCGTTTGAACTAACTCTTCCAATTGTCCTGCTGTTACTTGAAAGTCGTTATCAGCATTGTTAATTAACAAATAAGCTGTTAATTTGTCATCCGAGATGGAAATACTAATGTAAAAATCCAAAGGCATGTTCCTCTCAAGCATAGACAAACCACCTTTCATACCTTCTGATTGTATGTTAAGTATCTTGAAATAATTGCGTCTTAAATCGACCAAGTACGCCTTTAAGCCGAAGAATTGCTTTCGAATGTAATTGTGAAATACGAGAAGGAGACAAGCACATAACCTCAGCAATTTCACTTAAGGAGAGCTCTTCGAAATAGAATAACGAGACAACCGTTCTCTCTTTCTCCGTTAATCTTTCAATAGCCTTCGCCAAAGACTCCTTCAAATAAAACTCATTTACTTGAAACTCTGGGTTCTTGGCCTTTTCGTCAACAAGTAATGAAAGACGCGTTTCCGAATCTTCCTCTCGGATGGGATCATCAATCGAACAAACGGTTGTAATCGAAATATCCTGAAGCATCTGCTGAAAATCTTGCTCACTAATTTGCAAGTAGTTGCTGATCTCTGCATCCGTAACGGAACGTAGATACTGCTGTTCTAGCTTCTGGTAAGCATCTTCGACCTTCTTGGCTTTTTCTCTCACAGAGCGAGGTACCCAATCCCCTTGTCGAAGTCCATCAATAATAGAACCACGAATTCTCCAAGAAGCATAAGTTTCGAATTGTAGTCCGCGTGAATAGTCAAATTTCTCCACAGCATCGATAAGGCCCATCACACCAAAGCTCGATAGGTCCTCTCTCGAAACACTTTTGGGAAGTCCTATTGCCATACGTCCGGAAACATAATCAACTAAGGGCAGGTAACTCTCGATAAGCGACTGCTTAGCGGGAACCCAGCCCTGCTCCTTCCATTGCTTCCATAAATCGATATTGACTAGTTGTGATTGCTTTTGTTCGATCATGATTTATGTTTCACCATCCTTAGTCTTCAGACATTCGCCTTAAGGCACCCGCCAGTTGTTCAGGGTCCAAATTATTCTTGGTGACTAGCTTAGGTGGATTCAGTGGTGAAAATTGCGCTTCGTTAGATAGTATAGAGTTATTACTGCCCAGGTTAGCCTTCATCAGCTCACGTGTTTCCTCATCCTCATCTGGTGTAGTCAAATCCAATGATTGACCAACGGACGATTCTATCGTGGGATTCGCATAAGATGCTCCGCCTGCAGCATGTTCAGCTCCTATCATTACACCCAACACCCATCTAAAACCAAATGTCAGAACGAATAAAATAAGAAAGCTGTATGTACTTTTAAGACAAGTAGAAAGTAATAAATTATTGCCGATCGATAAGGCAAATGTAAATAAGCCCGCCAATGATGCTACGATGACATTAATTCGAATGGTTCCAATCATCATCAAATTTCCTTTACCCCTAATTGGACACTTCGAATAACCAGGATGCCGGTTTCACTATGGAATTCTATCGTTCGACCGTAATTAGCCCCAGTATCCTCAGCACGAATCGGAATTTTGTATTTATTCAACATTTCCTTACAAGATTCTACATTTCTTGGACCAATTCTCATCGTATCATTATTACCAGCAAATGCAAACATTTGAGCACCGCCAGCAAGCTTAGCTTCTAGCCTATTCACAGCAGCTCCTAGCTTTTCCATTCTGGAAATTAACTCAGGAATAGCCGTGTCCGCGTATTTAGCAATGTTCAGCGAGCCTTCACGAGCTATCTCGGAGGAAGGCAGCATCACATGAGCCATACCTGCCACTTTTAAGCGGCTATCATATAATGTTACACCCACACACGAACCCAGCCCTGTTGTCTTCAATACACCTGTCTGGTGAGCAACATTCAGGTCAGCCATTCCTACTTTAATTAAATTCTCTAACGTCATGGAGACTCTACCCCTAATGCCGAAAATATTTTGCCAAACGATTCCGGATCAGGAATTAAGAAGAAATGTCCTTGTACTTCATTTTCCCCTTCCATAAATTTGGTATCAATGAGAAGTGCTTGATCTCCCATCTGACCAAATTGCAATAATCCATAGCTTAGAATAGCACCGGCCATGTCAATTGCTAATGCAGGGACAGTAGGCTGCATATTCAAATTCGTAAAATCAGCAAGAGAGGATAAATACGAACCGGCTAGAATATTCCCGATCTCATTCAAAGCAGATAATTCCAGTTCTGAATACTCTTCTTGATCTTCGATATGTAACCCAATCAAATCCCTTAGCATATTTTTGGCGGCATCTAAATCAAGAATAAAAAACATATTTCCAGGCGCGTCTCCATCCACACGCAAGAAGATAGCAAGAACTACCGTCTCCGCTCCACCAACACTTTCGCAGATTTCTTCGAAAGGAAGCATTCTAACCTTTGGAACTAGCATATCAATCGGCTTATCAAGCAAAGTAGATAGTGCGGTAGCAGCGTGCCCCGCACCTATGTTACCTACTTCCTTGAGAACGTCCATTTGAAAATCCTCTAAACGACTAAACACATCCACAAGCTATTCCTCTACTCTTTCTAACTGTTGAAGTTCATCGCGATCCAAGACTTGCTCTAAATTCAGCAAAACAAGCAATCTTTGTTCGCCGACACGTGCGATACCGTCCAGATACTTGGCTTTGATACCGCCCACAATTTCTGGTGGATTATCAATATTATCTGTGTCCAGATCAATAACATCATTCGCTGAATCTACGATAAGACCAACTTCAAAGTCACCGGCAGATACGATGATAATACGAGTAGCATCTGAGTTAACTTGCTCTTCAAGTCCGAATCTTGAACGAAGATCAATAATAGGAATAACAACACCGCGAAGATTAATAACGCCTTTAATAAATGCCGGCGCTTTAGGTACGCGCGTCATTGGCTGCATTCTTTCGATCGTTCTAACTTTCTCAACTTCCACGCCGTACTCTTCCGTTCCAAGTGCGAAGACGATTACCTTTTTCTCTTCTCCCATTGTGAAACCCTCCTTAAAAGTATGTAATTATTTAATCAATGCATTCGGATCAATGATCAATGCGACTTGTCCATCTCCTAGAATCGTTGCACCGGAT
Source organism: Paenibacillus phytorum (assembly GCF_013141715.1). Classification (GTDB taxonomy): domain Bacteria; phylum Bacillota; class Bacilli; order Paenibacillales; family NBRC-103111; genus Paenibacillus_E; species Paenibacillus_E phytorum. Next base: position 392,840 of record NZ_WHOA01000241.1, on the reverse strand, counting down.
ATTGCAAATAGTCCGGATAAATATTTACCTAATGTTTTTAGAACGATTTCTTGCTGACCAATAAATTCGTCTACCATCAAGGCTACCTGCTTGTCCCCTTTGCGCACAACAACAATCTCAGTCTCTTCCTCAAGATCCTCATTGAAATCAGGTACATTAAACAATGTACTGAGCGATACAAGAGGAATAACCGTATTACGATACTCCACCATTTTGTTACCATGAATATTACGAATCTGATTTTTCTGAATAGCTGAAGTTTCAACAATGGACGACAACGGTATCGCATATTTTTCGCTGCCAAGACGCACGAGCATGGCAGAAATAATAGATAGCGTCAGTGGTAATTGGACAGAGAACTTACTTCCAAAGCCTGGTTTGGAATCAACTTGAACATGTCCACCCAACATCTGAATCTTCGTCTTCACAACGTCAAGACCAACGCCACGTCCAGAAATATCAGAAATTTTCTCAGCCGTACTAAAACCAGATGCGAACAACAAGTTGTATACTTCCAAATCACTTAACTTCGCTGCTTGTTCTGCTGTTACAAGGCCATTCTTGAGTGCAGTTTTCAATACTTTTTCTCTATAAATCCCTTTACCATCTTCTTCAATCTCTATAAAGACATGATTTCCACTATGGAAAGCACGCAACTGAATGGTACCTTGCTCACTTTTGCCAGCAGCCAATCGATCGCTGATTGACTCAATACCATGATCCACAGCATTACGAAGTAAATGGACAAGCGGGTCACCGATTTCATCAATTACGGTCCGATCTAATTCCGTTTCTGCTCCTGTGATGACCAAATCTACTTTCTTATCTAGCGATTTAGCCAAGTCTCTTATCATCCGTGGGAAGCGATTGAATACAGAATCCACAGGAACCATCCGGAGCTTCAAAACGATATTTTGCAAATCACTGCTGACCCTAGACATATGTTCAACTGTTTCAGTCAGATCATTACGTTTAACCTCGCTAGCGAGTTGTTCTAATCGTACGCGATCAATTAATAGTTCGCTGAACAGATTCATAAGAGCATCTAAACGTTCAATATCAACACGAATTGTACGACTTGCAACAGGAGCCCCACCGGCCGCTGGTTTAGCAACAGCTGTAACTGGCTCAGCATTATGTATGGGTTCAACAGATACAGCTGGTGTGATCGCTTCTGCTACCGCTGCAGCTATTTCTTGTCTTGCCGCCTCAACTTCATTTCTTGGGCGGGATAATTCGGCAAGTGATTCTGAATCAACTGTGATAATAACGGCAGATTGTATCTCGGAAACGTTCAAAATTTCTTTTTCTAACGTTACTTGATCAACTTTAGAAATAAAATATAGTGAGAAAGAACGATCAAATTTCTCTTGTTCGATTTCTTGTACGGATGGCGTCGCTTTTACGATTTCGCCCATTCTCTCCAGTGCATCGAACACCATATATGCCCTTGCTGCCTTAAGTACACAATTCTCATTTACACTTACTTCGATATAGAATACAAGGAATCCCGAGTCAATCGATTGTTGAAGAATAGAAAATTGAAACTCGTCAACTTCGATCCCTTTTGCTGGTTCCTTCGCAGCTGTCACTGCTGGAGCTTGTGCGGTTTTATAGTCACCTGTCACGATGGAACGAAGAGCAACGACGATAGGTGAAACATCCGCTTTCCCAGTACCACCTTGAATAATATCTTCGACCATGGATTCCAATGAATCAAGACTTTTGAAAATGCAGTCAAAAATGAATGGGTTCATTTCAATTTTGCTGTTACGTACCAAATCCAATACATTTTCCATCTCGTGCGTTAGGGCAGCGATATCCTCGAAGCCCATTGTTGCAGACATCCCTTTCAACGTATGAGCAGAGCGGAAAATGTTATGAACAATACTAATATCCTGAGGATTGCTTTCTAAATTAAGTAAGTTCTCATTCAAAGATTGCAAATGCTCTTTCGATTCATCGATAAACATGGATAAATATTGACTAAGTTCCAAAACCACACACCTCCATTAGAATCATTATGTAACCTGCTTGCTAAATTTCATTTAATTAAGTACGCATTGAGCTAATCGAGTTGCAATATCCTGTAGTGGCAATACATGCATCGCAGCTTGGATCTCTACAGCAGCTCTAGGCATCCCGTATACGACACAGGTTTCTTCGCACTCTGCAATGGTTGTTGATACGCCAGATTGCTTTAATGAGAGCATGCCTTTAGCTCCATCGCTGCCCATGCCTGTCATCAGGACGATGTGCCGCTTCAACTCACTCATACCAAGCAGGGACTCAAACATGACATCCACTGAGGGGCGGTGACCAGAACGAGGTTCTTCCTTGTTCAATCGAATTTTGTACGTTTTGTCCATATCTTTGTAGATGACCATATGCCATCCTCCCGGTGCTACATAAGCTGTTGCCGTTTGGAGCACATCCCCTTCCGCAGCCTCGACTACCTGTATCTGAGAAATGTCATTCAGACGTTGGGCTAATGATTTGGTGAAATTAGGTGGCATATGTTGAACAATTAAGATCGGCGCAGGAAAACCTGCAGGAATATGAGAGATCACCTGATGTAAGGCACGAGGCCCTCCTGTAGAAGTACCTATGGCTACTAGATGATCGAAATACGTTGAACCATGCTTTACTGCAAGTTTAGTATCGGGTGCTTTCATCAAACTGGCGTTACTTTTGGGTATTATCAGTTGAGTAACCCGCGGAGACACAGGCTGCTGCGGTACCGGTCTTAACTTCGTTCGAACTGCCATATGCAGCTTCTCATGAAGAAGTTGTTTTACTTTATACAGGTCAAGGGAAATGGAACCTGACGGCTTTCGAATAAAGTCGACAGCTCCCCACTCGAGTGCTTTAATCGTTTCAGAAGCCCCCTCCTGGGTTAAGGAACTTAACATAATGACAGGCGTTGGTTGTTCTGCCATGATTCGCTGCAAAGCATCCAAACCGTTCATTATTGGCATTTCCACATCCATCGTAACGGCATCGGGGCGTAATAGCTTCACTTGTTCAATGGCTTCTTGTCCATTTTTTGCTGTTCCTATGACTTTGTACTGAGGATTATCTGAAATCAAATCGCTTATAATTTTTCGCATAAAGACGGAGTCGTCTACGACAAGAATGTTATATGGTGCCATGCTGCTTCCCTCCCTCTTATGAGCATATTCGACACGATTTGCGAAAATCCTATTTTAAAAGTTTCATCATTTTATTTAAAAAGCCCTTGACACCGGATGTTGGTGCGTCGATTACTCGATAACCATTCAAATAATTATCGACTAATAATTGAAGACTTCGTGATGCTGCCGAATTCGGAAAAGCAACAGTAAAAGGTATCTGTTTTTTAACCGCCTTAGATACAGCCGCATCATCGTCAACGAATCCTAAGGTAGGGATTTGGATATCCAGAAATTGTTTAGCTACTAAAGAAATTTTATCGGCCGTGTGCTTGCCTTCTTTTGCATCGGTTACTCGGTTGATAACAAGTTTAAAAGAAACGTCATGTCCCATTGAGTTAACCATTTTTATAATGGCATAAGCATCCGTTATGGACGTAGGCTCAGGCGTTGTGACAACAAAGGCCTCTTCGGCGGCAAGTATAAATTTCAACGTTTCTTTGGACAATCCGGCCCCAGTGTCAAAAATGATAAAATCAACATACCCGTTGAGCTGCATGACTTGCTCGGCAAAGTAGTTCAGTTCTTCATCGGTTAAGCGAAGTAAATCGTTAAATCCAGATCCACCAGCAATAAAATCTAAATCATTGTAGCCTTTCTGGATAATTTCCCAGATCGTTTTTTCTTTTTTCAACAAGTGATACAAATTGTATTTGGAGGAAATCCCCATCAGCACATCAATGTTGGCAAGCCCAATGTCTGCATCAAAAACAAGAACCTTATAACCTTGGGACTGAAGCGTTAAAGCAAAGTTTAGCGTAAAATTCGATTTACCTACGCCTCCCTTTCCGCTAGTCACGGTAATAATCCTGGTTGCTTTTGTGCCTCTGTCATTCTGTATCTGTACCAGGTTCCGCAACCCTTCTGCTTGATCCTTCATGCTCTAGGTTCCTCCAATAACAAATCAATGATTTGCCACTCATTCATTTCCGTAATATCATCGGGTACGCTTTGACCGTTCGTAACATACGAAAGCTGCAGTGAGAACTCGTGAACAACATTTACAATAGCACCGTAGGAATCTGTTTCATCCATCTTAGTGAATAATACTTTATCTAGCTTAAACTTATTAAAATTGTTCGTGATCGCTCTCATGTCCCGATACTTTGTTGTTAAGCTCAGAACCAGAATGGTCTCACTATTTCCTTGTGTCTTAAGCAAAGAGTTAAGCTCCGAAACATACATTTCATTTCGAAAATTGCGTCCAGCCGTATCCATGAAAATAACGTCACATTCTTCTAGATTATGAAATGCTTTCGCTAAATCTTGCGGTGAGAAAACAACTTCAAGGGGTACATTCAAGATGGTTCCATAAGTTTTCAACTGCTCAATTGCCGCAATTCGATACGTGTCCGAAGTAATAAAACCAACCTTACGTTGATACTTCAACACTTGTTCCGCTGCTAACTTTGCTATGGTTGTCGTTTTTCCAACACCTGTTGGACCTACGAAATGTACCACGCGTGTTTGTGGTGAAATTTGTTTGCTGCGATTGGACTGTAGTACTTGCCCCAGCTTGGATCGCACGACTTGAAGAGCTGACTCATCCGTTACAGGCTCATCTGCAAGCTGAAAATCAGCCACTACTTCATCCAAAATTTGACGAACTAACGTAGGATCTACTTCTTGGTCAAATAATCGTTGTTCAATCTTCTGTAAAGGTTCAGGGAGACTCGACACGTCGGATGCGTGAGTAAGCTTTCTCATCATTTCCTTCATTTGTTTGAGCTCCTCCAGGAGGTGCTCATCTTTGAGACTGACTCTATTAGGTGCATTTACCGAAACAGGTGAGTAAGACTGCTGTGATGTATAAGCCTGCTGCGTCTCAACTCCTGCGCTAACGGTAACTGGTACTTTTTTAGCTGAAATGGGAGCGATCACATCTGGGACATCAGGAAAATCGGATAGATGCGTTTGGGCTCTTACAGGTTGATCTTGACTCATGACTTTCTGTTGTTGAGGCTGAGGTGCAAACCGCTGAGCGGCCCCACCTGAATTCGTGTTTGCTCCATCAATTGCAGCGATAACTTCAATCTTTTTTTTACCGAATAGACCAAGAAAACCACCTGTGCGAATTTCCTTGGTATTGAGGATTACCGCATCCTTGCCTAAATCCGTGCGAATTTTTTGCAAAGCGTCCGGCATGGAATCGACAACATATCTTTTTACTCTCATAAATTGACTACCCCCATACTCTGAATTTCAACGCTAGGCTCTAATTCGCTGTAGGATAATACAGGTATATCTTGCAAAGTTCTCTCAAGCAATTGTCTTAAATACATCCGAATTGTTGGTGAGGTTAAAATAACAGGCTGTTGTCCGGATTGAATCAATTTAGTCACTTGCTCGCTGACGCGATGATAAATGATTTGTGAAGAGGATGGGTCAAGTGCTAAGTAACTTCCTTGATCTGATTGCTGAACAGAATCGGCAATTTTCTTTTCCACAGAAGGACCAACCGTAATCACTTTTAAGGAATCACCTAGAGATGTAAACTGTTGAGTGATTTGTCTCGATAATGATTGTCTAACATATTCAGTCAGTATTTCAGGATCCTTTGTATAAGTGCCATAATCCGCAAGAGTTTCCAAAATCGTTACCAAATCACGTACAGAAATTTTCTCACGCAGTAACTTTGCCAACACCTTCTGAACGTCCCCAACTGACAATACGGAAGGAATAAGATCATCTACAAGTGCTGGATAAGACTCGCGAACATTCTCAATAAGTGCTTTGGTTTCTTGACGACCCAGAAGTTCATGTGTATGTTTCTTAATAATTTCGGTTAAATGTGTAGCCACTACGGAAGGAGGATCAACGACTGTGTAGCCAGATAGCTCCGCTCTTTCTTTGGTCACTTCATCTATCCATATAGCAGGCAATCCAAAGGCTGGCTCAGTCGTTTCTATACCTGCTATTGAATCATCATCAATACCAGGACTCATAGCTAGGTAGTGATTAAGAAGTAGTTCGCCGCGTGCAACCGTATTGCCTTTTATTTTGATGATATACTCATTCGGCCGTAGTTGAATATTATCACGGATGCGAATAACGGGTACGACAACCCCAAGCTCAAGCGCACACTGTCGGCGAATCAAGATAATCCGATCTAATAAATCTCCACCTTGTTGAGTATCAGCAAGGGGTATTAAACCATAACCGAATTCAAACTCAATGGGATCGACTTGTAGCAAGGAAATGACACTTTCAGGACTCCGCACTTCCTCAATTTGCTGCTCTTCCACCAATTGTTCTTCTTTGATCGCTTCGCGCTCTAGATTCTTTTGCATTCTAAATGCTGCGAAAATTAGCAATCCGGCAATCGGGAATGTAGTGAACCAATGAATTGGAGTGAATATGCCAAGCACCATAAGAGTCCCGGCAACAATATAAAGAAGCTTAGGTTGTGCTGTTAATTGTTTCGTAATATCGTGGCCTAAATTACCTTCAGATGATGCTCGTGTTACGATAATACCAGCAGCCGTTGAAATCAACAGGGCTGGAATTTGGCTGACGAGTCCATCACCAATGGTTAATATCGAGAATGTTTCAAGTGCCTGAGAAAAAGGCATCCCTTTCATAGTCATCCCAATAATGAAGCCACCAATCAAATTGATGACAAGGATGATGATGCCGGCAATGGCATCCCCTTTTACGAACTTACTCGCACCATCCATTGCTCCGTAGAAATCAGCTTCTCGTTCAATCTTTTGTCTACGTTCACGAGCCTGGACCTCGTTGATTAAACCTGCATTCAAATCTGCGTCAATACTCATTTGTTTGCCCGGCATCGCATCGAGTGTAAATCTCGCTGCAACCTCGGCAACGCGCTCAGAACCTTTGGTAATTACGATGAATTGTACCAAGACAAGGATGAGAAACACGACGAATCCCACGACGATATTGCCTTGAGCAACGAAAGAACCAAAAGTTCTGACCACGTCGCCTGCTTCTGCATGCGACAAAATGTTCCGCGTAGTTGAGACGTTTAACGCCAACCGAAACAAAGTCGTAATCAGAAGTAAAGATGGGAAGATTGAGAACTGAAGAGCTTCTTTTGTATTCATAGCAACCAAAATAATCATTAAGGCAATCGATATATTAATAATTAAAAGAAAATCCAGCAAAGGGATTGGAACCGGTACAATCATCATTAATACAATACCGATAATGCCTATAAGAACCAATAAATCCTTGATCTTCATTTGATTGTACCTCCCTCCTCATTAGTTCGTTTTGCCCTTCACTTTATATACATAAGCCAATACTTCTGCGACAGCCTGGAACAGCTCAGCGGGAATCGAGTCACCAATTTCCACTTGTGCAAAGATCGCTCGAGCAAGCGGTTTATTTTCCATTGTCATAATACCGTTTTTCTTCGCAACTTCTTTAATCTTTAAAGCAACATAATCCGCGCCCTTAGCAATAACTGTCGGGGCTTGCATATTGTTCGAATCATATTTCAAAGCAACCGCAAAGTGGGTTGGATTAGTAATAATAACATCTGCTTTGGGGACTTCTTGCATCATGCGCTGCATGGCCATCTGACGCTGCTTCGCACGGATCTTTCCTTTGATAAGTGGATCCCCTTCACTCTTCTTATACTCATCCTTGATATCCTGTTTGGACATTTTGAGACTTTTCTCGTACTCATACTTTTGATATATGAAATCAAAAATGGCAAGGACAATTAAAATCGCTCCAATTTTGATCCCTAGTTTTAGCGTGACTGAGGCAATAAATGAAAATGTACTCTCTAGAGGAGCGTGGCCAAGACCTAGCAGTTTAGCTTTTTCACCCATTAATGTCGTATACACGACATAACCGATAATTAACATCTTCATTGTCGACTTAAGAAAATCCATGACGGTTCGCAGTGAAAAAATTCGTTTGAAACCCTCGATCGGATTGATCTTGTTAAACTTCATCATCAGGGGGTCGCCAATGAACATAAAGCCAATTTGTGCATAATTTCCAATAAAGGCTACTAAAACTACAAGGATGAAAATAGGAGCTAAAATGATTAACCCTTGTTGGACTAAATCTACGAATAATACCTGAACGTTTGCGGCTGTAATGTCCATCGTCAGTTGATTCTCATAGACGTTGCGAAAGATGTTTACCAACTTCTCTTTCATATAACCACCGAACATGAGGAATGATAGAAATGAAAAGAGTAATATAAATGCCGCAGGTAGGTCCATGCTCTTCGCAACTTGACCCTTTTTACGAGCATCTTGCCTTTTCTTTGCTGTCGCAGGTTCCGTCTTTTCCCCAGCAAACCATTGTAAATCGAGCTTCAATCGAAATGTTTGGGACACGGCTTACCTCCTACTTAGGTGATGGTTGCTGTGTGCCGCTAATCAGTTGAAGCAACTTCTCCATGTAATCAAAAATTGTTGCAAATAAATGTTGAAATTGTGATATTAATTCAGGAAACAGAATGACTAGCAGGAAAAAACCAAGAATCATTTTCAAAGGTGCTCCAATAACGAAAATATTGAATTGCGGAGCCACCCTCGTTAAGAGCCCTAGTCCTAAATCTGTCAAAAAAAGGGCTGCTATGATAGGAGCAGCGAGTTGAAACGAGAGATAAAACATTTTTGATAGCGATTGAAACAAGAAATTCGAAATTTGTCCATCATAGATGCGTGAGAACAGTTGATTGTCCAGCGGTATCCAGCGGTAACTGTCAATAATTGCTCTGATCAAATAATGGTGCCCATCAAAAGAAAGAAAAAGCAGAACGGCGACCATATATTTAAGGTTACCTAACATTGGGGTTGAGACTCCCGTTAGAGGATCAATCACACTCGCCATACTGAAGCCAATTTGCATATCCATAAAAGAGCCGGCTGTCTGGACAACCGTAAAAAAGATATAGGCGAGAAAACCAAGTAAAACGCCAACAAGCATTTCACGAATAATCAATAGAATGTATTCACCATCCATGGGAATGGGTTTATCCAACCCCATAGTCGCAAAAATGATTAACGAGATGAATACTGATAGACCGATTTTGAACATCATTGGAACATTTCTTGAAGAAAGAATGGGGACTACGACAAAGAACGATGTAATTCGACAAAAAATAAGCAGAAAGATAGGGATAACTTGGAAAAAGTATGTCATATCGCTCACAACCTATCCAACGAATTTGTAAAGGTTGTTGAGTAAATTAAAGGTAAAGTCAACCAGTGTATTCATAATCCAAGGTCCAAATATTAAAATAGACAGCAGAACCGCAACGATTTTGGGAACAAACGCTAGTGTTTGTTCTTGAATCTGCGTTGTAGCTTGAAAAATACTTATGATCAGACCAACGACAAGCCCAATAATAAGCATGGGCGCACTTGCTTTAAGCACGGTATAAACAGCCTCACCAGCAATCCGTATTACAAATTCTGATCCCATTTAGAAACCTCCGATATCTTGATCCTCAACCATAGCTTAGGAGTAATGATCTCACCACAAGATACCAACCATCTACAAGTATGAAAAGTAGAATTTTAAAAGGGAGTGAAATCATAACAGGCGGTAACATCATCATTCCCATTGCCATTAAGGTACTGGATACAACCATATCTATGACCAGAAACGGGATAAAAATCATGAACCCCATCTGGAAAGCTGATTTCAGTTCACTTATTGCGTATGCCGGAACTAATGAAGTAATCGGTATATCTTCTACGCCTGTAGGTGCTTTAGCTTTGGTGTAGTCTAAGAACAACTTTAGATCCTTCTGACGTGTATGCTTGAACATAAACTTCTTCATTGGTAAGGATGCTTTCTCATAAGCCTGGGTCTGATTAATTTCACCCTTCAAATAAGGCTGCAGCGCTGTCTGATTAACCTCTCCCAAAGTAGGAGACATAATAAAAAAGGTTAAAAACAGAGCTAGTCCGATTAAAACCTGATTAGGCGGCATCTGCTGGGTTCCAAGTGATGTTCGAACGAATCCAAGCACGATGACAATTCTTGTGAAACTAGTCATTAAAATAAGAAAAGATGGTGCAAGACTTAATACGGTTAATAAGAGCAATAACGTAACTGTGTTAGAAGATCCACCGGCAGTGCCACTAGTCCCAATATTCACATTTAACCCAGGTATCGGATTGGTTGGAACTGTTTCAGCAGCAGAAGCTGTCAGTGATAAGAGGAACACTGAAATCATGACAATCAGAAGCGTAAGAACTAATTTATTTCTTTTCATTCATCATTCAACCGATCTGTTTGTTTTTGATCAGAAAGCCATTCGTGAGCATCTTTATTACGGTTTGATACTCGCTGCAGCCTATCGTGAAATACTTGTTGAAAGGATGAAGTAATTTCTACTTCTTCCTCGATCTCTTTCTTTCTAACAGGAAGCTTGCTTATCCATTTGCTTATTGCACCAAAGCCCACCCGATCATCCTGAGAAGAAGTAAGCAATTCCGAGATATACGCAACTTCATCGGCGTCATTGATCTTATCCAACAACTGAATGTTCTCACCGACGCCAACCACGAAGAGCGAATGACCAATTTCAACAATCTGAATAGATTTATTTTGCCCGAGGGGAACTCCACCTAAAGAACGTATTGAGTTCCCGAACATAGTACCTTTATTTTTCTTAGCTATGTACTTCATAAGCACAAAGAATAAGAGAATAATTAATATAAGAAAGAAAATAACTTTAACAACCATGCCAAACGAATTAAACGAGTCGGTAGTCGGAAATTCCGATGTTGGAAGACCTTGCCCCGGCTCTGTTTCAGCAAAGGTAAAGGATTTGGTATATAACATTGCGACTACACTTAATATTGCAGTAATCAGTCGTTTCGATTGGAGTCTTCTCATAGTCACAACCCTTTCGGTTTATGTAAGACTCAACCGAACGTAGACGGCTTAGCCTAGAGTCTTTTTAATCGCTTCGATAACACGGTCTGCTTGAAATGGTTTCACGATAAAGTCTTTTGCCCCTGCTTGAATGGCATCAATAACCATGGCTTGCTGCCCCATTGCGGAACACATAATAACCTTTGCAGTAGGTTCAATTTTTTTGATTTCTTTCAATGCTTGAATACCATCCATCTCAGGCATCGTAATATCCATAGTAATTAAATCAGGTTTCAATTCCTTGTATTTTTCGATGGCTTGAGCACCATCATTCGCTTCTCCACAAACCTCATAACCATTTTTTGATAAAATATCACGAATCATCATTCTCATAAATGCAGCATCATCAACAATTAGAATACGGTTAGCCATGAGTAAAATCCCCCTAAATTTAAATTATTGTAACTTTTGAATTCGTTCCCACTGGTTAACAATGTCTGTAACACGGACCCCAAAGTTTTCATCGATGACGACAACTTCGCCTTTGGCAATCAACTTATTATTTACTAAGATATCTACAGGCTCACCTGCCAGCTTATCCAATTCAATGATCGATCCCTGGGAAAGTTCTAAGATGTCTTTAATCACCTTATGCGTCCTGCCTAATTCTACAGTCACCTTAAGAGGTATATCCAGTAGTAAATTAAGATTTGTATCATCAGCCTGTCCCAACGAACCTGATTGTAAATTTCCGAATTGTACGGGTTGAACATTTACATTCCGATTCGGCATCCCACCATAAGCTGCCGGAGGCTGCTGATACATGGGTTGCTGAGGCGGGTACATAGGCTGTTGTGGTGGATACATCGGCTGTCCCATTGGTGGCTGTTGATACATCGGCTGTTCATAAACTGGCTGCTGCTGCTGGTACATCGGTCCAGGAGCTGCTGGGGGCGGAGTAAGTGCTTCCTGTACAGGTACTGGTGACGGTGCTGTTACTTGAGCAGCAGGTGCTGCTTCCATCGAAGAATCAGAATCACCACCCATGAGAATCGATACCATTTCTTTGGCGAACGGAACAGGTAATAATTGCATAATGTTAGAATCAATAAGATCGCCAATGGTGAGTCGGAACGATATCTTTATAAATACGTCCTCGTCGGGCAGTTTTCCTTCTCCTTTCGACAAATTTAATATGTCTATTCCTGGAGGAGAGATATTGACAAATCGATTGAAGATCGTAGACATAGATGTAGCCGAAGATCCCATCATTTGATTCATGGCTTCTTGCACAGCGCTAATATGAATTTCACTGAGATTTTCATCTCCGCCTGTACCGTCTCCACCCATCATTAAGTCAGCAATGACTTGGGCATCTTTTGTTTTAATTACAAGTAAATTAATACCATCGAAACCATCGACATAATTAACATGAACCGCTACATGAGGTTTTGGAAACTGCTCTTCCAATTCCTCTTTACCAATAACAGAAACCTTCGGTGTCGTAATTTCTACTTTCTTTCCAAGCAGTGTCGAAAGAGCTGTGGCTGCACTTCCAAAAGTGATATTACCAATTTCACCAAGTGCATCCTGTTCTAGGGGAGATAAATAGTCTTCAACTTTAGGAGGCCCGCTATAAGAAGAGGCTGAACTATCGTCCGATGACTGTCTCAACAAAGCATCGATCTCTTCCTGGGACAAATAATCTCTGTTATTCGTCATAATCTTCTTCTCCTTCGTTTACGATTTCTGTAATTTGTACAGCCATCTTCCCTTTTAAGGTACCGGGGCTTCCGAGATATTTCAGCTTCTCACCCACTTTGACTTGAAGCGAATCTTCGACGGATTTATGCAGCGGGATTACATCGCCAGGCACTAAGCCAAGGAAATCACGTATGGAAATTTCGGACGATCCCAATTCTACAATGAGAGGCAGCTTGGTTTTTTCCAAGCGCGATTGAAGTGCTTCCACTTCTTCAGGTGCTCTCGTCTTCTTCTGGGAAACAAACCAGTGATGTACAGAAAGTCGAGGCATAATGGGTTCGATGACCACGTGAGGGATACACAAGTTGATCATCCCTGTTGTATCACCGATTTTGGTACTAAGTGATATTAGCGCAATGGTTTCATTAGGTGAAACAATCTGCATGAACTGCGGATTTGTTTCAAGGGCCTCTAAACGAGGTTGAATATCAATGACAGTCTTCCATGCCTCTTGTAAACTATCGAATGCTCTGCTAAAAATACGTTCCATCACAATCGTTTCAATTTCAGTTAAAGCATTAATTTTGGTTGGGGTCGTACCCGCACCGCCCAACAAACGATCCAACATAGCAAATGCGACATTGGGATGAACCTCAAGCACCATTCGACCCTCTAAAGGCTCCGCTTCAAAGATGTTCAAAATGGTCATTTTCGGGATCGAACGAATAAATTCGTCGTAGGGTAGTTGTTCAACCTGGACAACACTGATCTGTACGAACGTACGGAGCTGAGCAGAAAAATACGTTGTTAAAAATCGTGCAAAGTTTTCGTGAATCCGGGTTAAGCTACGAATATGATCCTTTGAGAAACGTACTGCTCTCTTAAAGTCATAGGCCCTTACCTTCTTCTGCGTTTCCTCTTTTTTAAGTTCATCCGCATCCATTTCGCCTGAGGACAAAGCAGCTAGCAAGGCATCGATCTCATTTTGCGACAGAACATCAACCATTCGAGTCACCTCCTTTAAGCAAAATCAACAGCGAGTTATTGAAGTACTTTATCGGTTATCCAAATTTGCTTAATTTTACCCTCATGTAGCAAGGGGTTTAATTTGTTCATTAACGTAGAGATTAAACTGTCGGAACCCTTACTTCCTTCAATTTGATCTTTTGTCAAATCTCCAAGCGCTTGTACGATTGTTCCTTTAACCGCTGAGTCCAGCAAACTATCAAACTCTGCCTTACCCTTTGAATTTTCTAGTTCAAAAGCGAAACTGATTTTAATGAAGTTTTGACTGCCAGACAAATTCGTCAAAATATCTTTAATAATAGCAGTGTTTGCCTTTTTAGCTTCCGCAGATGGCGCTTTCGTTGGCTTCACGCTTGCAACAGCTTCCTGAGCTTGTACCGCAGGGTCTTTGGATTGATTATTTTTCTCCATAAAGTTCCACAATACGAAGGCAGCCGTCAAAATCAGAGTAATTGCAATTAGAATGGAAACAATGAGTATGAAAATTTTGTTCTTAAACACTTACGAACCCTCCGCATCCCTGGACTTTATTGTCGCTCGCACTGAGCCAATCTCCTGCATGTAGGTCCGCACTAAGCTTACCACAACCTCTGCCTTTTCGAGTACTGTGATTTTCTTACCTGTTGTCAACGTGATCATTGTGTCTGGAGTCTCTTCAATAAGTTCGATCAGTATGGCATTCAGGATAATGGCTTTACCGTTTAAACGAGTGAGAGAAATCATGTTTCTCCTCCTGTATCAGGATAAGGGGAGACTAGCTCCCCTCTTTCACATCACCTTAAGATTAACGTTTAAGATTAACGACTTCTTGTAGCACTTCATCCGAAGTCGTGATAATCCGAGAATTCGCTTGGAAACCACGTTGAGCAATAATCATTTCGGTGAATTCACCTGTTAAGTCAACGTTCGACATTTCCAATTGTCCTGAGATCAGTGTCCCTGTTCCCGTTTCTGGATTACCTGGTGCACCAACTGTAATTGTCTCTGGGTCTGGGTTCGCATTAGCTGTCATGCGATACAAATTCCCACCAATTTTCTCAAGACCAGAAGGGTTAATTACTTTAACGACGCCAACTTTCTGACCTGTAGTAACCGTTGCTCCTGTATTGTTAACACCAATAATATCTCCGTTTTGTGCTATTGAGAATGAAACAATATCATCAGGAAGCACTATCGGACCAGCACCTTCAGCACCCATAACATGAAGTCCTTCAGCATTAACAAGATTTCTGGTAGCATCTAAAGTGAAATTACCTGATCTTGTCAAGTATGGCGTGTCAACCTGCTCCGTTGTCCCTACAGCAAAGAATCCGTCACCGTTTATACGCAAATCAGTAGTCACATTCGTTGTCATTGCACTTCCAGCCGTATGTATTGTATCAATAGCTGCCAAACTAACACCTAATCCTACTTGCTGAGCATTCACACCACCGCGGTTCTCATCGGCAGCACTAACACCAGCAACGGTTTGACTAAGAATATCTTTGAACATAACACGGCTGCCTTTGAATCCGATGGTATTTACGTTTGCGATATTATTACCGATAACATCTAATTTCGTTTGAAAACCACGCATACCTGAAACGCCTGAGTACAAAGATCTTAACATCTAATAGGCCTCCTAATCGGATTAAAAATAAAATGAGCTGCTTCTATCGCTCCACAGCCCCAGGCTTCCTGCACGGTCGAGCCTGATGGTTAAGAAATAATAATGGCACTATCTATTTGTGTAAATACATGTTCATTCATTGCATTTCCATCAAGCGCCGTCACAACAGTTCGGTTAGGAACATTAACAATTAAAGCATTGCCACCCAGAATCATAAGCGCATCCTTAGCACCTTTTGCAGCAGCCTTGTCGATTGCTTTGTTAAGCTTATCCAATTGCTCTGGCTTTAATTGAATATCTCTCTCTTTCAGTCTAACCTCTGCATGATGACTGAAACGAACAAATTGCTCCTGAAGAAGTTTCTGAAAAGTTGGAATACCGGAATTGGATGCCGGCTGCTGTACAGGTGTTCGTCTC
This sequence comes from Paenibacillus phytorum, assembly GCF_013141715.1. Lineage (GTDB taxonomy): Bacteria > Bacillota > Bacilli > Paenibacillales > NBRC-103111 > Paenibacillus_E > Paenibacillus_E phytorum. The sequence continues at coordinate 377,075 of NZ_WHOA01000241.1, read as the reverse complement.
GTAGACGCAGGAGAAACCGCATTAGGATAAAGCTGCCCTATGGATATTCTCTCTGTCATTTGGTTTCTCCAACATTCTCAATTTTCTTGAGCTTGTCAAGAGAAATTTCCACTCCCTTCACATTGGCGTATTGATTTCCGTCCTTGAATGTAATGGAATCAATAACACCCGACTTTTCGACAGATGCTCCAGATGAATCGATATCCGTCCATGTGATCGATTTCCCAATCAAGCCTGAAACAAAACCAAGAGATTGACGCATTAGCTTCATTTCACCAGCCATATTCGTAAGTTGCTCTACGGATGTGAATTGCGCCATTTGTGCAATAAACTCTTTATCTTGCAAAGGTTGCGTTGGGTCTTGATTTTGAAGTTGAGTAATCAAGATTTTAAGGAAATCATCTTTGCCTAATGTATTGTTGTCTTTATCTTTGCTTTTTGCATTTTTGCCGGAATTGATCAAATCGGCAACATTACCTGAAATCGGGGCTGTAGCCACACTTTCACCTCCAACTTCTTCACATTTATTGCTTTCTAGGCAATAACATCGAAGGAGTTTCCATTAACTGCAGTTCGTATTTGAGCTACATTTTCTATTTCTTGATTAAAATCAAGTGAATCTTCATCGTAGTTACTTGATCCATTTTTGCTTTGATGCTGAGATTGACCAAATGTTTGCTGTTGACGTTGATCTTGGAACATACTGGATTGCATGTTTTGATTTTGAGTGACCTCAAGCTTCTCAACTTGCAAACCTTGTGTTTGAAGTGCTTGTCTTAACTGTGGAAGCTGACTTTCCAACATCTGTTTACCAGCTAAGGAATCTGCAGCAAATTGTGCAATCAGTTGTCCATCCTGCATCGAAATTCTTACATCAATATGACCGAGATTTTTAGGGAATAAAGATAGTTTAGCTTCAGAAAAACCGCCAGCCATCGTAATCTTCATATTCTTCAAAACATGCTCTGTCATTTCTTCTGTAAAATTCGCTGCATTAATCGTTGTTGTTGGCACTTTATCAACTGCAATAGAGGCCTGTTGTGATTTCTGCAGATCACCTATCGTAACAATGTTATTCGTTGCAGTAGCGGTTTCAGTTGGCAAATCAACTAGATCTACTAATGACTCTTCGGATGTTGTAGTTGACTCGATAACTGGTGCGTGAAGTACATTCTTGATTGCTAAAAGCTCAAGTTTTGACTTTGTTGGTTGCACGAGTGTAAATGAATCTCCATCTATCTTCTGCTCAACACCAAACTTTTTCGCCTGTTTAACATGACTAGCTCTGTCAACAGATGAGGAATCACTTTTACTTCCTTCTACTAAACCTTCAAGAGTCTTAGACGTATTCGTTGTTGCAACAGTTATTGATGTTGGTCCCTTCAGAGTCGCCATCAATTCTGGAAGCAAAGGCCCAATAGTGCTAAGTAAATCCTCGTTCAAAAACTTCAAAATAGGATTGTCAGGCTGCTGTTTAGTCAGAGTTGTCAGTGTAAGCAAAGTATTCTGAGCCTGTAAGTTTAATGTATCTGCAGGCTGAAGATTCAATCCATTCGGCAGTGCGAAAGCCGCGTTAGATTGAGCATCGCCAAGTGTACTTAACAATTGCTCAGCATCTTCAAACCACTTCTTTACATTGGGATCTTGTAATAATTGTTCAGCTAGCGCAGGATTACTGTTCATTGCCTCCAAAAGCATTTCTGGTAGAGGTTGATCTTCCGTCCCTTGTCCGACCTCCTGTACAGCGGCACCTTGAAGGGGCAATACCAAGCTTTGAAGCATTTGAAGCAGCATGTTCAGAGAAAGGGCTGGATCGGAATCATTTACATCACCAGAAGCACTCTCTTGTACAATTCGACCATCTAATACTTGATTAAAAGAAGTATCTTTGGTAGCCGTTTCAGTCGTACTTGCTTTACCTGTTGCTGTTGAAACCGTTTTTCCAGTAGGTACTGTTGGCATTTGTACGTCCATTTTTTTCACCTCCCTTCGTGAAATCAATGACATTACTGAACAAGTTTAGCTGTAATTGAGGCTGCGATTTCTTTATTTGCGTCTGACAAAGAAGACATTACTTTAGAACGAGAAGCGTTATCCATCCCACTGAGAATAGCTAACACTTTATCAGGATTAGATTTATTCATTTCCAGTAAAACATTTGAAGCACTTTTTGGCGTCATGTTGGCAAAAGTTTGCCCTAAATCTGATTTACTTACGGATGTTGCAGCCTTGGTCGAGTCTTTTGCTCCATTCGTTGCCAATCTCTCTTGCAAGGCAGCGATTTGTTTATCGCGAGCTGGAACAACATCCTTAACCCCAATAGATGCCTCAGCCGCTTTAGTCGGGTCCATTTTTTCAAGAATTGCTCCACGGCTATCTGCTTTCATCATTGAAAAGACTAGTACCATTTCTTTAGGTGTCAATGCTTCAATGATAGGGGCCGCTTTACTTGGATTCATTTTAGAATACATACTCGCAATTTGAGTAATTTGATTGTTGTATTCTTCTTCGGTTTGCGTCTTATTCTTCAGCTTCTCTTCCAGTTCGGTTAACTTCGCCTGAGCATCTTTCAATGAAAGATCCTTCTGTTCGGTTGTCGAATCAGCTTTCTGCAATGCCGTTTGAAGTTCAGCTATTCTTGTGTTTAGCTTCGTAATCTCTTCATCTTTATTCTTGATGCTTTGCTCAGAAGTCGGTACTTTACCATCGCTAGTCACTAATGCTTTTTCTTTGGGAGCAGGGACGATTGTCCCAATGACCGGTGTATTGTGCAGAGCCTTCTGTATACTGCTTTTGATATCATAATCAAATATTGACAAGAGTACGAAAAGCAAAACTGCCGTAAACACAAAGGGGATGACAAACCATATCAGAAATCGTTCCAGTGCACTATAAGATGCACCTTCTATGCTTGTATCGGCCATCTCCTCTTCCCTCCTTTGCCTTCTTCAATACGTTAGTCGTCTGAAACGGTTGGTGGCCATTTCATCTAGAGCTTCTTGCTCTTTTTTGGCGACAAAAGATTGAAATTGGTTGTAAGCCTTCTCTCTTGCCTTCGACCATACCTTCTCATCAATCATTCTTTCCGAAAGATGTTCCTGCTTTTTGAGCACGACATGCTGTGCTTGCTGCACATCCAAATGCTTGCGAGCAATCTGTTGATCAACATGATTCATGTAGTTTTGCATCAACAGCATCTTGGAGATGGACACCGAACTGCTAGAAACACTCGCCATTTCGTCATGAAGGCTATCTTTTTGCTCAAACAATCCATGCAAGCTCGTTTCTTCGTTCCTTAGTTGCCCCATTGCCTCAGACAGAATCCACTCTGCCTGTGTTCGTTCATTGTTTTTCAAATCGACAATTTGCTGGAAAGAATAACGAAAATTCATTCAGGAGCCTCATCCCTTATAAAATTCATGAATCAAACGTTGTTGAGCTTCTTCAAACGTCAACTTCTCAGAGGTTTTTTGCTTCGTGAAATCCCATATTGCCTCGATATTATCCATAGCGATATCAATATTTGGGTTAGAACCTTTTTGGTACGCCCCTATATTGATAAGATCTTCCGAATCTTTATATATAGAAAGAAGTCGCTTCAATTGATCAGCTGCTTCCATGTGTTCAGTAGGAACAATTTCTTTCATGACTCGGCTTACGCTGGATAAAACATCGATGGCTGGATAATGACCCTTATTAGCAATACTGCGATTTAGGACAATATGTCCGTCCAAAATACCTCGCACAGCATCAGCGATAGGCTCATTCATGTCATCCCCATCAACAAGCACGGTATAAAAAGCGGTAATGGAGCCCTTTGGCCCCGTACCTGAACGTTCTAAAAGCCGCGGAAGCATGGCAAAAACCGAAGGCGTATAACCACGTGTGGCTGGAGGTTCTCCAACAGCAAGTCCGACTTCACGCTGTGCCATAGCAAAACGAGTGACCGAATCCATCATCATCATGACATTCAATCCGCGATCTCTGAAATATTCGGCAATACTAGTTGCAATCATCGCACCTTTGATTCGGATCAAAGCGGGTTGATCTGACGTTGCAACAATCACAACGGATCGGGCAAGTCCTTCAGGACCTAAATCTCTTTCAATAAAGTCCAGAACCTCTCTACCACGCTCACCAATAAGAGCAATTACGTTGACATCAGCGGATGTATTACGGGCAATCATACCCATCAACGTACTTTTACCAACACCTGATCCAGCAAAGATACCGACACGCTGACCCTTACCAATTGTTAATAAGCCATCAATACAGCGAACACCAACCGAAATTGGAATCAGAACGCGTGGACGTGTTAACGGGTTTCCGGGCACATTATTCGTTGAATATTGTGCCATTCTAGAAGGTAGGAATGAACCATCTAAGGGTTGTCCCAGACCATCTAAAACCTTACCAAGCAGCTCATGCCCAACTTGGACAGTAAGAGGCTTCCCGGTGCCTACGACATCGCATCCAGGACCTATTGCATCCAAATCACCGAGTGGCATTAGGACTACTTTATTGCTTCGAAATCCAACGACCTCAGCCTTTAGCGGCTTGTTAGACTTGTGCGGATATATGTAGCAAAGATCGCCAATGCTCACATCAGGACCTTCCGACTCAACTGTCAGCCCTATCACCTGCGTCACTTTACCGTTCACTCGAATCGGATCAATCGTATGTAGATGCTCCTTGTATTTATCAGCATTTGGCAGCTTGCTGCTCATAACTCGGATACCTCACTTTGAGTTGCCAATTGTCTTAGCGCCGACTTAATCTCTTTTAACTGAGTATCAATTCTGGCATCAATGCTTCCAAATGAGGAACGTATCACACAGCCACGGTCTTGTACCGTAGAGTCCGGGATAATTTGTAATTCTGCTTGTGAATCAATGGAAGTTAATAACTCTTCGCGTGCATCTTGGATGTACGCAAACTGTGAAGGTGCTACACAAAGCGCGATAATTCCTTTTTCTCGTCTACGTGAAAGTACCATCTGAATTAAATCAATGACCCATTCTGGATTTAAAGTTAACTGACGCCCAATTACTTTCTCTGCGATGGAAGTGCTAAGCTCAATTAAGAATGGTTCTGATTCTTGAATGATTTGCTGCTTAAGCTTGTAAGCTTGTTCCAAAATGGATCGAGCTTCTGATAACATCTCACCGTATTCTTGTCGGAGATTATCTTCGGCTTGAACAATCCCTTGCTCGTATCCCTCTTCAAATCCTGATTGTCTGGATAGCGCGATGTGCTCTTCATCTTCAGCACGCCGGCTCTCCCACCAACTCGTGATTTCTGCATGCGTTTGTTCACGAAGCACAGAACACTCCTGCATTGCCTGATCGATTTGTTCATGGGCAAAAGTCTCAGCGTCTTGAAGGATCTGCTCCTTCATACTTGTGGCTTCTGTCAGTTCCTGCTGCTGTTCAGGAGTCAATTGATTGGCTTCATCCGTTAACATACCTGCGCGTAATAATTCAAGTGGTGAAATTGTTTCTACTAATTTCTTATCATCTAACGGAAAATAAGCAAAAGATTTAATGACATTAGACAATAATATCATCTCCTCCACCACGTGCGATGATGATTTCACCAGATTCTTCTAAGCGGCGAATCGTTGCAACAATTCGGGTCTGAGCTTCTTCAACATCACGTAAACGTACGGGTCCCATAAATTCCATTTCTTCCTTAAAGGTATCCGCCATACGTTTGGACATATTCTTGAACAAGGCATCGCGAACTTCTTCGCTCGCAACTTTAAGGGCAAGCTGTAAATCTGCATTCTCAATGTCGCGAATAATTCGCTGAATCGAACGATTATCGATATTAACGATATCTTCGAAGACAAACATCCGCTTCTTAATTTCTTCCGCAAGCTCCGGATCCTGAATTTCGAGGGAATCGAGAATGGTACGCTCTGTACCCCGATCGACACCATTCAGAATTTGAACGATGGAAGCAATACCACCTGCATTTGTGTAATCCTGAGTTACAGTTGAAGATAGCTTTTGTTCAAGAACGCGTTCTACCTGACTAATGACTTCAGGAGATGTGCTGTCCATTAGTGCAATACGCTTAGCAACATCAGCTTGCTTTTCCTGTGGTAGTGACGACAAGATGATCGATGCTTGATCTGCTTGTAAATAAGACAATACTAAAGCGATTGTTTGAGAATTCTCATTTTGAATGAAGTTAAGAATTTGAGCAGGATCTGCTTTTCTTGCAAAATCGAAAGGTCTCACTTGCAGAGTTGCTGTCAGACGATTGATAATATCAAGCGCTTTTTGTGATCCCAAAGCCTTTTCCAAAATATCCTTGGCGTAAGCAATACCACCTTGAGAAATAAACTCTTGAGCTAAGCAAATTTGATGAAATTCAGATAAAATAGCTTCTTTTTCATAAGAATCTACTTTTCTAACATTTGCAATCTCTAACGTTAACTGCTCAATTTCTTCTTCTCGCAAGTGTTTAAATATTTGAGCAGACACCTCAGGGCCTAAACTGATCAAAAGAATGGCTGCCTTTTGTCGTCCGGTTAACCCTTGCAGAGCAGCTTTGGCCATACAAGTGCACCTCTATTCGTCTACTAACCAAGTACGAAGCAAATTGACAAAATCTTCTGGTCGCTTTTTGGCTAGAGTTTCTAGCTGCTTGCGTACTTGATTGTCATTAGTAACATTTTCGATATCAATCGTTGGAAGCTCTGCCTTACCTGCTGCAATATTCATTTCTTGTTCCAATTGTTGCTGCGCAGCTTTTCTACGTTTTCTAATTGCGAACCCTGCAATTAATCCAATTGCAAGCGCCGCTAAAGCTAAACCTGCATACGTTATGTATGTTGTCGTTTTCGAAGCGAGTGTGTCCGTTGGTCTTGCGAATGAATGTGCGAATACTGTAACTTTTTTCTGTAAATCTTCGTCTGTATATGTAACCTTATTATCCGCTAATGCTGTTCTTACGATGTTTACTAGTGCACTTTGGACCGCAGCCTTGGTCTCAGCCGTCAATGAGTTGGGATCATCTTTAACTGGAGGCTCAATCCCTACATTAATACTTAAATCTTTCACAACATACGGTGTAGAGATAATATCGTTAGTAATTCGATTGACTTCATAATTGACAGTCTTATTATTTTTCTCTGAGTTAGACTTGCCTGAGCTGGCCGCCCCCGGATAGCCTGGAACATCTGTAGTCCCTGTACCTGGTACACCACCCGTATCAGCCCCATTGTTCTGATACGATTCACTTGCTTCCTGCAGGGAAATTTCCAACCCTTTTTGATCCACTTGATTCGGAGCGCTGACAAGCTGCTCTTTGCTTTTCTTTTGATCAAAATTCATTGTTGAGAATACACTTACATTCACTTTGTCACGGCCAAACATCGTACCCAGCATTGTATTGATATTCTTCTGCAAATCATTTCGGAACTGGTTATTAATATCCGCTTGACTAGTGACTAAACTCGTGGATGACGTTCCGCCTACCTTCGAAGATACAAGACTCTGTCCATACTGGTCTGAGATCGTTATATTCTCTAGAGGGAGATTCTTAACACTGTGCGATACTAAGTTATAGATCGTATCAACCTTTGCTTGATCTAATGTATAGCCCTGTTTGGTTTGCACGACAACAGATGCCGTTGCTTTCTCTTGCTGTTGCTGTAAGAAAGGTCCTTCTTCTGGAAGTGAGATGAGAACTTTAGAACTAGCGATTGCTTGATTAGAGTTAATCAACTGTTGAAGCTCGCCTTGTATCGCGTTCAAGTATTTCACTTTGAATTCGTTGTCTGTAATACCAAATGAGCTGCTGTCGCTAAATGCCCCAAAGCCTAAAGAGCCGTTCTTATTTAAACCTTGAGACTCTACCCCAAGCTTTACATTTGCTACTTCGCTTGTTGGTACTTCGATACTTTTACCATCAGCACTAAGATGATACGGAATCTTTGCTGTATCTAGATATGATTTAATGGCTGAAGCATCACTTGGCTGCAATTCTGTAAATGCGAGTGAATACTCCGTTTTTGATAAATTAAAACTTATAATCGCCGCAGTAAGAATCAGTAGGACAACCGTTGCTATAAAAGTGATTTTCGTAGTTCTACTATAACGATTCCAATATTGCTTCACCTTTTCCCAGTACTGGAGCAGGTTCTCGTTCACTCTGTCACCTCATCGAACCAAAATTTAGCAGCATCTAAGTCAATCACAGCTGCATTCTCATCATTTCTTGGTAAGCTTCAAGAACTTTGTTTCTGACTTGTACAGTCAACTCAAGTCCTAGCGATGCTTTCTCAGAGGCTATTGTCAGTTGATGAACATCGGAAAGCTCACCTTTGATGAAACTCTGATTCAAATTGTCCACTTGCTTTTGTTGCGTGTTTAAGTTTGTCATTGCGTCATTCAGGAACGAACCGAATCTTTTACCAAGGTCAGCAGCCCCTTCACCGGAGTTATCCTTTGGTTGAATGGAACTCATGATGTTTAATGGACTGTAACTTATTTTGTCAATCATGATGCAACCTCCTGTAGTGGTTATCTACCAATCTCCAAAGCTTTGGTTATCATTGATTTACTTGCATTAAGGGCGGTTACATTCGCTTCATAAGATCTAGTGGCAGATATCATATCGACCATTTCTTTAAGCACATCGACATTAGGCATATAAACGAATCCGTTCCCATCCGCATCTGGATGAGTTGGGTTATAGACTTGCTTCAATGGCGACTTATCTTCAAAAATTTTATTCACCCTTACACCTTCACCAGTACCATCAGCCATTGCTGAATTAAGCGACTGCGCAAAACTGGGTTGTGACTTTGTTTCAAAAGCAACTAACTTTCTTGTATAGGGAACCCATTTCCCATCTACGAACTTAGCACGTGTTGTATCCGCATTCGCTATATTAGATGAGACAACATCCATTCTTAATCGCTGAGCAGTAAGTGCCGATGAACTGATGTCAAATCCATTGGTTAACCTCATTGGTTATTACTTCCCTCCTAAGACTGTGCGCATTTTTTTGAACTCGCTGTTCATTTGCTGAATCATTGCATTGTATTTAAGTTGATTTTTGGCCATTAACGACATTTCATAATCCATATCGACATTGTTCATGTTGTTGTTAATCGCTGTCGATTCATCTGTTTTTATTTCTGAATTTGGCAGATTTGTGGATTTCCCTATTAAGAAATGCCTAGGGTCTGTCCGATAACCTTCTATAGAGGGTGTTGATGAATTCATCTGACCTTGTAAAAGTTCTTCGAACACGACATCCGAACGCTTAAAGAAGGGTGTATCCGCATTGGCTACGTTGTTGGCTACAACCTTTTGTCTTAGAGTCGATGCATCAAGCGATCGCTCCATCAAGTTCCAACTTGGTTTGTCTAACAAAGACATTTCGATACCCCCGTCTATAGAATATTTGACATATACTTCAACATTGTATTTATCGATTCCTTCTTATTTCGACATTATTTTCATAAAATAATTCGAAATGGTCCTTATTGTAGAAATATGTAAAACTTTCGCTGACCTTCTTATCATCTAAGATATTACGATAACTTACAATAAGAAAAAAGCCCTATCTTTTACAAGACAGGGCTTTTCTATGTGTTTATCTACAATTTTGTTTTTAATTGCTCGATACTTTGTATTAATTGCTCATTTAAAATACGGATATAAGTGCCCTTCATACCAAGCGAGCGAGTTTCAATAACTCCGGCACTTTCCAGTTTGCGAAGTGCATTAACAATAACAGAACGAGTAATGCCTACCCGATCGGCAATTTTGCTCGCTACCAAAAGACCTTCCTTACCGTCTAATTCTTCAAAAATGTGTTCCACCGCTTCCATTTCACTGAAAGATAAGGAACCGATCGCAACTTGAACGACCGCTTTGCTTCTAGCTTCTTCCTCTATTTCTTCGGCACGTTCTCTTAATATTTCCATCGCGATAACGGTAGATCCATATTCAGCCAGAACTAAGTCATCATCAATGAAAGTTCCTTCACTCCGACTTAAAATAAGCGTTCCCAAACGAGAGCCACCACCAATAATTGGTACTAAAGTCGTATGCGTGTATGGAAACATATCTTTCATTTGCTCCGTGTAATAGAAATATGGACTGTCAGGTTCAGCTGTTGATGAAGTTTCCTCAATCTTCAAGAGCAGATTGTTGGACTCCATCGGAAATCTGCGTTCAATTAATATGGTCTGATTCATTTCCGGTGAAACAGGATCATTCGTTACCGCATATCCTAAAATTTTGCCTTTGCGGCTAACGACGTAGATATTCGCAATAACAATATCACGCAGAACCTCGGCCATATCCATAAAGCTAACTGCATTGCCAGCTTCTTTTTGCAGCAAGCGATTTAGCCTTCTTGTTTTATTTAATAAACTCATTTAACTGCCTCCTACTTACATAACCATGCGATAGTTCTTTATTATAAGATATATTGACTCAAATCTCGGTTTTGAACAATATCACTAAGCTTCTCACGGACATATTCCGGGTTAATGACAATGGACTCCAATGTAATCTCAGGCGCTTCAAAGGATAAATCCTCCAGCAATTTTTCTAAAATAGTGTGTAATCGCCGAGCACCAATATTCTCCGTATTCTGATTAACTTCAACCGCGATACGAGCAATTTCATAAATAGCTTCGTCCGCAAACTCAACCGTTATACCTTCCGTTTGCAACAATGCTGTATATTGTTTTGTTAATGCATTTTTGGGTTCTTTTAAAATAGAAACAAAGTCTTCCAAGGTCAAGTTACTTAATTCTACTCGAATTGGGAACCTTCCCTGAAGCTCTGGAATTAAATCAGAAGGCTTAGCTATATGGAAAGCACCTGCACCAATGAATAAGACATAATCCGTCTTCACTGGACCATATTTGGTTACAACCGTCGAACCCTCTACAATAGGCAAAATGTCACGTTGAACACCTTCCCGAGAGATGTCCGGTCCGCTACCGCCGCGGCTATTACTAGCGATCTTATCGATTTCATCAATAAAAATAATACCGGATTGTTCGGCGCGGTTAACAGATTCCTGGATCACTTCATCCATGTCAATCAATCTTTGCGCTTCTTCTTGAGCTAGCACTTTCCTAGCTTCCTTTACAAGCAGCTTACGTTTCTTCATTTTTTTCGGGAGAAGATTGCCGAACATCTCCTGCATATTCATACCAGCTTGTTCATTGCCTTGACCTGCCAGCATATCCATCATCGATGGTGAAGAGTCTTCAACCTCGATTTCTACGACTTCATTCTCTAATTTACCATTAGTCAATTGCTCAGCGATTTGAGCCCTTTTGGCGGCAAGTGAAGGATCTGGAGTACTTTCTTCTTGATCCGGTTGGTTTTGCCCTCCAAACAGCATTTCAAGAGGGTTACGCTGTGTTTTGGCGCGCGTAGGACTTGGCGCTAGCAAGGTAACAAGACGCTCGTTAGCGAGCTTCTCAGCACGGTCTTTAACCTTCTCCATTCGCTCAGCCTTTACCATACGTACGGATGTTTCGATCAGATCACGTACCATTGACTCCACATCGCGACCAACATAGCCGACTTCTGTGAATTTGGTGGCCTCTATCTTAATAAATGGTGCGCCAACCAACTTAGCTAGTCTGCGCGCAATTTCAGTCTTTCCAACGCCGGTTGGCCCGATCATGAGTATATTCTTCGGAACAATTTCATCCCGCATAGCCTCATCCACGAGATTTCTCCGATAACGGTTTCGCAGAGCAATAGCAACCGATTTCTTCGCTTTTTTCTGACCTACTATGTATCGATCCAATTCTTGGACAATTTGTTTAGGTGTAAGGGAGCTGTTTGCCATTTTGTACCCTCCTAAAAGTTTTGCTTTAGCAAAACTAACATCGTAAGCGTAAACTGAGTTTTCCGTAGGAAAACTTGCATCGTAAGCATTGGCTTAGTTTTGCTTTAGCAAAACTAACATCGTAAGCATTAACTTTTCAATCGTTAACTATTCAATTTCTTCCACAATAATATTATGATTCGTAAACACACATATTTCGGCTGCAGTTGTTAGGGCAGCGTGGGCTATTTCCTTAGCACTTAGCGACGATGCATGGCGATGCAATGCTCTTCCTGCAGCTAGTGCAAAGCTGCCACCAGAGCCAATAGCCAAAATACCGTCATCAGGCTCAATAACTTCACCATTTCCCGAGAGCAGCAGTAAACCAGTTGAATCCATAACGATCATCATTGCTTCAAGCCGCCGCAGAACGCGATCCTGACGCCAGTCTTTCGTAAGTTCTACCGCAGCACGCTGCAAATTACCGTGGTGTTCCTCCAGCTTGCCTTCGAATTTCTCGAAAAGTGTAATCGCATCGGCAACAGAACCAGCAAAACCAGCGATGACCTTCCCTCTATGTAAACGCCGAACTTTTTTGGCCGTGCTTTTCATAATCATGCTGTTGCCAAATGTAACTTGCCCATCTCCAGCAATAGCTCCCTTACCTTGATGACGAATGGCAAAGATTGTTGTCGCATGAAACGTAGCTTGATTAGGATCCATCTCTTCTCACCTCTCAAATGGAATCATACACCATGAAAGTTACTCTATACGTTGGTTTCGGTCTCATAAATGAGATAAACCTCTAGCGAGGTCAATTCGAGAAATGACCGCATCTAGAGGTAAATGTATGAGGAAACGAATGAAAAATGCTACAAAACATAATTATAGTACCATAGCAAAGAGTCCAATTACAACCTACTCTGCATATGTTTTCTTAAAATTCTGAATACTCTCCAAAGCTCGATTAGCCAGCTTCTCGTATTTTTCTTTTTTATTGCGAATTCGTTCGGGTAATTGTGGAAGCAAACCAAAATTAGCATTCATCGGCTGAAAATGTTTAAAGTCAGCTGTCGTGATGTAATGTGCCATGCTACCCAAAGTCGTTTCCTCCGGAACAACCAAACATGGCTGCCCTTTAGCTAAACGCCCCGCATTCATTCCAGCTATCAGACCGGAAGCCGCAGATTCCACATATCCTTCTACACCCGTCATTTGACCTGCAAAAAATAGATCTTCACGACGTTTAAATTGATAAGTAGGTTCAAGAAGCTTCGGAGAGTTAATAAACGTGTTACGATGCATAACACCATAGCGTACGAACTCCGCTTGCTCTAACCCTGGAATCAATGATAATACCCGTTTCTGCTCTCCCCACTTTAAATGGGTTTGGAAACCGACTAAGTTATATAAAGTTCCCGCTGCATTATCCTGACGGAGTTGAACGACTGCATGCGGCATCATACCTGTATGCGGATTTATTAAACCTACTGGTTTCATTGGTCCGAACAGTACCGTTTGTCTACCGCGTTTCGCCATAACTTCTAAGGGCATGCAGCCTTCGAAATAAATTTCTTTCTCGAATTCCTTCAGCTCAGCAACCTCAGCAGTTATTAAAGCTTCATAGAAAATATTGAACTCTTCTTCTGTCATAGGACAGTTAAGGTAAGCAGCTTCTCCTTTGTCATAACGGGAAGCCAAGTACACCTTATTCATATCAATGGAGTCCTTCTCCACGATCGGAGCTGCTGCATCATAAAAGTACAAATATTCCTCACCCATTAGCTCTTTGAGGCCTGCAGAAAGATCAGGTGATGTTAACGGACCTGAGGCAACAACGGTTATGCCTTCAGGCAAGCTTTGAACTTCCTCATTGCGAACCTCTATGAGCGGATGGTTGCGGAGCGTAGATGTAACAGCTTGAGAGAACCCATCGCGGTCAACAGCTAATGCGCCTCCTGCCGGTACAGCATGCTCATCTGCACAAGATAGAATAAGTGAATCCATACGTCTCATTTCTTCCTTGAGCACTCCGACAGCGTTGGTAAGGCCATTCGAACGTAGAGAGTTACTACAGACTAGCTCAGCAAATTGATCAGTTATATGTGCTGGAGTTTTACGGACATTACGCATTTCGTATAAAGTAACAGGCACGCCCTGACGGGCAATTTGCCAGGCGGCTTCACTTCCAGCCAATCCTGCACCGATGACTGTTACTCTTGGATATTCTGGCAAAATAGGACACCTCTAATCTTTCATATCATCTGAATTATCGTCATTAACTTCTTCTTTATGATCACATTGCGTACATTGTATATTCACGCCATTCTTGCTTCTTTTCTCGATCATCATCGAGCTGCAAACAGGACATGGCTTATTGACCGGTTTATCCCATGAGACAAAGTCACAGGTTGGATACTGGTCGCAACCATAGAAAACTCGCCCCTTTTTGCTTCTGCGTTCGACAATTTTCCCGGTAAGACAAGTTGGACATGTAACACCAATATCTTTAATGATCGGTTTCGTATTGCGACAATCCGGGAATCCAGAACATGCTAGAAACTTACCGAAACGCCCCATTTTATAGACAAGATGTTTACCGCATTTCTCGCAAATCTCATCCGAAATTTCATCCTGGATTTCGATTTCCTTCATTTCTTCTTCAGCGAATATAAGCCGCTTTTCAAAGGATGTGTAGAACGTATCCAGAACTCGAACCCAGTCCTCTTTTCCCTCTTCGACAAAGTCTAGCTCTTCTTCCATATGAGCTGTGAACTCGATATCGAGAATTTCTGGAAAAAACTCCTGCATTAATTGGATAACTAATTCACCAAGCTCCGTAGGTACGAATTTCTTCTCTTCGATTGCAACATACCCACGCTTCTGAATCGTCTCCAGTGTCGGTGCATACGTACTCGGACGTCCAATGCCCATTTCCTCTAACGCCCTAACTAAACGCGCTTCAGTATACCTTGGAGGCGGTTGAGTAAAGTGCTGCTTCGGATCCACGCTTTGCTTCTGCAAGGAATCACCCTTAGTCAGAGGCGGCAGCAATTTGTCCTCTTCTGTCGTCCCGTCATCATTGCTCTCGACATAAACTTTCATAAATCCAGCAAATTTCATCTTGGAACCATTCGCTCTAAATACAGTTTCACCAGCTGTTAAATCAATGGTCATCGTATCCAAGACGGCTGAAGCCATTTGACTTGCGACGAAACGATCCCAGACTAGCTTGTACAGACGATATTGATCTTTACTGAGAAATGCCTTCATTTGATCAGGTTCTCGAAGAACAGATGTAGGTCGAATACCTTCATGCGCGTCTTGCGCGTTAGCATTTTTCTTCGTGTACTGGCGTGGTGTCTCCGGATAGAAGGCAGGGCCATATTTAGTAAAGATAAAATCTTTGGCTTCTTCTTGGGCAACTGGTGAAATACGGGTTGAATCGGTACGCATGTAGGTAATTAAACCAACCGTGCCTTCTTTTCCTAAGTCTATTCCTTCATATAACTGCTGTGCCACTGACATGGTTTTCGAAGCACGGAAATTAAGTTTCCTCGCCGCTTCCTGCTGCATAGAACTTGTAATGAAAGGAGGAGAAGGATTACGTTGGCGTTCTTTCTCTTTCACTTCTTTCACTGTAAAAGCTTCACTGCCCATCGCAGCTAAAATCAGATCGACATCCTCTTGCGAATGTAATTCCTTTTTCTCACCGTTAATGCTGTGATATTTTGCTTCGAACAGGGTTTTACCTGCATCCAAAACAACGGTAATCGACCAATACTCTTCAGGTTCGAAGGCCTTGATCTCATTCTCTCTGTCTTGTATCAATTTAACTGCAACCGATTGTACACGGCCTGCAGATAATCCTTTTTTTACTTTCTTCCAAAGTAAAGGACTGATTTTATAACCAACGAGTCGGTCCAATATGCGTCGAGCTTGCTGTGCGTTAACGAGATCTTGATTAATTCGACGCGGAGTTTTAAAGGCATCCTTAACCGCATCCTTCGTTATTTCGTTAAATACAACACGACAGAGTTCTTCGGGACCTACATCCAAATAATGAGCTAAGTGCCAGGCAATAGCTTCGCCTTCGCGATCCGGATCCGCCGCCAGATATATTTTTTTCACTTTTTTACTCGCATCTTTTAATTCTTTCAGTATAGAACCTTTACCGCGGATTGTTATGTATTTAGGCTCAAAGTTACGATCCACTTCTACGCCAATTTGGCTTTTCGGAAGGTCGCGAATATGACCCATTGAGGCTTTTACGATAAATTTACTTCCCAAATATTTGCCGATGGTTTTGGCTTTTGCTGGTGACTCAACTATGACTAAAGAATCCGCCATGGATCGTCCTTCCTCCCCTCTTGGTTTCAAGGTAAAGTCTATTGGCGAGAAGAAAAGCTTCGTATTAGCCTATGCTAGTATGTAAGTAGAACCCGGAAGCTGTTTAATCGCCTTTTTCATTACCAAAGATAACAGAACTGCATGCAAATGTCCAAACGTAAATTGACCGTCCTCTAACAGAGTATCAATTGAGACTGGCTCATTCGACAACTTTCGAACGATTTCGCCTTCCTCATCCGTAAGCGAAAATGTCGGCAAAGGCTTCTTCATTGCACCCTGATCTTCCTCGCTCAACATATGTTTATAATCTTCTACAATCTCCTCAACACGGGTAACCAATTTAGCACCATCCTTTAGAAGCTTGTGGACACCACTACTTTGGTTAGAGTCAATAGGACCGGGAACGGCGAATACATCTCTTGATTCATCCACGGCAAACTCAACTGTAATCAGTGATCCACTATCTTCTGCTGCTTCCACAACCGTAACTCCTAATGACAATCCTGCTATGATTCGATTCCTCTGCGGAAACATACCTGGCCTCATGCCCGTGCCTATAGGATATTCAGAAATGATGACACCCTCTTGTTCTATATTTCGATATAATAATGCATTCTCACGCGGATAAATTTGATTAATCGCACATCCAAGAACAGCAACCGTTTTGGATTTACCTTGCAATGCACCAATATGGGCCTTACTATCAATTCCCCTTGCCAGTCCACTTACGATACTGAATCCCGCTCTAGAAAGGGCTGCTGCCCACTCCTCAGCAATCTTCTTTCCATAAAGCGTAGGGGTACGTGTTCCTACCATACCGAGGAGACGCCCATTCAATAATGACACATTTCCTTTCACATATAACACCCAGGGAGGCTGCGCAATTTCTTTAAGAATCGAAGGGTAGTCTTCATCTAAAAGTGTAAGAATTTGAATGGATTGCTTCTTATATAACTGAAGCTTTTGCTCAATAAAAGACGGTGTAAACCGCGTGGCGATTTGTTCAGCAATGGAAGCTCGGATACCTTTGGAGGCAATTGCTGCAGCCGAAAGCTCTAACAGCACGTGAGGATCTGGAAAGCGGGTCAGTAGCTGAAGAATCGTTTTCCAACCAACACCCTCGAGCTCGTGAAGTCCAAACAAAATAAAACGATTATCCATAAGTATATACACTCCCTTCTCGAATAACAAATAATTGCAAAGCCATGAAAAACAAAAAACCTCCCAAATCCCTGAATCAGGGAGATGGAAGGTTGCTTACCTTCGTTAGAAGAAAACTATTTTTTTGTAATAACTTTATCCAGCATGCCTTTTTCTTCAAGCACGCTAACAAGTGTAGAGCCCATCTCGGATGGTGTAGCCGCTACGCGGATACCACATCTTTCCATCGTTGCAACTTTCTCAGCAGCTGTACCTTTACCACCAGAAATAATAGCGCCAGCATGGCCCATACGTTTTCCTGGAGGAGCTGTTTTACCGCCGATAAACCCTACAACTGGCTTCGTCATGTTCGCAGCAACCCACTCAGCTGCTTCTTCTTCTGCCGTACCGCCGATTTCACCAATCATGATGACAGCATACGTATCTGGATCATCGTTAAAACGTTTAAGGATATCGATGAACTCGGAGCCTTTAACAGGGTCTCCACCGATACCTACAGCAGAGGATTGTCCAATGCCGCGAGTCGTCAATTGATGAACGGCTTCATAAGTTAGTGTCCCTGAACGGGAAACTACACCTACGTGACCTGGCGTATGAATGTAACCCGGCATAATACCGATTTTGCACTCGCCTGGTGTAATAACGCCCGGGCAGTTAGGTCCGATTAGAACGGTTTTCTTGCCTTCCAGGTAACGCTTCACGTTAACCATGTCAAGAACAGGAATACCTTCTGTGATACAGATAACCAGATCAAGTTCAGCTTCGATAGCTTCAATGATCGACTCTGCAGCGAAAGCTGGTGGTACATAGATAACGGATGCCGTTGCACCAGTTGCATTTTTAGCTTCGATAACGGTGTTGAAAACTGGAAGCTGAACTAGCTCACCGTTTTCCAATGTGATATCTACTTTTGTTCCGCCTTTACCTGGGGTTACGCCACCAACCATTTGTGTGCCGTATTCAAGGCCGCCTTTGGTATGAAACAAACCCGTAGCGCCGGTAATCCCTTGAGTAATGACTTTTGTATGTTTATTAACCAAAATACTCATGATCTTTTGTTCACATCCCCTATATTATTTGAAACCGCTCGGGTTTAATTATTATTTAACTAATGCAACAATTTTTTGTGCGCCATCTGCCATGGAGTCAGCAGCAACAATGTTCAAACCGGATTCGTTAAGAATCTTTTTACCAAGTTCAACGTTTGTTCCTTCAAGACGAACAACAAGCGGACGGGAAAGTCCAAGCTCTCTAGCAGCAGCTACAACACCATCAGCAATAACATCACAACGCATGATGCCACCGAAGATGTTAACGAAGATCCCTTTAACTTGCTCATCGGACAAGATGATTTTGAAAGCTTCTGTTACTTTCTCTTTCGTAGCACCGCCCCCTACGTCTAGGAAGTTAGCCGGGTCTCCGCCGTAGTGCTTGATAATGTCCATAGTGGCCATAGCAAGTCCTGCGCCGTTAACCATACAACCGATGTTACCATCAAGAGCAATGTAGCTCAGGTCAAATTTAGAAGCTTGAATTTCTTTCGCATCTTCTTCTTCAAGGTCACGAAGTTCAACGATATCCTTGTGACGGAAAAGAGCGTTGGAGTCAAAGTTCAATTTGGCATCAAGAGCCATAACGTCGCCAGAACCAGTAACAACTAAAGGGTTGATTTCTGCAATGGAAGCGTCTTTCTCTACGAATGCTTTATAAAGAGCTAGCATGAATTTTACCGCTTTGTTAACAAGCTCATTAGGAATGTTGATGGAGTATGCAAGTCTGCGTGCTTGGAAAGCTTGAAGACCGATCGCAGGATCCACAACTTCTTTGAAGATTTTCTCAGGAGAATGCTCAGCAACTTCTTCAATCTCCGTACCGCCCTCTTCAGATGCCATCAAAACGACGCTACCTGTTGCACGGTCAACAACAACACCAACATAATATTCTTTCTTAATGTCACAGCCTTCTTCGATCAAGAGGCGTTTAACTTCTTTGCCTTCAGGACCTGTTTGGTGAGTGACAAGAACTTTACCCAGAATTTCGCTTGCATATGTACGAACTTCATCGAGGCTTTTGGCTACCTTAACGCCGCCTGCTTTCCCGCGACCTCCGGCATGAATTTGCGCCTTTACAACAACGACGGATGTTCCGAGTTCTTTCGCTGCTTCAACAGCTTCGTCAACGGTAAAAGCAACTTTTCCGTTAGGAACGTTGACTCCGTACTGTCTCAGGACTTCTTTGCCTTGATACTCATGGATATTCATTTCCTAAAATCCTCCTATCAGTATGGACTTTCTAAACGTGCTATACAGGGAAAAAGTGTAATTTCCTATTTGTGTAGTGCACGAAATAAATCTTGCTGCCGGAATTAGTATCACACTTCTTCACAAGCCCTAACCATTGTATCACTAATTTTCGACAGTTTCCTTATTTTTTTCGTTAATGCGTTCAAACTTTCCTTTCAGGCTGAAAAACTTTAGCTATCACTTACAACCAAGGATAAACGACTCCGTCGTCCTTTTGGGCGAGCGCGTTTGTCAAGGTAGATGCGAAGCAAAAGTATAAAACTTATACTTTCTTATCTACATAAAAAAAGACGCATTTTCAATTACTGAAAAATACGTCTAACTTCGACTTTTTTAGTAGAGCGGCGTTGTTGGTGAATTCATCCGCGGTTCACGTTCCGCTTGTTTAATGAAGCGAAGCTCATTACCCGTGAAACTGCACACCAAGCATTGAATCGTAGGTTCTGGCTCTGGAATTACGTCAGGATCCTTGAATTCTGTAATATTTCCTGATAGAGCGTCCTTCAAAAACGACTGAGAATAGCTAGTAATTACATTGAACTTGATACGATTGGAAC
Source organism: Paenibacillus phytorum (assembly GCF_013141715.1). Lineage (GTDB taxonomy): Bacteria > Bacillota > Bacilli > Paenibacillales > NBRC-103111 > Paenibacillus_E > Paenibacillus_E phytorum. The sequence continues at coordinate 356,881 of NZ_WHOA01000241.1, read as the reverse complement.
GACAATTGGGACAAAAATACGGTTTCTCCTGCATATCATCACCTCTAGTTCCAGTATGTGCAAGCCGTGCATTTTTAAAACGTACGCCGTGATCATTTCCGGATTGCGTAATTTTACCATTTTCGTATACAATAAGGACAAAGTATAAAACGGATCAATAAGGAAGCACCTTTTATCCTACTTTATGTCAGCTCGAAACAGCTGCATAACTATGGAGAGGAAGGTGTTTTTTCATGTATGGCAAAGTTATGAGCGCTTGCTTGCAGGGTATAGAAGGACAAACGATTGAAGTAGAGGTCGATATTTCAAGTGGCTTACCCCAAATTAACTTGGTTGGTCTCCCCGACTCGGCCATTCGGGAATCTGTTGAAAGAGTGCGCTCCTCTATCAAAAATTGTGGGTACATATTCCCCATGGATCGGATTACGGTCAATCTCGCACCAGCTGATTTACGCAAAGAAGGCTCATCTTTTGATTTAGCCATTGCGGTAGGAATTCTAATTACAACCGGTCAGGTGCCAATGGACAGCTTTATTAACACTTTGTTTCTAGGTGAACTTGCATTGGACGGTTCTCTTCGCCCCATACCGGGTGTTCTTTCTATGGCGCATGCCGCGAAAAAGCTAGGGATAAAACGCGTCTGCCTTCCCCTCGCGAATGCTCCAGAAGCTGCTTTAATAGAAGGTATTGAGGTGTGTGCGATAACTAACCTTTCTGATTTTAAGTCCTGGAACAAGCAATCTCATCACGAATTTATATTTAATGGCATTAATTATAAACATAGTGAACTTTCGACAATTTCTGCCGAAGAACACAACTTTGTCGAAGATTATGCCGATGTGAACGGACAGCATCAAGTGAAGCGTGCCATGATGATCGCTGCAGCAGGGATGCATAATATTTTATTAATCGGTCCTCCCGGAACCGGGAAAACGATGCTTGTGAAGCGCATGCCCTCGATTCTGCCCCCTATGTCAGACAAAGAAGCATTAGAAGTCACGAAAATATACAGTGCCTCAGGAAAGCTTATTGATCGCTCAACTCTCATGCGTACAAGATCCTTCAGAGCCCCGCATCATACGATTTCACCCGCCGGACTTGTCGGAGGCGGAACAATACCCAAACCTGGAGAAGTTAGCTTATCTCATCGAGGCATTCTTTTTCTTGATGAACTACCGGAATTCACGAGAACTGCCCTCGAAGTACTTAGACAGCCGCTTGAGGATCGTCATGTTACAATTGCAAGAGCAAGAGCGGTTTACACATTCCCCTCTCACTTTATATTGGCTGCCGCCATGAATCCATGTCCTTGCGGGTATTATGGAGCCGAAACAGAAGCTAATGCTTGCATCTGCAGTCCAGCAAAAATTGTTCATTATCGTTCTAAGATATCAGGTCCCTTGCTTGATCGCATCGATCTTCATGTCGAAGTACCTAAACCAAGTTACACACAACTAAAGGAACGAACCAATCACTTGTCCTCAAAAGAAATGTTAATCCAAGTTATGCGCGCACAACAAAGACAACAACAACGCTATGCAGGATCTGGCATCCAATACAATAATGAATTGAGCGGTAAGCGGATGAGACAAATTTGTCATCTAACACCAGAAGGTGATCAACTGCTCAGTGCCTCTTTTGAAGCTTTGGGACTTAGCGCAAGAGCCCATGATCGCATCCTCCGGTTAGCCCTGACCATTGCTGATCTTGAGGAATGTGACCGTATCCAGCCGCAGCACCTAGCAGAGGCAATCCAATACCGTAATTTGGATAAAAAGCAGCGGATTGAAGAGATTGAAATCTAATGTTATAAACGATTGATAGCATCTAAATATGTTTATACCTCAAAAAAAGAGCCATTTGACGCGTTGTCATATCGACAGACGACTTTCAAAAGGCTCCTTGTATGTGTTCAATATGAGGTGCTGCTCCATCCACGGATAGTTCTACGGTGATCACATCAAATTGAATGGACTGCTCATATTTTTGAAATCGATGCAAGTAAAATTGTGCTGTCTCTTTGACTTTCAACTGCTTGCGATAATCGACGGATTCTTTGGCTGAGCCAAAACGACTTGAAGGGCGCCTTGTTCTGACCTCAACAAAAATTAACTTATTGGCTTTCTCTGCAATAATATCAAGCTCGCCAGTACGACAGCGCCAATTACGTTCCACAATTCGGTAATCACGCTCACTTAGAAATACTTCAGCCAACTCCTCGCCAAGCTTCCCCAACTGCTTCCGGTCATCTTTACGAAGTTCCGTCATCCATTATTCCTCGACGATCTCATTCGGTTATCAGAACGATAGATAAAACTTAATACCTCAGCGACCAATTGATACAGTTCCGGGGGAATTTCTTGATCCAAATCCAGCTTAGACAACACTTCAACCAAAGAGGAATCCTCTTGAATGGGGATCCCATTCTCTTTGGCTTTCTGAAGAATAGCTTCTGCCATGTGCCCTTTCCCTTTCGCAATGAGGGTTGGGGCTTTTTGTGCTTCAGGTGAGTAACGAAGCGCCACAGCCTTCTTAAGAGGAGTCGGTTGCGACTCCACAGATGCATTCCTTTGCTTAGTCATGCTCGGAAATCCACCCCTTTGTAGGCTTTTGGCTGATAGAGCGCTCGAAGATCTACTCTACCATCAGATGCCCCTTGCTTGGAAGCTTCATTCTCCACAACAGGCGGTTGTGGATATGGCGAGCATTTTAATGAGATAAATTGATAACCTGCTTTATGCATGGCTGCTGTTATTTCTTCTTTGGACTCCTCCATTAAGGGAGCTAACGCAGGATGATCATTATGAATGTTCAAAGATACGATTTTATTGACGACATGCACATCGAGCAAAGTATTGCCCATCACTTTCATTTGCAGGTCGAACAGCAAACGACAATTGCTCGCGTCAACTTCCCCGCGCTTTCCTTTGCGGGATTGGATGTGAATGGCGGCAGATTGCTGACCAGTGCCATCCATGAAGGGGACAAACAATGTCATATGTGCAAACATAGAACTCTTGTCGCCAGTCAACATGAGCTGTTGCCCTGTAATTTGCCCAATGGCTTGCTGCGCCGCCTCTTTGAGCGGCGCTGGAGTGTCATCAGAGGCTGTAAGCTGCAGCAGCAGACTCTTCAGTGTGTCAGCAGCAGGCTTGACGGAGTCGTCCTGCTGGGATGCTGTGGCGATCAGATTAGGCAGCTGATCGTCAGTGTTGTTGCGCCCCCGTAGGATAGCGTCTGCGCGCTCATCTAGCTTCACTGCTAGATGAGACTCGTGCTCCACGCCTACGGCTTTGAGCATGCGGCTGATCCAGTTTGGCTCTGGATTAGCCTCGGGCACGCCCGCAGCAGCGCTGCGCTGCTGCGCCTCTGGTGGAGCTGCCTTCTGCTTCGCAGGCGGCTCTAAGTTCACTGTCGAACCCGCCGCGGGCGGTTCGCCTTTTACAGGCTCAGCGCTGCGCGCCTGAGCCTCTTGCGAGGCCGCCTCCGCTGCGCGGGCGGCCTGCACCCCCGCCGCCGGCTGCGCCCAGGCGGCGGTAGCGGTCTCCGCGCGTGGCGCAGCCGCCGCGGGAAGCTCCGCGCCCGCAGCAGCTGCTGCAGCGGGCGGAGCCGTAACGGCAGCGGCCGCAGGCGCGCTGCCGGGCACTACTGCAGGCGGCGCCCCTGCGGGAGCCGCCTTGGCACCACCGCCAGCCTGCGGAGCAGCTGGCGTAACGGCATCCGCGGCCGGCGCCTCCGGCGGCCGCGCAGAAGGCCACGTAGCAGCGGCAGAAGCACGCAGCTCCTTAAGCAGCGATACCACCTGCTTCGCGGTATCAGCCGCCGGATGTGCCGGTTCTTGCTCAAGCAGGGCTGTCGCCTGCTGCTCTATCTGCTCCAGCACCTTACCCACAGGCGGCCCCGTGGTAACCTGTCTCAAAGCCCCCACCGTCGCCTCTGTAAGTGGCAATCCCTTTTTATAGGCAAGTACAGCCGCCTGTGCCCATTCTTCCTTATTGACACCCTCAGGCATGCTGCGCATCACAGCCTCAAATGCCTTCACATTCTCTTTTGATACCGGAACGCCTTCCTGCTGCATCTGCTGTACCATTTGACGATTCCCAGCCGTATCTTTTATCGTGAATGCCTTTAACAGCTCACTAAGCGAATCCTCCGTAATTTGTACATCCGATGCCGTTAGTGGCTTGAGCAGGATTTGACCTCCACTGGATTCGGGCTGTACTTGCAGCATCGTAACATCCCCTTGCTTAAGGGGTGTTTCCAACTTGGCACGCACCTGCACGCCGCCAATATTAATCAACGCTTCTTGGTCACTGAGCAATTGAAGCACGACACCTTTTACAATTTGTCCTACTTTTAGTTCAAGCACCTTACTTTCAGATGCTGTTAAGTCACCGACTAAACTGCGAATTAAACCACTAATATTCATGGTGCTCACCTCAAATCTTCCTAAACACTTATGTATATTATCGGCGGCTTGTTGCCTTTTCGTTACAATAATAAGTTAAATGAGATCCAATTCCAGCTGTTCAGACTCGAGCACAATCTCTTTCTCTTCCAATTGCGCCATCACTTTACGTATAAATAATTTCCGGTGCAGCGGTGTAGGACCATATCGCAAGAGCATCTCTCTATGGTGCTTTGTTGCATATCCTTTATGTATAGCAAGTCCATATTCGGGAAACTGCTCATCCCAATCCACACACATACGATCACGGGTAACCTTAGCAATAATCGATGCAGCTGCAATAGATTGACTAAGTGCATCTCCATGAATGATCGCGGATTGTTCTATGTCCACATCAACGTTCTCCGCATCCACAAGAAGAAAATCAGGTGCTATGTTTAACTGCTCCACTGCCTGCTTCATAGCAAGTCTGGCCGCCTGTTTGATATTGATCGCTTCAATTCTATCTACATCCACAATGCCTACACCAACAGCCAAAGCCTCAGCCATGATTTGATCATAGAAGATATCTCGCTTCTTTTCAGAAAGCTTCTTGGAATCATCCACACCCTCCAGCAAATATCCCATTGGAAGTATAACCGCAGCCGCGACGACATCCCCGAATAAACATCCTCTTCCTACCTCATCGATACCCGCAATAAGAGTAAACCCTTGCTCCCACAGTTGTTTTTCATGCTCTAGCAATGGCTTTCGCCCCTTTCCATTTCCTCATTATAAAGGATTGGCGCTTAGTCAAGCCACACCCATTTTTTTCACATTCTCTGAATAAAAAGAAAAAGCCACCCCGGACCCGCCTAATCAGCTGAGTCCAAAAGTGACCTATAATTTAATGACCTGACTACCTTTTATCAAGGGGTCTCTCCAAAGAAATGCGCCCCATCTTACCTGCTCTAAGCTCACGAATAATGATTAATGAGGCTTTGTCCAAATCCACTTTGCCCCCGCTCACAATCGCTCCACGCTTACGACCGATAGCTTCCATGACTTTGACCATTTCCTGTATGTCGTCCAAATCCTCTGGAAGGTCTTGAACTCCAAATCGTTCTTGAATACCGGCCCCATAGTTCTGAACCATGTATTTAACGACAAAGAGTGCAATCTCGTCTAAATGAAGAAGTTCTTCCTTAATAGCGCCCGTTGCTGCCAATCTCATTCCAACCAATTGGTCTTCGAATTTTGGCCACAAAATACCCGGCGTATCAAGCAAGTCCATTTCGGTTCCAACTTTAATCCATTGCTGCCCCTTCGTAACACCCGGCTTATCTCCGGTTGCTGCAATCTTTTTACCTGCTAACTGATTAATCAGCGTCGATTTCCCAACGTTTGGGATACCTACTATAAGCGCTCTTACAGCACGAGGATTAATCCCTTTGCTAAGCTGCCGTTCAATTTTATGTGCCCAAAGCTGCTTAACTCGCGGCAAAATTTCTTTGACGTGCGTTCCGGTTGCTGCATCAATCGGTAATGCTGGTAGGCCCTGATCAGCAAAATACTTAACCCAATCTGCCGTCACTTGCGGATCTGCCAAGTCATTCTTGTTAAGCAGAACCAAGCGCGGTTTACCTTTTAAAATCTCATCTACCATCGGGTTCCGACTGGAGAGCGGTATGCGGGCATCCAAGAGCTCGATCACAACATCAATCAACTTAAGCTTTTCTTCAATCTGCCGTCGAGCCTTGGTCATGTGACCGGGAAACCATTGAATGGTCATTCTACTTCACCTCAAAAATGTATGAAACTAATTTTGCTCACTGGCCAAAAAATGACTTCCGCACGACCTACAATTTTGTTGTAAGGAATGAAGCCAATCGCTCGGCTGTCTTTGGAGTTTCCGCGGTTATCTCCCATTGCGAATATTTCACCTTCAGGCACTTGTTTCTCTTGAAAATCGGATAACGTATTATACGCATGTCCTTCTTTTTTCGCCTGCTCAATCGCATCTTTGATATAAGGCTGATCAATCTCTTGACCATTAATGAACACCTTGTCACCAGTAACCCTTACGGTCTCACCTGGGAGAGCAATTATGCGTTTAATGTAATCCTTACCTTCCGGTGCATGGAAAACGATAACTTCTCCGCGTTTAGGTGAGCGAATATCATAAACAATTTTATTGACAATGAGTCGTTCACCTGTTTGAAAGTTCGGACGCATGGAATCTCCATCAACAATAAAAGGAGAGAACAGGAACCAACGAATGATAATCACGAGCACTCCCGCGATTACTAATGCTTTAATCCATTCCCATGTTTCGCTTTTCGCTGTTTTAACGGGAGTCGTTTCTGTAGTTGTATCCGGCTCTATGTAAGGCTGTTCTTGATTATTGTGTTCCATCACTGATTGCCTCTTTTCCAGTTTTGGTTTATATCTATTATGTACCATTATGTACCATGAAAATGAAAAGGAGACTTGCCTGAACAAGCCCCCCGTTTTCTTATCGAATTTCTTTAATTCTTGCTGCTTTACCACGAAGACCACGCAGATAATAAAGTTTCGCACGACGAACTTTACCACGGCGAGCCACTTCAATCTTGTCAATCTTCGGAGAATGGAATGGGAAAGTTCTTTCCACACCCACACCGTAAGAAATTTTACGAACTGTAAACGTTTCGCTGATTCCACCGCCGTGGCGTTTAATAACAACACCTTCAAACAGCTGAATACGCTCACGTGTACCCTCGATAACTTTTACGTGTACTTTAAGTGTGTCTCCTGGACGGAAATTAGGAATATCCGTACGGAGTTGCTCTTTCGTAATCTCTTGAATAAGATTCATAGTTGACTCCCTCCTTCCACACAGGTGTTCATTCCGCTTATTAGCATAGTCGTTCTTAGTTGTTATGCGTAGAGGACCACCAGACTCGAACTGTTGAAAAATTCACAACAGAATATATATTATCATAGACAGGAAAGAAATTCAATAGAGAAGTTTTTGGGGGCTTACTCCTCTTGCTTCCGCCCGTTCCATTCAACCACCCAAGCTTTTTCCTCTTTGGATAGTTCTCTTCCTTCAAGCAAATCAGGACGACGTTCTAGCGTTCGGAACAGAGACTCCTTGCGGCGCCAACGCTTCACATTTTCATGATGCCCTGATAACAGCATCTCAGGCACGTCCCAGTCCCTGAACTTCGCAGGCCTCGTGTAGTGAGGATACTCTAGCAAGCCTGTGGAAAACGAATCTGTCACCGCTGACATCTCATTGCCAAGCACACCAGGCAGCAGCCTCACTACGCTGTCTATAACGACCATTGCGGGTAACTCGCCGCCTGTTAATACATAATCACCGATGGACAGCTCATCCGTCACTAGATACTGCCTAATGCGCTCATCATAGCCTTCATAATGACCACATATGAACACGAGATGCTGTTCATTTGACAGCTCCTCCGCTTTCTTCTGTGTGAACGTCTCACCTTGTGGGCACATGAGAATCACTCGCGGCTTCACTGGGTCTTGTCCATCTTCTTGATGTACGGGCAGATTCTCAACAGCAGCAAATATCGGCTCTGGCTTTAAAACCATCCCCCCACCGCCGCCGTAAGGATAATCATCTACTGTGTTATGCTTATTATTGGAATAATCTCGAAAATTAACCGTGTTAAGAGCAACAATTCCCTTGTCACGTGCTTTCCCTAAAATGCTGGACGAAAACACACCCTCGAACATTTCCGGGAACAGGGTCAATACATCGATTCTCATTCCATTAATCCTTCCATCAGATGAATACGAATCGTTTTGTTGGCAATGTCCACATCGAGTATCACATCATCGATGACTGGAAGCAACAACTGTTTGCCTTTCGGCAAAGAAACGACCCATACGTCATTAGCTCCCGGTGTCAACACCTCAGAAACAAGCCCTAACTCCTGGCCTTCTTCCGTAACGACCTTACAACCAATGATCTCGTGATAATAATATTCTCCCTCTTCAAGAGGCTGTTGCTCCTTAGCTTCAATCTTGAGAAGCGAGCCTTTGTATTTCTCAACATCATTAATGTTAGAGAATTGATCAAACTGCAAGATAAACATATTTTTATGTAAGCGGGAGGTTTGCACCGTCACCGGCGTTTGCTTATTTTGAGAATCTACAATAATCAATGCGTTTCCTTTATCAAAACGCTCGGGAAAATCAGTTTCCGGAACCACTTTTAGCTCTCCACGAATACCATGGCTATTCACAATTCGACCAACTGTCACAAGTTTTTCGCTCATATGCGCTTGCCCAACCTCCACATTAATTTACCTTCAAAACCATACAAGAAAAAGGTTAGGAACTATATCCTAACCTAGTTTCTTATGAAACGATTTCAACGGCTACCCGTTTCGTCTCTTTCACTGCTGCCGACGTGACAACTGTGCGGAGCGACTTCGCAATCTTGCCTTGCTTGCCAATCACTTTACCGACATCGTCGGGGTGGACAGAAAGCCTGTACTCGATCTTGTCATCTTTCTCCACCACAGCGACACGTACTTCTTCCGGATGATCGACAAGAGCCTTAGCAATTACGGTGATAAGATCCTTCATGAACCCACCCTCCGAAAGATAACAGATTACTTCTGTAATTTCAGCTCGTGAAACTTAGTCATCAGACCTGCTTTTGAGAACAGGCTGCGAACTGTATCGGACGGTTGAGCGCCAGTTTGAAGCCATTTCAGCGCTTTCTCCTCATCAAGAGTTACAGCTGCTGGTTCAGCAATTGGGTTATAAGTACCGATTTCTTCGATAAAACGACCATCACGCGGGGAACGGGAATCCGAAACCACCACACGGTAAAAAGGAGCTTTATGAGCGCCTACACGTTTAAGACGAATACGTACTGCCATGAAAAATCACCTCCTACTTAGAATAAAATGCTTATTTAAAAGGGAAATTTAAAACCCTTGCCTAACTTCTTCATTCCTTTGGCACCTTTAGGTCCCATCATGCCGGAAAACTGCTTCATCATTTTACGCATATCGTCAAACTGCTTGATGAAACGGTTGACCTCTTGCACCGAGTTGCCACTGCCTTGAGCAATCCGTTTGCGACGGTTCGCATTGAGAAGTTCAGGCTTGCGTTTCTCTTCGGTTGTCATCGACTTCACAATAGCTTCAACACGTGCCATTTGTTTGTCGTCAACTTTCATATCTTTCATGCCCTTGATCTTATTAGCTCCTGGCAGCATCTCAAGAATTTGATCCAGAGGTCCCATCTTCTTTACTTGCTCCATTTGATCAAGAAAATCCTCGAAGGTGAATTCGGCGTTGCGCATTTTGCGCTCCATCTCTTTCGCCTTGTCCATGTCGATACCCGCTTGTGCCTTCTCAATCAAAGTAAGCATATCGCCCATACCAAGAATTCTTGATGCCATACGATCAGGGAAGAATGGTTCTAGAGCATCCATTTTCTCACCGCTAGCCACGAACTTAATTGGGCATCCTGTGACTGCTTTAACCGATAACGCCGCGCCACCGCGGGTATCGCCATCCAGCTTGGTCAGTACAACACCTGTAAGTTCAAGCTGTTGATGAAAGCTTTCTGCAACATTGACTGCATCCTGCCCGGTCATTGCATCGACAACGAGCAATATTTCATCCGGTTCAACAGCAGTTCGAACATTTTTCAGCTCGTCCATCAGGTTTTCATCAATGTGCAAACGACCTGCGGTATCGATAATGACATAATCATTACCATTATCTTTGGCATGCTGAAGTCCTGCTTTCGCAATATCAACAGGATTTACTTGATCCCCAAGTGAAAATACCGGAACATTGAGCTGTTCTCCAAGAACCTGCAGCTGTTTGATCGCAGCCGGACGATAAATGTCACAGGCTACAAGAAGCGGTCTATGGTTTTGTTTAATGAGCATCTTCGCTAGCTTACCAGAGGTTGTTGTCTTACCTGCCCCTTGCAAGCCTGCCATCATGATGATTGTTGGCGGTCGATTCGAACGAGCTAACTTACTTTGTGTACCGCCCATAAGTGCTGTCAGCTCTTTGTTAACGATATCGATAACGACCATGCCTGGCGTGAAGGATTTCAATACTTCCTGTCCGATGGACTGTTCCTTCACCTTAGCAATAAAGTCTTTGACTACTTTAAAGTTAACGTCCGCTTCAAGCAGCGCCAATCGTACTTCGCGAAGCGCTTCGCCTACATCTTCTTCCGTCAGCTTACCTTTGCTTCTCAGCTTACCGAAAACGTTCTGCAACCGGTTTGCCAATCCTTCAAATGCCATGCGCTTCACCTCCTGCTTCTGGACTTTCTATGTTTTAATCGATCCCTACTATTGTATCAAAAAGTTCCGTTGTTTTCCTCTTTAGCTCCGGTTCGCAAACCTCAAGCACCTGAACCAGTTCCGCACGCAGCTTCATGCGTTGTTCGTGCTTATGTACCAGATGCAATTTACTCTCATAATCCTGAAGAGTTGACTCTGCACGTTTAATATGCTCATAAACCGCCTGGCGGCTAATTTCAAAATTCTCAGCGATTTCTCCGAGTGAGTAATCATCATGAAAATACAATTGAAGGAACGTTCTCTGTTTATCGGTCAACAGCGGTTCATAGAAATCAAATAGCAAGTTAACGCGATTCGTTTTCTCAAGCATCTGATCGATAGACATGATCCACCTCCGTAAAGGTTGCACGCTTGACAGCAGCACAACAGAACCTATCATACTGAATTCCAAGATGAATGTCAAGCATTTGACCTTGTCAGTAATGAACAAAAAAATTCCCCTCTAACCAACAAACGGCTGAGGAGAATTTTTCACGTATCAGAGAACAAAAAGATTAAGCATTCTCTTCTTTATGCTCGCCAATCCATTTGCCAAAGAGGGCATGAACGAATTGCTCGGAATCAAAAGGCTGAAGATCATCCATTTTCTCACCGAGGCCAACGAATTTCACAGGAAGTGATAACTCTTGACGGATCGCTACAACGATTCCGCCTTTGGCCGTACCATCGAGCTTGGAAAGCACCAATCCCGTCAGACCTGTTTTGTCACCGAAAAGCTTTGCTTGGCTGAGTGCATTTTGTCCCGTAGTAGCATCTAAAACGAGAATGACCTCATGGGGAGCATCTGGAACTTCACGCTGGATAACGCGATAGATCTTATTCAGTTCCTCCATCAAATTCACTTTGTTTTGCAAACGACCCGCTGTATCGCATAACAAAATGTCTACACCACGCGTTTTCGCTGCCTGCACCGCATCAAACATGACAGCGGCAGGGTCGGAGCCTGATTGCTGTTTAATCACATCAACACCAACACGCTCGCCCCAAGTTTCCAACTGCTCAATTGCACCGGCACGAAATGTATCGCCTGCAGCCATTAACACTTTTTTTCCTTGAGATTTAAACATGTGTGCCATTTTACCGATTGTCGTTGTCTTCCCTACGCCATTCACACCAACAAATAAAATGACGGATAATCCATTTGGATTTAACTTCAGTCCTGCATCAGCGTCACCCTTTAAGAGCTCAATCAACTTTTCGGAAAGGATCGGCTGAAGCTCCGCGGGATCTTCAATTTTGCGTTTCTTCACCTCGGCGCGAAGCTGATCGATTAGCTTAAGCACTGTATTTACACCTACATCAGCGCCAATTAGAATTTCTTCAAGTTCTTCATAAAAGTCTTCATCTATCTTCTTGCGGCGGCTAAATAAATCATCCACACGATCGACGAAGGCGTCTCTTGTTTTCGTTAGTCCTTCTTTGAACTTATTCGTGACCGCTTCGGCCTTACTGGAAATACTTTCCTTCAATCGTTTAAAAAAGCTCATGGTTCCTCCTAATAAAATAACATTCAACTAATTATGATGCAGACATGGCGGCTTCTTCATCCTCTAAACGAACGGAAACGAGCTTGGAAACACCGCCCTCTTGCATCGTTACCCCATACAGCACATCCGCTTCCTCCATCGTCCCCTTACGGTGCGTAACTACGATAAATTGCGTCATTTCAGAGAACTCACGCAAGTATTCGGCAAAACGAGATACGTTCGCTTCGTCCAAAGCAGCTTCTACCTCATCTAGTACGCAGAATGGAACCGGTTTTACGCGGATAATCGAGAATAGCAGCGCAATCGCTGTGAGAGCGCGCTCTCCACCGGAAAGAAGCTGAAGATTTTGCAGCTTTTTGCCAGGCGGTTGTGCAACGATCTCAATACCTGTATCCAGCATATTCTCCGGCTCAGATAGAATCAAATCCGCACGGCCACCGCCAAACAATTTAGCAAATACGACGCCAAAGTGCGAGCGAATCGCATCAAAGGTGGTCTTAAATCGTTTGGACATTTCTTGATCCATTTCACGGATGACCTGATAAAGCGTTGTTTTTGCTTCGATCAAGTCATTTTTCTGGGAGTCTAAGAATTCATAGCGCTCAGAGACCCGCGCATATTCTTCAATAGCACCGAGGTTCACATCACCAAGCGAAGCGATTTCGCGTTTAAGTTCACGCACTTTGCCCTGTGTACCTTGGATATCCTCAGGAACTGGATAGCGCTCTTTTGCTAACTCATAGCTAAGCTCATATTCTTCCCCTAGCTTCTTCAGCAGGTTTTCTAGCTCAACATCCAATCGAGTCACACGAACCTCAGTTTGATGCAGACTCTCTTCAACCTGTTTCAACTGAATTCGTTGCGTCCGGGTTTCATTCTCTTCTTGCTCGAGCTTATGTAACCAATCCGTTCGCTCAGCACGTTTGAAATCAATGTTTTCTGAGCATTGCTGCTTCTTGATTTTGAGATCATTAAGTAATTCAACTTGAAGTACAGTCTCTTGATCAAGCGCTGCCATATCTTGCACCAACTGCTCAAGCAGACCGCGGTTCATTTCCATTTCCCGCTCAGCTTCGCCGAGATCCTGCTGAAGTCGACGCTGTTGATCTTGGAGTGACTGTTTCTCTTGTGAAATGGAAGCCACCTTGACTTTCAAATCCGTCAACTGGCTTTGTAGTTCTTCCTTCTCCGACTCACTCGCTTTACGGGAGTGCTCGGCATCGCGAATCGCTTTCTGTAAAGAAGCTTCTTCTTCCTGTAGTTCAGCCAGCGCTGCTTCGGACTCGACTTTTTTCCGTCCAAGATCGGCCTTCTCTTCAAGCAGCGAACCTCGATCTTGACTATCCAGCGTTAGCTGTTCTTCAACCGTACGGCTTTCGGACTCAAGTGGATTCAATTCTGCCCTAATTTGCTGCTCGGTGATACGTTTCTGCTCACCCTGCTGACGCAGCTGTTCGATCGTCATCATATCATCCGTGATCTCGCGCTTCATCACGCTGGATTGGCTGCGCAAACCGCTGAGCTGCTGCTCAGAAGTTTTAATCTCCTGATCTAGCTCCTCAATTTGACGTTGACGTCCAAGCAGATTCGTCGATTTCTTCTGCAAGCTTCCGCCTGTCATCGAACCACCAGGGTTCACAACGTCACCTTCCAGCGTCACAACCCGATAGCGATACTGTGCTTTAGCAGCAATATGATTCGCATCTTCTAGACTCTGCGCCACTACAACATTCCCAAGCAGGCTTGAGAAGATGTTCTGGTAAGTGGACTCAAATGAAACAAGATCAACCGCAAGGCCGACAAAACCTTTGGAAGATTTCAAAGAACTAAGCTCACTATCGGAAATCGAGCGTCCGCGAATAACATTCATAGGCAGGAACGTAGCTCGTCCCATTTGACGTCGCTTCAAGAAGGCAATGGCTTCACGGCCATCCGCTTCGGTCTCGACAACGATATTTTGCAAGGCGCCGCCGAGCGCCGTCTCAATCGCAATCTCAACGTCTGCAGGCACCTTAACAAGCTCGGCTACGGCCCCGCGAATACCACGCAAATCCTTACGACTCTTCGCTTTAAGAACTTCTTTAACACCTTGCATGAAGCCATCGTAATCGTTGGCCATCTCTTTCATCGTGTCGCGGCGGGAGGTCAACGCATCCAGCTTCTGCTCCCATTTGCGGACCATGCCTTGTGCTTCATCGAGCAACCCTTGCTTGCTTTTCAAGCTTTGGGTTAACTGTACATACCTTTGTCTTTCATTCTCAATTTCACTAACCGTTTGTTCTAATTTAGCCGTCAACTCTTGCTTACGGATCGAAATCTTCTCGCGCTGTTCCGCCCATTTCTGACGTTCTTCATCAAGCCTTTCCAAACGACGACCGATACTTTCCGTTTGCTGCTCAGCGTAACGAATCTCGTTCCTTGCCTGAGCCATTCGGTTCAGCGTTTCCAGCAATTCGCCCTTCAATTGATCTTCAGGCGAAGAGCTAATACCACCATTAACCCCAAGTAACCGCTGTTCTTCCGCGGTCAGCTTCGCTTGAAACTCAAATAGCTGGGCGCCAATTTGGATGATTTTCTCCCGCTGCTGGCTGAGCTCATCTTCTTTATCTATTTTACGCTGCTCTTGCATAGCGATTGTAGTGCTTAGTTGCTGATGATTAGCCACGTAATTCTTATTACGCTCTTTGAGCACTTCGCCATGCCCTTCGCACTTCTCGAAATCTTCGCTCAGCTGGAGTAAACTTTCTTGAAGCTTTTCCAGCTCCTCCTCTAGCCTGCGAGTTTCCCATCGATGCTTCTCCAAATGAGCATCATGCTGATTCACAATCGTCGAAAGCTCTGTTTGTTCCTTGACTAGCTTCTCTAGCAGCTGCTTCGAATCGTTCCATGAAATATAAATCTGATCAATCTGATGTACATACATCGCAATCTCACTGCTTTTGAGCGTCTCCCGAAGCTCTTTATAACGAATCGCCTTCTCTGACTGCTCGCGAAGCGGTTCAATTTGATCCTCAAGCTCAGAAACCAAGTCGTGAATCCGCAGCAAATTTTGCTCGGTATCACTCAATTTCTTCTCAGCTTCACGTTTACGCGATTTATATTTAACAATCCCCGAAGCCTCTTCAAAGATCCCTCGACGATCTTCGGATTTCGTACTTAAAATTTCTTCAATACGACCTTGTCCAATAATCGAATAAGCTTCTTTCCCTATCCCCGTATCCATGAACAATTCCGTTATATCTTTCAAGCGGCAGGGCTGCTTATTAATTAAATACTCACTTTCCCCACTGCGATGCACTCTGCGAGTAACCGTCACTTCATTGAAATCAAGTGGAAGCGATTGCGACGTATTATCAAGCGTCAAAGAGACTTCCCCATAATTGACAGCTCGGCGCGCATCACTGCCTGCAAAAATAACATCTTCCATTTTACCGCCACGTAAGGACTTTGCACTTTGCTCACCTAATACCCAGCGGATACCGTCTGAAATATTGCTTTTTCCACTGCCGTTAGGGCCTACAACCGCGGTAATACCGCGTACAAATTCCAGTTCCGTACGGTCTGCGAAAGACTTAAACCCGGATAATTCAATCCGTTTCAAAAACATGGTCTCACCTCAAAAATTATTGTAACATATCCCTTATAAAAATAAGAGAAAAAAACAAAAAGGCGGCCGCAGCCGCCCCTTTAAGCCATATGCATTACCGCTGAACGGTCACATTCAATTTCGACAAAGCCCCAGCAGCAGCCTGCTGTTCCGCTTCTTTCTTGGAACGTCCTGCTCCGGTTCCCAGAATGTCGGCATCCATGTGCACTTCAGCTACAAACTCACGTTCATGAGCTGGCCCACGTTCATTCACAATGCGGTATTCCAATGAACCCATATTGTGATGTTGGGTATGCTCCTGCAGTAGAGTCTTGTAATCAATAATTAGCAGCTTACCTTCACTAGAGATTTTTGCGAAAACGTGCTTTTTGAGAAAACCTTTTACGATATCCAAGCCTTGATCAAGATATAAAGCTCCAACAAAGGACTCGAAAACGTCGGCAAGGAGCGCCGGGCGTGACCGCCCTCCAGTTAACTCTTCCCCTTTACCGAGTAATACAAAAGCACCGAAATCCAAATCTTCAGCGAACGTAACGAGTGACGGCTCACAAACGATAGACGCTCTGAGCTTCGTCAATTCACCTTCTGAACGCCCTGGATAAGAATCATATAAAAATTCCGAAACCGTTAGTTCAAGGACAGCATCCCCTAGAAACTCCAGACGCTCGTTATCTTTATGCCCAGCAATACGATGTTCATTGACATAAGAAGAATGGGTAAAAGCTTGCTGAAGCAGCTCTTTTTTCCGAAATGTAATCCCTATTCGCTGCTGCAGTTCTTTAATATCACGGTTCATTGCCTTTATTCACCACCCAGAGAGAATGATATTCCGTTATCTTTCTTCGTAGGAAGGCAAATTATGCTTCAAACCTTTTCAAGATAATCGTTGCATTATGTCCACCAAAGCCAAACGAGTTCGACATCGCAATGTCTACCTTTGCTTCACGAGCTGTGTTTGGCACATAATCCAAATCACACCCAGGGTCCTGGTTGACCAAATTGATTGTTGGTGCAATCAAACTATTAGAAATGGTTAAACCACAGATAACAGCTTCTACACCGCCTGCAGCGCCAAGTAAATGGCCCGTCATTGATTTCGTCGAGCTAACAGCTACTTTGTAGGCATGTTCGCCTAAAGCTTTCTTAATAGCCGTAGTTTCCGATCTATCTCCTACTGACGTAGAAGTTCCATGAGCATTAATGTAAGAAATCGACTCTGGGCTAATGCCCGCATCTTTAATTGCTTTGACCATACAACGTGCTGCCCCGTCCGGATCTGGATCTGTCATGTGATAAGCATCACCGCTCATCCCATAGCCAATCACTTCGGCATAGATGCGTGCCCCACGCTTCTGCGCATGTTCAAGCGATTCCAAAATCATCACGCCTGCTCCTTCGCCCATGACAAAACCATCGCGGTCTGTATCAAACGGGCGGCTAGCCAAGTGAGGCTCTTCATTACGAGTTGACATGGCACGCAATGCACAGAAGCCAGCTACACCAATTGGTGTAATCGTTGCTTCAGCACCACCGCAGATCATTACGTCAGCATCACCACGTTGAATCATTTTGAACGAATCACCAATGGAGTGTGTACCTGTCGCACAGGCCGTAACAGCCGTGGAGTTCGGTCCTTTTGCCCCTGTAATCATTGAAACTTGACCAGACGCCATATTCGCAATCATCATCGGAATAAAGAAGGGAGATACACGTTTTGGACCCTTCTCCAAAAGAATTCTATGCTGTTCTTCCCATGTGTTCAAACCGCCAATTCCTGATCCAACCGATACACCCACGCGTTCAGGATCCGTATCTTCCTTCACATTCAAGTTCGCGTCTTTTAACGCATTAATCGCACCAGCTACAGCGAATTGAACGAAACGGTCCATCCGACGTGAATCCTTACGATCTACATAATTCTCAATATTAAAATCTTTAACCTCAGCAGCAATACGAGTCGGATACTCGCTTACATCAAAATTCTCGATCAAACTGATTCCGGATTGACCGGAAGTCAGATTGCCCCAAAACGTTTCTAAATCTTGACCAAGGGCAGTAACTACGCCCATACCTGTAATTACAACTCTGTTCATTTGTACCACCTTCTATGTAGTAAAGCATCATTTTTTATTGTTTGAAAATGGAGAGAAAGTCCCGTCTTGATTAGAAACGGGACTCGGTAGACTATTACGTATGAGATTTTATGTAATTCGTAACTTCTCCTACAGTCGTAATCTTCTCAGCATCTTCATCTGAAATTTCTAAATCGAACTCATCTTCTAATTCCATTACTAATTCAACTACATCGAGAGAATCAGCACCTAGATCTTCTTTGAAAGATGCTTCGAGGGTGACTTCAGCTTCATCAACCCCTAGACGATCGACAACAATTCGTTTAACACGATCCAATACGTCGGACATCCGGTTCACCTCCTCTTTGGTATTATACGAGAATCTCTGACAGATTGCCAGTAGTCAATTTTGAGATTCTCTTTCTGGTAAAACTTACATGTACATGCCGCCATCCACATGGAGTGTTTGGCCTGTCATGTAGGACGCATCGTCTGATGCTAGGAAGCGAACAACCTTTGCAATTTCCTCAGGTTGGCCAAGGCGCTCCAGTGGAATTTGCTTCAGCATTTGCTCTCGCATCTCGGATGACAACTTGTCCGTCATATCGGTTTCAATGAAACCTGGCGCTACAGCATTCACTGTAATGCCTCGAGAAGATAGTTCTCTCGCAGTCGCTTTGGTTAAGCCAATAACGCCTGCTTTTGCTGCTACATAGTTGGCCTGACCCGGGTTACCGAGCACACCCACTACAGAAGATATATTAATAATTCGACCGAAACGCTGTTTCATCATCGGGCGAGTAACGGCTTTTACACAGTTGAACACACCCTTGAGATTCGTAGCGATGACTTGATCGAACTCTTCTTCCTTCATCCGCATGATTAAATTGTCTCTTGTTATGCCAGCATTATTCACAAGAATATCAATTTTACCAAAACTTTCTAGTGTTTGCTTCACTAAATCATCAGCTTCTTGAAAACTGCTTACGTCAGCACGCAGCTTAATAGCTTTACGTCCCATCGCTTCAATCTGTGCTACAACTTCTCCAGCAGCGGCTTCACTTCCTGCATAGTTCACAACAACATCAGCGCCATGTTCGGCCAAATGCAAAGCAATCGCTCGGCCAATACCTCGGGATGCCCCAGTTACCAGTGCCACCTTACCCGTTAACATGATTGTGTACCTCCTGCATGTACTTCTCCAAAGCTTCTAGACTACCGATTGACACGGTTTTCACCGTTTTGTCTACCTTTTTGATCAGACCTGCGAGAACCGTTCCCGAGCCAAGCTCAATAAACGTATCGACGCCTTGGCCGATCAGATAAACAATGGTGTCCTCCCATAATACAGGAGAGTACACTTGCTCTACGAGCAGCCCGCGAATATCGCCAGGCTGCGTGACAGGACGAGCCGTTACGTTGGCCACAACGGGCACGGCTGCATCACTCATCTCGATCGACGCAAGCACCTCTGCGAGGCGCTGCGAGGCTGGTTTCATGAGTGAAGAGTGAAAAGGCCCGCTCACCTCGAGCGGTATTGCACGCTTCGCTCCGGCTTCTTTGCAGCGTTCAACAACCGCTGCAACGCCCTCTTTACTGCCCGAGACGACGATCTGTCCCGGGCAGTTCACATTGGCGAGCTCCACGACGGAGCCGCCGCTTGAGATAGCCGCGCATAGCTCCGCAAGCGCTTCGCGCTCGGCTCCCAGCACGGCTGCCATGGCACCCAGGCCGCCAGGGACGGCCTGTTCCATGAACTCGCCGCGGGCCCGCACGGTGCGGACTGCGTCTTCGAACGCGAGCACGCCCGCTGCGACCAGCGCGCTGTATTCACCGAGACTATGTCCAGCGACATAGTCTGGCTTAATGCCAGCAGCCTTGAACGCTTCCAGACAAGCGATGCTTGTTGTCAGCAGCGCAGGCTGCGTGTGATACGTGATCTTCAATTGGTCCTCTGGACCCTGGAAGATTAGATCAGATAACGAAAAGCCTAGCGCTTCGTCAGCGCGCTCAAAATATGCTCTAGCAGCAGGATGATCCGTGTATAAATCTTGACCCATACCCACGGACTGCGAGCCTTGACCAGGAAATACAAATGCTATTTTACCCATACGAGAAAAGGATCCCCTTCCGCGATAATTTTCAGTAATTAATTATATGTTTTTACTTAAAATTCCATTTGTTTGTCAGGCGACTATTTTTCTACCGCCCTTATTGACACTATCCCCTTGGCTCAGTACTTCAGTTCTTTACTTCAACAGCGCCCACTCAATTTGTTTACTGAGCCTTAGGGATAATAAAGATAGTAAAAGACTACCAAACCAAGGCAGCTGCGCCCCATGTTAGGCCGCCGCCGAAGCCGACTAGCACGAGACGGTCGCCTTCATTCAATCTGCCCTGCTCAACCGCTTCAGCGAGAGCTACCGGGATAGAGGCCGCGGACATGTTGCCGTACTTGTCTAGGTTGATCATGCATTTGTCGTCAGTCAGTTCTAGACGATTTAGAGAAGCTTGAATGATTCTCATATTCGCTTGGTGCGGTACGAGCAGATCGATATCTGTTTTTTCCCAGCCTGCTTTGCGCAGCGCTTCATCAGCGGCATTGCCCATGATCCGGACGGCAAATTTGAAAACTTCAGCTCCGGCCATGTAGATGTAGTGCAAACGTTGGTCAATGGATGCTTGAGAGGAAGGATTGCGTGACCCGCCACCTTCAATTTTCAGGAGCGGACCTCCTGTGCCATCAGCGCCCAACTCAAACGATTTGAAACCTCTATGTTCAGGCACTTCCCCAATAACAACGGCTCCAGCGCCATCGCCAAAAAGAATGCATGTGTTTCGGTCTGTATAGTCAGTAATTTTGGATAAACAATCAGCGCCAATGATAAGTGCATGTTTATATGTACCTGTCGCAATGAAGTTAGAGGCATTAGCTAGTCCATATACAAAGCCTGAACAAGCTGCCGACAAGTCAAAAGCTGCTGCTTTTTTGGCTCCCAGCTTCTCTTGGAGAATACATGCCGTTGAAGGGAATGCCATATCAGGTGTAATCGTTGCTACTATAATTAAATCAAGTTGGTCCGCCGTAATCCCTGCATTAGTTAGAGCAATCAGTGCAGCTTCATAACAAAGATCAGAAGTAGCTTGTCCTTCGGCAGCTATTCTTCTCTCAC
Organism: Paenibacillus phytorum; assembly: GCF_013141715.1. Taxonomy (GTDB): domain Bacteria; phylum Bacillota; class Bacilli; order Paenibacillales; family NBRC-103111; genus Paenibacillus_E; species Paenibacillus_E phytorum. Next base: position 335,797 of record NZ_WHOA01000241.1, on the reverse strand, counting down.
GAATCCCCGTTCTAGTCACGATCCACTCATCATTCGTTTCGACCATGGTTTCCAATTCTTGATTTGTTAAAATTCGTTCTGGTACATATTTACCCGTTCCGAGTACCCCAACTGGTATTAAGTTCATGTTGTTATATCTCTCTTCCCGTGGCTAATTTCGGCAGATATCGTGCCAACCAAATCATTTTGTAAGGCAACTCTCGCTTGACGCACTGCATTCTTGATGGCATTTGCATCGGAGGAGCCATGGCTTTTTAGGACTAATCCATCAATCCCCAAAAACGGGGCTGCCCCATGTTCGTTATAATCCAACTTTTTGCGGAATTGTGTAAGTCCTGGTTTCAAGACAGCCGCTGCAAGTTTAGTGAAAAAGGTTTTGGTGAACTCTTGTTTAATTGCTGAGAAAATGGTAGACGCAGCGCCTTCTAATGATTTCAGCATGATATTTCCCGCGAATCCATCGCACACGATGACATCGCATTTGGCACGAAGCACTTGTGAGGATTCGACATTACCCACAAAATGAATAGGGGCTTGTTCCATTAAAGGATATGCCGCTTTCGTTAATTCATTCCCTTTGGTCGCTTCTGTACCCACATTCAGCAGGCCTACACGAGGCTTGGCGATACCATGTACTTTGGAGCGGTAAATACTGCCCATAATGGCGTATTGGATCAGTTGTTCGGCTGTTGCATCCATATTAGCTCCCAGATCGAGTGCAAGAACACCGTTTCCATCCATAGTTGGAATCATAGGCGCCAGTGCAGGACGTTCAATCCCTGGAATTCTTCCTACGACTAGCAATCCAGTCGTCATCAAAGCACCTGTATTTCCTGCGGAAATCATGGCTTCCGCTTTCTTCTCACGCACCAACCTTCCTGCTACCACCATGGAAGCGTCTTTTTTGCGGCGAACGGCCTTAACGGGCTCATCCTCTGCTTCAATGACTTCTTCCGTATGATGGATAGTTAAGTTCGCTGGCCTTTCTGTGAGGTGCGCTTCAATCGCGGCGCTGTTACCGACCAGAATGATATGAACATCCTTCCATTCTTTGGCCGCTGCGAGTGCACCTTCCACTACGATTTTAGGGGCATTGTCGCCACCCATTGCATCAATCGCGATTCGCATGCAGCTTGTCCTCCCTATCTAGATGTTGCTCTTTCTTCGAATGAAAGATCACAAAGTTGCCTCGAAAAACCGTTTCATCGCCAACATATGAAAACACCTCGACTCTTGCTTTCCCTTTGGAAACGGAACGCACATAGGCTTTGGCGATACATTTCTCTCCGAGCTTTACAGAACGAATAAAACGAATGTCTGCAGAAGCTGTTAAAGCTATGGGATCGTCGATGACGGCAACCGCCAGGGAGTTCGCTTGCGAGAAAATATGATGTCCTCTTGCAATTTTGGTTCTTGAGAAAACATGATCTTCTTTAATTTCAAAAATCGAGATACCGCTTTGATCCAGCTGTAAATCAATCACTTCTCCAATAATTTCATCAATTGGCAGTGAGCGCACATGATCGTACGTTTTGACCGCCATATGCTTCATTCGTTCCCGCAGCTCAGGAATGCCGAGTTCCAACCGATCCAAGCGGACGGTTTGGATACTGACCTGAAACGTTCGCATCAGTTCCTCGTCTGTCATAAAAGGATTAGCTTCAATGGCTTGAAGCAATTGCTGCTGCCTTTGTCGTTTAGGAAGGCGTTCGATGGCGAGCACCACCTTATCTCGTGAGATCTCATCTTATTACCAGATACTAAACTGTAGTATATTAAATTTATAGCCAAAAAGAAAGCAAAAAAAATAGCACCTCACACTAGGATGAAGTACTATGTCCAATCTTATGCTTTTACGATCTCTCTACCTTTGTAAGTTCCGCAAGACTTGCACACACGGTGTGCTAGCTTCAGTTCTCCACATTGTTCACATTTCACCATGCCTGGAACTTCCAATTTAAAGTGAGTACGGCGCTTGTCGCGACGAGTTTTGGACGTTCTTCTTTGAGGTACTGCCATATTCAAAACACCTCCTTATACGAATTTCAACGATGCCTTATTCTTTGTTAAAAAAGTCCGCGAGACCTGCAAGCCTAGGATCAATTTTCTCCTGCTTACAGCCGCAATCACGTTGATTGCGATTCTCTCCGCACACGGGACAGAGACCTTTGCACGCTTCGTCACAAAGTGGTATGTACGGTAAACCGACCACTACATTTTCTACAACGTAAGGCTCCAAATCGACTTTATCTCCAACCACTAAATGAATATCCTCGTCTAGATCCGGATCTTCTTCTTCTGGTTTTTGCATGAAGACTTCCTCAAAAGGAAGTTCGATTGTTTGGTTAGTGTGCGATAAGCATCGTGAACAGCTTAACTCCAAGTCTAGCGTTAACGTACCGTTAACTTTTGCTACTCCATCTTCATAAACAGCTTGAAGATCGACGTGTACGGGACCATGACCAAGGATATCTTGACGTCCTTCAAAAGGATCAGTCAAGGTCAATTCTTCGGTCATATGAACCTGCCCATTAAGAGATAGCTCTCTAAAACGAATTTGCATGTTTTTATCACCCCAAACAAACAAAGATTATTATATCCAGTTTGTATGCCTTTTGTCAATTTAAATTATATTATTTTTACTAGATCCAGCTTATTTCGGAGGCAATGCTGCTAGAAATTTGAGCGCATCTTCCATGGTGCCGATTTCGACAATTTTCATCTTAGTCTTAATCTGATTGGCTCTCTCGACGGCTGCTGTGTAATTCTCTATTTTGGTACCATCTTTGTAAATCACATCTTTGGGTGCAAAGAAATAATCGGCCTTTTCCCGATCCGCGGCAATGATCTTATGCTGTATACCGCCAATTGGACCTACAGTGCCGTCGCTTTCAATTGTCCCTGTCCCAGCAATGCGATAACCTTTGGTAATATCATCTGCCACGAGTTGATTGTAAATCTCTAAGGAGAACATCAATCCCGCTGAGGGACCGCCAATCTCACCAGCCTTAATGGATACTTGTTGATCCTCTTGGTCTGCTTTTACAGCCTGCATATCCGCCGGTACAACACCGATTCCTGCCCGCGGCTCGCCCTGCTCCCCTTCTTGCTTAGGAAGCGCACCAAGCGTCAGCGTAGCTTGCTGTTCGACTTTTTTCCTCGAATACGTAATAACAATTGTTTCTCCAGCTTTTTTACCTTTAAGTGAGTCCAGTAAATCTTGGGCGACCTTCACTTCTTTATCACCAGCTTTTAAAAGCACATCTCCAGGTTTGAGAACCTTTTCTCCCGATAGGCCAGGCAGCGTCTGGAGTACCATAACCCCTTCATGATTGATATGAAAGGGAATTTTCGCTTGCTTGTAAGCCGCTTGGATAGCACTCGCTTGGGATGTCAACATAACATACTCTTGGCGCTGTGAATACTCCTGTTCCGACTCACCTTTACGCAAAACGCTCGTTTTCGGCTGAATCTCTTCATAAGGATTTACGAGACCGATTAAATAATTGACCATGTTGGCATCGGCAACTCGTACCGTGGTTAGCATTAGCGTCCCCTTTTCGGCATCAGAGCCTCTGGGGATCGTCACCATAGGTTTAATTTCTTCCGCTGTCCCTGGCATAAATATAAAAAAAGGAAGTCTTACAAAAAACAATAAATAAACAATGACAACTCCGACAATCGCGGATATTAAATAGCGCCTAGTCGACGATCTTTTCGGATGTCGATACGAATCATTCGACCATGTACGAATCGTACTCTCTTCTTCGTTCTCCATGCAGGTTCCCCTTCCTGATGCCTTATACAAGTGGTGTCTCTTGCTTTGCCTCCAAGCGAAAGCTTGGTCTAAACCCGCATTCTCTAGCGTACAATTGAAGCATGTTTAAAGGACGAGGTGATATTATGCAGCCTAAGAATGCAAGTTCCAACTCCAAAATCACAACGCTGGTACTAGGGTCTTTGGCTGCCCTTGTAGTCGTTTCTATCATTTTATTCCCGGACAAGGCATTTCAGTCTTCGCTCGAAGGACTTACAATTTGGTGGAAACTTGTATTTCCAGCATTGATGCCTTTTCTCATTATGACCGAGCTGTTAATCGGCTTTGGTATTATTCAAGGGATAGGCATTCTTTTAGAGCCGCTGATGAGGATTGTATTCCGTCTTCCCGGCGTAAGTGGGTGGGCGCTAGCATCAGGACTTATAGTAGGATTTCCTACTGGAGCCAAAATTACAGCTACCCTGAGGGAAAAAAACCTCATCTCCCAAACAGAAACAGAACGATTAACGGCACTGTCCCATTTGTGCAGCCCCTTATTCCTAATTATGGTCGTAGGCGTCGGCTTTCTGCACAGCGCTAAGCTGGGCTTCATACTTGCAGTAGTCCATTATGCCTCGGCTATTTTCACTGGATTTTTGATGCGAAATCCCAAAAAAACAAAGCAGCCTTTAGCTGACTCCCATGAACTCCAAATAGCCACTTTGCGGCCTACTAATCAAGCATCCGGTTCCGTTTGGAAACTCTCCGTATCAACGATGCGCCAAGCTTACCTACACGATGGACGTCCCTTCGGTAAGCTGCTCGGGGATGCGGTAGCCTCTTCCGTGCAAACCTTAATGCTAATTGGTGGTTATATGATGATCTTTTCTGTACTAATTAATGTAGTTAACATAACTCATCTTACGGACTTATTTCGACCCATCACACACTATTTACTGAGTTTTATGAATGTACACACCGATACCACACCTCAATGGCTTAAGGGGATTCTGGAAATTCATCTGGGTGCCTATGCTTTTAGCCAAGCACAAGGCCTTTCCTTACTTCCGCAAATGGCGCTCCTAAGCGCTTTTCTTGGCTGGGGAGGCTTGTCTGCTCACGCGCAAGTAGCTGGCTTTCATCAAAAAACAGATGCTCGTTATTTATTCTTCTTCCAGTCACGTGCTCTGCATGCTGTACTTGCTTTGGCATTAACCGTTCTGCTTTGGAAACCGCTTCAGCTGCTTTTGATGGATTCTGAGCCTAGTTTTCTTTGGTTAGACAAAGTCAAAAGCGAGTATCCTACGGCTGCCTTTCCACTGAACGGCGAATCGGCATGGGGCCTGTGGGGACCTATGCTGACGCAGTTCCTTCTATTATTCACTTTGATGATAATTATTTCAACGGTCCTGAGAACTTTCAAAAAGAAAGCTATTGATTCGTAATTCCATTAGATTCGAGGGAATTTCTTTTTCAGTGCTTCTTCCACCTCAGCAGGAACTAGATCTTCCACTGGTCCGTGAAACTTAGCAATCTCTTTCACAATACTTGAGCTCAAGTACGAGAACTGAGGCTTCGAAGTCATAAAGAAAGTTTCTACATCAGGATTCAGCTTGTGATTCGTAGAAGCCATTTGCAATTCATACTCAAAGTCAGAAACTGCTCGAAGCCCACGAACAATTAGACGCACATTGCGAGCTTTCATATAATTGACCATCAAATCTCTAAAACCATCTACCTCTACATTCGGCAGATCCTTGGTTACCTTCCTAATGAGTTCCATCCTTTCTTCCAATGTGAACAGTGGATTCTTGGAAGTGTTATTCAGTACAGCTACAATCAACTTATCAAACACCTTTGCCGCTCTATGTATAATGTCAAGATGGCCGTGTGTAACAGGATCAAAACTGCCTGGATAAACGGCAACTGTAATTCCGTGTTCTTGCCTCATCATGCTGTTCATCTCCTTAAAAAATGCTCATATTTATTCTGCTGATCCTTTGTAAATCGTGACAGCGGTATCTCCGTAATCGGATCTTCGCTGCTGCTTAAATCCTCCGATGGTATCTTCGAGGACATCCTTAGCATCGTGTTCCACAACGATCGTAGCATTCAACTGAACAATCGACTGTTCTTCCATCTTGCTTATCAACTCCGCGATAAATTTCATTTTGTACGGAGGATCGAGGAAAACGAGTTCAAATTGCTGTTCCCGCTTCGCTAATGCTTTCAACGCCCGAGCAGCATCCGTTCGGTAGATCTCAGCTTGGTCCTTGAGACCTGCGGTTACTAAATTATGTCCAATCGTGTCGATGCTTTTCTTCTCGATATCAATGAAGACAGCCTTATCCATCCCGCGGCTTAGAGCTTCAATCCCGAGTCCGCCTGTACCAGCGAATAGATCAAGTACTTGTCCTCCTTCAAAATAAGGACCAATCATACTGAAGATCGCTTCTTTCACTTTATCCGTTGTTGGCCGCGTGCTGGTACCGGGTACAGCTTTTAACGACCTGCCTTTGGCGGTGCCTGAAATCACTCTCATCTTACGTATTTCCCTTCTAGCTGGCTCATTCTTTTGCTATCGTACCACAAGCTCTAATCGGACACAAAAATTTTATCCCTGTGATGTATAAATTTCCCGTAAAACGGTCATCCTTGAACTATCGACATCAGAGAATGTCGTAGACAACCGCGGAGAAGACTTACGTTTCCCCATAAGCTCTTCGTCCGGTTTCTCCTCTCCCATGAGGCGATCGCGCAAGCGGTCGCCGTTATTATTTTATGTAACAGTTTTCTAAAACCCTTATATAATAAGGGTTTATTTGTGTGTAACAGAGCTTTTTTTACTTATAGTACAGTTATTTATTTTTCTTCTTGGGGACGGTTTGGGGACGAAAATTTTCAAAATTAAATAAAGAATAACATTTTCCTTCCAAACGCTTCTTATTAAATGAGGTTATTTAGCTGTAATAAAAAGGCCCTGATTTAAACAGGACCTAGAATTATTATTCTGTATGTATTAAAAAGAGTAGGAGGCATAAGTTATGACGCTGTCATGCGAGAGCTGCCGCTTATGAAGCGGGGATCCATCCTTCATTCCGTATTTAAGCCGAACGGCTTCCCGCAAGAGGGCAATGATTCAGTAGTCCGATATCGATTGCAGCGGTGTCGCGGGTGTCGAGCAGACTGTAAAATGAACGAATCCCCACTGGCCTACTCGACCGGTGGGGTATTTTTCTGTCTTCGCATATACTCTTTCACGGCCTCTACCACAACATCAACCATCTTCTTATTCTGTTTCGCGGCGAATATCTTTAACTCAGTATGGAATTGCTCATCGAAATCAAATGTTGCTTTTTTCTTATTTACAGGTTTCTGTATACCTGTATTTACAGTTTCCTGTATTTCTTGACTCCGCCGTTTTCCTAATAACTGTTCAATCGCATCACGCTTGGACACGCTGCTCCAGCTCCTCGACAAAATTTCTATAATTGCTTAGTGCCGATGTATCCATATTACTGTATTCCTGTATTCCTGTAATAGAAAACTCCTTGATTCTATTTCTTCGCTTTATTTCCGATCGAAACACAACTCCCTCGTATTCTCTCCTTACCCTATCAATGATTGTTTTATCAATGATTGTTCTAGAATCGATCATTGTTGGCAATATGCCGCATAAAACAAGGTCCAGCTTTTTAACCTCTTTGATGTGAATCATTGTTGCGATGTATCTGTCCAGCGCGTCATAACACATTGGTTCGCATTGTAGCATTACGATTGCATAGTCTGAAGCCACTAAACCATTAATAGTGTGCTCTCCGAGATTTGGAGGTAAATCAATAAGTATGTAGTCGTATCTGGCCTTTACTTTATGTAGTGTATCTCTCAAAATGGTCGAACTCATTGAAGGATTTTGATGGATAAGCATGGGCAGAGTTGCAAGCATTTCATCAGCCGGAATGAAGTGAAGGTTGTAGGTTAACTTGCGGATGTAGGGGGTGGGATTCATGTTTTTACATGCCTCAAAAATAGTCATTTTGGAGTAATCGTGTATATCTCGTTGAGTAAGAAACTGTGTCAAATTGCCTTGGCTATCGAAGTCGACACAGAGAACCTTGTACTTCTTAGAGAGAAGATACCCCGTGATGGCCGTGGTTGTCGTTTTGCCAACGCCGCCTTTTTGATTACCGATTGAAATAATGGCTCCCATAACCCATTCCTCCTTATTTCTGTAAACCTTTATTCCTGTATATAGTTCTACAATAGATCTATTTAAAAGGGGGTCATGCACGGTCAAGTCGTGAGTGAATTCCGCAACCATAGCGCCAGGAATTTCTCTTTCATATCAATTTTCTGTATATTGTATATTTATCCATAAGGTCACTTTTCGCCAAATATTTTTTCTAACGAATTCTGCAACAAACCCTATTTTCGCCGCGGGGTACTTTAAATTCCAATCAATTTTGGAACAACAAAAACGGAGCCACGCGGGGATTGCGGGCTCCGTTTTCTAATTAATTATGGAAAATCACACACATACCATTTGAAATTTGGAAAAATGAAAACTTACTTTAAGAATTTTGCAGTCTGTCTGCTACTTCCATTGGAATAATCCAGTGGAAGTAGAGATTTTGCAACCTAAAAGCCAATTCCATTGGATTTATTCCAATAGAAGAACGAATTTCGAAGCCTGAAAGTCGATTTCATTGGAATAATCCAATGGAAGTAATGAATTTCGTTCTGAATACCGATTCGAATTTCCCAGAAGGTTAATTGGCCCTAAGGGGCTGTCGCAAGTAGATTTATCTACTTTGAACTGCCCTTATTTGAGTATACCAAGCACGATATATCATAAAATACAGCTGTTCCAAAAAGATAATTCGATAGTTTATTCGGAATCCTTCGTACCGTTGGCGTCCTCCGGCAGCTGTTCTTGAGCAACTTTGGCTAATGAATCGATGACCGACTGAGGCTTTACCTAAATTGGCTCTGGACGGCTACGGTTATACAGCCGTACATAGATCTGCTCAATCTCCTCGCCGGTTAGATCGCCTTGCTTTAGCAGTTCCGATGCAATGGCGTGGACGAAGTCGACGTGTTCCCTTACTAAATTCTTTACTTGGAGCATCTGATCCATCAGAAGCTCGTTAATCTTTGGCCGGAGAGCCTTGAGTGCATCGGCCCGAGAGCCCGTCGCAAGCCAACTGAACAGCTCATCGCCCATACCGACCATACCGAGGTAGGCGCCGGCCAACTCCGTAGCCTGCTGCAGGTCTGAGGTGACACCGTTTAATTTCTTCCCTAAGTACACCTCTTCCACCGCCCGTGCTGCCAGACAAACTTGGATCTCCGCTAATATCTCACTATCGCTTCGGTTATACCGTTCATGCGTCGGCTTGGTAGCAGCAAGACCGAGTGCGCCGCCCCGACGGATGATCGTCACTTTCCAGACCCGGTCGTGGGGCTTCAGTAGGTACTGAGCCACCGCATGGCCGGCCTCATGATAGGCAACATTCCGCTTCTCGTCGTCTCTCATCGAGCGGAGCGGCTGTTTGAGTCCCCACTCATAGGTCTCCATAGCAGCCCTAAAGTCCTCATAACTGGCTTCCTGGGCTCCCCTTTGGTGGGCGATAACAAGCGATTCATTGACGATGTGTTTGATCTGCGCAGGGCTGTAGCCGACCGTATCGAGCGCTGCCGCTTCCGGAGTTAGCGTAGAGTCCCGTTTCACTTTCCGGAGATAGTATTGGAAGACGTCCACCCGACCATCATAGTCGGGGGTATCTACCCCGAGCTGCCTGTCGAAACGGCCAGGCCGGAGCAGGGCGGGGTCGAGTACATCGGGCAGGTTGGTCGCTGCGACCGTAAGTACTGCTGGCCGCTCTGCTTTCTTGCGCCGCAGCCCCAACGAGCGAAGCATCTTGGAAATCTTGGAGTTGTCGATGTTCGGCGGGTCCATCTGCAAGAGCAGCTCGTTGAGCAAGCCAGAGCCGCCGCCCATGCCAAACATTCCTCCTCCTGCTCCCGCTCCCGCCTGTCGACTCATCCCGATGGCGTCAATTTCGTCGATGAAGATGATGCAGGCGCCGTACACAGGCGCCAACTTTCGAGTCTTCTTGTAGAGGCGCATTACCTTCAGGTTGCCGACTCCGAAGAACATGTTTTGAAAGCTGGGTGCCGAAGCATAAGCAAAAGGCACCTGTGCTTCGTTAGCGATCACCTGAGCCAGGTAGGACTTACCGGTGCCGGGAGGCCCGCAGAGCAGCAATCCCCTGATCGCCTCGCCACCCATTTCCTTGAACTCCTTTACACCTTTGAGCAGGGTGACGATCCGTTTGGCATTCTCAACGATTTCGGGGTTACCTCGGTAATCATCCCAAGTAGCCCCGGTCTCGCCAGGCAGAATCCAGTACGTGCGTCCCCGGGCCAGGAACCAAAAAAGGGCTACGAATTGGACGATCATGAACATTATGGCAAAGAGCAGCTGCATCACAATACCGATAATAGTCAATGCGATATTCCAAGATGTCGGCCCCCCTGCCCATATCAGCACGCCGGTTAAGATGAGTGCTGCGAACCACAGGATGAACGTTCGCCACTTGATCCACTGATATCTCTTCATGGACTCACTTCCTTTAAGACGGTTTGTATTATTCTATGAAAACCATAGGCCCCCCATGTTGGAAGGCCACAGTCTTGTTATTGGAATTTTCTTTTAATGTCCAAAAAATACTTGAGAATTACTGCGATACCACCAACGAAATAAAAAATCACAAGAGTCCATCCCGTAGGATCAGTTGGAATCAAGGATAAAACAATCTCTAATGGCAGGACATAATATAGGACATCCTTCAAATAACCTAATACAAAAGTTGGATCAAAAGAGCCTTTCCAAAAGGATTGGAAAAAGGCGATTAGAAAATCAATGATCATTAATCCAAATATGGCCCAAATGGTGTACATCATCCAGTCTGCAAGTGTAAATGTCATTTATCATCACCACCTTCCTACACACTATGCTAGGAATACTGACATGATACAGTTTTTCATCAATCTGTCCATTCACTTTATGTGTCTGTAATAGAGGCTTGCTGGAAGTTTTTGAATTAAGAAAAAATAAACGACACCCTAGTGGTGTCGTTTATTTTAGTCCTTCACTTATTCACCTAATTTTACCAATTATTTAGAAGTCCAGCATATAAATCCTTATCTTCTTTTCCAGTCTCTCTCCTATTCACATGCCACACCGTCATTATCCCGGTCTAACTTACTGCTGTATCCAGGATCACCTCGATGAAGAGGAGCTTTGCCGGCTGCTTTAACAGCTGTACAGTTTGGATAGCTAACGTTACTATTTGATGTAGATGCAGGTGCTTTTGAAGGCTGTGTTTCTTTCGCAGGTTCCTCTGTTTTCTTCATTACCTCTGGGTGATATCCATCATCTTTGGCGTAGTTCTCTATGCTCCAGATGCCAGTCCCGGCCTGCTGTGCTTTCTTTTGAATTTCTCTGAATTTATCAACATATTTCACATCGGGTTGGTAGATGGCTACTCGGGCTAATCCCTTTTCAAGAAGCAGCTCGTTTACCATTTTATCATCGAGCCAAACATACATAAGCAGCCGGCCGTATTTATCACGTTCTGAGACGTCTTTTTCAAGTTTTACTTCTTTACCTTCAAGCATATCGGTTGTAAATTTCGAAGCCTCCGGGCCGTAAGGTTCTACAGGCCTAGAAGGATGCTTGGTTTCAGGTGTGTCAACCAGGACGAAACGAACCGTTTCCTTTTTGTCTCCAATCAACACATCAACTGTGTCTCCATCGACTACTTTGGTTACTTTTGCCATTAAGTACTTGCTAGCTTCTGCTACAGGAGCAGCTGCCGGCTGTGTAGTTGTTATTGCTTGCGCCGCCGCTGGACTCTCTTTACTCTTTTTTAGCTCTTCTATTTCTGCAGCTTGCTTGGCGATTAGCTCATCCTTTTTCTTTGAATCCGAGGAATCCTGAACGGTGCTGGTTGCAGTCAACATCTTGTTTTCTTTTTTATCAGAAAAAGCGCCTATTAAAATAATTACGACCCAAACTGCAACACCGCCAAGAATAAGTTTGTTTTTGGTTCTTTTCATTAGAAAAAAAATGCCGATGTATGGAGCTACTAAACAAAGAAGAACTAAAAACCAAGTTGTCTGATACCACTTTTGCCGAGACATGGATGCACACCTACCTATACTATTTTTAATTAGTTATTTATTCTTTCACACAAAATTCGACCTGAAATTAAAACCTTGTATTCCCTCCTACATGCTTCATGTGATATGATTGAAACTAGAACATACATTCTCTTTATTTCGCATTCATCTTACAGTCAGAAAAGAAGGTATCCTATGCAAGATCACACAATTTTTGAGCGTTTGCGTAACAAATATGCGGATGAAGACAGGGCCAAGCTGGTCATGCTGCAATTAAGAACGTTAATGCAGCAGAAGAAAAAGAAGAAATGGTATCAAAAATGGAAGACGCCGACAAAAACCCAGCCATCGAGTTGGAACGAATAACAGGCATGAATTTATTTTGCAGAAAATCAGGAACATAAATAGAAGCTTTCCTTTCGTAGTAGAACTACGGAGGAGAGCTTCTTCGCCTTTATTTGCTTCTTTTTCGTGAATAATACAATACACCGAGATAATGCGATCCTGTAAATAGGGTGAGAATTCCAAAGAACAACAGGAACCCTCCTTCACGATCACGGAAGAAAAATTGCAGTACGAAAAGCGCAAGGGATATTTCACTCCAGAGAAGCGTTCTTCTTTTGAGCTGGGTTAGATCCGCAGTAGATCTGCTTATTTTGCGAAGATTCATGAATGTAAGGCCAGCGAGTACGATTACGCCAATGACGATCACGAGAATGTAACTTGAATTGCCTGACATGTGACTCCCCCTATTTCCGATGGTTCAACTTTATCTTCTATTAATAGTAAGAACATTATATCTAAGATACATGGAATAGGGCTAGATGTCTATTTAGAATTGCCTTTTTAAAAAAGGATTTCAGCTTCTTCCGTGGAACATATTTGAATGTGTTGTCTAAATCTAACAGCGAGGAGCTTACACCATGTCTACCCTATCATTTAAAGAGTTAGAAGAGTCAGATATTCCCCTTCTGATGGATATTTACAATCATTTTGTCGTACATACGACTGTTTCTTTTCATACGGAGCCCGTAGAGATATCAGAATTTACTGAGAGTGTTAGGCATCCAAACCCGCGTTACCAAACTTATGTGATAACATTGGATGGGATCCTTCAAGGATATGTACAAGTCATGCCGCATAAGAAAAAGCAAGCCTATGATACCACAGGGGAAGTGACAATCTATTTGCATCCGGAATGCGTGGGCAAAGGATTGGGCTCAGCAGCCATTCAGTACATTGAAACGGTCGCCAAAGAGCGCGGCTTCCACGCTCTGATCTCCACCATTTGCGCGGATAATAAACCTAGTATTCATATGTTTACGAAAAATGGCTATACACAGTGCGCACATTACCGTGAGGTTGGCTTTAAATGGGGCCAATTTCTCGATATCGTTACCTATCAGAAAATAATATAAGAGGTTTATGGCGTTAATAAACTCCAGTTCAAACCCCCGTCGGTCGTCCGCCACAAATCCCTAGCATCCAAAAGCCAGCCACTTGTCGCTGTAGGAAAACTTAGGTGTAAACTCGCAGTTAGCGGCTGGAACGTGCTAGGAAATTCGTGTTGACTCCACGTTTCGCCTCCATTATTTGTCCGAAGGAATTGCCATGTTTTCGCACTACTTTGTGGACTCGCATGCAAGAGAATGAACCCATTCTGTGAATCAGTAAAAGAAATGGCCTGTGGCGTAAGGAAACTCGGCAGCCTGCCTGTTTCTTGCCATGTCTCTCCGTCTGTCATGTGATACAGTATCGACACTTCTTTATCCTTCTTACTGGGCCCAATAAACCAACCCTCTATGGCTGAACGGAACGTAAACACGCCCTTCTCTTCTATTGGCATTGAGATGCGGCTTGACGCCGACCAAGTCAAACCCCCATCTTGTGTGCGTAGGAGCATCATGTCTTTACCACTCTGGAACGCAATCAACCCTTGATGTCGGTCAAAAAACCGAAAAAACGGCTCTTCTCCCCTAGTTTCAAATCCAAGTAAGTCCTGCGCGATTACCTCCCACGTTTGACCACCATCTAAGGTTAATCGAAGTTCTGATTTTTTATCAGAAGATTCACTGGTAAGCAGCCAACCCGTTTGAGAATCAAAAAATGAAATCGCGATCGGTATGATTGTTTGAGGCAATCTATTCAGAGCCCGCCAGGTCATCCCACCGTCGCTGGATTTCAAGAATTGAAGATCACGGGCGCCAGAAGCAACACCATAGCCATGAAGCTCATCCACGAATGAGATCGCTTTGGTTGGTGTTACATGTACAGGTTGAACTTGATCTTGAATACCAATTTTTTCACCTGCTACGACCGAAAAACCATTGTCACGTTTTTGAGTTAGTGAAGTCATTAGATTGGGAGACGGAGTTGAGGCTTCCTCATGAAAGCAACCTGTGCACAGCAGAAAAACCAGCAGTACAACTAATTTGTTGTAGCTTATCAAGGCTTTCATGACTCATTCCTCTCCTTTCTTACTGCTAACTCTGCTTGGGTATATGTAAAGACGGTCCATAATCCAAAATAGTTCATGTCCATTTACTGGAGCCACAGCGTACGGGATATTTCTTACAGACTGTAGGGTCTGTTGATTCCGTTATTTTTACTGGATAGGATGTCCCTTCTTGACAAATGCTAGAGCATATTCATAACGCTCGGAGGGGATTGCCATGACCAAATGGCTTTGGTCCATCGTCATCGTAGGCTTGTTAGCGACAGGCTGCGGTGTGTCAAAAAACAAGCCTTATTACGATCAACGCTCTACACAAAATTCTCATGTAGAAGAACAAGATTTAACAACGGATTCTAGTGTCAGCAACGACGAAATTAACACTGAGCCTCTTGTGAGTCCGAGGAGAATGAATAGTCCACTCTCTGCTGGAACACCCACCACTTCAGCTCAACCTGAAGCAACGCCTGCTGCTTTAACACCCAAACCTTCGCCCAAACCTAGCCAAAAAAAAGGAGCAGTACATCCAGAATCTTCTAAGAAACCTTCCGTTCCTGTTCAAAAAAATCAAGGCCAAGCTAGAATATCTCAGAAAAAACTTACACTCTCTCAACTGGTCGTGAAATATCCAGACACCTTTAAGGTACGCGGCTCTGCTCAGGAAAAGAAAGTAGCGCTAACCTTCGACGACGGGCCTGACACCCGATTTACGCCAAAAGTACTTGATGCGCTTAAGGCCAGCCAAGTTAAAGCAACCTTTTTCGTACTTGGTTCTCAAGCTAATTCCCACCCTGATATGATTAGACGGATTGTCAAAGAAGGCCATGTCATTGGGAATCATTCCTACAGTCATGCGAACCTGCCGAAGTTGACGGTGGACAAATTTCAGAGTCAAATAATGAGCACGGAAAGCGTGCTGCAAGGCTTAATCGGCTATGCGCCTAAGCTAATCCGCCCGCCGTACGGCGCGATAAATGAAGAGCAGGTCAGATGGATCGCTGACCACCATTATTTGATCGTGAATTGGAATGTCGATTCCCTCGACTGGAAATCGCTGAACTCCGATCAGGTGCTGAACAATATCATGCAGCAAACGAAGCCTGGTTCTATCATCCTTCAGCACTCCGGAGGTGCTGATAGCCAGGATTTGTCGGGGACGGTACAGGCCATTGGACCGCTAATTAGTAAGCTTAAAGCAGCTGGTTACACGTTTGTAACCGTACCTGAGCTGCTTCACGTCGCAAAAAGCAAATAAGCCGGAAAGCGCATCCTGATGGTGCGCACCCGGCTTATTCTTTTTGTTAGTTTATCCTTGCAGCTCCGAGAGCCTCTTCTTGATGTCTCGGATGATCTGAAGCTGCGCAGGGGCGTTCTCGGGGCTCCACGCCCCCTCGCTCATGAGCTGCGCCAGCGTTAACTCCAGCTGGCGTCGTTCGTTGGCTCGCGCCAGCTGCTCCGGCGAGCTCTCACTCGCCAAGCTCGCCTCCGCATACTCATCGTAAGTGCCGGAGAAAGCGATTGGGCTGCGCTCCGCGCTCAGCCACAATAGCTTCGTCGCCAGCTTACGAATGAAGAAGCGGTCATGCGAGACGATGACCATGGCGCCGGGATAGCGGAGCAGCGCCTGTTCAATCCTTTCCCGCGAATCAATATCCAAATAATTCGTCGGCTCATCCAGCACCAGCAAGTTCGCGCCGCTGAAGTAAAGCTTGAGGAAGGCGAGCCTGCAGCGCTCGCCCATGCTTAAATCACCGATGCGCTTGCGCACCTCTTCGCCTGAGAAGAGGAAGCAGCCCAGAATCGTGCGGGCTTGGGTCTGCGTCATGGCAGGCAGCGTCAGCAGGCTGTCTAGCAGTGTCACGCCGTCGTCGAGATGTTCGAGCTCCTGCGAGAAGTAGCCGATCGACGTCTGCGGGTGCTGCCGCACCTTGCCGGCAGCGGGCTGCAGTTCACCGACGAGCAGCTTGAGCAGCGTCGTTTTACCTGAGCCGTTGGGGCCTAGCACGGCCAAACGGTCGCCGCGGTCTACGCTGAGGCTCAGCTCAGCGAACAACTCGCGTTCGCCGTAGCGGAACGCGGCCCGCTCCAAGCGCACAAGCGAGCGTGAAGCAAAGTCGCTCGCGCTCAGCTTCACCTTCAGGTGCGCCGCTTCCCGCGGCTTCTCCACGCGGTTTCCCTCTAGGCGCTCCAGCTCCTTCATCTTCGCGTTCATCCGCGAGACATGCGCGCCGGCTCGCCCCTGAAAGTACCCGCGCTGTATCGGCACCTCTGCCATCTGGGCGTTTTTCTCGCCCTGATGGAACCACTGCCGATACGTGCGAATACTCTCCTCCAGCTGCTCTCGTAGAAGCTGCTGCTTGCGATAGAGCTGCTCCTGCGTACGCAGCTCGAGTTCTTTTTGGCGTGTATACTCTGTATACCCGCCTCGGTATTTTCGACAGCCTGTCGGCGTCAGCTCGACCAGGCAAGTCGCCACTCGATCCATGAAATGGCGATCGTGGGAAACGAACACGACGGTGCCCGGATAGGCTCGAAGCCACACTTCGAGCCATTCCAGCGACGCCGCGTCGAGGTGGTTGGTGGGCTCGTCGAGCAGCAGCAGCTGCGGCTCGCGCACCATCAGACGCGCCAACTGGGCGCGCGTCTTCTGCCCGCCGCTCAGCTGGCCGAGCGGCTGATCCCACAGCTCGCGGCCGAGACCGAGCTGCAGCAACTTGCGCTCCACTTGGGTTTCCCAGTGGTAGCCGTCCAGCCCCATGTATCGCTCTGCCGCCTCCTGATAGTCGGCTAACAGGCTCTCCATGCAAGGAGCAGCCGCATCCTGCATCTGCGCCTCCAGCTCCTTCAAGCGACGCTTCGCAGCGTAGTGCTCTGGGCAGCCTTCCTCAACATAGGCGTGTGTAAACACCGCCTCATCAGCCTCTGTCTGCTGCCCCATCCAGCCCCACTGATCGAGCGGCAGCCTGCGTTCCACGCTGCCTTTATCCAGCTCCAGCGTGCCTGCCAACAGGCGAAGCAGCGTCGTCTTTCCTATGCCATTGCGGCCATAGATCGCGATCCGCTCCCCTGCATTCACTTCCAATTCCACTTGTTCAAAAAGTGGTTTCCCCGCATATTCCTTCATCACATTCATTGCTTTTATTAGTAAAGTCATAGACTCATTTCCTCCTTTAAATTCAAATACAAAAAACCGCAAGCAATCGCCTACGGCCAGGAAGAACAAGTCATGATTTTGGTATGCAAAGAACAGCAACTCCAGAAGGAGTCAGCCCCTTTAGACATACGTATCCCACTCGCTCTACCTGCACAATCGTAGAGTCTGCCAATCAACGAACATTTTCGTTTTAGCAGAAAAAGTTAGGCTACATACTTCATCGTCAAAGGGTACCTCCGAGTTCTTCAAGATGGCTTTATTATAACATAACCTCCTAAGCACTCAAGGGAGAAAATTATTATAAACCATCTTGCAGCCTGCCCTTTTTTATACTACAATTCAATTCGTAATAATTACTTTTTAATCCCATGACGAAGGAGTCCTTGTTTTGAGCAAAGTTCCCGTTATCGTACTGAGTGGATTTCTAGGCAGCGGCAAAACAACACTGCTCATCCGCATGCTTCAAGAAGCTGCCTCCTTTAACCTGGGCCCGGCTGTTCTTATGAATGAACTTGGAAAACAAGATGTAGACGGCCATCTCCTCCAAGAAGCCTCACCTGATGTTAACATGGCCAAACTGCTCGATGGCTGCATCTGCTGCAGTAAGAAAAATGATATTAGTGATTCCATTAAACAACTGTTAATGCGCAAGCCTGACGTCATTCTCATTGAATTAACAGGTGTTGCCAACCCAGAGGAAATCGTCGATGCATTGACTGAGCCTGCACTACTTCCTCATGTGAAACTACATAAAGTCATTACCATACTTGATGCTGAAAACGTGCTTGAATATAACAGTATTTTCGCCTCGGACCGAGAGCTTGTCCATACACTTCGCAGACAGATGGAAGTTGCGGATCTTCTTATTCTGAACAAAATCGACTTAATCTCTGATAAACAACAGAGGTCCATCGAAAAAACAATTCGCAAATTCAATGAACGTTCCTTAATACTGCCAACCGCACATAGTCAATTTGATTTAGAACTTATTTTCGGCACTCTCAGTCCACAAGGATCGCAATCCACCTTCTCGCCGAATTTCAATAAAAAGTTTCAATTTCAAGCTATTAAAACGGCACAGCCGTCAAGCGAGACATCCAAACATACTCCATCTTTTTCACGTATTCAGACAATAACAATCCCTATGGATGATGACCTTGCTTTGTCACAGCGCTTTGTGGAACGTTATTTAGCAAAATGGGGCTCCCTACTACTTCGCGCGAAAGGTTATTTGATTATTGGCGCTAAACACGAATCCTTTGTTATGCAATTCGCGGGCAAACGCGCGAACTGGCAGCCGACCACTTTCCAAGGAACGCCTTATCTCGTTCTCATCGGTATGGATCTGGATGCGACAACTCTCGAAGATGACTGGCAAAAGCGATTAACGGAATCTCAACTATAAAGAATGCATACCAAAAAGCAGTTCCGCTGAGTTCACCTCAAGCAGACTGCTTTTACTTTTCCACGACTTTTTTAGTGCAGCTCAGAAGGTTGAGATATGCCCGACTTACAATCTGAGCAATATCCAAATATCTCAAAACGATGGCTTTGAATTTCAAAACTCTCCGGTAGATCCTTCACAAGCTTCATCGGACAGAACTCGAAGGTGACCGTCTTTTCACAACTGATACAAATCATATGGTGATGATGATGAGACAAACAACTCGCCTTGAATTTCAAGCCATCCGCCAAGTGAAACTGCTCCAGTACACCCATCTCACTCAACAATCGAAGATTACGGTAGACAGTATCAAAACTCACACCAGGATATTTAACTTTCATGTATTCATAAACGTCTTTTGGCGACAAATAACTTCCGGATTCAGCGAATAACGTTGCCAAACTCCTGCGCTGCTCTGTAATTCTCCATCCTTGCTGAGCCATCGCCCTTAGCATCTCGTCAATCGTATGCGTATGAGTGCCCACCTGCATTACCCCTCTGTCATAAATTGTTCTATTAACATAGTGCAGCAAATGGACCTCTTGCGTCAAGTAGTCGCACATCTCGTCCTTAACAAAGTTGTCCTATTCCCCTTTCATTCATCATAGGTTACAATAGTAATAATTATGATTAAGGAGCCTTCATCAATGCCCACTACTGTGTTTCGAGCGAGCATGCATGTTATATTCGCTATCTGTTTCCTTTTAATTGTGCTTATCCTTTTAAACAACGACATGCTTACACTCTCCCTGCTAACAACAGAACGCATTCAAGCTTTCAAAACCATGTTCATCAGCATCCTCCTAGAAGCTATTCCCTTCATTTTACTAGGTGTATTGCTTTCATCCTTGCTCCAAACGTTCGTATCCGAGCAAACCATACGCCGTTTCATTCCTAAGAACCCTATTCTTGGTATCCTGTTCGCCTGCGTTTTAGGCATCCTATTCCCAATGTGCGAATGCGGCATGATTCCTGTCGTTCGCAGACTAATTCTCAAAGGAATGCCCGTCTATATCGCAGTCGTTTTCATCGTAACCGGACCCATTATTAACCCTATTGTATTCGCAGCTACATTCATGGCTTTCCGAAATCACCCTGCTATCGCCTATTCCCGCATGGGGCTGGCTTTTGCTGTCGCCATAATAATCGGACTGATCCTCTACCGTTTTATCAAAAGCAATCCGCTGCGTATAAGCCGCGCCAACTTTTCCAGCCAAGAATCGTTGGAGGGTCATCAGCATCAAGGCGGTGGCCTATCCAGTAAGTTAAACACATTTTTCGTTCACGCTTCTGATGAGTTTTTCGAAATGGGTAAATATCTCGTCTTCGGCTCCCTGCTCACCGCACTGATTCAAGTTTTTATGCAGCGCGAAAGCCTGCTTGCCATTGGTCAGGGCCCTATCAGTTCCCACTTTTTTATGATGGGCTTCGCCTATATTCTTTCTCTATGTTCCACATCAGACGCTTTTGTCGCCTCATCTTTTCAAACGTCTTTTACATCCGGTTCACTGCTTACATTCCTGGTCTTCGGCCCTATGCTTGATTTCAAAAGCACACTTATGATGCTTTCCGTTTTCAAATCCAAATTCGTACTCCTGCTTTCGGTATTAATTCTTATCACCGTGTTGGGTTGTTCACTGCTTTTGGAACGCTTTTCTAACTTTTAAAGTCATACAATCTAGGAGGAATTGACTTGAGCGAAGTCCGATTAATTAGCTTTCATTATTTCTTTCGTACGATAATTTTGCTTGGTTTTTCCAGCTATATCGTAATCCTCACCAAGACAGATGCCCTTCAATACTACATAGCTCCGCGTATGATGATTTATGTCAAAATCGCCTCCGTTATCCTTTACATCATCGCCTGCTTTCAAGGCTATATGGCACTGCGTGCTTACTGGGGCAAACCAGTTTCCTGCGAATGTGAACAACCAGTTTCTCGCTCAACCTTGCGCAATACAGTTGCTTACGGACTGCTGATTCTGCCGTTGTTAATCGGCTTTCTGCTGCCTAATACAGCATTAAGTAGTGCTATGGTAGCTGCCAAAGGGATGAATCTCTCTGCTGCTAAATCTAGTATAGCCAAACAAAATACAGACCTGATCACCGACAATGGCGCCTCAACAGGAGTGAATACGTCCAACCAGTCAACTGCGGCTGCTCCAAGTCCCACAACAGTTCCACCTGTGAACAATAGCACAGCTATCAGCCCTATTCCTGCTTCTAGTGCCGAGACTCCCACAATTGCTAAATCTGATGCCGAACTCCAAAAGATGTTCCACGCTGATAACGAGTGGGATGAAGATTTTTCCAAAATCGGCATGATCCTCTACAAAAAAGACACCATCGTCGTAAAGCCAGAAATCTACATGGAAATCCTTTCGTCCATTGACCTTTTCAAAAACAACTTCATAGGCAAAAAAATCGAACTCACCGGCTTCGTCTACCGCGAAGAGAACATGTCAAAAAGCCAATTCGTCGTCGGACGCTTTGCTGTAAGCTGCTGTTCCGCTGATGCTACCCCTTACGGAGTCATGATTGACTTCCCGACCGCTCAAAGCTACCCCAAAGACATGTGGGTCAAAGTCACAGGAACCATCCAAAACGGCAGCTACAACGGAAACGACATCTTCACCATCAAAGCAACCCAAATCGAAAAAACCGCAACCCCCGACTCACCGTATATATACCCAAACTTCGAACCGCTCAAAGAGCTTAACTAGTCAGCACAACTAACGACAACCAAACCAAAAAACCGTCAGGACCACTCTTCATGATCCTTGACGGTTTTTTCTTCACCTCGCGGGCGGTTGTCCTATTAATATTCAATGTTCCATACCTCTTACCTCTACTTCTCACTTCTCACTTCTCACTTCTTACTCCTTACTCCTTACTCCTTACTCCTTACTCCTTACTCCTTACTCCTTACTCCTTACTCCTTACTCCTTACTCCTTACTTCTCTCTTCTTACCTTTAAATCTTGCCTAATACCCCACTACTTTAATTTCCATAAAAAGGGAATAATTGCAACTATACATCAACTTCAAACTCTTATATAGTCACTATCCCCATCACTCATTATGTTTTTATACCCATCTCCATTCTTTGTCCTAAATTGCTGCTCAGTTCCGATCGAATTTATGACACTCATACCTTAGTTGAAATATTATTTTAATCCCCGCCGCCTCTTTTATTCTTTCAAGACAAATCTTACCACGAACCATAACCCTCATATCGATCAAATACCCAAACCATCCCCTGTACCCTATTTTCCGTAGTTTTTGCCTAGTTCTATGTCTAATTGAAAAACTGTACTATTTTGCTATATCCTAACTACTAAGTCCACCCTCATACTTGCAAAATCAAAAGAAAAGTTTGAAATAGAGTTGATATAAGAACAAATATTCGATATAATAAAAATAAGAACAAACGTTCCATATCCAACCTGATTGAGGTGTCATAATGGAGACGCACTATCATTTATCAAGTACCCTGGAGCAGTTTCAGCAGCAATTTCCCACTGAAGAGGCCTGTATAGATTACTTTTTTCAGACGAAATGGCCTTCTGGTTTTTCTTGTCCTCACTGTGGGCATTCGCGTGCCTATATAACCAGTACACGCCGACTCCCTCTTTATGAATGTCTTCAATGCCATCACCAAACATCCCTTACAGCTGGAACTATAATGGCAGGCAGTCGCACGTCTTTACATAAATGGCTTACAGCTATTTTTCTTGTATCACGCACGGATCAGGGAACGAATGCTGTTGCACTCTCCAAGATTATTAGTGTCACCTACAAAACAGCCTGGCTCATCCTCCACAAAATTCGTCACGCCATAAGTACAGCCGACCAATGCACACGACTCTCGGGTATCGTCCAAGTAAACTCAGCCGTCTATGGAAAGCCATATAATCCATACTTTCGCAACCATCCACAGGAACACTATCTTCTAGCTGGCTCCTCCCTTAACATTCAGGGCGAACCTTCCTATATCAAACTCAAACTTGTCCCTAAAATACATATAAAAGAAAAGTTTTTTCAACGAGCCGCAACATTGGATTTCACCCAAAAACATATCGAATCACAAACAAGCAGCATCGAATTTATTACTGGACGCTTTAGTTCAAAGAAATTCCGCGCTCTCCTTGCATTCGCTGCAAAGGCCGGTAAATATATTAACAATACTTTCCATGGCATTGGCCAAAAGTATCTACAACATTACCTAGATGAGTTTTGCTATAAGGTAAATCTCACTTTACACGAAGCGCCCATCTTTCAGCATTTGACACACTTATGTACAGCACCTCATGCCAAATTAAACTTTTTCAATCCCCAAAACACACGTATGTGTGCCTAATAGCAGGGGTATAACAATGTAGCCTTAAGCATTCTATCTTGTAGGGGGAATTGTTTTTTTAGTAACCCAAAAGCTGTTTGAAGTAATGTTCACTAGGCTTTTTTTGGGGATATACGAAAGCAGAATACAGATGGGAGTTTTTAGTTATTACTTCACCCCTGCTACTTTACTGCAACCTGAGTCAAAGGGATAGTGGCGATAGCGGGCATAAATAGTAGGTGATAGCTACTAAGATAGTACTCATAGTTTTTACTTAGATATTACTCCATAGTGTTTACTTAGACGATTAATGAAAAATTACCTAACTAACGGTTCTAATCACTCTCTACTCTTCTCTTCTCTTCTCTTCTCTTCTCTTCTCTTCTCTTCTCTTCTCTTCTCCTCTTCTTTTCTCTTTTCTCCTCACCATCTCTCATTACTATCATTTAATCTTATTCACTCTTTATTTTACTTTCATTTACCTCCATCTACTCTTATTTATTCTTGTTTACTCTTTTTGCTTTCATTTTCCCTCTCTACCTCCAACACCTGAGTCAAGGGGATAGTGATCATAGTCCCCGTTAGAGGATAGGCACGACCCATGACCAAGTAATTCTAATCACCTTCGCTCCCCTAATTTGAGCCAAAGGGATAGTGACAACAGTACCCCCTTAGGCCATATCCAACCCGTATGTTACTAAGACTATAGAAAAAAGAATCCTCAGCTTGGCCGCTGGGACTCTTTTGGCATTGAATTGCTTATTTGGCAGCTAGTTCGGAAAGGGATTCTAGTTTGAGCAATTCTGTTCGGACTGCGTCTTTGGAGAAGTTCTCTCCGATAAACACGGCAACGTCCGGCACATCGCCTTTGGGAGTGATTTTGACGAAATCCATCTCTCTGTAGGCGTACTGGAATAAGAACCGGCTTGAGGTATCGGAAAAGCTGAGAATTCCTTTAGCACGGTAAACCTCTTGCGGTAGCTTACTAACAAATTCTTCGAATGCGTTGCTATCAACTGCCCGCTCAAAAAAGTGCGTATACGCCATCACATGATTGTGAGAATGATGATGGTTGGCATCGTGCTGCACGTTATTATTAGTGTCATTATGTTTTGCGTTAGGGTGCTGTTTCTGCCCTTGCTCTTCTTCTAGTGCTTCCATGAGTCTCATGTCGATTTGGCTAAACACGGTGTAGTGTACTGATGCATATGGATTCCATTCGCGTACAAGTGCATCTACTTCCTGAAGCGCCGCTTCCTGTAACAGGTCAGCCTTGTTCAGTAAAAGTAAGTTCGCACAACGGATTTGTTCCTGCATGAGTCGGTAGGTCTTGCCTCGACTTGTCCGACTTAGCTCCAGCAATTGCGGTGCATCCACTACGGTGATGACGGCTTTGAGCTCAACCGGGAGTATAAGCGAAGCATCTGTTACTTCATCAATGATTTCCATTGGATTAGCGATACCAGTCGATTCTATGAAAATCAGGTCGGGCTGCTCCTCAGTTACAAGTTCTTTGAGCGCTGTCGCAAGATCACCTCGGCTCGAACAACAAATGCAGCCGCCCAGCAGCTCGGACATCGGTACTTCATTGGCAATTAACTGCCCATCCAGGTTAACTTCACCAATCTCGTTCATGATAACCGCGGGTTTACGCCCCGCTTCGGTAAAATGATCAATTGCCTTCGTTAATAAGGTGGTTTTGCCGCTTCCGAGGAAACCGGATAACACATACACGGTAACTCTTTTGTGTGCTGTCATACTCATTTCTACCTCCGCCAAGCAGTATGATAGCAAAAGCTTCTAACCTGCTCATAATTGATTCTTCTTCTATTATTCGTAATTATTACCTTTAAGTCAAGAGGAGACAACATTTCCGCAGACTTGGGTATGTTGATTCCATGATTATGTTTCTGTTATTTCTATCTCAGAGGTCTTTTGCTTAACTTCGAATTTAGTAAAAAGGATCGGCCATTTCCCAACAAGCTGGACAAGAAAGGGAAATAGCTTGACCCACAACAGGCTGTTTACCCGATCGGTTGGCTTGAGCGGAAGCTCTAGTCGATCGTAGAGGATTGCCGCAGCTTCTTCGACAAGTGCTAGCGCTAGGTCTGTGGGAGCAGCTGCGTTGACTGCTTCCAAACGCGGAAGATAGTGCTGACTGATGGATTCCGATAAGTGATGCTCAGACAAGTTGTTTGAACCCATCACTTCCCCCATCCCTAAGCTGACGAGACGTGCAACGTCTGCATCGAAAGCATGAGGAATGCAGTAAATTTCCAACGCTAAAGCTGCTATGTATATCTCCCTTAATAACTCATCTTCTTTAGACTCGGATAATATGGGCTCTTTTAGGTAGGCCGCAACGACCGGTTTAATTGTATCCCAGCTATTTTCTATGCTTTTCATTGTAAACTGCATCATTGCTGCAGCTAGTTCTATGGGTGTAATTTGTTTTCTTTCTGCCTCTTGCATGCTGCTTAACCCTCTTCTCTCTCGTTACTTTTAAAATGAATGGTGAGTTCAATAATTTCTGAGCGGCTGCCTAGACGAATGGGCGGTCCCCACGTACCAAAACCTGAGGAAACGATAGCATGAAGGTTACCTTTGCGCAAGTAGCCCCAATCAAGCTCAAAGAGCCTTCTTGTTATAAGGTGATTAGGCGCCATTTGGCCTCTATGCGTATGACCTGATAGCATCACATCTGCACCAGCATCGGCTGCTTTGTCTAGGTGGTAGGGCTGATGATCCATCACAATTATAGGCTGTCTAAGATCTGTGCCCTCCAGCAATGTAGCCAGCGCCTTACGTCCATCAGGCGTTCGCTCGGACGCTTTGTCTTTTCGCCCAACGATGTACAGCCGTTCTTTGATATGGACGGTTTCGTCCATGAGCACACGAATGCCGATCTGATTCATTTGTTCCACGAAGGCAGGAATATGTCCGCCAATGTATTCATGATTACCGAGCACAGCATAAACCCCTAGTGGAGCCTGCAGTTCTCGCATTGTTCTACCCATATTGTAGCGGATAAATGGCTTAATATCATCATCAATGACATCCCCCGGCAAAAGAATCAAGTCCGGTTTTAAGCCATTGACTTGCTCTACAAGCTTACGTAGATGGCGGTTCCCAACAATTGAGCCCAGATGTATGTCGGAGGCTACTGCGATGCGAAGCTGCTCCCAGTCTCCCGCTTTTTTGGGAACCGTAATGTCATATCTGCGTATAACAGGGCTCTGTGCATTATAAGAACCACGAATCATAGCGATGAGTATAATCCCTACATTTATCCAACCGAGAATCGGAACATATGTATTTGAAGGAACGGATGCAAGATGGAACACACCTATCGCCAAATCTGTCAACGGCAGTAGCAGAATTCCAAATTGCATGATGGCAAACCAGTAGGAGCCGATAATTTTCAATAATCGGGACACGCCGGCAGGCAGCACCCGCGAGCTTACCCATGCTAATAAATATGATAAGGCGACAATCCAGAAGACAATCCAATATAGCCCAGAATGAAACCAAGAACCTAGTTGGTCCGATAAAAAGACTCTGCCGTGCCAACCAATGTAGCTATTCACACCAAACACAATAACGAATATGAGCGTGATGCTTATTGCCATGCGTGTTTTCATGTCGTTAACTCTCCCATTCTGCTCTTACAATTTCTCCTTCTAAAGGAGGAGGCTTAACGGCTCTATACACAGCTCATCGTCGTTACGTACATTGCCCACTCGGCTCGATACGGGGTAAGCAAACATTTGATCCGCCGGATACGGTTGCAATAATGGTCGCAGCGCGTCTGTGTTTGTGATACTGCGATCCAACCAAACCGCCTCCATCTCCCTCGGCAAAATGACCGGCATACGCTCATGAATATCCGCCATCAGTTCGTTCGCTTCCGTTGTAACGACGGTGCAGGTAGAAATGCGCGTGCCATCCGCAGATGTCCACGTGTCGTACAGCCCTGCCATACTAAAGATGCCTTTGCTGCGCAGCATAATACGCATCGGCTGCTTATGCTTCCCCGTCCCTTTCCAGTCGTAGAAGGAATCTGCCGGAATCAGGCAGCGCTTACGCTCAAACGGCTTGCGGAAGGCAGGCTTGTCCGCGAGCGTCTCAGCTCGTGCATTGAGCATCTGGTAGCCTAGCTTCTCGTCCTTCGCCCACTCTGGAACGAGCCCCCAACGCAGCTCGCCAAGCTTATTCTTCTCCCCGTCATGGACGATAGCCATGACTTGCTGTCCCGGTGCTACATTATATTTGGGGCTGTATCTCCCAGGATATTTATAATAAATATCATAATGAAGCATAAGCTCCTCTAACGTCACGGTGATCGTATAGCGTCCGCACATCTGTGCCCATCTTCTCCTTCGCATGGTTTTCCCACATGAGAACTAACTCTATTAGTTGCTGAAACACTCTTCCTCCATTATGAGAAAAAGAATTACTCACGTCAATTCGTGTAAGCCCGAGGAAGATTTCTCCATCGGGCTTCTGTCTTCGTCTTGCTATTGTCTCGAGCTTCTCTCGTTCTACGCTTTCTGTTCATCAACTTTCGGAGCGTTATACACACTTGCTACCAGATGATCAATGTACCGTGCTGTTCGCACGCTAATTTCAGCACGCATGTAATCTTTAGCTATGATAAGCGCATCTTCATGCCCACGACATACATAGCGGTAGTGAATGGCGCGGTCATCCTTTTCCTCTTCAAATAATTGAATGCTTCGCTGCATCATCTTGGTTTTAATTTCGCTTAAGTCGGCTTGTATATGCGCAGCAAGCGCATGAGCGACTCGGGCATAAAGCATTCGGAGCGTTTCGGAGGATCTCTCGATTTCACCGGCTTTTTTCTTGATCATCCCATGCATGAGCGGCAGCAAGACATAATCTCGCATAACCCCAATGTCTTCCGCTGTGGGACGGTTGGCCGGAGCAGGTCTATCACTGCGTTGGTTTTGAAAAGCCTCTCGATGCTGAGGCAGCATCATCCTGCTGGATTCCCATAGGCCGTTTTTTTCCAATTTTTTGCTCATTTATAATGCCCTCCGATTTTGAGCGCCCTGTTCTGCGCTTGGCCGGCTGTTGTGAGCGAGGAAGCACGAACAATCGCCGCGTTGCCGTATCGGTCCTTGATGCTGTCCGTCACTTTTTCAAGCGCTCGCGCCTTGATCTGATCCTCGAAGAGGGTAAGCTGGTAGGTATCATCATCCACTAACTGGCTCAGCATGACACCAGCGCGACGCACCGGCATGGTGTCCCAGAACTTGTAGAAAAGCTGTTTCACTGCTTGAAACACCGTACTTGTATGATTCGTAGGATCAGGCATCTTCATTTGACGCGAAAAGCCTGTCGGGGCGTCGAAAGGACTGCACATACAGCTTACGGTAACAATTGAAGCCATATAGCCTTTGCGCCTACAGTCGCGGCACACCTCTTCCGTAAGCTCGAGCAGGATGGTATCTACTTCAGAGGAGTCCGCGTAGTCCCTTGGCAAAGTCATCATATGGCCTACGGACTTCGGAGGCGTATCAAACGTACCCGGCGTGACCGGACTATCATCCAGTCCGTTCGCTGTTCGCCACATGACTTCGGCGTGAATGTCCGACTGTTTGCCGAAGCGTGCGCGGAATTTATTCTTGAGCTGCGGCAGCGGCGTTCTCGCCACATCGCCAATCACATACATACCCAGCTTGGCAAAATGCGCGGTCATTCGAGAACCGACACCAAACATTTTACTTACAGGCTGCTCCCACAAGTATTTCTCGACGTTTGATGGGTGCAGCGTGAATATGCCACTTTCATTCTTTTTAGCCCAAATATCGGTCGCGATCTTCGCTAGTATTTTATTAGAACTAATGCCTATTCGAACCTTTACCCTCGTTTGTTTAAACACCTTTTGCTGAATGGTTGTAGCCATCGTGATAGGGTCTCCGAATATAGGTAAACTCGCTGTAATATCAAGAAACTGCTCATCAATACTGAAAATTTCAACCAGATCGGTAAACTCTTCGTAAATTTTGGTAATCTGCAGCGATACATTAATGTAGTGCTGCATGCGTGGACGCATCACGATCAGCTCAGGGCACTTCTTAAGCGCTTCGCCCAACCGTTCAGCTGTGGATACGCCGTATTCCTTGGCAACGGGGCAGGCGGCTAGAATGATACCCGATCTCAGAGCAGGGTCTCCTGCAACAGCAACCGGTTTCTCCTCCAAGCCCGGATGATCCGCTTTCTCCACACTGGCATAGAAGCTCTGACAATCTGCTAGGAAGATCGTTCGTTCCCCGCCGTGGCGATCTTTGCTCACCGCAATCCCCCCCGCATATTCATGAGCGTGGTCATAAGCTCAGCCTTGACCAAGCTGCGAAGCATCGTGAAATGATGAATGTAGCCTCGAACTTTGTACTCTACGTTAATGCCTAAAGCATTCGTTTCGGTATGGATAACTTTAATATCTCGTTTCTTCATCTGGCTCTTAATACTTTGTAATTCCGGATAAATAGCCATTTCAACCTCTCTGAGATAAAAAAGAATATGATTGTACACGATTTTATCCTTATAAACCTTGAGCTCCTCCATGTCCCTTGCTAGCATATCGAGCAAAATGGGCAGCAGCGTGTATTCCTTAACAATTTGAACATCCTCTTCTGTCTCAATTCTTGAACTTGAACTAACTTTCATATTTCCACCACCATATGCGAACATATATTCGTGTTACTTATTATATACCGAACACGTATTCGTTATGCAAGTGAATTTTTCTGGAAGCAAAAAAAGCCACCTAACAGGGCATCTTTAACCCTGCAAGTGGCGCATTTTGTTTAGTCTATCGAAACATGGACCAGAGTTTGATCAAGTGAAAGGCGTTAGATGGATCAATCTTTTGTGCAATTATAAACTCCAATATTTGGGTCGTTTGGCTTCCGCTTAGCTTCTCACCGAGAATGTCGGCGGCAAGTCCTATTAAGCGCGTAACCTTGGTATGATTTTGTAAATCAGCTTTCGTAACACCCTGCAGCAGCATTTTAATGCGTTCCTTGATCTCTGGATTTTTCATCTTGAACTTTACGCGCTCTACGAGCGCAGGATCGATGCCATAATGGTAATAACTCATGTTCGCACCTCCGATAACCTGTCATGCTCCTATCTTATGAGTAAACCCATGCAAACTTGACTAGGACTCCTGTATAAAACAAGAAAACAGTTGCCGTTGCCGGCAACTGTCTCCTATTTTTTGCTATTGCTACATATAAATCGCGACCATGATGACACATAGGCTATTTAGCGCAACAAGCAGCGGCATGCCAATGACGAATGAGGTATGTTTCGTTTTATGGCGCCAAACCCGCATACCGAGCCAGCCGCCAATCCCGCCACCGAGAGCAGCCAGTATAAAAAGACGTTTTTCAGGCACTCTCCGCCCGCCTTTTTTGGCTTGTCCCTTATCATGTCCCATTTCTATGAACGTAATAATATTCATCAGCAGTAAATAACAGAGGAAATAAGTCAAAGTTCCATACACCTTCGTTTCCAAAAAAATAGTAAGCCTCTACTATCATCTTAAAAGCGAATGCGGGCACGGTCAAATGTTAATTTATTTCCTTCTAGAGTAACTCCAATTCCACAACGGTAGCTCTTTTATCCGGCAGCGGATAGCTGGAGTGCTCAGGTCTAGCGAAACTAATGAACGCATCATCCGGATACTGAGCGGCATTCCAAGGACGGCTTAGGAAGAGCTCGGAACCGTCAGATAGCAGCCTTGCTTTCTTCACCTTACCAGCCAACCCGTTCAAGTTAATGGGACCTACACTTTCCTCAAACAAGTGGGCATACAGCAGATTGCCCTTTTGCGTATACCTGCCCCACTCCGGTTTCGGTAAGTAGGCTTGCCCGCAGCCGTAAATGCTGTCCCCATTTTTCTGAACCCAATTGCCGATCTCTGCCAAAATGTCCAGCGACTCCTTCGGAATCTCTCCGAGCGCATTCGGACCCACATTCAAGAGAAGATTCCCATTTTTGCTGACGCACTCTATCAGCTTCCGGATAAGGGTAGTTGAGGATTTATATTGGAAATCTTGGGCTGCGTATCCCCAGTTATTATTCAGCGTGATACAAGCCTCCCATGGAAGCGAGTTGCCCTCGTCATCCGTCACGCCTTGCGGCGGAATGATCTGTTCCGGTGAAGCAAAGTCGCCCGAATAGCTGAGCGGATTTTTAGTGAAAATAGTTCCGCCTTCTTCACCGCTTGCGTCCAATCGGTTGTCTACGATGATATGTGGTTGCAGAGATCGAATCATCGCCATCAGCTCGGTTGCTTTCCATGTCTCACCCTTCATGCGATCATAAGAGAAGTCGAACCACATAACATCCAACTTACCATAGTTCGTCAGCAGCTCTCTTACTTGCCCATGCATGTACTGAAGGTACCGATCGAACGTCTCCGGATTTCTTGTGTAGTTCTCATTATCTCGCATCGGATGAATGCGATCCCCATAAGCCGGATAATCCTCATGATGCCAATCGATTAACGAGTAATAGAGCCCCACCTTTAAGCCTTCCGCCCGAAACGCTTCAATAAATTCGCGAACCAAATCTCGCCCGGCCCGCGTATTCGTTGACTTATACTCAGTGAGAGCGCTATCAAATAAACAAAACCCGTCATGATGCTTGGCCGTCAATACCGCATATTTCATACCCGCTTGCTTCGCCGCACGCGCCCACGCCTTAGGATCATAACGGACAGGATCGAATTCATCATAATACGTTTGATAGTCCTCTACCGAAATACGCTCGACGCTGCGCACCCATTCTCCTCTAGCTGGAATGGCATACAGTCCCCAATGAATAAACATACCGAATCGATCCTGCAGAAACCACTGCGTACGCTCTGTTCGTTCTTGAATAATCGGATGATTGCTTGTCATCAGGTACACACCTTTCGTAATTAAATGCGTGTTTAAAAAGTCCGCTTTCAGAACCGAGAAGGCCCCGACGAAGTCCTTTTAAACAACCTCTTAAAACTTCACAACTTTAGTCTACCAAGCCTGTGCTATAATAGACAGGTACGAAACTAACCTCAATCAGGATATAATTAACATTCTCAGGTGAACATGACGATGAATACGCAGCAAATTACATTCCTATCGGACCTTCTGCAGAACCTACAGATCCACATTTTAGAAGCTCATCTTACGCAGTGTACCACTTCGTGGAAGGAGCTTAATTTTACACCAGAGCATAATAAGCTGTATTGGATTCTGGAAGGCGAAGGCTGGGTTAAGGTTGACCATCAAGAGCTTAATCCTATGCCCGGTCAGCTATGTCTGCTTCCTGCCCACGCGCTCCATTCTTACTCCACGATCAGCGATCGTCCTTATTTAAAATATTGGTGCCACTTCACAGCGCATATCGGTTCTTTTGATCTATTTCAATGGCTGGATATTCCTTTGTTTATCCAAATTCGCAACGTCGAGCAGATGACGGCATGGTTTCAGGAGCTTGCCACCTTGCATCATGAACCGTCACTAACTTCGCGCTTACGGGAAAAAGCGATCCTACTGCAAATCATATCCAGCTACTTGGAAGCGGTTCCTGTACAGGTACTGCAAAAACGTACCGATGAAATGGACCGACTCAGCCAATTACGGCAATTCATTGAGCAGAATCTTCATAAGAGCATCACTGTGGAACAAATGGCCAAGTCCGTTCACCTGCACCCCAATTACTTGATCAAATATTTTAAAAAGCACTTTGGCATGCCCCCGGCCAAGTATATGCAGCGCAAGCGCATCGACAAGGCCAAATTTCTGCTCACGACCACGTCGCTCAGTATGAAAGAAATTGCCGAGCAGACTGGTTATGAGGATACGAACCATTTCGCGAAAAG
Organism: Paenibacillus phytorum; assembly: GCF_013141715.1. GTDB lineage: Bacteria > Bacillota > Bacilli > Paenibacillales > NBRC-103111 > Paenibacillus_E > Paenibacillus_E phytorum. The sequence goes on along the minus strand of NZ_WHOA01000241.1, from coordinate 302,568 downwards.
CTTCCGCAAAGATACCGGTTTTCCGCCTACGGAATATCGGATGAATGTGCGGGGTAAAGGATAAAGTAAAAAAACGCTAGGATCAGCGACTGACAGTGTCATCAGTCCATCCTAGCGTTTTGTTTTTTAAAGTTAATAAGGCTGATTAGTCCAACACTTCGCTGTCAAAAATCTGCGCACGCTGCAAGTAGGCTCTGAGCGGTATGAACGAAGCTCCCGTCCAGAAGGACGAGTCACCGACAAGCTCAGCCGCATCATCGCGTGCCTGCTCCATGACTTCAAAGTCCGCCATCATGTCGGCGATCCGGAACTCCGGCAGCCCGCTCTGCTTCGTGCCGAAGAAGTCCCCCGGCCCGCGCAGCTCTAAATCGCGCCGGGCAATCTCGAAGCCGTCGGTCGTTTCGGTCATCGCCTTCATGCGCTCCTTGCCGACCTCGGTCTTCGGGTCGGCGATGAGCACGCAGAAGGACTGGTGCTCGCCGCGGCCCACCCGCCCGCGCAGCTGATGCAGCTGCGACAGGCCGAAGCGATCGGCGTCGTAGATCACCATCAGCGTGGCGTTCGGCACGTCCACGCCGACTTCGATCACCGTGGTCGACACGAGCGCCTCCACGGTGCCTTCCTTGAATGCGCGCATGGTCGCTTCCTTCTCCTGCGCGCTCATTCGCCCATGCAGCAGACCGATCCGCATATGCGGAAAATGCTGCTGCAGTTGAATGTGGACGTCGATGGCATTCTGCACGTCCAGCTTGTCCGACTCTTCGATGAGCGGACAAATGATATAGGCCTGCCGCCCTGCGGCGACCTCGCGCTGGATGAAGCCGAGCACACGCTCCAGCATCGCGTGCTGAACCGCGTACGTCTTGATCGGCTTACGCCCCTTCGGCAGCTCACGCAGCGTCGAAACGTCCATGTCGCCGAAGGCCGTAATCGCCAGCGTACGCGGAATTGGCGTCGCCGTCATCGTCAGCACGTCGGGGTTCATGCCCTTGCGCCGCAGGATGCTGCGCTGGTTCACCCCGAAGCGGTGCTGCTCGTCCGTCACGACAAGCCCCAGCTGGCGGAAGTAGACGTCCTCCTGGATGAGGGCATGCGTGCCGACCAGCACATCGATCATGCCCATCTGCAAGGAAGCTAGCAAATCCCGCCGCTGCCGATCGGTTGAGCTGCCTGTCAGCAGCGCAACCTGCAGCCCGTAGGGCTCGAACAAGCTGTCCAACGAGCGCTTGTGCTGCTCAGCCAGAATCTCCGTCGGCACCATCAGCGCGCCTTGGTAGCCGGCCTTCACCGTCGCGTAGAGGCCTATGGCCGCGACGATCGTCTTCCCCGCACCGACATCGCCTTGCAGCAGTCGGTTCATGGCGTACGGCTCCTTCATATCGTGCAGGAGCTCGCCTACAACCTTCTTCTGCGACTCCGTCAGCTGGAAGGGGAGCGCGCGCACGAAGGCGCGGACAGCAGGCAAGTCCACCTGCTGCTGGAGCCCGTCCGCGCGGCTGCGCGTCACGGCGCGGTAGGCCTGCAGCTTGAGCTGGAATAGGAACAGCTCCTCATACACCATGCGCCTGCGCGCCTGCTTGCCTTCCTCCACACCGCTCGGCGTGTGGATAACAGCTAGCGCCTTGCTGCGCGGCATAAACCCATACCTGCCGGTAATACCAGCCGGCAGCACTTCACTGATCATGGCGCTGTACTGCGTCAGCGCCTGCTGAATAACCTTACGCATCCACTTCTGCGTAACAGAGCCTACAACCGAGTACACCGGCTGTATGGTGCCGGTATTGGAATCGCCTTGTCCGGGAAACTCCGAATCGGACACGCTCATTTGCCTGCGCTTGCCGTCCCATTTGCCGGTGAGTATAATCTCCTGCTGCGGCCGCAAGCGGTCCTTCAAGAAGTGGCGGTTAAACCACACCGCCGTCAGCAAGAACTCATCGACCATCACCTTGCAGGATAGTCGGGACTTGCCGCTGTAGCGCTGCAGCACCGGCTCTCCGATGATATAACCCTTCACAGTGACGCGGTCGCCGTCCTTCACACTGGCTAAATCACGCACCGTGTAATCCTCATACCGGAATGGCACATATTCCAGCAAATCCATAACCGTAAAAATGCCCATGGAGTTGAGCTCAAGTGCCTTCTGAGCGCCCACTCCATGGACTTCGCGTACTTCAAATTGATTCAAATCCATATCTTATACCGTACTCACGAACGCTGCGATGGTGCCTGGTCCAGCGTGTGCGCCAATAACAGGCCCCAGTGTAATGTAGTCAACATGCTCCACAACGAATTGCTGCATGATGGCCGCACGCAGCTGCTCCGCACCTTCCAAATTGTTTGCATGAGCAATGTGTAAACTACGGATTGTCTTACCCGATACATCCGTCGCCAACAGCTCTAGGATTCGCGCAACCGCTTTTTTGTGACCGCGAACCTTATCAATCGCTGCTACTTCGCCCGCTCGATCCAGAGAAAGAATGGGCTTAATGTTTAGCAAAGAACCAAAAAGAGCAGATGCTTTGCCGATTCTTCCACCTTTTTGCAAAAATTCTAGCGTATCTACGAGGAAGTATATGTAAAAGTTCTCTCTCATCGTTCGTACAAGCTCTAAAATCTCATCGACACTTTGCCCCGCCTTAGCTGCTCGGGCAGCAGCTACAGCAAGAGCGCCAATCCCATAGGAAGCCGAGCAAGAATCGAACACATGAACCTTGCCTGACGAGTCCTCCAGCATCGTGGAGGCCAGTAGCGCTGATTGATACGTTCCGCTCAGCACAGATGCCAAATGAATCGAGATAACCTGCGTATCGGGCCCTTCAAGCAGTCGCTGATACAAGTCCAGGAACTCTGCAGGAGACGGCTGTGACGTTCGGGGAAAATGAGGTGACGAGGTCAGCTTCGGATAAAACTCCTCAGACTGCAGCGTCACCGTATCTAAATATTCTTCATCTCCAAAATGAATCTTGAGAGGCACCATCTCGATGTTAAGTTCTTGTCTGAGTGCCAAAGGTATGTCGGCCGTGCTGTCCGTTACGATACGAATGTTTGTCAACAGGGCTCACTCCATTTCACGAATTTACTCCACGGCTACTCAACGGAAAACAGGTACGCATACAAAGGCTGTCCGCCAGGATGGAGCTCAATTTCTATTTCAGGATAAGCCGCTTGAATGAACGCCTCTAACTCCTCCGTCTCTGCATCGACCGCATCTTCTCCGGTGAGGATAGTGACAATTTCGCTGCTTTCTTCAATCATTTCCTCCAGCAGCTTCTTACAAGCATCCAGGAGACTCGGCTGTGAAGATACAATGCGCCCATCTTGAATGCCAATAAAATGGCCTTGTTTGATGTCAATACCGTCCATGTTCGTATCGCGCACAGCGTAAGTAACTTGGCCCGATTTTACACGTCGAAGTGATTCACTCATGGCTTCCGTATTTGTTTTGGCATCCGCCTTCTCTTGGAACGCCAGAATGGCTGCAAGACCCTGCGGAATCGATTTAGATGGGATCACAATCAGCGTTTTGTTGTCTACAAGCTCAATAGCTTGCTGCGCAGCCAAAATAATGTTGGAATTGTTGGGCAGCACATAAATGGTGTCTGCATCAATACTGTTAACCGCATTCACAATATCCTCAGTGCTTGGGTTCATCGTCTGTCCACCAGACAGAACGACATCAACGCCTACACTAGACAAAATATCGGTAATGCCATCACCTAGAGCAACTGCAACGAAACCATACGGTTTGCTTGGCGTTACAGCTGTGGCCGTGGTAGAAACAGGAGCTTCGTACCCTTCGGTCATATCTTCCAATATATGTGAATGCTGATCGCGCATATTTTCAATTTTGATACGGCTCAGAGCACCGTAATTCATGGCTTGGTTCATTACTTCCCCCGGGTATTCGGCGTGAATATGAACCTTCACTAACTCGTCATCGGCTACAACCAGCAGCGAATCCCCCAACTTGCTCAGTTGATCACGGAACGTGCCTTCATCGAAAACAAATCCTTTGACCTTGCCTGGAGCAATTGTCAGCATAAATTCCGTGCAGTATCCGAATTCGATGTCTTCCGTGGCCAAATGTGCCTGTGCGGGAAGATGTGCGTGCACTTCCTTAGCTAGATTCATGCCGGGAACGAGCGAAACCCCACCAAGTGTTGTATCCATCGTTGCATAGTCATCGTTCACTTGAACCAGACCGCCGCTTAACGCCGCTACAAAGCCTTCATAGACACATACAAGCCCTTGTCCGCCTGCATCTACCACACCGACCTGTTTGAGCACAGCAAGCTGCTCAGGCGTTCTAGCGAGTGCTTCCTTCGCTTTGCCCAGAACCTCCTGCATGAGATCAAGCAGGTCGCTTCCACGTCGATACTGTGTGGCATGCTTAGCCGCTTCTTTCGATACCGTCAAAATCGTTCCTTCCACCGGCTTCACAACAGCTTTGTAAGCTGTCTCTACGCCTTGCTGCAGAGCACCCGCGAATTGCTGTACATTTACATGCTCAAGATCATGCACATGCTTCGCGAATCCGCGAAACAGCTGTGACAAAATAACCCCTGAGTTGCCTCTTGCGCCCATCAGTAACCCTTTGGACAATGCATCAGCTGCTTTCCCAATATGGGAGGATGGCTTCTTTTTAAGTTCCTCACAACCCGCAGTGAGTGTCAAATTCATGTTGGTGCCGGTATCTCCGTCGGGTACAGGAAAAACGTTCAATCCATTAACCTTATCTACATTTCTGCGAAGGTTATCCGCACCCGCCAAGACCATGGCAGTGAAGTCATTTCCATTTATTGAAATAAAGCGCTTACTCAAAGTGATTCCCCTTCCTGGTTATCGGGCTTCTACTTGGCTACACGAACGCCTTGAACAAAAATGTTCACATCGTCCACATGAAGCCCTACAACGTCATTCAAAATATATTTGACTTTCGTTTGGACATTACCTGCGACTACGGATATTTTCGTTCCATAGCTGACAATAATATAAAGATCAATTTCGAGTCGCCCGTTTTCATGGCGAACTTCGACGCCGCGGCTTAAATTGTCCCGGCCTAGCAATTCCGCTATTCCGTCTTTCAGTTGCTTTCTCGTCGCCATGCCAACAAGTCCATAACAATCTAACGCAGCGGATCCCGCCAGTGTTGAAATCACTTCATTGGTAATATACACTTTTCCGTACTCGGTTGTGAGTTCAATTGGCATTATCTAACAACTCCTTCAAGTTTCGCTTTAGCAAGACTACCTTTGTAAGCATTCCCTTTCCTGCTTTGGCTTTAGCCAATTCGACTTTGCTAAGTCAATTACTATGTACTTGGAATGTGGGCTAATCTTCATTGTACTATAACATACTGAATAAATAAACGGCAAAAGTGCAGGTAATTCGTTGACTAGGCTCCTTTTGCTATGCTATTATATTTAAGTGTGTTTTTGCTGGTTATATTATGAATCGCAACAAACCAAACAATGTCTAAAATTATGGAAAGCTGTCATGTCAAGCTTAGGCTTGCCACCCAGGCTGCTTTGTATACTGCCCAAGGAGGTGTCAAACATGTCCCGCAAATGTTTCATTACAGGTAAAAGTCCTTCTTCAGGAAATCACGTGTCCCACGCTAACAATAAAAACAAGCGTACTTGGGGAGTTAACGTTCAAAAGGTTCGCATCCTCGTTGATGGCAAACCAAAACGGGTTTACGTAAGTACTCGTGCGTTGAAATCCGGAAAAGTGGCTCGCGTTTAATTAGTAGCTGCGCATACTTACACTTTCTATGTGAAAGACAAAAAGCACCTTATCGGTGCTTTTTTTGCATTTCTGGGGAATTGGAGTAAGTATGTGTTGGCCTAGTTTTTACTAAACGTATTAAGTACGGCTTTCACGAATCCACCCAAAAATCTTGGTAGCTTGATTGTGTAGAACTTCATTCTCTACCCCTCCTTAGAGTTTTCGTCAGAAAACTGACTTCATGAGCATTCGCTTAGAGTTTTCGTGAGATAAACCTCTACCGAGGTCTTACGAAGATGAGCGACCGCGCTTAGAGGAAGGCAGAAAACTGACTTCATGAGCACAGACTTCAAGTTTTCAGAAGAAACTTACGTCGTAAGCATATGCTTCACAAGTTGCATGACTGCTCCTTAGCATCGTTACAACAGTATATGCCCGGACCGTAAAAAAGTGCCTTCTATTTTTACTTTCTCCCACAATTCGCTCGCTTCCAGAAAACAAAAAAAGCTACAAGAGCGCTTCACTCTTGTAACTATATGTATGCGGCTATGGTGCAGTTATGCCCAGCTGCGTGTAAAGCGCATAAATTAAACTGAAAATAAAATAGAAGAGAACAGAAATAACGATGAACCAAATGCGAAACCCAATTTGCTCAAACCGGCGGAAGAATCGCATCCCTACATAAAGGGCGCCAAGCGAGAATATATACTTCGAGATATCGTGAATATTTGAAAAACACGCCAATAGGATTGCGCAAAGCAGACTATACATCAATAACCAGAGAAATCTCATCGCCCTTCGTTCCCCCTCTACCCGCGTATTCGCCTGATAGCCTCGGCACGATCGGACTGCCCGAACACAGCATTGCCGGCAACCAACACATCGGCTCCAGCTTCCGCCACCTGGCGAGCCGTCACCTCGTTAATACCGCCGTCCACTTCAATATGTAGCCCTTTCAGTCCCTTAGCATTCGCTTGCTCACGCAGTGCGCGAATTTTGCTCAGCATGCCAGGGATGAAAGCCTGTCCGCCGAATCCAGGATTGACCGTCATAATAAGCACAAGATCCAGCTGTTCATCGAGTACATGCTCAATTAGCGAAATCGGGGTTGCAGGATTCAGCACAACCCCCGCTTTAACCCCGCTTTGCTTAATAAGATGAAGTGTCCGGTGCAGATGCGTACAAGCCTCCACATGGACGGATATCAAATCGGCACCCGCTTTGACAAAATCAGGTATATAGCGATCTGGCTGCTCAATCATCAAATGAACATCAAGCGGCAGCTTAGTCATTGGGCGTATCGCTTCAACAACAAGTGGACCAATTGTGATATTCGGCACAAAATGGCCGTCCATGACATCCACATGGATCCAGTCGGCTCCGCCAAGCTCCGCTTCCTTAATCTCTTCCCCAAGTTTAGCGAAGTCGGCTGATAAAATAGAAGGTGCTACGTATACCATCCGTCCTAATACCTCCTCTTCCGATCCTTGATTTCAGTTAAAAACAACAAGTAATGATCAAAACGAGAAGCTGCAATAACTCCCTCCGCTACCGCATCACGAACCTTGCAATCCGGCTCATGCAGGTGCAAACAGCCTCTGAACCTGCAGCCCTCCGCTATCGCGGCAAACTCCTTAAAGCAGCCGCTAAGACCCTCTGCTTCGACTTCCATGAAGTCTAACTGGCTGAATCCCGGCGTATCGGCTACAAGGCCACCATTCGTGAGTGGCAGCAGCTCAACATGACGTGTTGTATGCTTTCCTCTGCCTAATCGCTGAGAAATGGCATTCGTCTCCAGATTAAGACCACTAATCATTGCGTTAAGTAGAGAAGACTTACCCACACCGGATTGTCCAGCAAAAACACTGACGGCTCCGTCCAAATGATGCAGAATCGCTTCCACGCCTTCTTGCAGCCTAGAACTCGTCTTCACTACCGTATAACCGATTCCCTCATAGAGCTTCGTAATCCGCTCTAGCTCGGCAACCGTCATTTCTTTGGGAACGGAAGAATCATCATCTTCGGTCAATAAATCACTCTTGGTGAAACATAACAAAACATCAATGCCCGTATTTTCAATATGAACCAGAAATTTATCTAACAGCTGCAAATTGAGAACAGGCTCTGTCACCGAAAAAACGAGCACAACCACGTTTACATTGGCAATTGGAGGCCGTATGAGCTCCGAAGTGCGGGGAAGGATTTCAGTAACGGTCCCCTCCCCATTCTCCGTTTCCGCATACATAACACGATCTCCTACAAGAGGAGTTATGTTTCTGTTTTTGAAAACGCCTCTTCCGCGGCAAGTAACCGTCTTGGTTTCACGGAGATCCGCCTCCTCAGGCAACACATAATAATAGCCGCTCAGCGCTTTTACGATATATCCTTGCGGCATTAAGGTGTGCCTCCAGCAGGTGGTTTAGAACCGCCAGTTTGACCTTGCCCATTGCCGCCAACCGGAATAGCCGGACCATTGCTTTGCTGTTTAGGCGAAGGCGATGGTGACGCAGAAGGACTAGGCGAAACTGTCTTTCCATTTTTTTGATCCAAGTAGTCTTGATACGTGCGAGTAATGGAGTTGACCAAGTTATCTCCTTCTTTAATCAAGATGACAGCTTTCTTATCTGGAGAAACAATGACTTTGACATCCATGTTCTGAGGCTTTGATACTTTTTCTGTTTTGTATTCAAAGTTCTCATACTGGGCATCACTTACGACAATTTTAAACTCGGAATCTTTGCCCTCCGTCGTCGGCTTAACAGCAATGCTTACCGTCAATTGTCCGGCATCCTCCGGCAATCCGTCACTAATAATCAAAGAAATCTCAGAGCCAACGGATACATCCTGGTTTTTTTCAAAAGGAAACTGCTTGACAACCTTCCCTTTGGCCACTTTGTAGCTTTTCTCACGGGTGATGCCATTCACAGGGAGCTTAAGATTCAGCTTTGTAAGTTGGGCCTTAGCTTCTGCTTCCGACATCCCGACGAGATCCGGCATTTTGAACGTTTCTTTGGCTTTGCTGACGGTAAATGCAATTACCGCTTTGTCTAGCTCAAACTCTTCGCCAGCCAGAGGGGATTGCTTTAGAATCATGTCTGGCGCACCATCAGACGTCTCTTGTGTAAGCGTAATCTGCTCATCCTTGATGCCAAGGGCTTGCAGCTTCAGCTTAACATCCTTAAGTTGCTGCCCCGCATAATTGTCCATCTTGATTTTGGGCGTACCCTTACTAACATACAGCGTCACTTTGGTGCCTACATTCATTCTCATCCCCGTAGGATCTTGACGAATGACGATGTCTTTAGCCAGTTTGCTGTCCAAATCATATTCAACCGTGGAGCCCAGTTTAACCGCCGTCAATTCAGCTTGAGCTTGAATCAATGGTTTGCCTGCCACATTGGGAACCTCGACGGTTTCAATCGCGAACATCCCTTTCACGTACCCGACCATATACCACATAGCGCCGAGCACCATTAACAAAACGACAATCCAAATGAGCGGCTTAATCCACCCTTTCCCTTTGGAAGGAGCTGGCTCTTCCCGCCAGGCAGGTTTCTCGGGCTCGTCATCATCCTCGAATTGCCCGAGTTGGTCGGCACGAATCGCAGGCATCACTAGGGTACGCTCTTCGTCCATCCCATCCGCATCCCAGAAAACCACCTTCGCTTCATTCCGGCGATCCGGATTCAAACAGGTATCGAGATCTGCCATCATTAGCTTCGCTGACTGGTAACGTTCTTCAGGCTTTTTGCGCATGGCTCTCAAAATAATGTTTTCCACGCTTTGCGGAATGAGAGGGTTCACCTTACGCGGTTCTTCCACATCTTCCTGCAAATGCTTCAAAGCCACAGAAATCGGGCTCTCACCGAGAAAAGGCAGCCGTGCTGTCAGCATTTGATACATCACGATACCAAGAGAATACAAATCGGATTTCTCCCCTGTATTCGTCCCTTTGGCATGTTCCGGTGAGAAATAGTGCACAGAACCGACAACCGATCCGGTTTGCGTTATGGTGGAAGACGTGGCAGCCCGTGCGATACCGAAATCCGTCACTTTAACACGGCCGTTTTTGCCGATCAAAATATTGTGCGGTTTGATATCCCGATGAATGATTTCATTGTGGTGGGCGTGATCGAGGGCATCTGCAATTTGACTCGCGTAGTGAACCGCATCTTCCACCTGCAGCGGTGCTCTCTCTTTGATAACATCGTTCAAAGTCGTGCCTTCTATGTATTCCATCACAATATAATGCACGTCTTCTTCTTGTCCGACGTCATAAATACTGACGACATTAGGGTGAGAAAGTGAAGCGGCTGCTTGAGCTTCTCTACGGAAACGACGAATGAATTCTTCATCGTGCACATACTGCTGGCGCAGTACTTTCACAGCCACTTTACGATTTAATAATAGATCATGCCCTTTGTAGACTAAAGCCATGCCGCCTCCGCCAATGCGATCTAAGATTTCATAGCGGCCTCCAAGCTTTCTACCGATCAATTCCCATCACCCCTTTTTTCGTCCGAATCATGATCGTGCGCAAGTAAAACGACCGTTACATTATCGTCTCCACCTTCATCAAGCGCGCTTTGAATCAACTGTTCCGCTGCATCTTCCATACGTTCATGTGATTTGACAATTCGTAAAATGTCGCCAGAATCCACCAATCCGCTTAAACCATCCGTACAGATCAGAACGATATCACCCGGACGCCACGCGTACTCATAGAGATCCACCTCTACGCCTGGCTCTGTGCCAAGTGCACGAGTGATCCAGTTACGTCTAGGGTGATGATCGGCCTCTTCGATGGTAATCTGCCCGTTCTTCACAAGCTCATACACCAAAGAATGGTCTTCCGTTAGTTGTGTGATCGATTCACCGGTGATCTTGTAAGCGCGACTGTCACCGATATGTCCAATAATAATAAGCTCTTGCGAAGCAATAATGGCAACAACTGTCGTGCCCATACCATGATAACTTTCTTGCCCTGAGGCGAATTCATAAATTTTCTCATTCGCCTTTTCAATGGCTTCCTTCAGCACTTGCTTACACGCTTCCACAGACATTCCCCAATGGATCGATTGCAGCTGATCTGCAATCATTTCGATGGCCATTTGGCTGGCGATATCACCAGCTTGATGTCCCCCCATGCCATCAGCCACAATAGCCAAAGATAGGCCATTGAGATCATGATGGATGGCGGCTCGGTCCTCATTCACTAAACGGACTTTGCCAATATCGGTACGGCTTACCATCTTCATCCGGATTTCACCTCATTACTTGTTCTCCATATGCTTCGCGCGCAGTTGTCCGCAGGCAGCAGCAATGTCACTACCTTGTTCACGACGTATAGTGGCATTAATTTTGCCCTTCTCAAGAATACGTTGGAAGGTAAAAATATCATCCCTAGGCGTACGTTTGAAATCCCGTTCGGCCACGAAATTCACAGGAATCAGGTTCACGTGGCTAAGCGGCATATCCTTCAGCACTTGCGCTAGTTCCTCTGCATGTTCAGGCTGGTCATTCACTTCCCCCATAAGGGCATATTCAAACGTAATTCGTCTGCCGGTTTTGGCAATGTAATATTTACAAGCTTCAATTAAATCTACGAATGGGAATCTACGATTGACAGGCATCAGCTTGGATCTGAGCGTATCATTCGGCGCATGAATAGAAATCGCCAGATTGACTTGCAAATTCTCATCGGCGAACTTATAAATGTTCGGCACAATACCACTCGTCGAAACCGTGATATGGCGTTGTCCGATGTTCAATCCTTTCGGATGAATCATCACGCGCAGGAAATTCATGGTCGCTTCATAGTTTTCAAACGGCTCGCCAATACCCATAATGACGATGGAAGAGATTCGTTCCTCTGTCTCATCCAGTAACTTCTGGGCTTTAACTACTTGGGCCACAATCTCACCCGGTCTCAAATCCCGCTTCAAACCGCCCAACGTAGATGCACAAAACGTACACCCTACCCTGCACCCTACCTGCGTTGTTACGCAAATACTATTGCCGTAGTTGTGCTTCATGACAACCGTTTCAATGGCATTCTTATCTTCCAGTTCAAATAAAAACTTGACTGTACCGTCCTGCGACTGATACTTGGCAATTTCGGAAAGCGTAACGAACTCAAACTGATCCTTTAATTTGTCACGCAGCGACTTCGGCAAGTTCGACATTTCATCGAAGCTGAATACCCGCTTAATATAAAGCCAATCAAAAATTTGCCCGGCACGAAAAGAGGACTCGCCGTTCTCTTTCACCCAACTTTGCCATTCGTCCCAATTCAAATCATATACAAACGGTTTATCTTTCTCATAAGGCTTATTTCCCACATTTATCACAACCTGTTGTTATTTGTCCTGATTTTTTGCTAATCGTATGTTATTTTATCACAAAGCGGGAACGAACACACGTCCCCGTGGTTAGTAGCTGCGGACGATAGGGCATTTACGTGGCTGAGTAACCGTAACACCAACCCAGACCACCCGAGCATTACCTGCAAAAAGTGCAGCTAAATCGAACACTTAGCCCTTTTTGAGGCAATTAACTGTAAAAAGTGCAGTTGATTTAGATGAAATCAGCTTAATTTCCTCGATTAGGTCAGCATACGGCCGACAAGCTATACACGTTTGCGCAGCCTTGCTATAAAGAAACCGTCCGAATGAAACTGCTGCGGCAGGATTTGCACCATACCGGTTGCAGCAGCCGCGGGGTCAATGATTGTGAAAACATCCGCCGGCAGCGGCGCCAGCTCAAACTCGCTATGCTCGGCGAGGAAGCGCTCAACCATGCCTGCGTTCTCCGCATGCTCAATCGTGCACGTGCTGTAGACCAGCACGCCGCCCGGCTTGAGCAGCCTATGCACTTTGCTCAGAATAGCATGCTGCAGCTCACTAATCGCGTCAATCTCCGCCTCCTGCTTCGCCCACTTAAGGTCGGGCTTGCGGCGAATGACCCCTAGACCTGAGCAAGGCGCATCGAGCAGGATGCGGTCAAATGACTCCGCCGCAAAATGTTCGTCCAGCTTCGCAGCATCCATCACCAGCGTCTGAATCGACGACAGTCCCAGACGCTCCGCTTGATCTGCGATCAGCTTCTGCTTGTGCTCATGCAGATCACAAGCCCAGATCTTGCCCACATCGTCCATCTTCTCGGCGATGTGCGCGGTCTTGCCGCCAGGGGCGGCGCAGCAGTCCAGCACCGTCATGCCTGGACGCGGATCCAGAGCTTCGGCGACGAGCATCGAGCTCTCGTCTTGAATCGAGAAGTCCCCATGCTGGAAGCCGGGGACTAACGCCATGTTCCCGGCCCCCTGCACAAGGATGCCGGCCGGGGCCAGCTCTGACGCTTCCGCGCTGAGGCCGCTGCCTTGGAGCTGCTCCAGCAGCTCCAAGCGACTGTGGCGCCTCGCGTTCGCGCGAATGCTTACGTGCGGCGGCTCATTGTTCGCCGCACAGATCTGTTCGGTCAGCTCGGCTCCCAGCTGACGGATCCACCGGCGCACGAGCCATTCCGGATGGGAATGGCTCAGCGCGATGCGCTTCACGTCGCCGAGTGCAGCCGGCAGCGTGAGCTCGGCTTTGCTGCGGATAACCGCGCGCAGCACGCCGTTGACCATGCCCGAGATGCCTTGATGCCCTCGGCGCTTCGCGATATTGACCGCTTCGCTCACGACCGCATGGTCCGGGATGCGGTCCAAATAATGCAGCTGATAGAAGCTCAGCCGCAGCAAACATCTCACCCAGGGCTCGAGCTTCGCGAGCCCCTTGCTGACGAAACGCTCCAAAAAGAAATCGATCGTATTTTTCCGTCCGATGGTCCCATAAACAAGCTCCGTCGCCAGTCCCGCATCCGCCCGCTCAAGTGCATGCTTTTGCAATACCTGGTTCAGGAGTAAATTGCTGTACGATTGATTTTCTTCAACCCGAATTAACACATCCAGCGCCGCATCACGGGCAGAATGCTTAACAGCGCTGCTCTTCGCAGCGCCTGAGGATGATTTTGGAGCAGAGGGCTTGCCGGCCCCCTGCGATTTTATTAGTCCGTTTTGCGGACGATTTGGTTTTTGCGTTGACAAATCGAATACCTCATTTTTAAGTTGAATAGAAAGTATACGGTGTATACTTTAGCTTCGCATCAACCTTGACAAACGCGTTCGCCCTAAAGGGACGACGAGTCGTTTATCCTTGGTTGCTTTAGTTACTGTGTCCGAATACCGTACCAGTTGGGATTTGCACACCTCGTACGAACTCTGACACGGGCATCGCCTTTTTGCCTGAAGGTTGGATCTCAGTCAGCCACAGCGTACCTTCACCCGTCATCACTTCAATGCCCTGCTCACTACTGCCAAGTACAGTTCCAGGAACAGGTGCTTCACCGCTGATTTCGGAGAAGCTTCGGCTTCTTGGCTCCGAAGAACTTTTCGGATTCGCGCTAGCCCATACTTTCATAACTTCCCCATTCCAGAGCGTGTAAGCGCCGGGGAAAGGGTTTAAGCCGCGTACTTGATTCCAAAGCTGGGCGGCAGAACGCGACCAATCGATCAATTCGTCCTCCCTGCGGATATTCGGAGAATAAATGGCATCTGCCTCAATTTGTGCAACAGCCTGAATACGTCCTGCCAGTAAATCAGGCAATGTACGCTTAAGTAGATCAGCACCGGCTATGCTTAACTTATCAAATAATGAGCCCGTCGTATCCGTATCTTCGATCGGAAGCTCCACCTTTGAAATCATATCGCCAGTATCAAGACCTACGGCCATGTACATAATCGTAACACCAGTTACGTCCTCACCCCGAATCACAGCGTGATGAATCGGCGCTCCACCTCGATATTTGGGCAGCAGCGAAGCATGGATGTTAATACACCCGTACTGCGGCAGGTCCAAAACCGCTTTGGGCAAAATCTGTCCGTAAGCGGCTGTTACAATCAAATCCGGTTTTAATTGTCTCAAAAGCTCAACCGAATCCGCTTGACGCAATTTCTCCGGCTGAAGGACCGGAATCCCATGCTTTTCTGCTTCCACCTTAACCGGAGGCGGCGTTAGGACGCGCTTGCGTCCTTTCGGCCGATCCGGCTGTGTGACAACCGTCGTCACGTTATAGCCTTCCTCCAAGAGCAGACGCAAGGAGGGTACTGCGAAATCCGGCGTGCCCATGAAAATAATGTTCACTCGGAATCTTCCTCTTCTTCAGCCGTATACGTTTTGGTTGCAAGATCGGTAAACAGAACACCGTTCAAGTGATCAATTTCATGGAAAATGCAGCGAGCCAGCAAATCCGTACCCGTCACTTCAATCGGATTTCCATCACGATCTTGACCTTTGGCCGTAACATGGAGCGGCCGAAGCACATCGCCGCGAAGTCCGGGAATACTTAAGCAGCCTTCCGGCCCCATTTGTTCACCGCTGGAAGTGACAACCTCAGGATTTACCATTTCAATCAATCCGCCGTGTTCTTCTCCGCAATCCATAACGATAACGCGTTTAAGAATACCGATTTGCGGGGCAGCAAGGCCCACGCCCTCCGCTTCATACATCGTGTCTGCCATATCATTTAGCAGTTTATGCAGATTGGAATTAAATTTCGTAACCGTGACGGCTTTCTCACGCAGCACTGGATCTGGATCTTTAACAATAATACGAATAGCCATAATGTGCACCTACCTTTGAAGTCTTCTCTATTTGGGGTTCATTACATCAAATATTGCGGGTCAACATCCACGCTAATCAGCAGCTTTTCTTTCGCCGAGCGCTCTTCAAACCAAGCTACTGCTTTAGCAACGATCTCTGCAGCCTGATCTTCCCCCCGATATTTTACCACGCATTGGAATCGATATCTATCTTTGATTCGTGAAATCGGCGATGCAACAGGTCCTAACACGTCCATTTGAAACGATTGATCCGTGGACAACGTATTCGTAAACAGATCAACCTGCTGGGCCCGATACGTAAAAGCGATCTCTTTCAATCTCGTTACAAAAGCCTCCGCAGAACGTACTAGGAGCGGAACCTGCTCATGTGAAAAAGTGACAAGAATCAAACGCTGATAAGGCGGATAGCCTAAATTTGCACGTATATCAAGCTCATGGTTCGCAAAAGCGATATAATCGTGCCTGCTTGCATACTGCACACTATAATGTTCGGGCGTGTATGTCTGGACGAACACTTCCCCTTGCTTTTCATGACGACCCGCCCGGCCTGCAACCTGTGTTAGCAACTGAAAAGTCCGCTCCGCTGAACGAAAATCCGGCAGATTAAGTACCGTATCCGCTGCAATAACCCCCACTAAGGTCACGTCGGGAAAATCCAGCCCTTTGGCTACCATCTGCGTGCCAAGCAGCACATCCGCCTGCTTCTCGCGAAACATCGTCAGCCATTTTTCATGCGAACCTTTCTCCGTCGTGGTATCGACATCCATGCGGATGACCCGAATCCCGGGGAAAATCTTACTAAGCTCCTCTTCAACACGCTGTGTTCCTGTACCAAAATGACGAATATGCTCCGACTGGCAGCTAGGACACTGCGTAACCTCTCGCTCCGCATAGCCGCAATAATGACAGCGCAGCATGCGCGAGCTTTGATGATAGGTAAGTGAAATATCACAATGCGGACATTGCGAGACGAAACCGCAAGTACGGCACATAACGAACGTCGCATACCCGCGCCGATTCAGCAGTAAAACAATCTGTTCTTTCTTTTGTAACCGATCTTCGATCGCTTTATACAAGGAGCGGCTGAACATAGAACGATTTCCATTTTTCAGCTCCTCACGCATATCGACAATAGCTACTGGGGGCATCGGACGGCTGGCTACGCGTTCCCGCATTGTCAACAACCGAAAGGGAGGTTTATCCCTGTCACGGCGTCGCCTTGTCTTCTCGATACTTTCAAGAGAGGGAGTTGCGGAACCGAGCACAACGACGGCGTTTTGCTGCTTCGCTCTTTGAACCGCGACATCACGGGTGTGATATTTGGGACTCTCCTCTTGTTTATAGGAAGATTCGTGTTCTTCATCAATGATAATAAGGCCAATTCTCGTAAAAGGAGCAAAAATCGCCGAACGAGCGCCGATTACAACCTTCACTTGCTTGCGCATGATTTTACGCCATTCGTCGTACCGTTCGCCATTCGATAACCGACTGTGTAGGACGGCGACCAAATCGCCAAACCGCCCTTTAAATCGTTCTACCATCTGCGGCGTCAGTGAAATTTCAGGAACGAGAACAATCGCTTCTTTATCCATATCCAAGCACTGCTGAATGGATTGTAAATACACTTCGGTTTTACCGCTACCCGTAACCCCATGCAGCAGAAATACCTCATTGCGTTCCTCCGCTACAGCATCCCGAATTTCCGCGAAGACACTGCTCTGTTCTTCCGTTAAGGGAAGCGGCTTCGTCCGCGTGAAAGCGCGACCCGCATAGGGGTCGCGCATCACTTCGACCTCACGCAGCTCAATCCACCCGCGATCCGCCAAGCTTTTGACCGTGCTAGCGCCGACCTCCACCGTTTCCATCAGCTCCGTAAGCCGAATCGCGTGTGGATGCTCCATCAAATAACGCAGCACATCCTGCTGTTTGTTAGCTCTGGCAGGAAGCTCAGCCAAGGCCTCTTCCAATCCGCTGCCTCCAGCTGGAGGGAAAACAGTCAACGCCTTCTTGGTGTTCATTCGGTCTTTGACCACTTGTACTTCCGTTAGGATACCTGCGCTCAGCAGTTGTTTAATGAGGGCGCCGTCACTTGCAAAACGCTCCATCAAAGCATCCATCGAGACTGAGCCTTTGGACTTTACGAAACTAACAATCTCTTGGAGATCCGACATGTCCAGCAACGATTGCTCGCCAGACTCCTCCCCGACCCCAATCGCACGTTCATATTTCGCTTTAAGCGCAGCGGGCAGCATCGCCTGGAGTGCCGTAACTTCATGGCACAAGTACACGCGGCTGACCCACCTCCCTAGACTCACAAGTTCCTCCGTAAGTGGAGGAACCAAGTCGAGGACGTTCTGAATCGGCTTAATGCGAGTTACATCCACCTGCGTTTCCTCTTGCAGTTCGACGACAAAGCCTTGCAGCACCCGAGGGCCGAAAGGCACGCCAACGCGACTGCCCACTTCAACCCATTTGCTCAGGGATGCGGGTACTTCATAGTCGAATGCCCGGTTCGTTTGTTTCGCTGGGACATCGACAATGACTTTGGCGTACATCAGGATTCCCCCGCTGCGGTATGCATACGATCCGCCGCAAGCTCGAGCAGTCTACGTGCCACATCTTTCTTACTCTGTATAGGTAGGGCCTCTACGAGCCCATTACGATCATAGAACCGGACCACATTCGTATCTCCGCTAAAGCCCGCACCCTCCTGTGACACATCATTACCAACGATGAGATCACAGTTTTTACGGTTCAGCTTGTCCATCGCATGCTCGTCCAAACGTTCCGTCTCCGCAGCAAACCCGATGATGAACTGATGCTTTTTGAGAGAACCGATTTCCTGTAAAATATCCGGATTTTTAACCAGCTCTAAAGTTAGCGAATCTGACTTCTTTTTGATCTTTTGCTCTGAAACAACCGATGGGCGGTAATCGGCAACCGCAGCAGCCTTAACAATGAGGTTACTTTCGTCTAGACGAGCTAGCACGGCCTCTCTCATATCCAAAGCAGATTGAACATTGATTAGCTGAACGCCCTCAGGCGCGGATAAAGCGGATGGCCCTGATATCAACGTTACCTTGGCTCCCATACGCACCGCTTCTTCGGCGATAGCGTAGCCCATTTTGCCGGAGGAGTCATTCGTAATGTACCGTACCGGATCAATACGTTCAACGGTGCCTCCGGCAGTCACAAGGACACGTTGTCCATTTAAACGCCTAGGCTCCCCCTTAAAATGCTGCTCTATCGCAGCAAGAATCTCCTCAGGTTCAGCAAGCCGTCCTTTTCCCACGTAACCGCAAGCCAATTGCCCTTCTCCCGGTTCAATAAACCGCACTCCGCGGCTTAGCAAGGTCTGCATATTATGCTGTACAGCTGGATTCGCATACATATGCACGTTCATTGCAGGCGCTACCCATATCGGTGCCATGGTTGCAAGAAGCGTCGTACTTAGCATATCATCGCCAAGACCAAGCGCTAGCTTGCCAATCATATTCGCCGTTGCAGGCGCAACAAGCACGAGGTCAGCGCTATCCGCCAAGTTGATATGGGATACAACCGAAGGGTCTTTCTCATCAAAGGTATCCACGAAAACATGATGACGAGACAGCGTTTGAAACGTTAACGGCGCTACGAATTCAACAGCTGATTTGGTCATAATAACACGCACAATTGCACCAGCTTGTGTCAATTTACTCGTTAACGCAGCAGCTTTATAAGCGGCAATGCCTCCGCATACGCCGAGCACAATCGTTTTGCCATGCAGTACACTCATGAGTATCCCCTTTCCACGCACAATTTGAGAAAAAAATAACAACCACTAGGGTTGTTGGGTAAACCAATTTATTTCTTCTGATATTTCTCGGTCTCTGTCGTCTCAATTTTCTCATAACCGATGTAGTTGCCGTATAGTTCTTCTAACGCAACACCAACATGTTTGTGGGCCTTTTGGCCTTTCAAATTTGATTTAGCGCCATCACGCAAAGATCTTGCTCTTTTGGAAGCAGCTACAACTAGTGAATACTTGCTATCCACGATATCAAGCAGTTTATCAATTGAAGGGTATAGCATTCAATTCACCTCATCCATCCATTGTACGATTTTTGGATACATCCGATCTTTTTTGCAATGTTCTGCTAAGAGAATCGCTTGTATTTTGGAACAAGCCGTTTCTACATGGTCATTCACAATCGCATAGTCATAGTGCTCCATCAAGCGAATTTCGTCCATAGCTACCGACATGCGGCTGCGAATGACTTCATCCGTTTCCGTACCACGCGTTACAATGCGATTCTCAAGCTCATCTAGAGAAGGCGGCAGCAAGAAAATGAAAACACCTTCGGAAAACTTTTGTTTAACTTGCAGAGCACCCTGCACTTCGATTTCCAAGATGACATCTTGACCGGAGCGCAGCGTTTCCTCAACAAAACGTCTCGGAGTGCCGTAGAAGTTATCTACATATTCGGCCCATTCCAACACTTCATCCGTTTCGATCATCTGTTGAAATTGCTCCCGCGTTTTGAAAAAATAGTTTACACCATCTACTTCCCCTTGTCGAGGAGAACGGGTTGTGGCCGATACCGAGTAGACGATATCCGGTGAACACTTGCGCAGCGCGGCGCAAACGGTACCCTTACCGACACCGGAAGGACCGGATAAAACAATCAGAATGCCTCTCTCACGCTCAAGGGTATTCGTATTACTCGTCATGATCATCGTCCTTGTTGGATAGTCTATGCGCTACCGTCTCTGGTTGTACTGCCGACAAAATCACATGGTCGCTGTCAGTGATAATAACGGCACGGGTTCTTCTACCATATGTAGCGTCAATCAGCATGTGACGATCACGCGCTTCTTGAATGATCCTCTTGATCGGAGCCGATTCCGGACTTACGATCGAGATAATGCGGTTCGCCGATACGATGTTGCCGAACCCGATATTAATTAATTTGATAGCCATTACGACTTCCTCCTCGCGAAGCTCCATGCCGCTTCACTCGATATTCTGTATTTGTTCGCGCATCTTCTCAAGCTCTGCTTTCATCGTAATCACTCTAGCCGTAGGCTCCGAGTGATTGGACTTGGATCCGATCGTGTTCACTTCTCGATTCATTTCTTGAATCAAGAAATCCAACTTTCGTCCAACAGGCTCTTTCTCTGTAAGCAATTGATCACATTGCTCAAAATGACTTTTCAGTCGAGTTAATTCCTCATCCACATTCGAACGATCTGCGAATATCGCAATTTCTGTCGCTAGGCGCTGCTCATCCACAGGCGTTTGCTCCTGAAGAAGTGACTGAATTCTGTTCGTCATCTTAGCCGCATAGTCTTGAACCACCTGAGGTGCTAAAGCTACCAATTCGACATGGATTCGCTTCAGTTCCGCCAAGCGCTCACGAATATCTTGCTCCAGAAACGCTCCTTCCCGCAGCCGCATGTCGGATAATCTGGCAACGGCCTCCTGCAAGCAGGCGCATAGTTCCTGTTCAATCTCTTCATCAGGTTCCTTACGCGACTCCTTCATCTGAATGAGATCCGGAAGCTTCAATAAATCTTTGAGCTCGACCTGCTCGGCATACCCATAGCGCTCCTTCAACTGCTCCGCAGCCTGCAAATAGGCATCTGCCAAAGCGAAGTTAACCGTTACACTCTTCGGGGAAGCCGTTTCACGTTCCGCCGTGACGAAGACGTCTACCCGTCCTCTCTTCACCGCTTGCAGCACCGTTTTCTTCAAAGCGTCTTCAAAAGCCGCCCATTCCTTCGGCAATCGGATCGACACTTCACTATACCTATGATTGACCGATTTCACATCGATAAACACGTTGTATCCCGCAAAAGAACGATTCGCTTGTCCGAATCCGGTCATACTGCAAATCATCCTTATCACATCCATTAACCTATTTTAATTCATTTTGAAAGTGGGTACAAGTGGAAATCATGTCGATTCGACTTTTCCCATACATACTTCGTCAGGTCTACGCACATCTCGTAGGCCAGAAAAGGGGTCATCAGATAGATGCCATTAAAGAAAGGCATTGCTGCATCCAGCAGCTCTTTGGCAATCTCAACGCCCATAGCCCGCCCTTCTGGACCCTTGAGTCCATTCATGCGTTCTCTCACTTCATCGGATAACCGAATACCTGGAACTTCATTGTGCAGATATTCAGCATTCCCTCCGCTAGCTAGCGGAGCAATACCTATGAAGATCGGTATATTTAAATGCTTCGTCGCTTCATAAATTTGTTCAATCAGCTTGGCGTCGTAGACGGGCTGCGTCATGATGTAATCGGCGCCTGCTTCAATTTTGCGTTCCAAGCGCTGAACCGCTTTATCCAGATGCTTCACATTCGGATTAAAAGCAGCCCCTACAACGAAGTTGGCCTTCTGCTTAAGCGGCTTACCCGAGAAAGCAATGCCCTCGTTAAGCTGCTTAATCATCCGAATAATCTCGAAGGAGGTCAGATCGTAAACGGAGCTGGACCCAGGGAGATCGCCGAATTTGGCGGGATCGCCGGTCACGGCCAGCACGTGGTCGATGCCCAGCGCGTGAAGACCCATCAGATGGGACTGCGTCCCAATCATGTTGCGGTCGCGGCACGCGATGTGGATCAGCGGACGCGCGCTTAAGCGTTCCTGCACGAGGTAACCGAGGGCCAGATTGCTCATGCGCGTCACGGCCAGTGAATTGTCGGCCATCGTAATGGCGTCGACATGCGCATCCTGCAGGGCCTTCGACCCCTGCATAAATTTCTCGATGTCGAGATCCCTTGGGGGATCCAGCTCGACAATGACGGTTTTGCGCTGCTTCACGATTTCGAGCAGCGAAGGTTTGCCTGCCGGCGGCGCAGGCTTCGCCGGGGCGGGCTCGCTCACGCGCACAGCTCGCGCGGAGGCCAACGTACCAGGCGCTGCCGGGACGTAGCCTTGCAGCGCCTGGGCGACGGCGGCGATATGCTCCGGCGTGGTGCCGCAGCAGCCGCCGATGATGCGAGCGCCGAGGTCAGCGAAGCGCAGCGCGCTCTCGGCAAAGTACTGAGGCGTCGCCGCATAGGTGTAGTGACCGTCGACGTAGTCAGGCAGCCCCGCGTTCGGGAACGCGGAGAATGGAATGCCGGCGATTGGAGTTAGCTTCTCCATCGAACGGAGAATCCCATTCGGGCCGACACGGCAGTTGAAGCCGATGACGTCAGCCCCGCCGTCGCGTAACCGTTGGAACGCTTCCTGCAGCGGAACGCCGTCCTGTGTGCTGCCGGTGCCTTCGTTAGCGAACTGACAAATGACAGGCAGCTCACTCATGCTTCGAATGATACGCAGCGCGAGCTGTAACTCTTCCAAATCATAGAAGGTCTCAAGCAATAGCCCGTCCACTGGCGAATCCAGTAAGATGCCAATCTGCTCGCGGAGTGATTCCTCAACATCCGTCGTACGAACGTTTTTGCGCTTGCCCGCACGAATAGATCCAATAGCCCCAACAACATATGCTTCGTCACCAACCGCTTTTCTGGCTAGCTCAACACCTGCGCGGTTAATCGCTTCAACATCGCCTTCTAGTCCGTACTTGGATAATTTTTCGCGATTAGCCGAGAATGTATTCGTTTCAATAAGACGCGCACCTGCCTCAAAATAACGGCGGTGCACGTCAGCAACCGTTTCCGGCCTAAGCAAATTCAATTCTTCATAAGAAATGCCGACAGGAAATCCCATCTGATATAAATAAGTCCCCATAGCGCCGTCACCGACCAAAATATCCCGCTGCAGCGCCGTACGAAGATCCAATTTCATGATAAATTCCCCACCTACTAAAAATGTAATTAACTTAAACCGTGCCCGTAAACACTTCTTCCGCAGGTCCGGTCATATAAACATGGTTGTCCGCTTCATTCCATTCGATAAACAACTCTCCGCCTTTGAGCGAAACAGTCGCTTCACGGTCCGTTAAACCGTTTAACACAGAGGATACAAGCGTTGCACAAGCGCCAGTTCCGCAAGCAAGTGTAGGACCTGCCCCTCTTTCCCAAACGCGCATATCCGTGTAAGCACGATTTTTCACCGTTGCGAATTCGACATTGATTTTACGCGGGAACATCGGGTGCACTTCAAGCTTCGGCCCCCATGTGGCAAGATCGAAATTCACAGCATCCTCGACATAAATAACACAGTGCGGGTTCCCCATTGAAACAGCTGTAAAACGAAACTCTTTCCCGTCAACTTCAATCGGGTAATTGATAACTTTAGCTTCATCTACCGTAGTCGGGACTTGAAGGCCGTTCAGGATCGGTTGACCCATATCCACGCGAACAGTCCGAACTTTGCCATCTTGTACGTTTAATTGTACCTTTTGTACGCCTGCGCCAAGTGTTTCAACGGTAATCTCCGTTTTATCAATTAGCTTATGATCGTATACATATTTAGAAACGCAGCGGATGGCATTGCCGCATTGTTCAGGCTCAGATCCGTCGGAGTTAATAATGCGCATTTTGAAATCAGCATTGTCAGAAGGAAGAATATAGACGATGCCGTCAGCTCCAATACTAAAGAAACGATTGCACAGCTGGATCGCACGCTGATCTGCATCAGCAGGAAGTTCTTTCTCACCAGCTACTACGATAAAATCGTTGCCTAGACCATGCATTTTTGTAAAATTCATTGTTTATAGCACTCCCAGTATGCGGTTTAGCCATTATCATAGCGTAAAAATGTCTAGATGCATAGTCCTTCCTCCCCATTCCAACCGAATATTTCTCTGATTCGACATGACATGAGCTAATGGGATAGTGTTAATAGATCACTAGTAAAAGAGTTGAATAAATCTTGCTCACTACTCGATATCCGATTTAAACAATGAAGTTATTCAATTCGATAAACACTGGAAAAGATCATTTTCAATCGGCCTCGCCATATACGTTGCAACGACAAACAATGCGGCGTTAACCATTAATAGACTTGTAAATGTAAGGCTCGTTTCAAACAGAAAAGCCGCCTCACGGCAGCTTTAAGCACTATCTGAAGCTCGGTTTGGAAGAATTATAAGAAACAGAACGTGAATTCTTGTTGTTGCGTTTAGGCGACAGCACACTGCCCAGCCCCATTAAGAAGGTCGGAATGCCAGCGGCGATCAGAACCAGAATCCAATCCTTCCAACCAAGTGGAACCGTTTTGAAAATAGGTTGAAGAGCTTCCACATACATAACGGCCAACATCAATATAAGTGAGGAAAGTACTGCGAGAACAAGGTAACGATTTTGAAAAGGATTACGGTGGAAAATAGAGCGTGAACTGCGGCAATCAAATACGTGAATGAGTTGAGCCATGACCAAAGTGGCAAATGCTACGCTTTGCGCTTTCAGTAAGGTATCAGCATCAGAAGGGTTGACTCGTAATACGAGCCAGAAAGCACCTAAAGTGCAAACGCCGATAAGAATACCTCTTGAAATAATTTTCCAACCTAATCGTCTTGCGAAAATATTTTCTTTCGCCGAGCGCGGCTTGTGCTGCATCAAGTCCTTCTCCGCTTGATCCACACCGAGCGCCATAGCAGGAAGGCCGTCGGTGACAAGATTCACCCATAGAATTTGAATCGGTACAAGCGGCAAAGGCAGACCGGCCATCATCGCAATGAACATCGTCATAATTTCGCCGACATTAGAAGCAAGCAGATATCGAATGAATTTACGAATATTTTCATAAATACCGCGTCCTTCTTCAATCGCCGCTACGATCGTGGAGAAGTTATCATCGCTTAGAATTAAAGAGGAAGCTTCCTTGGATACATCCGTCCCTGTAATCCCCATTGCAATGCCGATATCCGCAGCTTTGATCGCTGGCGCATCGTTCACGCCATCCCCCGTCATAGCGACAACATGTCCTTTGCGCTGCAAAGCTTTGACGATACGCAGTTTATGCTCAGGGGATACCCTCGCATACACGTAGGTATCATTCACTTTAGCATCCAGTTCATCGTCCGAGAGCCCTGCAATCTGCTGACCACTCATGCTGACCCCATTCGCTGGAATCATGCCGAGCTGCTTAGCAATCGCCTCAGCTGTCGTCTGATGGTCACCTGTAATCATAACCGTTTTGATGCCTGCTTTACGGCATTTCGAGATAGCTTCACGCACTTCTTTGCGCGGTGGATCGATCATGCCGGTTAATCCAACAAAGATCAAACTGTTTTCCACATCTTCATAATCCTCGTATCGGTCATTGCTCTTAAGTTCTTTGTAAGCAATCCCCAATACCCGCAGAGCGGATTTGGCCATGCCTTCATTCGCAGAAATCACTTTCTGTTTAAGGGTAGATGTGAACGGAATCACCTTTCCATCCCAAAGAATGTAGCTGCAATGCTGGATTAGAACATCAGGAGCTCCCTTCGTGCAAGCCATCCGACCATGCTCAGAAGTGACAAGCACAGACATACGCTTACGTTCAGAGTCAAAAGGAAATTCAGCGATACGCTTATATTTCTCACTTAGCGATTCCTGGGTAATGCCACTCTTCGCACTCAGGACAACTAATGCACCTTCAGTTGGATCCCCTTTAATGTTCCAAACAGAGACAACGCCGTCATTGCCATCCTTGCCCTTCTTCCGTTTCAACTCCTGCTTTTCCTCGTACAAAGTTGCATTATTACAAAGCACGGACACATGAAGCAGCCTACTAAGTGAAGGGTTCTTAAGCGCATCGGTATTTTGTCCACTTAATTGGATATCCCCAACCGGCGTATAACCGTCACCCGTCACTTCCAACACGTCACCGCCCACCCATAAGTGGGTAACCGTCATTTTATTCTGAGTCAGCGTTCCTGTTTTATCGGAACAGATGACCGAGGCACAACCTAAGGTTTCTACGGAAGGCAATTTTCTTACAATGGCTTTACGCTTAATCATTCGTTGTACACCGAGTGCAAGCGCAATGGTTACTATAGCCGGAAGTCCTTCCGGAATAGCGGCGACGGCTAAGCTGACACCGGCCAGGAACATCGCATAAGGTGGTTGTCCATGCATAATACCTGCGATAACAACGAGAACAGTCAATGCGATCGCGACAATGATCAGAATCTTCCCAAGCTGTTCCAAACGATGCTGAAGCGGCGTCTCCATAGATTCTGTATTTTGAATCAGATCAGCGATTTTCCCCATCTCCGTGCTCATCCCGACACGAACAACAATGGCTTTGGCTGTTCCACGCGATACCATCGTACCCATGAAACCCAGATTACGCTGATCCCCAAGAGGTACTTCATCGTTAGATATAGCCGATGTTATTTTACCGACGGCTACCGACTCCC
Source organism: Paenibacillus phytorum (assembly GCF_013141715.1). Taxonomy (GTDB): domain Bacteria; phylum Bacillota; class Bacilli; order Paenibacillales; family NBRC-103111; genus Paenibacillus_E; species Paenibacillus_E phytorum. Next base: position 275,893 of record NZ_WHOA01000241.1, on the reverse strand, counting down.
CTGTTAAGGCTGACTCCTCGATATATAAGCCATTCGTTTCCAGAAACCGCACATCTGCCGGCACCCGGTCGCCACTTTCGAGCAAAATAATATCGCCTGGGACCAAATCACGAGCTGGTATTTGATGAACTGCGCCTTCTCTCCACACATTTGCGTTAGGGGCTGACAATTCTTTAAGTGCGCGCAATGAACGTTCCGCCCGAAATTCCTGTGTAAAGCCAAGAATGCCATTCATCACAATAATAACGATAATGGTAATGGCATCTAAATATTCACCCAACAAGCCGGAAATCAAGGTTGCCCCCAATAAGACCAGCACCATGAAATCTTTGAATTGATTCAAAAGCAGTGTAATCGGAGAAACACGCTTCCCTTCGGAAAGCTCGTTTCGACCAACTTCTGCCTGTCGCTTCCAAGCTTCCTCCCAGGGCAATCCTTGCTGCATGCTCACCTGCTGTGACTGCAGGACTTCTTCCGATGTCAACTGGTACCACTTATTCTGACTCATCCGCCCTTCTCCCTCCCACTTCCACATAATCTCGCCATTAACTCATAAGTAAATGTATTCAGACAAGCAGGAAAATATCCCTGAAATCATCTTTCTTGCAGACTAACACTTAAGTTTTTGTGAAAAGTATGGCATCATAGAGGTTAGCAAAGTTTTTAACCGAGGAGCTAATTGCGATTTCAACACACATTGCAATTAGCTCCCTAGAATGGAGTTGTATGTATCATGGCTTTAGACGGACTAGTCCTTCATGCAATTGTTCACGAACTGCAAGCGTGTGTAGGAGGCCGAATCAATAAAATTCACCAGCCCACCGAGAATGACGTTATTATGCATATCCGAGCACAAGGAAAAAATGTAAAACTTCTTCTTTCCGCAAATCCTACCTATCCGAGGGTCCAAATCACCGAGCAGTCCTCTTTAAATCCAATGGATGCTCCTATGTTCTGTATGCTGCTTCGCAAGCATTGTGAGAGCGGTGTTATTGAAGCCGTGGAACAAATAGGCATGGAGCGTGTCATCCGCTTGCAAATTCGTCATCGCGATGAACTAGGAGATATGAGCACCAAACAGATTATTGTGGAAATCATGGGCCGACACAGCAATATTATTCTTCTGGACCCGGCAACAGAATCGATTCTAGACGGCATCCATCACGTAACGCCTGCCATTAGTTCTTATCGGATTGTTATGCCGGGTAGCAAGTATGTCACGCCCCCTGAGCAGGATAAACAAAATCCGCTTGAGGCCGATGCCTCATCGTTCTTGCAGGCTATTCATCAAGATTCCGGTGAAGAAGAGTCCAAGGAAAAACCTGAACAAAAATTAGTCGCTGCATTCAGTGGGCTAAGTCCTTTGATCGCCAAAGAAATCGTATTCCGCAGCCGTCAAGGCGGGAACAACGAACAAGAAGATGACCAAGCGGCCTTGTGGACAGCTTTCGATGGTGTCATGACGGCTGTACGTCAGCATAGCTACGAACCCGTCATTGTAGAGCAAGAAGGTACCGGTAAATTATTCTTTGCCATGACACCTTTAACACACATTACCGGCATTTCCACGTCATATGCGACACCGAGCGATTGTTTAGAGCACTTTTATGGCGACAAAGCGGAAAGAGATACGGTCAAACAACGTGTGGCTGATTTGCTCCGTTTTTTGCATAATGAAGCGAATAAAAATGTTAAAAAGTTGGAAAAACTTCAAGAAACCGTTGATGACTCCAAAGATGCCGACAAATATCGGATTCTCGGTGAGCTCTTGACGGCCTCCCTTCACCTGATCAAAAGAGGGGATCGCGAGGTCGAGATCATCAACTACTATGATCAGGACCAAGCTTTGATAAAAATAAAGCTGGATCCGCTATTGAACCCCTCTGAAAATGCACAGCGGTATTTTAAAAAGTACACAAAAATGAAAAACAGCACGGCGATTGTCGAGGAACAAATTGCACAAACCCATCAAGAGATTACGTACTTAAACTCTTTACTGCAGCAGCTTAGTGTCGCTTCTTTAACCGATATCGAAGAGATCCGCGATGAGCTTATGGAGCAAGGTTATGTACGTGACCGCAATAAAAAACAGCGTAAAAAGAAAAAGAAAGATAAGCCGGCTTTGGCCTGCTACCTTTCCAGTGAAGGTGTCCCGATCTATGTTGGTAAAAATAATACACAGAACGAATATTTAACGAATCGACTAGCCTCTTCGATGGATACATGGCTGCATACGAAGGATATTCCTGGCTCCCATGTCGTTATTCGCAGCGATAGCTTTTCAGAGACTACCCTGCTGGAGGCAGCTCAATTGGCCGCTTATTTTAGTCAAGCCAAACATTCAAGCCAGGTCCCTGTTGACTATACGGCCATTAAACATGTCCATAAACCAAATGGTTCCAAACCCGGATTTGTCATCTATGTGAATCAGAAGACGCTATTTGTAACACCCGATGAGAACATGATTAAGCAGATGAACATGACAATAAAATAAAATTTCATTTGGAAAATAAAAAACCTAGCGACTTAACCGCTAGGTTCTTTTGCGTCCTATTTTTATGAAATAACCATGTCCAACATGGCTGTTTTTCTGCCTATCGACACATAGGTAAACCCGAGTCTACTCATCTCTTCCGGCTCAAACATATTCCGTCCATCCACGATGAGGGGTTCCTTCACAAGGCTTCTAACCAGACGCCAGTTCATGCGGCGAATATCATCCCACTCCGTGGTGATAACCACGGCGTCAGCCTCATGGAGGGTAAGATAAGGATCGGTGAACAGGTTCACTTCGGGAAGGAGCCGAGCAGCATGCCCTGTAGATACAGGGTCATAAGCATTAACTATGGCGCCCCGCTCTTTAAGTGCGGCAATAATATCGAGCGCTGGAGCATCACGCAAATCGTCTGTATTCGGCTTAAAAGCCAAACCCATGACAGCTATTCGCTTCCCGGTCAAATTGCCGACTGCACGTTCAATTTTATGTACAAAACGTTCTCGCTGCAGGTGATTCACTTCAATCACGGAACGTAATATTTTGAAATCATAATCGACGTTCTGAGCAAGCTTAAGCTGCGCTTTCGTATCCTTGGGGAAGCAGGAGCCCCCGTATCCAATACCCGCGTTCAGAAAATGAGGACCAATGCGGCGATCCAGCCCCATGCCTTTAGCCACAAGGCCAACATTAGCACCCACTTTCTCACACACATGAGCCATTTCGTTAATAAATGAAATTTTGGCAGCAAGAAATGCGTTGGAGGCGTATTTGATAAGCTCAGCGCTTTCGCGGTCTGTCAGAAGCAGCTCGGTTCGTAAAGGAGCGTGCAGGGCAGCAATTCGGGCTCCTGCTTCAAGGTGATCCGCACCAATAACGACACGATCCGGATGAAAGGTATCCTCTATCGCAGAGCCTTCTCGAAGAAATTCAGGGTTAGAAACGACATGCATGTCTAAATGAGCAGCAGCTAACGACTTCAACTGCTCTTCTACCCAGCGGCCGGTTCCTACCGGTACGGTACTTTTCATCACGATGATCTTGGAAGTCGTGGAATAGGCAGCAATACTTGCAATAACACTATTAACTTGGGTCATATCCACATCGCCATTGTCCTCTGTTGGTGTTCCTACAGCAATGAAGATGATATCCGATAAAACAATGGCATCACTGATTTGCGAAGTAAATGATAGGCGGTTAGCTAGCAGATTAGACATGACTAGCTCCTTCAGACCAGGTTCATAGATTGGAATATCCCCTTGCTGCAAGCGAGCTATTTTTCCTTCGTCACGATCAGCGCAAATAACCTGATGCCCCATCTCCGCGAAGCAAGTACCCGATACCAGTCCGACATATCCCGTTCCAATAACCGCAATTCGCTGCACCTGTACCATTCCATCCAACCTCCCAAGTTCAATCGCGTTTCTCTATTTCAATTCCAACTGACGAATCAGAGATAATAGATAGGCTTTTACTTGGTCCTGTAAATCCGGACGCTGCAAGGCAAGTTCGATGGTCGCTTCAATGTATCCCATCTTATCACCAACGTCGTAGCGCTTAGCTTGCATCAGATAGGCAGCCATTTGCTGCTGCCTGTTGAGTACACGCAAAGCGTCGGTCAATTGAATTTCGCCGCCGCGGCCAGGCTCTTGTCTCTCCAAAATACCGAAAATTTCCGGCATGATGATGTACCGCCCGATAACGGCTAAATTCGAAGGTGCCTGATCACGGTCCGGCTTCTCAACTAGATCTTCGATCAACTGGTAGTTACCTAAGCTACTTGAGGGAGAGACGATACCATACTTACTGACATCTTCCCATGGCACTTCTTGCACAGCAATGACGGACGTTTCGGATTGTTCGTAGATATCCATCATTTGCTTAAGTCCTGGCGGCGAGGATTGGAGAATATCATCGCCAAGCAGAACTGCGAATGGCTCATCGCCAATAAATTTGCGGGCGCACAGAATCGCGTGACCAAGTCCGAGAGGCTGCTTTTGTCGAATATAGTGAACATCGGCCAGATTCGAAACGGATTGCACGATTTCGAGAAGCTGCGTACTACCCTTTTCCTCCAACATCATCTCAAGTTCGACCGATTTGTCAAAATGATCTTCAATTGCACGCTTATTGCGTCCAGTGACAATAATAATATCTTCAATGCCAGATTCAATCGCTTCTTCCACGATATATTGAATGGCCGGTTTATCAACGATAGGCAGCATCTCTTTGGGCTGCGCCTTTGTAGCTGGCAGGAATCGAGTTCCCAGACCTGCTGCAGGGATAATAGCTTTGCGAATTTTCTTCATGTACGCTGCTCCTTCTCTGGTTTGAGGCTTTGTAAAACATCGATTCCTATTCGCCTCGAACCGATAGGTGCGTGGAATACGACACCGCCTCGTTCACCATGGAAATCGGAACCAGCCGTTATAAGAAGTCCGGAGCGCTGTGCAAGACTAAGATATTTCGCCTCATCTTCCGGCGTATGGTCAGAGTGATAGACTTCAATACCATCCAAGCCTTGATGGGCAATTGCCTCTATAAGGGCATCATCATGGTAAATACCTGGGTGTGCGAGGACGGCCTTTCCTCCCGCTTCTTGGATCCAGCCAATTGCTGTAGCTGGTTCTATCCTTGGCGGGTTGGCATAAGCGGCAGCACCTGTTCCTAAATATCGGTCAAAAGCCTCGCTAATTGTGCTCACATAGCCTTTGTTTAGCAGTACCGCAGCGATGTGAGGCCTTCCAACTGTGTCACCCTTACTCTTAATATTCTCTATTTCCCGCAGCACTTCCGCCATTGTGATGTCTAGTCCGAGCTGCTGCAAACGCTCAATGATCATGTTATTGCGGGTATCTCTCGTTTCACGCAAAGACGCCAGTCTCTGAAGAAATTGCTCATTATGAATGTCCATATAATAACCTAGTACGTGGATATCCTGACCATTAGCAACCGTGGAGATTTCAACGCCTGGTACGACCTCAATACCGAGCTCACGCCCCGCTAAGAGCGCCTCTGCGACACCGGAGACCGTATCGTGGTCAGTGATCGCGATAGCGCTTAGTCCGGCGTCAAACGCCATTTGAACGTTAGCCGCGGGGCTTTGAGTCCCATCTGATGCTGTCGTATGTGTATGTAAATCCGCTTCGATTCTTGCAGACATTTTCAATTACCTTCCTTCATCGTAAATGACATTTATGAACTCATCGTTAAGCGAACTGTAGATTTATGTAAAACATTAAAGAAAACGGCTCAAATCCTCTTGTCGCAAGAAAGTCATGAAGCTTACTGCCGATATAGGCAGCAGCGTAGAGTTCAAGTAAATAGCATAGAAGCTGCGTTCGAAGGCGATGTTCTCGATCTGCTTCACTTTAAAGAGGCCTAGCGTCACTTCATGCTTGACGGACGACTGGGAAAGAATAGATATACCCAAACCCGCTTCAACAGCAGATTTGATAGCACCAGTGCTGCCAAGCTCCATGACAATCTTCATGGAAGAGCAATCCATGTTGCAGCGCGCAAACTCCTCTTCCATCACTCTTCTCGTCCCGGATCCTTGCTCACGAAGTACAAACGGATATTTCAACAGCTCCTCTAGTGTTACAACCTCCATATCGGCTAGCGGATGGTCCGCAGGCACGATGAGCTTAAGCTCATCACTAAGAATCGCTTCGGTATGGACATCCGGATGATGAATGGGCGCTTCTACAAGTCCGAAATTGAGCTGATGGCTCAGGACCTCGTCCAAAATCTGGGCCGTATTCATCACTTTCATCGATACGGAGATGTTAGGATAGTCTTTGCTGAAGGGTCCAAGAAGACGAGGTAAAATGTATTCCCCCATCGTTAAGCTGGCGCCCAACTGCAGCCGTCCTTCAATCATTTTCGTAAATTTGGACATGGCAACGTCCGTCTCACGTATAAGCTCAATGCTGTTTTTAGCAAAAGGCAGCAGAGCTCGTCCCGCTTCGGACAGCTCGATCTTTTTGGTACTGCGGTGAAATAGCTTGACGCCGAAATAATCTTCCAGTGATTGTACCTGCATAGTCACCGCAGGCTGTGTCATATGTAAGGCTCCCGCCGCATGAGAGAAGCTGCCTTTCTCCGCTACGGTAAAGAAAATATGTAGTTGATGAAAATTAAGTGCCATGTAAACCCGCCTCTCTTTGTTTCCATTATATGAAATCGCAAGCACACAGTCCATTAAGACGCAAAAAGGAGCATGCCGCCATCGACACACTCCAGCTAAGCAACCTATTCGGTTATCGACGCTTACGACTGTTCTTGATCAGTGTCATGCGACGTGAGTGTCTAAGCCAAGAATAATAGGACTTCAAATCACGAAGCTCCATCGTTTCTGACATTTTCCCAAGGAAAGTAACAATAATCATTTTGTGAAGCGGATTGCCCACGAGATCAGTCTCATGTTCCAAATGGGAGAACTCAGCAACAACGACAAGGTCATCATCAATGAGATAAACGTCTTCTTCATTGCGATAATAAGGGACGATGCTATCATTTTTAAGCTTTTCCCACAGAAAAGCGCAAATTTCCTCGAGTGAATTGTTTTCGCTAGAAACACGATCACTCCATCTCAGCTTCGCATGATTCGTGATCACGACGTCCGCTACTTTCTTGTCACCCAGCTGTACGAAGAATGGTTCATAAGTACTCCATCTCCCCATCACCTTGTCTTTCATGATCACAACCCCTTTCCTACTAAAATGAGACCGTGTACCTATTCCCTATCTGCCTGTAAGTTATATTTTACTTGATTATAACTTTTTTTCCCATGAAAGAATATATAAAATTATTAATAAATATTTGTGAGATCATGAAAAAATGCTTATTTTCTAAAAATTCAAAAAATAAAAAAAAAGCTTCTTACGAAGCTTTCGTTTTGCACTGCAGCCTCAAAGGGTGTAAAATCTAGTTTTGTCCGGCACATCACTACTGTATTCGGTTTTAATTTCGTTACGGTAAGACTTCTCTACCTTTTTGACGTACGGGAGCTTCAAAAGGTTCCGTGTTGTCTCATCTACTTTGCTGGCATGTATATAAAGAACAGCATAATTCATTTTCTTGGATATGTAATGAAGGGAACCGAACCGTTCCAGGTTTCTCGCGGCTTTGATATCGTTTACCCAAATGATTAATCCGCTACGCTCGATCATCATGATTGCAACCTCTTTTCAATAATCCTAGTATGGAGTGAACCCACTACATGAAGCCTTCTGACACCATTGTCCGCATATTCCGTGGAAGCATAACAGAAAGTATTCACCGCGTCCACCTCGCGGTCGTTAACGCTGGGGGGACGCTGCTGCATCAAGCAGGCGACCCGCAGCTGCTCACCTTCGCCCGTTCGACGGCGAAGCTCATTCAAACATTGCCGGTGATAGAATCCGGCGCGGCTGATCATTTCGGCCTCACTGATGCCGAAATCGCCTTATGCTGCGCTTCCCACAACGGGGAAGCTGAGCACGTGAACACGGCCCAGGGTATTCTGGGCAAGCTCGGTTACCATCATGAGCACCTGCAGTGCGGTGCACATGAACCTTACCACGCGCCGACCGCACAGGCGATGCGCGAGCGAGGAGAATCCCCGAGCACCTTGCACAACAATTGCTCGGGCAAACATTCGGGTATGCTAGCGCTTAGCGCACACCTTGGGGCATCGCCGGATACCTACATGAGCATCCAGCATCCTGTCCAGCAGCTTATGCTCGATGCAGTGTGCGCCATGACCGGCGTGCCGAAGCCGCAAATGCAGCTCGGGATTGACGGTTGTGGAGTGCCCGTATTCGGCATGAGAATTGATCAACTGGCACTTGCCTTCGCCCGATTAGGTCGCCCTGACGAATTACCGCAAGTACGTGCAAACGCTTGCCAAAGAATTGTCGACGCGGTGCGAAAATATCCTCAATTCCTCGCGGGAAGCGACCGCTTCGATACGCGATTAATCGAGGTAACCAAAGGCCGTATCATTGGCAAGATGGGAGCCGAAGGCATCTTCGCCATCACGATTCCTGAGCAGGGACTAGGCTTCGTCTTAAAGATCGAAGACGGTAATGTTCGGGCCTTGTATCCCGCTGTCGTCGAAGCTTTGAAGCAGCTAAGCTTGCTTTCGGAATCCGAAGTAGGCGAACTTGCATCCTATCATACCCCTACCATTCATAACTGGCAGAGAACCGAGGTCGGAATCATCCGCCCCGATTTCCAGCTTTAGTTCTTACCCGCAATTCCCGCTGCAGCTTCCACCGGAACTGCAGCCTTTGCCAGTTGGAAGTGGATTATTGCTCGGGACTTTAATTGTATCGGAGACCGCATGCGCGATCGTCGTGGAAACTGTAAACAGCAAATCGTCCAAACGGTCTTCAGCTTCTTTAAACCTACGCACCGCTTCAACAGCATGCAGCTTCTCCTGAATCTCATTCACCGCGGCTAATGCTTCGTGATAGCTTGGGTGGTAATGCCCGAAGCGTTCACATTCCTCGAAAGCATCTTTCTTTCTGGCGAAAACCGCTTTAAGATCCCGAACTTCCGCGCTGTTCTCCACAGCGATCTTCCAATATAAATAATCTGCCACTTCAGCAGAGGAATTAATCATATCACCCATGTCATAAGCCTGCATAAGAACGGCCGACATATCTATTGTTTCTGCTTCCATTGTCTGTAACATAACTAGGATCAACATCCTTCCTCTCAAAGAATAGATAACATCTCTACTATACCACAGTTCCTCAAGAGTTTCTTCCTTTTCTCTTTACAGTGAAATCCTCGTCCAGTTGATCATTCACTCATTCTAACCTATGTATAAACACCTTCATCATTGATACCAGGCAAAATAAGCTTCATTTCCTCCCAATCCTCACTCGCCAAAGAAATCTCCTGATATTCCTCCAGTCCTTCCAATATCCAGCCCGACCGTTCTTCGCGAAGAATTCGGGGGATAATGAAGCGAATTCGTCCTTCTTTACGAAGCTGCAGAACGCTTTTCCATTCAATTGCTTTGCGAATCATCTCTTTGCGAGTAGAGCCGTGATACTCACGAAATTCCTTAATCCAGCTTACAGGAATACCCTGCATATCCGGATACAATTCTGCCCGCTCCGGCAAATGGGTATCCATTTCATAGAGCTGGATGGTATCCCGTGAATAACAAAGGCCACCTGTCTGATTTTCGGACGAAATCTGGGGATTGGAAATCGCTGTATTCTCGTCTCTTCGGCTGCTTCTTGGATTGAAACCCATATTCTCTAGACACTTCGTAAGCACTGTAAGATGTTCACGCAAAATAATAAAGTCTGCGCTGCCAATGCGGTCCCCAAGAAGGGGTAGGCATTTCTCGTTTCTAAGCAAGGCCTCCGCAATATCCTCGGAACGGCAGCGAAGCAGCGTTACTTCTTCGATATACAACTTGCCGGCCTGCTCCCCCCATTGCTGTAAAGTAATCGTAATATGTGCGGGTACTTCGTAAAGAGCATTCTCGTGCAGCATCCGAATCATCTCTTCGCTGCTCATCCCTTTTTCCCAAGCACGGTAGAAGCTTTCTTTGGTTATGCGATAGGTACGAACATGATCTGTCGCTTGAAGGTCAGCGAAAACCGCGATATCCCATTCTGTGCGAAGAGGTACGTCAGGGGTGAGCAACATCTCGAAATCCGGCTGCACATAAAGCGAGGGACGCGCCTCAATATGCGTTTCTGACGATCTGAGGTTACTATCCAAATCGTGTAAGGACTCTTGTATCGGTGTGATTAACCATCGAAACCATAGATGATCATCCTCGTCGGTACCCAACTCTATGAAACGGAAAACAGACAAAGGAGCCATCCATGTGGTCATGATAGACTTGCGAAGCGAGGATTCATCCATCACCTGCCCCCCGAAGGAACAACAAGAACGGATTCCTTTTATAATAACGTCTATTTCATACCACAGCCCGAACTCCCCTCTCTCCATCAATGATATGCCATGTTCAAGCCAGACAGGTGCAGGAACTAACAACTGACGCCAAATCTGATATAACTGCCCCTGCTGCCTATCGTAGGAATCTTGAAGCCATCTTAGACAGGCCTGCTGGTTGAAAAGGTAACGGTCACCTCGACTATGAATAGAAAGGAACCCCATGCGAATAGCCATTTCAATCATTAGCGCGGCAGGTTCATCATAAACGTCTCTAAATGCGTAAGTAAGCCCAGCAGAGCGTAAAATATCATTAGGCAAGGCTAGATGTTCCTTTAGCTTTTGTAGCTGCTTTTTATGTAAAGTCCCTTTGTTCGTGAGAGGTAGAGATAATTGTTGGTTACAAGCCACCAGAAAATGAAACAGCTGCTGTGCCAAGCCTCTAGGATGTATCGGTGCTGCATCTGATGTGTTTAATTGCCCAGAGCTCCCGGCTTCCCACAGCTCAAGAGCCAAATCCTCTTTACCTGTTTGAAGCTGATCTGAAGGAAATAATAACATCTGCCACGCTGCAAAAGCATCCTCAGGCAGAATAAAAAGCTGCTCCCCCCAAGCTTTGCGAAAAGCCGCAACAACACCTGCTCGTCTAAGTCCTACAAGGCCTAGGGCGACTTGCGCACCCGCCATACGAAGAGCTGCCTGCTTTTCCAATGCTTCTCTTGTAAATGGTTCACAACCGAATGCGGATAATATGAGATGCAGAGTATGCTTTTCATCCAATGACAAATGACGGTTCAACTCAGCAAGGTACTTCCGATCCGTCATTAAATCAGGTAATGCCACTCCTTGTTCTAGGAAAGAAGAACACCATTTTTGTTCAATAATGAGCTCTCTCAGTTCTCGGGGCATTTTCCTATCCATATGTTCAAATCTCATCCTATGCTCCTTCTCGTCATTTCGCCGCTTGATTCCAACTCGTTATGCTATATTGATAGCCCTGTTCAACTAGAAACAGCTGCCTTTTCATCGCAAAATCCTGCTCCTTCGTATCCTCGCTAATCAGAGAATAGAAGACAGCTGCGTTCGTACCGCTGCTCTTAGGGCGAAGGATGCGCCCAAGCCGCTGTGCCTCTTCTTGCCGCGAACCATAGCTGCCCGACACCTGAATGGCTACGACGGCATCGGGCAGGTCCACAGCAAAATTGGCAACCTTGGATACAATAAGGAGGGGCACCTGACCCTTCTTGAATTGTTCGTATAGGTCCTCTCGGAGTTCATGTGCTACTCCACCGCTGATCATGGGCGCACCGGTATGGGCAGCGATAAGTTCTAACTGACTAATATATTGGCCAATAATTAACGTCTGCTCATTAGCATGAAGCCGCAGTAAGTGGTCTATAACGTCTAACTTAGCAGCATTTTCTCCAGCAATCCTGAACTGCTGTCTAGCACCCGAGGCTCCATAACGATCCCGATCGAAAGTCGATAGAGACACTCGCACTTCCTTGCAGGCGACCTTGGCTATCCAGCCCTTTGACTCTAGTTCTTTCCAAGCCATATCATATTTCTTCGGTCCCACAAGTGAGAAAACGTCTTCTTCATGGCCGTCTTCCCTAATTAATGTAGCCGTTAACCCGAGTCTGCGGGTCGCTTGAATCTCAGCTGTTGCCCGAAAAACAGGGGCTGGCAGAAGATGAACTTCATCATATATAATCAACCCCCAGTCTCTCTGACTAAACAGCCGCATATGCGAGAATTCGTCTTCTTTCTTCCCTCGATGCGTCAAAATCTGATAAGTCGCAATCGTGATAGGCCTTACTTCCTTCGTAGTGCCGTTATATTCTCCTACCTGATCTTCCGCTAAACCCGTTTTGCTCAATATCTCACGCTTCCACTGCTTCACCGAAGTAACATTGGTTGTCAGAATCAATGTAGCGCAGTTGCATCTGGCCATCGCGGCTATGCCGACCACTGTCTTCCCTGCTCCACAGGGAAGTACCAACACACCGCTGCCGCCTTCTCCGACACGGTTAAAAGCATCTACAGCATGCTTTTGGTAATCCCGCAGTTGGAAAGGCGCTTCCATCGTCTCTTCATTCCGAAGCTGAATCGGAAGAAACTCACCGCTGCGATAAGCGGCCAAATCTTCTACAGGATACCCCAACTTGATAAGTTCTTGCTTCAAGACACCACGTGAAATCGGAGAAATAGCAATAGCCCGCTCTCCGCGGGTATCCTCTAAATACCTCTTCAACGAATCGTAAGCGCTAATTTCTTTTAACACGACTGTATCATCGCTAACTAAGTAGAGCTCATTTCCTACATCCTCCATACGCAGTATGCCATATCGCTTCACATATTTACGTATGCTGCTCAGTACCGTGGGAGGGACACCAAATTTCGCATTTCGTTGTAAAAATTCCGACATTTCTTCAAATTGCATGCCAGCAGCTGATGAATTCCATAGCGATAATGGCGTAATCCGATACGTATGGAGATGCTCGGGGCTTTTGATCAGATCCGCGAAACGGGATATTGTCCCCCTTACAGCTTCAAATTCCGGGTGATTCGTTTCCACTAATATCGATAAATCGCTCTGAACAATCAGAGAACGGGTAGGGTCCATGACAATCATGTGCTGCCTCCTTTTTTCCTAGTATGAAAGGAAAGCACTTGATTTAAACATCCCCACCATGCTAACGTCTAAAACATACTTAAGGAAATGCTTACGAAAACTCAGTATATGCTTACGATGCAAGTTTTCTTATGAAAACTCTTAGGAGGTGCTTCATGCGCAAATGGATGATCTCTCTTGCTGTGCTGCTTAGTCTAGTCATCTTGCTGACTGCTTGTGGGAGTAAACCCGCAGCTGTAGCTGGCAGAGAGCGTGTAAAAGTGGAACGTATCGTGGACGGTGACACGCTTGAGGTCACAATGAAGGGGAAGAAAGAGAAAGTTCGATTAATTGGTGTGGACACACCGGAGACGAAGAAACCTAATACACCGGTTATGTTTTATGGGAAGGAAGCAAGTGCTTATACGAAGAAGCGATTGGAGAAGGAAACCGTCGAGCTTGAATTTGATGTAGATAAAAAGGATCAGTATGATCGCTTGCTTGTTTACGTATGGATCGGTGAAGAACTGTTTAACCGTACCCTGGTTCAAGAGGGGTATTCGCGGATCGCTACATATCCTCCGAACGTCAAGTACGTGGATGCCTTTAAGAAAGATCAAGAAACAGCCCGTAATAAAAAGAAAGGCTTATGGAAGGATTACGATAAAGCATTTGATACTAAAAAATAACCGATAACTACCAAGGCAAGTGCCTATAGCAAGCCAGCAATCGGGAGGAAACGAAAACCCCCTTCTTTCCTTTTTTTCGTACCAATGGGCCCTTCTTGAGCGCTTTTCTATTTCTCTTATATGCTGCTCAATCTTTTCTCTATTTCGTATAGATTCCTCATGGTAACTCCCCCTATCCTTTGGTTGAGAACGATTTTACCATGGCAGGAACTACCAGAGTTATCTATAATAAATGATAGTAACCATCGGAAATAGTGATGATTGGAGGGCGGGCTAGAATGGATCTTACCTTGTATAAAACGCTGCTTAAAGTCGCCAAATGGCAAAACTATACGAAGGCCGGTGAAAGTCTCGGCTATGCTCAGTCTAGTGTAACATCCCAAATTCACAAGTTGGAAATGGAATATGGTATCGAAATATTTGAACGGGTCGGTAAAAAGATGAGTCAGACGCCAGCCGGCGACATTTTACTCCGATATGCCTCCAAGCTTGTCAAATTAGTTGAGGAATCGAAGATTACTGTTGCGGGTCAAACGACGGGGAGCTTCATCATTGGCACACATGAGACAACCATGTGCTCCTAATGCGTGATGCATGGACTGGGTCTTTCCTTGCTTCCCAAAACGACCGTTACCGCCGAAACGCAAAACGGGCAGCTAGCGATATTACCACTAGACTACCCGAATTTTAAGCTAAACGTACAGCTGTGTTATCATACCAAAAGGCAATTATCAATGCCCATGAAGGCTTTTGTCCAGTTAATGTGTAGACCTACTCCACACGGACTGCATTCGCCTGAGCAAGCAAGCACAGCTCTGCTGCTTTGAACGTATGCGCTTGTGTCATAGCATGCTCTGTACGATTCAGACAGTCCAAGATCAACTGGCCGAAGAAAGGAAAGCCTACTTGTCCATGGAGGCTGTAGTGCTTTTCACCTTGCTGGTTAACCAGGTATAACTGATCTCCCTGCGGATCGCGAGCGATGTCAATATATTTACGCAGTTCAATATATCCTTCTGTTCCTAGAATAACCGTCCGACCATCTCCCCAAGTTCCCAGACCACTCGGAGTAAGCCAATCCACACGGAAATAGTTTGTCGCCCCGTTGTCCCCGATCAGTGTAGCGTCACCGAAATCCTCCAGCTCCGGATAATCCTTCGCATGGTAATTCGCCACTTTGCTGCTAACAACGGTAGCATCCTTGCACCCCGCATAATGCAGAAACTGTTCGATTTGATGACTGCCGATATCACAGAGAATGCCGCCATAATTTTCTTTCTTGAAAAACCAATCCGGACGATTCGATGCACCCAGTCGGTGCGGCCCTAAACCAATGACCTGCACGACACGGCCAATGGCACCCTCTTCAATAAGCTGTCCAGCAAATACGGCACTTTCCACATGGAGACGTTCACTGTAATATACAGCAAATTTACGCCCCGTTGCTTCAACAGTAGCCTTGGCGGCAGCCAGTTGATCTAACGTTGTGAAAGGAGCTTTATCTGTAAAATAATCTTTGCCATTCTCCATCGCTCGAACACCTAACGCTCCGCGTTCAGAAGGTACAGCAGCTGACGCGATTAGCTTGACTTCGGGATCGTCAAATATTTCTTGCTCAGACGCAGCCACCTTCACATGGGGATACTTCTCAACGAAAGCCTTTACCTTAGCAGCGTCCTGGTCATAAACCCATTTGAGCTCTGCTCCTGCTTCCTGCAAGCCATTGCACATACCATAGATGTGACCGTGATCCAAGGCAATCGCTGCGAAAACGAACTCCCCTTTTTGAACGACAATGTTCGGCTTCCCTTTTGGTGCGTAATTCATTCCATCGCTTTTCTGCATGTCCGAATTCCTCCACTATCCTACCCATGTACGCAATAGCGCGGGGTGTTCATGTTTTTTAGACCACAAGTGTTTTAAAGCCAGCCTCTTTATTGACAGTGGAATTTTTTATTTTATCTTGCAAATGCTGCTCGAACAGTTCTTCATCAATCGGCAGGTCTACCCAATTGTCTGTCCACGTCGACAACAGCATGGCGTTGGAAAGCATCAGACCTTTGATTCCTTCTTCTCCAGGAGCAACTAATGGCGTGCCATGTAGAATGGCATCCACCCAGTTTTGCGTGATGCCTTTGTGGCCAGTTTCTTGCCCTTCAATTGGTATCTCGCACTTCCAGCACTCCGGTTGGCCAAATCCACCCGTGAAGGTTTCATTAAATTCTCGCTCGGATACACGCAAACGCCAGAAAGTTAGCTTGCCATCTTCGATCACAATTTTACCGCGGTCACCGGACAACTCGAAGCGGTTCGTACCTGGTGCTTCGCCCGTCGTTGTAACGAATAAGCCCGTAGCTCCGTTCTCATACTCTACGAATGCGGTTACATCGTCCTCTACTTCGATATTGCGATGCTTTCCGAAATAACAGAACGCACGAACTCGTTTAGGCATCATATCGATCGTCCATTGCCACAAGTCAAGCTGATGCGGATCCTGGTTAATGAGTACGCCCCCGCCTTCGCCTGCCCATGTAGCACGCCAGCCGCCTGAATCGTAGTAGCTTTGGGATCTGTACCAATTCGTAATAATCCAGTTCGTCCTGCGAATTTCACCAAGCTCTCCGGAAGAAACCAGATCCTTCAGCTTTTTATATAATGGATTTGTACGTTGATTGTACATCATACTGAATACTTTACCTGAAGCTTGCGCAGCTTCGTTCATTTGACGAACTTGTTTGGTGTAAACACCTGCTGGTTTCTCACACAACACATGGAGTCCGGCTTCAAATGCACGGGCAGCTACTTCTGGGTGATCATAGTGTGGAGTCGCAATCAATACACCGTCAATTGTCCCCGAAGTAAGGAATGTATCGAGATTGTCGAATAATTGGACACCTTCACCTAGGTTTTCTTTCGCCCATTCCAAGCGGTCCGCTCTGAACTCACAAATAGCGGTTAGCTGAGCACCTTTCACTTCATTGTTCACCAAATATTTGGCATGTCCGGTTCCCATATTGCCCAGACCAATAATACCAATCCTTACTTTCTCCATATGGTTATCACCTTTTTCTTGTTAGTTTCACAATTATTGAACACGTTATCAATGTAGCATATTTAGAAGACAGCATCTTGTCGCAGATTGACCACCTTATTGCGAACTTTGACAGTTACAAGATATGTACAAATGAAAAAAAGACCAGTTTCCCGGTCTATTCCCTCACTTTTTCACGAAAAAGCAGGCAGTTGGATAAGGACAGTGGTGCCAACACCAAGCTTACTTTGATATTCGATATGTCCTTGATGTTCATCGATAATCGCGAAGCTAACCATTACACCAAGCCCAGTTCCCTTCTCTTTCGTCGTATAAAAGGGTTCCCCTATGCGCGGCAGCCGCTCCTCCGATATACCCAGTCCCTGATCTGCGAAATAGAGAGCTACACCGCTCGCAACCTTTCTCACAGATACATTCAGGCAGCCTCCTGTTGGCATCGCCTCAATTGCATTTTTAATCATATTCACGAAAACCTGCTTCAATTGATTTCGCTCACATTTAACCAGAGGAAGATTTGGTTCATAATCTAGTTCGATGATTACATTGCTCATAATTGCCTCTGTATTCAGCAGTTCAATGACTTCGCTAAGAATAGCTGTGGTATCATGAGGATGAAAGGCTACAGCCTGTGGCTTAGCAAGAATCAGAAGCTCTCCTAAGATCAGTTCGATACGATTAAATTCTTCTTGCATGATCTGAAAATACCGCAGCTTGCTTTCTTCGTTGGCATGACACATCAGCTTAGCAAATCCTTTGAGTGCCGTAAGCGGATTACGGATCTCATGCGCGATACCAGCTGCCAATTGTCCAGCTACATTCAATTTTTCCGTTTTTCGCAGCAACTCTTCCGTCTGTTTTTGTATGGTGATATCCTGCACCGTTCCAAATAGACGCAGTGGTCTCCCCCATTCGTCATAGGTCGTTTTGGCCATGGTATGAATCATTCGAACCTCAGTCTCATTCACAATAATTCGATATACCAAATCTAGTAGACCGCCATGCAGAGCTTCACGAATTGCCTCTTTCACTTTTACTGTATCTTCCGAATGAACCACATTAAAAAAGGCTTCTATTGTATTCCCAAAACTTTCACGGCGCATATGAAAAAGCACAAACAACTCGTCAGACCAATACAAATCATTCCTGATCACATCCCAGTCATAGTGACCCAATCCCGCGATTTCTTGCGCTATTTCCAAATTGGCTTTGCTTTTTTTAAGCTCAGCTTCAATTTGTTTATGTGTTGTAATATCGTGAATGAGTCCGCGTACAGCTGTACATCCGTTATCGCGGATGACTCGCTCAATTTGAGATTTCAAATGGCGCACTTCTCCATCACTGCGAACAATCCTATACTCGACTTCTGATATTCCAATCTGTATAGCTGTCTCAAAAGCAAGTGTTACTTTCTCGCGATCATCCGGCACAATTTGTTTAGTAACTTCGCTTAATTCCATGGAATCTAAGGGATCAAGACCATGGATTCGGTACATCTCCTCAGACCAAATGCAATACTCATCAGTCAGATTTCGCTCAAAGCTGCCAAATTGCCCCAGCTTTTGTGCTTGAACAAAATGCTCCTCGACCAGCTTACGTTCTGTAATATCGCGCCAAATGCCTAATTTCTGAAATCTCTTGCCATCCTCATCTAACATCCATTTGAAATTCTTCTCAAACCACACATACCAACCCTTTTTATGCAAGAAACGACAGGTGATCATTCCTTGGTCAGCAACAGCCGAATCGTTTTCATCTGTAAAAATGTTTCTTAGCATCTCAATGTCTTCTGGATGACAATACGTCATGATACGAGTACCGACCATTTCACCAACCTCATAACCGAGCAGCGGATGAATAGCAGGGGATAGATATCGAAATTTACCATCTACTGAAGTCAGTGTGATTAAATCTTGAAAATTTTCTGTATATTTTAGATAATACTCACTTTCTAGCAATGGACTAATTTCAGCAAAATCCGGTTTACGGAGTGCAATATGCAAGCTCCCGCCAAATGGATATGCACTTACCTTAACCCACTGATTGGACGATTTTATGTACTCTTCAAAATGAACTTCTTCCTTATTATTACGGGCTTTATGGAAATGATCGTAACAAGCGTACCGTATCGCAGCAGGAAATTCTGCCCAAGCGACTTTACCCAATAATTCATTAGGCCTACGATTTAAAATTTTTGCTGCATATTCGTTGATATATGTATAATGCCAACCTGCGTCTAGAATAATTACACCAATAAATGCGCTGTCTTCGACCCTATTCATTCTAAGATGTTAACCTCCCCTACCCTTTTCGCTATCATTATCTCTCATCACTTATCGGTAGTAAAGATAACAATTTTTCTTGACAAAAAAAGCAACCCTTCTCCAGAGAATGGAGAACAGGCTGCTTATTATAATTATTACGCGTGGATCATGATTATCTACTGCCGACTAGTGTTTTGTCTGATGAAATTTTGCTAAGCGCTTCCCCTGCTTCATCCTCAAAGCTGCCGCGAACCGCTAGGTCGCCGATGGCTACTATTCCTACAAGCTCGCCGTTCTCCACTACTGGTAACCGTCGAATTTGATCTTTCGCCATCATTTTGGCGGCTTCTTCAACAGATGTATCGGGGCTTATTGTCGCAATATCCTTCGTGATTACTTTATCTACAGCTGTAGATCCAGAATGCTTTTCTGCATATCCGCGAACAACAAGGTCACGGTCTGTTACAACACCAATGAGCTTCTTACCCTCTACAACGGCAACGAATCCAATATCGTGCTGCTTCATTTTCAAAGCGATCTCGTAGACATTATCCTGCAGAGTAACGGTCACGCAATCTTTACTCATGATGTCCCTCACTGTTTTACTTGCCATGTCCATAATCCCTCCTCGGAGTTAACTTACCTCTATAGCATTCTCCAAAGGATGAACGGCATTCATGCCATATAATCCAAAGCCATTCCTAACAACAAATTTGCCGCATTTAGCATGGATTTCTCGTCAATATCGAACTTCGGATGATGGTGCGGATGTACGATGCCAGCCTCAACATTACCTGCACCAACGAACATAAAGCAGCCTGGTCGGTGGTTCAAATAATAGGAAAAGTCCTCTCCGGCCATAATAAGTGGGGACTCGTGCACGGCTTCTGCCCCAAACAATTCGGTACCGACTTTGAAGAAGCGTTCTGCTTCTTTCCCATCATTAACAACTGTAGGGTAACCTAATTTATAGTTTATCTTATAGGAAGCTTGATTCATCTCACAAGTGGTATGTACGATCCGTTCGAGGCGCTGCTTCACATCTTGTCTAAGTTCCGCATTGAAAGTGCGTACAGTGCCATTCAGCACACTTGTTTCGGCTATGACATTGAAGCTAGAACCCCCGTGGAAGGATCCAACGCTAACCACGCATGGTTCTATCGGATCAATTTGTCGACTTACGATCGCTTGAAGATTAACAACTAATTGAGAAGCTACATAAATGCTGTCAATGGTTTGATGAGGCAACCCCCCATGTCCACCTTTTCCTTGAATATGAATGGTGAATTCATCGGGTGCCGCCATTAAGGGACCCGCTTTGGAATAAAAATGGCCTACAGGAAATGGTGTCCATAGATGAACGCCGAACACGGCATCAACACCTTCAAGAGCTCCGTCTTGGATCATGGAATCAGCGCCACCAGGCGTAATTTCTTCAGCATGTTGGAACAGGAAAACCAGATTCCCTTTTAGTTGATCGCGATGCTGACTCGCCACCTTGGCAATACCAAGCAGTGTTGAGGTGTGTGCGTCGTGTCCACAAGCGTGCATAACGCCTTTCGTGAGCGAAGAGTACGCACAGTTCTTCTCATCTTGAATAGGCAGTGCATCCATGTCTGCTCGAAGCGCAACCGTAGGACCTTCGCTGCTGCCGCGGAGCAGTCCGACAATACCATTGCCTCCTACATTTTTGCGAACTTCAATATCCCAACTTTGTAGATGATTCGCCACAAATTCAGTGGTGCGATATTCATGGAAAGATAGTTCGGGATTTTGATGTAAGTAGCGCCTCCAGGCAACCATTTCTTCATAATTCGCTTGTAAGCTTGCTTGAAAATCGTTCATAAGGAAAATCCTCCGCCCATCCTTGTTTCTTAACTTTTCACGCTTGCCGTGTCATTGAACCTATTCTACCAAATAAATGAGCATGTTTCATCTGTAAAGTGCCATCAAATATTAGAAAATTGACGTTGTTATCGACTTGCAGAACCTTTGGAAACATACTATCATGAATAAAGAATGCATACGTACAATATGGAGGCGTTAAAATTGATTATTGAAGCAACTGGCCTAAAAGGCTTAAAAAGCGATTTGGCTCACCTGGATGAAGTAACGACTAAACTTGGTTTCGTGCGTTGGCAGTGGGAATACACGCGTGCTACTTATGATTTTAAAATGGAAGATAAAGCAAGTAAATCCGTGTATTTCTTACGTGTAAATGCTCGTGTAGAATCCGGTAAACTAGAATCTCCTTATGCAATCTTATTCCTAGAAGAAGCTTACATAGGTAAAGAAACGTTCCCGCATGGCTTGGATTACAATTCTCCTATCCCTGAGTCGGTTCTCAAAATTTCCAACCAAAAATTAGCTCAACTGCAGCAATTATTAGCAGACTAGGCGAGGAAACAGCATGAATCCCCCTCGAAGAGGAACGCCGGATTTTCTGCTGCTATTTTTAACCTTTGTACTTGTTTGCTTCGGTCTTGCCATGGTTTTCAGTGCAAGCTCAATGACGAGTGCTTATCGATGGGACGACCCATGGTATTTTACGAAGAAGCAATTGATAGCTGTTGGCTTAGGAAGTGTTGGCATGCTTTTCTGCATGAACCTCCATTACACCAAGCTGAAAAAGTTGGTTATTCCCGCTTTCTTTGTTATCGTTATGCTGCTCATTCTCGTTATTTTCACTTCAAAATCAAACGGTGCAGCCAGCTGGTTTAATGTAGGTAAATTTGGGATTCAACCAACGGAATTCGCCAAACTAATTGTTATTCTTTACTTGGCTTCTCTCATTAGTAATAAAGAAGAGAAGTTCCGTAATTTCAAAAAAGGGCTGCTCCCTGCCTTGGTGATCGTCGGATTTGTCAGCATGCTTATCATGCTCCAGCCTGATTTGGGCTCCTGTATGATCCTGCTGGTTTGCTCTGCCATTGTCATCATTGTGGGTGGCTCCAACTTAAAGCATATCTTCCTTTTGGGGACAGGCCTTGCTGCGATTGGGACCATGGTTGTTACCCTTTACTTACTAAAAAATAACACAGCAGATACGTCAAGCAGTTATCGTTTGAACCGTCTAACCTCGTTTCTCGATCCATGGGCAGATACTTCGGATACTGGGTATCAGGTCGTACAATCCTTATTCGCATTCGGACACGGCGGACTGACTGGTGCAGGATTCGGTCAAGGCATTCAGAAGCTGCATTATTTACCTGAAGCTCATAACGACTTCATTTTTGCAATCATTGGGGAAGAGTTTGGTTTTATTGGGAGTTCCATATTCATCCTTATCTTCCTGCTCTTTATATGGCGTGGCATCCTTGTCGCTGTTCGCAGTCCCGATTTGTTCGGTATGGTTGCAGGAGTTGGCATTATGAGCATTTTTGCCTTCCAAGCCGTCATTAATATCGGTGGCGTTACAGGATCCATTCCACTTACCGGTGTAACCTTGCCCTTTATTTCAGCAGGAGGTTCCTCCATGATGGTCTCTCTCATCAGTATGGGGATTCTGCTCAGTATTTCTCGGGAACAATCACACAAAGAAGATGCAAAACCCAAAAAAAGACCCAATCGATTTCAGTGATATCGATTGAGTCTTTTTTCTATTTTACACGATGTGGATCGTCTGCTGTCTCTTCTTCCTTGAACGCGACGCCCTCCACCTTGACATTGACTTCCACCACGGTTAGCCCGGTCATATTTTCAACAGCTTCTCTCACGTTTTCTTGGAGATCCCTGCATACATCCTGAATACGGGAACCGTAATTGACGATAACACGTAGATCGATCGCTGCTTCCACTTGCCCGACCTCTACAGAAACCCCACGCTGCACATTCTTACCACTGAGTCGCTTAGCTAAGCCTTCCGAGATACCGCCTGACATGCCTGCTATGCCTGCTGTCTCCAGAGCTGCAAGTCCTGCAATTGTCGATACTACATCATCAGAAATACGAATTAAGCCGGTTTGATTGTCTTCGGACATACAGATCAACTCCTCATATTGGGATCATTGAGTGGAGCTCAAAGTCTCTTCACTCTGGTATAAATCTATTGTAATAAGTTCACTAGATGAAAGCAAGAACAGCGCCAACGGACAAATCGAATTTACATTGGGTTCCAAAGTGGGTATATTAAAAGAAGTCAAAAAGTACCAATAAAAGAATGAGTCGGAGGGTTTACTTTGAAGGGAAAATTGTTCTACATCGGTTTAATCATTTCTTTCGTTACAGCGGGTATCGCTCATTACATGCATCTGAATTCAACACTTCAATTCGTAATTGCTTGTATAGCTATCATTTTTGTAGCTGGATTTCTAGGTAAAGCGACAGAAAGTGTTGCCCACTATGCAGGCGAGCGCGTGGGAGGATTCCTCAATGCAACGTTCGGTAACGCAGCTGAGTTAATTATTGCATTCTTCTTAGTTAGAGACGGATTGTTCGGTGTCGTCAAGGCCAGTCTCACCGGAGCCATCATAGGTAACCTACTGCTTGTGCTGGGCCTAAGTATATTTGCCGGTGGGTTGAAGTTCAAAGAGCAGTCATTTAACGTTAAACTGGCTTCTCACAATTCTTCCCTCATGATTCTTGGGGTTGTTGCACTATTCATTCCAGCCATCTTCGCAGGCGGATTGACAACCAAAGAAACGTCAACAATGAGCATGATCGTCGCCATATTACTGATCGTCGCCTACTTGCTCTGGCTTCTATTCTCCATGGTTACACACAAAAGTGTACTTTCTGATGAAGCCATTGAACATGGTGAGGCAGCTTGGTCCAAAGGAACTTCCATTCTTTTTCTAATCCTAGCCACCGTCATGGTAGCTTTCACCAGTGAGTGGTTAGTTGGTACATTAGAAGATGTTACCCATAGATTTGGATTATCTGAGCTGTTTGTAGGTGCATTCCTCATTGCTATTATTGGAAATGCTGCGGAACATAGCGCCGCCGTGATGATGGCCATGAAAAATAAAATGGGCGCAGCCGTTGAAATAGCAATCGGCAGCTCGTTGCAGATCGCCCTATTCGTAGCTCCTGTGCTTATACTTGTCAGTTTCTTCGTAAGTGGTACACCAATGAACATTGTCTTTTCCACATATGAAATTGCTGCAATCGGAGTCGCCGTCTTTATTACGAAGTCGATAACCCAAGATGGCTCGACCAACTGGTATGAAGGTCTCCTGCTGCTCGTGGTCTACATCATTCTAGGCGTCGTATTCTTCCTCGTCTAAATACACAACAAAGACAAAAAAAGTAACCCATTGAGAAGGGTTACTTTTTGTTATTCAACGCTTCATATAGCTGCGCAAGGTTACGTTCAAGCTTGCTGAGAATTTGTTTACCAGGTATTTCGGAAATAAGTCCCGCTCGAATGGCAAAATCAATTTCTCTAGAAAGTCCGTACATTTGCGTATCTAAAACTTCTTCATACAGTGGACATTGACGCGTAGTCAAATTCTCCATTTGTACTTCGATTAGTTTTTCGATTTTATCTGCATCTTCTTGGAGAAGATTAAGCGCTTTTTGATTCATGTCCAGCAATAGATCAGATGAAGACATTCCCAACTTCCCCCTATACGCATAGTCATCCGTCCTTATATGATCTATATTAAGCGAAATTGGATCAATATACAAGAGAAGGTACCCTCAGAGATTCTGAGAGTACCTTCTTTAAGCATGAACTCTATTCTTGAACAACGTTTACGCCCAAATTGTGCTTAGCGAATACTTCAGCCATAGCGATTTTCGCTTCTTCTGCATCCGGCCCATGAACATGAAGATCATAGTTGCTGGAGCTAAGCAATGTAGTAAACAAACCTAAGATACTTTTTACATCGATATACTTATTATCATATTGGAGAACGATTGAAGATCTGAATTTATTAGCTGTTTGTGAAATTTCAACAATTGCGGCATTATTAGCACTTGGCATATTTCATTCCTCCATTTATTCGCATCTGAATTGGTCGCCTTGCTCCCTATATGATAACTTGGAAAGGTTACTTAACGCAACTAAAAATTTCCTTCATTCTCCAAGTAAAGCGCTTTACTTCGTCTTTGCTGCAATTGCTTTCTTCACGCTGTTCCCTACTAGAATCAAAACAACGAAAATACCTAGCAACAAAAGTAGTCTTCCCTTATATTTCTGGAAATGAAATAAATCATGTGCAATCATCGATTCCAGAAATACGATCGGCAGTTTCCCCAGCAAGGTCCCCCATAGAAAATGAGTAAACCGCATTCGAGTTAGCCCTGCACCAAAATTAATCGCCGAGGAAGGTAAAATCGGAATCAATCTGCCTAGAAGGACATATAGGAATCCGCGTTTCTCCATCCGCTTACTAAACTGCGTCACTAATGGAAATCGCTCGAGCTTTTTCTCTACCCATGCATGTCCATAATAGCGAGCAAAATAAAAAGAGGAAACTGCTCCTAAACAAGACATTATGTAATTAACAAGAAACCCTATTTTAATACCGAAAATAGCAACATTCGTACCTGCTACAACAACAAAGGGAATAAACGGAAAGAACGTTTGAAAAAAAATTAAAGCCATTCCGATGATTTTACCGGGCCAACCAATGTCCCTTAAATGTTCAGATAGCTGTCGCATATTGCTGTGAGTAAGTTTAATGCCTGTAGGGTTATAAAATAAAAAAGCAATCAGGGCAACGAGCAAAATACAAATAAAAAAAACTAGCAAAATGTGTTTTCTGTTTCTATTTAACACCGACAAATTTCGACCATCCTTCCCTTAGACCAAACCATTGTAACATGTTACAGAAGGTTCAGGAAGAGAAAAGTGAGGAGTTATCTGGTTATACAACGGTGAAGTACCCTATCCTATTTCTATCCTGCATATAGTTTACCCTACCTATTCAAATTTATTAGATTAGATAACCTTTTTTCGACATTATTTGCAAATTGAGCAACCAAGTTTTTGATATGAAAGTGTTAAAGCGAAGAAAAGCACCCGTCCTTAGACAAGTGCTTTTTACTAACCGATTCGAATTTGGTTACGACCGTTATTTTTGGCTTGATAGAGAGCCATATCTGCACGATAGAACAGCGATTCTACACTAATCTTATCTTCTTCCCAATTCCAATCCGAAACGCCACAGGAAACGGTTACTTGCGGATTAGTCTCCTCAAGAACACGAACACGAATACGTTCTGCGATTCGAATCGTTTGAGACTTAGCAACTTGGGGTAAATAGACCGCAAGCTCTTCCCCGCCCCATCTTGCTGCAATATCACTATCCCTAATACTAGTTTTAATAATTTGACTTACTTGGATCAAGATTTTATCGCCCACCTGATGACCGTAGGTATCATTAACCCGTTTGAAATTGTCTATATCAACGACAATAAGTGAACCGCAGAAGTCCTTCTTTTGCATCGAATTAGCCTGTTCGTCCAAATAATGACGTACATAAAGTCCTGTCAAATTATCTGTAATAACCATTCGTTTCACTTCAGCATGCAGGGAAGCATTCGTCATGGCAAGACCAATATGCCCCGAAAGAACCTGCAGCAATTTGTAGTTATCATAGGAAAAGAAGTTTGGCTTGCTGTGCACAACTAGAATAACGCCCTCAACTTGTCCATTCACGAGAATTGGTGAACCAATAAGCGATCTGGAGTTGGTTAATTGCATCAGCTTTGACTCAACCTTTTTATTGCTCCAATAGTCCGAAATAATAATCGGTTCTTTGGAGGTATAGACGACACCAGAAAAGCCTTGATCTACGGTAAAGGTCTCATGAAACATCGCAGGCAAATTAGTCGCTTGTACGATTAAATTCTCACTATTTTTATCCGCTTGCAGAATACAACTATAATCCGCGCCGAAAATACTTAAAATCTCGCTCGATGCTGAGTTAAAAATTTCGTTTAAACGCAAGCTCTGATTTAATTGCTTGGTGATTTCATTAATAAGTCGAAGCTCGTTAATCATTAAATTGGACTGTTCATATAATTTAGCGTTTTCAAAAGCAGACCCAGCCGTATCGGCAAGCAATGATATGAATTGCAAATCCGAAGCGTGAATCAAATCACTGTTAGACGTCATATATAACACGCCATATACACCCTGTTTGCCTGATAATGGAGCAGCGATATGACCTGTATTTGGGCCACTATCCTCGGATGAAGGTTCAAATATCACATGCCCTTCCATAAAAGCACGTGTTCGAATGTCATCCTCCGTACTTTGAAAATTCAAAGGCTTCACAGATAGATTCGTAGAGTCATTATCTTGAGAAAGCAATAAATCTACTTGTATATTGGGATAAACACTATGCATGCACTCAATGACTTCGGTCAATACCGAATCGACATCGATTTTGGCGTGTAGCTTCTTAGAAGCCTCAAATAAAATATCATGCTTCTTAAACTCAAGTTCCCTATTTAGATGCTGCATAAACAATTGGTCGTACTTACGACGATCCTCTACGCTCTGCACACTACCTTGGAAAGAAAGGGAAAGTATATAGAACAATTGTGCAAGTTCGTCTGCTTCTTCAAGTGTATGGGAAAATAGTCCCAAATATAAAATTGGATCCCCTTGTGGATCTAGGACTGGAATCGAAGCAGCCAAAACGGTCTTCCGTTCTTTTGCGCTCATTTCTTCGCTAGTCATTATATGCATTTTTGGATTTTCAGCACATCGTGCCAACGGATTGTCATTGCGTTCTGCATAGCTCCATGATGCTCCTACCTGCAGCAATGCATCAGTAAGAAGTGTATCATGGGAGCAAGCCTTAACCACTTTCAGATCCGTATCCACGCATAGCAGTGCGGTTTGAGGCGGTAGCATCGCTTGCCCGAATTGGTGAATCCACTCATCAAAAGCATCTAGCACTACATGATGACAATTGGATTCCCAATAGGAAAAGTTGCTAGAAAGAACAAGTCCTTGCCGAAGAAACTCTTCGAAGTGTTCTGCACGACTATGTTGTTTCATACTACGAAGTGGTTCACTCATAGGCTCTCCTTCACCAACAAACTATAGTCCTATTGATCCAGGCTAAATCTTACCTCATTTATCATACTATTTTTCTGTGCTTATTGCACGATATTTTAGAATCACTTTAAAGGATTGAGACTTGACACATGCCCCTGTTTTTAATAAAATTAGAAGTCGAGTAACAACATGATTTCGGTGAATGCCATTTGTGATCACCCTCACTGCTTTTGCTCCTGCCAAGACAGCGGCTGAACTACTCTTGTCAGGGAATCACAATATGATTCGTAAGCAAAACCAGGCACTTGTCTTCACCCTGACATCTAGATGCTATCTACTAAACTAATTGTTGAAAAGAAGGAGTTTTTCCTAAATGTCACGTTATACAGGACCTAAATTTAAATTAAGCCGTCGTGTTGGTATTTCTTTGAGTGGTAACGGTAAAGACTTGAAACGCCCATTCCCTCCAGGTCAACATGGCCCAGGACAACGTAAAAAAATGAGCGGCTATGGCGTTCAATTAAATGAAAAACAAAAACTTCGTCACATGTACGGTTTGAACGAGAAGCAATTCCGCAATTTGTTCGATAAAGCTTCCAAACTAAAAGGTATTTCCGGTGAGAACTTCATGATCTTGCTTGAAAGCCGTTTGGACAACCTGGTTTACCGTCTTGGTCTTTCCAACTCCCGCGCAGGCGCGCGTCAACTAGTTGCTCACGGTCACGTAACTGTGAACGGCAAAAAAGTAGATATCGCTTCTTACATCGTATCTACAGGTGACGTTATCGCTCTTCGTGAAAGAAGCAAAGGTCTTTCCGCAGTGAAAGAAGCTCTTGCTAACCGTAACTACCTGCCAACTTACCTTGAGTTCAACGACGCAAGCGTAGAAGGCAAGTACATTCGTTTGCCAGAACGTTCTGAGCTTCCACAAGAAATTGACGAGAAACAAATCGTCGAGTTCTACAGCCGTTAATAAAAGCAAGCCCCTCAGGGATTTCCCTAAGGGGCTTTTTTTTTCGTTAAGCAAACTGTACAAGGTAGTAATTCTTTTTACCGCGGCGAATAATGATGTAAGACTCTCCGAGTCTACCCAAATCTCTAGTAACTGCTTCGAATTGCGTCACTTTAACGCCATTGACCGTGACAGCACCACTCTCAATATCTTGACGTGCTTGGCGTTTGGACGGTGCCGCTCCTACGGAAATCAGTAAATCAACCAACGCAATATCATCTTGATCTATGGTTGCAGATGGAACATCCTTGAACGCTTCTTCAATCTCCGTACGTGAAAGATCCTGAATATTACCACTGAATAAAGCAGTTGTAATGTTAAGTGCACTTTCTAACGCTTCTCCACCGTGTACTAGCTTCGTAACTTCTCGGGCAAGCAATTTCTGAGCCTCTCTCTTCTCAGGCTGAGCTTGCACTTCTTCCTCGAGACGTTCGATTTCCTCATGCGAAACGAAAGTAAAATATTTCAGAAAACGGATGACGTCATTATCGGCTGTGCCCAACCAGAATTGGTAAAACTGATAAGGAGATGTTTTGCTTGCATCCAACCAAATAGCTCCGCCTTCTGTCTTCCCGAACTTTTGACCATCACTTTTTGTCACAAGCGGCAAGGTTACCCCGTAGGCACGTTTATCTGTGGACTTACCGATAAGCTCAAGACCAGCCGTAATATTACCCCATTGGTCACTTCCGCCAATTTGCACAGAGCAATTTTTCGTTTCATTGAGCTTCAGGAAATCGTATGATTGCAGAATCATATAGCTGAACTCTGTGAAGGAAATCCCTTTGGAGATCCGTGAATCAACAGAATCTTTTGCCAACATGTAATTAACGGTAAAGTTTTTGCCTACATCACGAAGGAATTCGATGACATTCAGCGATCCTAACCAATCGTAATTGTTGACAAGCTCTGCACTATTTTCAATTTCATTTGAGAAGTCGAGAAAGCGAGATAACTGATTTTTGATGCTTTGTGACCAAGCCTCGACAACTTCAGGCCCATTGAGTGTTCGCTCATTGGCTTTTCCGCTAGGATCACCAATCAGCCCTGTTCCCCCGCCAACGAGCGCCAAAGGAACGTGACCAGCGAGCTGAAAGCGTCTCAGAGTAAGAATAGGCAGCAAGCTACCGATGTGTAAGCTGTCCGCGGTCGGGTCAAAGCCGCAATAAAGCGTAACACGCTCCTCGCTAAGCTTTTTGTCCAAGCCCTCCCGATCCGTAATTTGATGAAGCAGTCCGCGAAACTCCAAATCCTTCAAAATATCCATGTTCATCCATCTCCTTTTTCTTTAAGCATACAAAAAAAGCCTTCTTATCCACAAAGGGACGAGAAGACTTGACTCGCGGTACCACCCTAATTAAAACAGCAGTTACGTACATCTATAACAGTTGTTATGTGCACGGCTAGCTATTTTCACTCAAGAACCTTTAACGGGGTTTAATCGGCAAATACTACTTGTGCAGCTCATGTTGCTGCAGGTTCCCATTCACTGCTCAAGACCGTAATTCACTAACCTGCAGGTACCGGTTCACACCATCCACCGGCTCTCTGAAAGCATCCACAAGCTACCTACTGCTGATCTTTCAACGCATTTGATAAAAATTTATCACATGTTTCTGGGTGTTGTCAAACCATGTCGGCATCGTTTCTTCGCTTCATCATTACCGCATAAGGTGCAGTTATGGTATACTATTAGGGTTCATGTAAGGAGGATATTGGAACTTATGCGCAATTTTTTCGCGAAATGGAATCGCCCTTGGGTGAGAACTACATTCAAAGTAACTTGGATTACCTTAAAATGGACCATCATTAGTGCCTTTTTGGCGGGAATTGTCGGTGGATCTGCCGCATTCGGGTATGTCAGTGCCCTAGTCAAAAAAGATCCTGTACGCACCGAAGAGGCCATACGTCAGCAGATGCAAGAAAATGCAGTCACAGGCTTCGCTTACTTCAATGATGATGCCGTCATTGGTCAATTGCGAACTGAGGAAGACCGTCGTCTCGCTCAGCTTGATGACATTCCGCAGCTTCTGTTAGACGCTGTCCTCGCCATTGAAGACAAAGACTTCTACAACCATCGCGGTATCGATATCCGCGGGCTTTATCGGGCAGTAACTCAGAAACTGTTGAACGAGGAAGTTCAAACAGGTGGAAGCACGATTACGCAACAGCTTGCCAGACGGGTATTTCTTACACTAGACCGTGATGATGGCCGTAAAGCAAGAGAGCTGCTGTTAGCGCTCCGGATGGAACGCCTAATGTCCAAGGATGAAATTTTGCTCGCTTATTTGAACAAAATTCCTTATGGCAATGGCGCGACAGGGTATAATCTATATGGGATTAAAGCAGCTGCCAAAGGTCTCTTCAACATCGACGATCTGGATAAGTTAAACGTTGCTCAAGCCGCTTACTTAGCCGGTCTGCCGCAATCCCCATCGCAGTACTCTGCATTCACGAGTAAGCCTGACTTTGATGAAGATGGTTTCAAAAAGGCGGTTACGCGTGAACAATTAGTACTCAAACGTATGCTGGAAGAAAAGAAAATTACGAATGAACAGTACCAAGAAGCACTTAAGTTTGATCTCAAAGCTTCCATGCCCCCTGCGGCTCAGAAGGCTTACACGACTTATCCTTACCTAATGATTGAAACGGAAAAAGAAGCTGCTGAAATTTTGCTGAAGATCCAGAAGCCTGAGCTTGATCCTAAGAAAAACCAGGCCGCTTATAATGAAGCGTTAAAAGGCATACATACTCAACTCTTACGTGGTGGTTATCAAATCTATACAACTATAGATAAGACCATTTATGATTCCATGCATGAAATATCGAGTAACGATAAAAACTTCGCCCCTACGGATGATAAAAAAGGCATGGAACAAGTTGGGGCCATCATGATCGATTCTAAATCCGGAGCTATCAAAGGGATGATTGAGGGGCGCAATTTCTTCGAAGAGCAGCTCAATCATGCCACACAAGCATTCAGACAGCCTGGATCAACTATGAAGCCCATTGCCGCCTATATACCAGCCTTAGAGAAAGGGGCCATTCAACCGGCTAGTATCGTGGATGATATCCCTATTATTCTAAAAGACGGTGTCAAAGGCTTTCATCTTCCAGAAAACTGGGATCACAAGTTTCACGGGTTAATGACAGCAAGAAGAGCTTTAAACCAGTCTTACAATATCCCAGCCATTGATATATTTTTGAATAAAGTTGGTATTAATGATTCTTGGGATTTTGCAAAAAAACTCGGTATCACGTCGATTCAAAAAGAAGATTATTATGCCCAGACCGGCGTAATCGGCGGACTAAGCCGAGGAACTTCGGTGAGGGAACTGACCGGCGCTTATGCATCTATTCCGAATAAAGGCTCATTCAATGAGACGTTTATGATTCGCGAAATCAAAGATTCAAATGGCAAAACGATTTATACTCATGATATAAAGGCAACCCCTGTCTATTCCCCACAAAGTGCGTATCTGATTACAGATATGATGAAAACGGTGGTTAGCCAAGGGACAGCAACTGATTTGATGAAAAAGTATAAATCATATGGCAAAATTGAGATATCTGGCAAAACTGGTTCAACGCAAGATGATGCCGATGCTTGGTTTATGGGCTTTACCCCTGATATTACCGTTGGTGTGTGGATTGGTTATGACCAACCGATTAATAAATTGTCTTCCAAAACATTGCAGACGAATCACGCCAAGGATATATGGGCGCTAATTATGAACCGAACAATCGAGCAGAAACCAGATCTCTTTCCTACCAAAACATTCGCCAAACCGGATGGTATTGTCTCGGCAACCGTATCCAGTTTATCCGGCAAGCTGCCAAGCGAATTAACGTCGAAGTCCGAATTTCTAGTTACTGATATTTTCAACAAGAAATATGTACCTACTGAAGTCGACAATGTGATGGTACGGATGAAAATCAGTTCATTTGGCGGACTCAATTACATGGCGCAAGACAATACGCCAGCAGATTTCGTGCAAGAGAAAACGGTCATTAAGAGACAAAAATCGATCAGTCAATTGCTCAAAGAAATCGAAGTTGCCATGAGTAAACTTCCTGAAAAAAGCCGTAAGTCGATCGATAATTATAAGCCAACAGATTATGACGATGACGCACCATCCGAAGTTGACCCTCGGGTTGATGACGGCAAAGAGCCCGCAGCACCAGCGAACGTTGTAACAACCAAGTCCGGTGACACGGCAACTATTGCCTTCCAGGCAAGTCCGAATCCTGATATCGTCGGCTATCGCATATATCGTTCTGATAACCGCGGCAAGTTCCAGCTCATGGGCGGCAAAGTTGTCTTGGCAGGCGCTGAGACGAAATTTATTGATCAAATCCCCGGATCTAGCTTAATCGGTTATTATGTGACAGCAGTCGATGTAGCGGGGAAAGAATCGGCACCTAGCCACTCCTCTTTTACAGATGGAAGCTCGCTTGATTCATTGTTCGTACCTTCTGTCGATGGCAATCAAATTCCAGGAGCTACTAACCCTCCATCAGGCTCCAATGGTGGAATTATCGGTGAACCCATCGGAACCGACAACGGTAACAATGGAAGCACAAAGGACCTACCTGCCGCACCAACCGGTATTAAAGCCAAAGCGGATGGCGCAGGTGTGATGTTAACTTGGAAAGCCAATACGTCCAAGGATAAAGTAAAGAAGTATAATGTTTATTTTAGTGACAAAGAAAAGGGAACGTTTAAGAAGCTTGGTTCTGTTGAGGATGCGACCGAATTTCATTACTACGCAGCAGCTTACAACGGTTATTACAAAGTAACTGCTGTCAACGATGCGGGCGAGTCAAAGCCCTCCGCTTCTATCGCCTACAACAACTAAATCATTAAGTAGAAAGACCCGGGTACCCGGGTCTTTTTTTATTTCAAAAGCTGCTATATACGCAATAAAAAGCCTTCCTTACACCATAGATCTGGTGCAAAGAAGGCTTGATTGCCTTAGTCTTCGATCGTCGATAAGTCGCCTGTTGGCAAATTGAGCTCCCAAGCTTTAAGAACACGGCGCATAATTTTACCACTGCGTGTCTTAGGCAGCTTGTCTTTAAATTCAATTTCGCGAGGAGCTGCGTGGGCAGAAAGCCCTTCTTTAACAAATTTGGAAATATCCGCTTTGAGCTCATCAGATGGTGTGTAGCCTTCACGCAGGGCGATAAACGCTTTAATAATCTCTCCACGCATTGGGTCAGGCTTACCAATAACCCCAGCTTCTGCAACCGCAGGATGCTCAACAAGCTTACTCTCCACCTCGAATGGACCTACCCGCTCGCCTGCAGTGTTAATTACATCATCCACACGACCTTGGAACCAGAAGTACCCCTCTTCATCCTGATAAGCCGAATCACCGGAAACGTACCAACCTGTCAAACGGAAATATTCTTCGTACTTAGAAGGGTTATTCCAAATTTTGCGCATCATCGAAGGCCACGGCGTTTTGATAGCTAGGTTCCCCATCCGATTAGGAGGCAAAATGTTCCCTGCATCATCAATAATAGCCGCTTCGACACCCGGAATTGGACGCCCCATTGAACCAGGCTTAATCGTCATGGAAGGATAGTTACAGATAAGTTGTCCACCTGTTTCTGTCATCCACCAAGTGTCATGTATACGTTGGTTATAAACTTTCAGCCCCCAACGTACAACTTCGGGATTTAACGGTTCGCCTACGCTAAGTACGTGACGAAGCGAAGACAGATCAAACCCAGTAGCAACATCATCACCGGCACCCATCAACATACGGAAAGCAGTTGGCGCACTGTACCAAACGGTAACTTTATATTTCTGAAGCGTATTGTACCAATCTTGGGGACTGAAGCGTCCACCGCGAATAACATTCGTTGCACCATTTAACCATGGAGCAAAGATCCCATAGGAAGTTCCCGTTACCCAACCTGGATCCGCTGTACACCAGTAAATATCATCTTCTTGAAGATCTAATACAATCTTACCCGTATAATAATGTTGAAGCATGGCGTTTTGAACGTGATAGACACCCTTCGGTTTACCCGTTGAGCCAGACGTATAATGGATAATTAATCCATCTTCACGATCCAGCCACTCGATATCAAGTTCGGTAGAAGCGCTTTCCATCTCTTTGTAGAAATCAACTTGTCCCTCACCTAACTCCACATTTTCACCAACGAGAATAACGTGTTTCAAATGAGGAAGTTCATTATAAGGAACACGCGATAGTAAACTTGGTGTCGTAATAATCGCTACAGCTTCACTATCTTCCAAACGGTCTCTAACTGCTGTTTCCATGAAAGCCTCAAATAATGGCCCAACAACAGCACCTACTTTGAGAGTTCCAAGTAACGAATAGTAAAGTTCCGGTGTACGTGGCATGAAAATAAAGACGCGCTCGCCTTTACCAACGCCAAGACCTCGAAGTACATTACCAAACTGATTAGATTTCGCTTTCATTTGTCCATAAGTGATTGCTTCTTCTCGCTGACTATCGCTGTAATAAAGTGCGATTTTATCCTTTTTGGATGAGTCAGCATGACGATCAATCGCTTCATATGCCATGTTAACTTTACCTGTTTCATACCAGGAAAAGCTCTTCTCGATGTCTTTCCAGTCAAATGTCGCATGCGTTTGTTCATAATTGATCATGTTAGGATTAGTGGATACAGCTTCAATGAGTTCAACTTTCATTTGATCCATGTACGTAAAACCCTCCTCACGTGGTAAACCGCTTTCACTTTACTGATTAATTCAAGCAAAATGTGATCGATTTTTGACATATTCTATTATATCATAATAGGAAATATTCGCCTACGTTAAAAATTCGTCTTTTAATTCAAACCAAAGTTTGGTATAAGAATACTATGACCTAACGGAAAAGGAAACGTTCATCATGCTTTTTTTCAAAAGGAGAGCTAAGGTTATGCAGCATATCAAAATATACCACTCACACAGCTTGCGCGCAGCTCCCGATCAACCTGAAATTATCATAGAAGGTCCTGTTTCAGCAGAAACCTTGCAGGAGCTTGTTATGCATACCAAATTAGATGCGTTCCGCAGACCTAAGGAGCAGTTAGAGGCACTAGTCGAAATTGCACAATTACCTGAAGGACGTATCATCATAGCAAGAGACGGCTCCACCATTGTCGGTTATGTCACCTTCCACTATCCAGACGAGATTGAGCGTTGGTCACAGGGACATATGCAGGATTTAATTGAACTGGGCGCCATAGAAGTTGCAGACGACTACAGATCCATTGGATTAGGGAAAAAGATGATTCGACTCGCTTTCGAAGATGAGCAGATGGAAAATATCATCTGTTTCACCACAGAGTATTATTGGCATTGGGACTTGGAAACAAGCAAATTAACGGTCTGGGAATACCGTCAAATGATGGAGAAGCTCATGAAAAGCATCGACATGATCTGGTTCGCTACGGACGATCCAGAAATATGCTCACATCCAGCCAACTGTCTTATGGTAAGAATCGGCAAAAGGGTGCCGATCTCTTCCGTTGAGCAGTTTGATCGCATTCGTTTTCAGCAGCGTTTCATGTATTAATTTCTAAGTAATCGCGGGATTTCTAGGGCTTCAAGCGAAATTGTTAGTCCATTCGGGGGAATAAGGGATATGAACAAGAAGGCAAATCCTGTCTTTATCTATGATGATCAAGAAATTCAATATAAATTTAATGAAAACCACCCGTTCAATCAAGATCGCCTTACGATGACGGTGGATCTGCTGCGAAAAGCCGGCGCGCTCCCTGACAGCGCGCTGCGGGCTCCTCGTTCCGCGACAGATAGCGAACTGCTGCGGGTTCATTCACCCGCTTACATCGAAGTGGTGAAAGCGCTTAGCTGTTCCGTGCCGGAGGAGCATTGGGTCCGAGAAGCAACGCGCTTCGGACTTGACACCGACGACACGCCTTACTTCGCCGGGATGCATGAAACCACGGCGAAGGTCGTGGGCGGCTCCATCACCGCTGTCGAGCTGGTGATGTCCGGTAAGGCTCCGCACGCCCTTCACCTGGGCGGCGGCTTGCACCACGCCCTGCAAAGCAAGGGCGCAGGCTTCTGCGTCTACAACGACGCGTCAGCGGCGATTGCGCACGCAAAAGAGATGTACGGCGCAAAGGTGCTGTACATCGACACAGATGTGCATCATGGAGATGGCGTGCAGTGGGGCTTCTATGCCGATCCTCAGGTATGCACACTTTCTATCCACGAGACGGGGAAATATTTATTCCCCGGCACGGGTGCCGTGAACGAACGCGGCGAAGGCGACGCGTTCGGCACGAACATAAACATGCCGGTGGAGCCCTACACCGAGGATGAGTCGTGGCTGGAGTGTTTCAGTGAGGTGCTTACCGAGACGATTCGCAGCTTCCAGCCAGACGTCATTATCTCGCAGCATGGGTGCGATGCCCATGCTTTCGACCCGCTCGCGCATGTACATTGCTCCATGCGCGTGTACAAGGCTATGCCCGAGCTGATTCACTCCCTTGCGCACCAGTGGTGCGAAGGGCGGTGGATAGCGCTCGGGGGCGGCGGGTACGACATCTGGCGTGTCGTACCACGTGCTTGGAGCCTGCTCTGGCTCGTCATGAGCGAGCAGGCGATCTTAGATCAGCTGGAGGCGCAGCCCCAGCTGCAGCTGCCACAGGCGTGGCTGGACGCCTGGCAGAGCAAGAGCCCTGTCCAGCTGGTAGATACGTGGCTGGACCCCGTAGATGCTTGGGCGCCGATTCCAAGGCGCCAAGCGATTGCCGAGAAGAACCGGCAAACGAAGGAACTCGCCATGATGTATTTGAAGTAGAAATAAAAGCTCAGAACCGCCATTTCGGCGAAATTCTGAGCTTTTTATACTATCGTTTTTATCCATACTTATAAATGTTTCACGATATCCTCAACCATTTTGTACGAATTCTCAGATGCCTGAACCGTAAACTCGGCAAAGTTAACGTGAGCTGAACCATCTGCTTTATCGGACATCGATCGCAGCACGACATAAGGAGTGGCATTCATCGAGCAAACTTGAGCAACAGAAGCCCCTTCCATTTCAACACAAACGCCGCCAAGCTCTTCATACAGGCTAGCAACAACTTCCCTGCTTGCAATAAACTGGTCCCCAGAGAGTACTCTCCCCTTTTTAACCTTGCCTGCAAACAGTTTTTCACCTGATGCAACAGCCAACTCAACAAGTTTGCTATCCGCTTCGAAGGTGGATTTCGCTTCATAAGGGATGACACCACGAGGAAACCCAAGTGCAGTAACATCCATATCATGCTGCATGCATTCACTCGATATCACGAGATCCCCGATATTCAGCTCTGGATCTAAGGCTCCCGCTACTCCTGTAAAAATAACAGCTTCGACGCCGAAGTTATCAATTAAAATTTGGGTTGTCACAGCCGCATTCACTTTCCCTACACCTGTCCGGCACACAACAACTTGCTTGTCAAAATACGTACCTTCACGAAACGTAATACCAGCTTTGATCGTTTCACGTACATCGGTCATATGTGAAACTAGCAGCTCTATTTCTTCGTTCATCGCTCCGATTAGAGCAATTTTATTCCATGTCATTTTATTATCCTCTTTCCCTTATCAACATGAGAAAACCTCTACCGAGATCACCCCCAAAGGAATGACCTCGCTTAGAGGTTTGATTTGATTAAGATTGTGTAACGGAGTTGCGGTAAATAACTTCGTGCGGTAGGATAACCTGCATGTTATCTGTTGACTCTTTATTCATCAGCTTCGTTAGAAGACGCATCGACACGGCGCCGATATCATACATCGGTTGGGCTACTGTCGTTAAAGTCGGTCTAACCATGGAAGCCATGCGAATATTGTCCACGCTAATGACTGCGATATCTTGCGGCACTCTGAGTCCATTGTCTTGAATCGTATGAATGGCGCCAATCGCCATCTCGTCTGTTGCGGAGAAGATCGCTGTTGGTCTTGGTGAAAGCTCCAAGAAATAATTCACAGCGTCTACACTTGACTCATAACGATAGTTCCCAATGCGAACATATTCATCACGCAGTGGAATGCCTGCTTCATCCAATGCTTTTTTGTAACCTTGATAACGCGCAAATCCATTCGCTGGATCATGCAGCGTTCCGGATATCATCGCAATGTCACGATGACCGGCTTCAATAAGCACATTCACAGCATCGAAAGCAGCTTTCTCATGATCGATATCCACGGATGCCATGGCTTGGTTCTCATCCTTCGTGCCGCATAAAACGACAGGTACGGAAGACGTGCGGAATGCCTGTGTATGTTCCTCAGTTACTACGCCACCCATGAAGAGCAATCCATCAACTTGCTTCTCAAGTAAAGTGTTAATAACACGAATTTCTTTTTCTTTCTTCTTGTCCGCATTACACAAAATAATATTGTAATGGTACATATTTGCAATATCCTCAATCCCACGTGCCACTTCAGCAAAAATGGAATTGGAAATATCAGGGATGACAACACCAACAGTCGTTGTCTTCTTACTAGCTAAACCCCTTGCTACCGCATTAGGACGGTATCCGAGCCGCTCAATGGCTTCAAAAACCTTCTTGCGTGTTTGTGGCTTAACGTTAGGATTGTTGTTTACAACCCTAGAAACGGTTGCCATCGAAACTCCTGCTTCTCTTGCTACATCATAAATGGTTACGGTCACGGTTACTCTCTCCATTTTCAAAAGTATTCTGCGATCCTAGTATATTATCGTTATGATACGACAAATTAATCCATCTTGCAATGTATATTGAAAATGCTTTGAAAATAATTTCATTGTTTTTTCAAAAGATGTACACATTATGCATGGATAAATGACTCCATCGTCCTTTAGAGACGAGTGAGTTCGTCAAGGTTGATGCGAAGCTAAAGTATAATCTTATTCTTTCATATCAACTATAAAAAGCCAACCCCCAATGGGATTGGCCATATACTGCTTATGTCGATATTGCACTCTGTGTGATTTGTGATAACCGCTTGCGAATTTCTTCGGTCCATGGTTCATCACCCAGCGATTGTGCTAGCAATAAGATGTCCAAAAGTTCATTGATTCGTTCTTCAACGATCTTTTCCATGGAATCATTCATATGCTCTTTTTCCGTCACCTTCAGCAGCAGAAAAGCAACTTCCGAAAGCTCATGAAAAAAGAGCTGCTGCTTCTCAGGTTTACTCCCCAGCCTACCGATTAAACCGGAAAGTTCGGGTTTAACATGAGGAACAACTTCACTGCGACCACATGCTTCACAAGAGTAAATAGGTACATTCTCAATGTCGACTTTGTTTTGATAAATAACCGTACGCAGACGAAGGTTCATCGTGCGTCCGCACTTACAATACTTTTGCATTCTAACACTCCTTCACTGGCGGGCGGCATGTACATGAGTTGCTTGTACTATGATATTCTACGATTTTAATCGATTTCCTGCCGAATGAAGAGTAGTAGTTTTTGCCACCTATGGTAGTAGAATGTTACTTTTCCTGTAGTTTATTAAATTGAATAAGCTCATCCACAAATCTCTTGGAAAATGCAGGAAGATCTGGCGGGCGACGCCCAGAAATGATGTTGCGATCGACAACTACTTCTTCGTCCAACCAAGTTGCTCCCGCATTTTCGAGATCATCTCGAATGCCAGGCGTAGAAGTCATCGTGTACCCCTTTACGATTTTCGCCGAAATCAGCACCCAACCTGCATGACAAATTTGAGCAATCGGTTTTACTGCCGCGTGAAACTCCTGCGTTAGACGAATCACGTCCGGATAACGACGTAGCTTATCAGGCGCCCATCCGCCCGGGACATAAAGGCCGATGTAATCGGAAGACTTTACTTCATCAAAGGCGTAGTCAGTCGTAATGGGTACACCATATTTACCGTGATACACGGTTCCAGCCTTAGAACCTACAATATCCACTACGACCCCAGATTCACGTAAACGTAATACAGGATACCACATTTCCAAGTCTTCAAATTCTTCATCAACAAAAGCTAGTACTTTCGTTCCTGTCAATTCCATGCTAATTTCCTCCTACGATGGATTCTGTTTGTTCGGTTTGAGCAAGCAGTTCTATGATTTCATCACTTGTTTTACAAACTAGAATTTCATTGACTAGCTGTTTGCACTTCTTAGCGTCACTGCTTAGTAAACGGTGTTTCACTTGTAATAGTGTCTGCACGGAAATACTTAGTTCTTCTATTCCCAATCCCAGCCATATCGGAAGCGCTCGAATGTCACCCGCCATTTCACCACAAACGCCTACGGGAATTCCTACACTTTTGGCCGAGTCGATCACATGTTTGAGAAGCCTAATAACTGCCGGATGATAGGGATTATATAAATGCGCGATGTTTTCATTCATCCTGTCCACAGCTAATACATATTGAACAAGATCATTCGTACCAATGCTCATAAAATTCACTTCACTTGCAAGGACATCTGCGATGAGAGCTGCAGCTGGCACTTCAATCGTTAATCCAACTTCAATATTTGCATTATAGGGTAAGCCTTGTGCATGCAATTCCGCCTTGGCCTTCTCGAGCAGAGCTTTAGCCTGACGCACCTCATCCAGGGAAGTGACCATAGGATACATTATTTTCACGTTACCGTAATGGCTGGCCCTTAGAATCGCTCTAAGCTGTGTCATAAATAGGTCTTTACGGTCCAGCGAGATACGAATCGCCCGATACCCCAGAAATGGATTATCTTCTTTTGCAAGCGGCAAATAATCAAGCTTTTTATCTCCGCCAATATCGAGTGTTCGGATTACAATGGGGCGACCTTTCAGCTGCCTCGCTGCGTGACGATAAACTTCATACTGCTCGTCTTCGCTAGGTAACGAATCGCGGTCCATGTAAAGATATTCCGTCCGGAACAAACCTACCCCAGAAGCCCCGTTACGTAAAACCTGATCGATCTCCAGCACAGAATTGATATTGGCATGTAAATTCACATAGCTCTTGTCCAACGTTACTGGTGCAACGTCGGCTATCTCTTGCAAGCTTTCTTTGAACTCGAGCCAATTCTTTTTGCGTGCTTGATACCGCTCAATCGTTATTTTATCAGGATTGATGTATAAGGTACCCTCTTGTCCATCAATAATCAGGAAATCGCCATTTTGAATGGGCCGCAGAAGCTTACCTTCCAAACCCAGCACATATGGAACGGACATTGCTCTTGCCATGATGGATACGTGCGAATGCGTGCCACCGAGAATCGTTAGCAGACCAAGCACATTAGCCGGGTCCAAATGAGCCAATTGAGACGGTGTTAGCTCTTTGGCGACCAATATGTAAGGATGATCGATTGGCGGTACCGTTGAGCTAGTATCGCCGAGCAAGTGCTTCAGAAGCCGGTTTCCGACATCTTTAATATCAAGCGCTCGTTCCTTCATATATTCGTCGTCAATGAGATTGAACATATCGACAAATTTATCGATAACTTCTTTTACAGCGACTTCTGCCGCCTTGTACTGCAGTTCAATAATCCCTTGAATCTCGTTCATAAAAATGGGATCTTCCAAAATCGCCAAATGTGCATCAAAAATATAGGCTTGATCTTGTCCAACAACATCCTTAATCTCTTGCTTAATGATCTCTAGCTCATCTTTGGAAGATCGAATACCATCATACAAACGTTCAAATTCATAAGACAAATCGGTGACATCAATCATTTTCTCAGGAAAATCCC
This sequence comes from Paenibacillus phytorum, assembly GCF_013141715.1. Taxonomy (GTDB): domain Bacteria; phylum Bacillota; class Bacilli; order Paenibacillales; family NBRC-103111; genus Paenibacillus_E; species Paenibacillus_E phytorum. The sequence continues at coordinate 233,205 of NZ_WHOA01000241.1, read as the reverse complement.
ACTCCCAAGTAGGTATGACAAAAGCCTGACCCATCGCGATCCCTGAAGACGCTCCTATTCCTCTGATCATCCATTCGTCCCCCCTGTTTGTTTAGTAGGCTTTAGGACAACCGACATCACAGAACCTTGGCCTTTTTTGACAGCTTTAAATGGAGCAAAACTCCAAGATTTAACAAGATCGGGATTCGTAATAATCATCGGTGTCGCCATCGATGAAGCGAATTTTTTGACTTTATTGTAGTTAAACTTAATTAGTAGTTGCCCCGGTTCCACGTGATCGCCTTCTTTTACTACCGCATTAAAACATTTGCCCGGTAAACTAGACGTATCGATGCCAATATGCAGCAGGACCTCCAAACCTTCCTCGGTCAAGATGCCCAGGGCATGCATAGTCGGATAAATGTGCATAATGGTCCCGGCAACAGGAGAAACCAGTTCTCCTTTCTCGGGAATAAAAGCAACGCCGTTACCTACCAAACGCGAAGCAAAGATACGATCAGGCACTTCTTCAATGGGGATCATGCGTCCTTGCATTGGCGAAGTAAATAACACCACATGAATATCCTTACGCAATACTTTCATAATCTCTTCACGAATTAGCTCTGAGAATGTTCCGAACACGACCTGAACATTGCCTCCTCCAAGACGGATGACGCCTGCTGCTCCTAAGTGTCGTAATGCCGTGATGTCCATCAAACGATCATTGACAAGTGTAAGACGCAATCTGGTAATGCAGGCTTCAATCTTCTTAATATTGTCTTTCCCACCGAGTGCTTGCAAAATAAGTGGAGAGCGATATGGAATATCGCCTGCCCACTCTTCAAGTGAGGAGCCTTCTTCTCTACCTGGTGTAGGAATCTGGAACCGCCGTATAGCCCAGCGGAACATGAAATAGTAGAGAAGCCCATAAACGATACCAATCGGTATGAGCAATAAACCATTATGCGATAAGTGCAAATTAATGACGTAGTCGATGGCCCCGGCCGAATAAGAAAAACCGTGATGAATATTTAATTCATAAGCCAACCACATGGCTGCTCCAGACAAAATCGCATGAATAACAAATAAATACGGAGCAACGAAGAGAAAGGCAAATTCAATAGGCTCAGTGACGCCTGTTAAAAAAGAAGCAAGCGCTGCTGTCAAGAATGTCGCCTTAATCTTCGGCTTCAAATCTTCCCGTGCTTCCCCAATAATCGCAAAAGCGATTGCCGGGAGGGCAAACATCATAATGGGATATAATCCGGCCATATACATACCTGCTGTCGGATCTCCGGCAAAATACCTAGGCAAGTCCCCATAAGCCATATGTCCCGTTGGCGTCTGATAAGCACCTACTTGAAACCAGAAAAAGTTATTCAAAATATGATGCAAACCCGACGGAACGAGAAGACGATGCGCGATACCATAAACAAAGGCACCTAAACCGCCTAAACCAAGCAGCCAATTGGAGAGCTTACCCATCCCCATTTCTAAGTAGGGGCCAATAGTGATCATAATATAAGACACTACAAGCGTGGACAGCCCCATAATAAGCGGAACTATGCGGGGGCCACCGAAAAATTGTATGTATTCTGGAAGCTTAATCTCTTTACAGCGATGATAAATAATAGCAGCCAGTAATCCAATTAATATCCCACCTGGTACACCCAGTTGAAATTGAGTCCCCAGTTCATGTTCAATTAGTCTTGTGAACATAAAATAGCCCAGCATGGCTGATAAACCAGCAATCCCAGCACTTTCTGTAAGGCCTAGCGCTACACCAACAGCGAATATGATTGGTATATAATCGAAGACCGTATTCCCAGCCAACAGCAGCATATCCCCTAAGCTAGATGCGTGAATGACATCCCAAGGTAGATCCCCTAGACGAAGCAACACAGCAGCGATAGGAAGCGCAATGGTAGGCAGCATTAATGAGCGGCCAAGCTGTTGTAAGTTCCCCATCCAGTTCAAACGTATGCTACCTCCTTAGAGTTTTCGAAGAAAACTTGCTTCGTAAGCATATTCCTAAGAGTTTTGCTTTAGCAAAACTGACATCGTAAGCATAAGCTCAGCGTTTTCGAAGAAAACTTGCATCGTAAGCATAAGCCCTCTCTTATCAAATCGTAAAGCTTGTTAGCCTGTTTGTCAAAACAAAATAAGCAGGTCTGCGTTCGACCTGCTCGTAAACTCATTCGAAACGGTTCCCCTATTAAAACGAGGAATTGTATCCGGATTGTTGCCCCATGCTTGAATTATTAAATCCGGAATTAAAAGATTGAAGCGATTGTTGTGGCATGTTTTGCTGCATGCTTTGTTGCGATCCATAGCCACTTTGGAAGGATTGCTGAGAAGGAGTCGAGAAATCACTACGCAACGCATCATGCCCTGGTTGATTCCCACGATAGTTCGCCGTATGGAACGCGTTTGGTGAAACGTAAGCTTGTCCATATGGTTGTTGATTCGATTGTGTAGAACTGCCGAACTGACTAGAAACAAATGGTTGTTGAGCAGGTTGAGCAGATGCATAACCAAATTGTTGGGATTGGTTAGAAGCAAATTGGTTGCTCATTGGGGTATAAGAAGAATATCCGCTTTGGAAGTTAGATTGTTGCTGTTGTTGTGGTTGATTCCCACGATAATTCGCAGTGTGAAAAGACTCTTGTGAAGTTGCCTGAGGAGCTTGTAAAGCTTGTGAAGCTTGTAAATTCCCTTGGTTGAAACCTTGGTTAGCTTGCCCAGCGTTAGATTGATTATAGAAAGATTGTACAGTTCCAATCGGTTGGTACTGTTTTTGGTAACCTTGATATTGCGCATTGTTCCCCTGAAAACCTTGTGAAGATTGATAACCTTGGGAAGCATTCCCAAAGCTGTTGTTATTGTTGTACATTTGTAAATCCTCCTCGGACTCTCATATTTTTGGGCACCTTTTTTAGGGCCTTTTTTATTCTCTCCGCTTGTCGATTTTTTATTTATGGAAGCCATTGGGATGTTCCTTAGAAAATTGACTATGAATTACCGGCTGTGCCATAATCCATTTGTATCCCATTCTCTTTGTAGGAGGAGTTACCGTAATGACATACGACGTTATTATTATTGGAGCAGGCCCAGCAGGATCTAGTGCAGCCTTATTCACCGCAAAAGCTGGTAAAAAGACGCTTGTCATTGACAACAATCAAAGTGTCACCAAACGAGCGTGGGTCGAGAATCATTATGGCGTAGAAGCGATAGCGGGTCCTGATTTAGTCGAAATCGGGAAGAAACAAGCAGCTAAATTCGGGACTGAATTCGTACAAGGCAAGGCAGAACAATTAGCAAAAACCGAAGAAGGTTTCCAAGTAACGACAGACAATGGAGCTTATGAAGGAAAACATGTTATTCTTGCAACAGGGCTATCCGTTGAGCTTGCAGAAGCATCAGGCATTCAGACGAGGCCCGGTACAGAACCACGTATCAAAACTGTCGTTGATGCTGATGTGCAAGGTAGCACCAGCCTTAAGGGTGTCTGGGCAGCAGGTACTACAGCTGGAGTTAGTATGCATACAATTGTTACTGCCGGTGATGGTGCTAAAGTCGCAATTAATGTCATTAGTGAATTAAATGGTGAGCGGTACGTCGACCATGATATATTAAAAGCTTAGTTCCTAACATACAGAAAACCGCTTCTCCCTTACCTATTGGGTAAGAGAAAAGCGGTTTTTAGTTTTGTCCAAAGTGCGGTAATTTTAGTTATTTCGAGGATTTAGAATCGCATCTTCCACTTTAATACAGCGGTCCATAATGACTTCTAACCCGGCTTCGCTAGCAATACGTGCAGCTTCTTCATTCACAATATCGAGCTGTAGCCAGAAAACCTTCGCTTTAATTTTAACGGCTTCTTCTGCGACAGGAACCACTTGGTCAGCACGGCGAAACACATTGACGATATCCACGGGTTCAGGAATATCAGATAAAGAAGCGTAGCATTTCTCACCCAGTATTTCAGTAGCGTTCGGATTGACAGGAATGATCCGATATCCTCTGCTTTGCATAGCCGCGGAAACCATATACGATGTACGATCTGGTTTATCAGACAAACCAACTACGGCAATATTACCAGCACTCGCTAGGATTTCCTTGATGTGCTCTCTTGACGGATTTTCGAAAGTCATGTGCTTCCCTCCTATTTTTTCAGGTACGTGAGACCTTGTTTCCCCATTGCGGTCCAACTGTCGATAAACTGATTTTTGTTTACCTGCACTTGCTTTTTCCCGCTTAATGGATCATTCAAGTATACATTATTCTCATCATATCCTACCAATAATACAGCATGTTCAGCATATGTCGTCTTGATAGGTCCCATAGGTGTATCCCAAGTTACCCATTTGTAAGGTATGTTGAAATCAATCGTTGTCCAAATAATAACCGGAATATCATTCGCAATCTGCTGCTCATACATCTCAAAGGACTCGCCCGTAATGTCAATGGCTTGAGGTATATATGATTTCAGCAGTGGAAATAGACCGGCATGATAGATGCCAAAACCTCTCTTCTTCCGAGTGACATCGCCTACGAATCCTGAGTTAGGATTTCCCCAATATGCAATTGAACCGTCCGCATTTAAGGTGGCTGGTGTGTCATCCTTAGGCATTTCTGCAGCAAGTTCCATTTTGCTTTTTGTAATCCCATGATACTGCAGCAGCATCGTTAAACTTGTTATTTCACAACCTGCTGGCAATTCTGGTAGTTGTGCAAAAACAGGCGCATCAATCATTGCTGATTTTTTTAACTCGATAGCTGGCGGCGGAGAAGCAACCTCATTTACTTTCACGGATGCTGTAGGCTTGGCTGCAAGTATCGCAGGACTGGACGCAAAAAACGCTGGTTCTTTACCAGTCGCTTTGGCATAAAGCAATACAGCAAATACACTGCTTGCAAACACAAGCCCAGCAACGAGGAAGAAACCGAACGTCACTTTTAAACCCTGCCAAATAATCGTCATGCTGACTCACCCATTCGTTGTTTTGGGAATCTATGTCTCACTCACAAGTTCAACTTGAGCACCAATGGAACGTAAATGGTCAAAATACTGCGGGTAGGATTTGGCGACATGATGGGCATCATGAATAATCAAACCCTTCTCTGAACGAAGACCAACAACAGTTAAAGCCATAATGACTCTGTGATCGAAATGAGCATTAATTTCAACCCCGCCTGTGACACCTTGTGGTTTACCATGTACGATAATTTCACTTTGGCGTTCTTCTACATCAGCACCGGCTTTACGAAGCTCGTTCAAATAATCGGTGATACGGTCGCACTCTTTATAACGTAAATTTTCAACATTGTAGAAACGAGAAGTACCTTCTGCAAATACAGCTGCTGCAACCATAGCAAGCACAGCATCTGTAAAGTGATCACCATCGAACTCACCAGCAATTATCTTTTGGTTGCCTTTCACATGCACAACACCATTGTCATGAGTTAAATTGACACCCATTGCTCGCAGGACATCCACACAAGCCTTCTCACCCTGCTTGCTATTCTCTTCAAGACGAAGAACGCGTACATCTGAATTCGTTACAGCTGCAGCTGCTAGAATCGCAGCAGAGCCCGGGTAATCGCCTTGAATGACATATTCTTTGGCTTGATAGGATTGTCTACCTGGAATGCGGTAGTGCATAAGGTCTTCGCTGGCGTGCACAATAATACCAGCTTGTTCTAACACTTCCAGTGTTTGACCTACAATGATTTTGGATTTCAAATCGTGCAGCACTTCAATCTCGCTATCCTCTTCTAGCAGAGGTGTCATAAATAAAAGTGAGCTTAGGAACTGTGAGCTGACATTACCGGAAACAGTGAGCTTGCCACCGCGCGGTTGTCCTCCTTTAATAGTTATCGGCAGACGTCCGTTAGAATGTTGTACTTCCACACCCATTTGTTGCAAAGTATCAATGAGATCATCATGCGGGCGCTTGCCCAGAGATTCAGGATACGTGTTTACGAATGTCACATCGGGACAAAAAGCGGCTGTAGACATCAAAAAGCGAAGTACTGCGCCGGCATTCCCTACATTAAGCTCAGAAACATGCTTGGGATTCTTACCAAAACCCGTAATAACGATTTTCTCATCATCTTCTTCAATAATAGCGCCCAAATCACGGACACAACGTCTCATGGCATCACTATCTTCACTATGTGCCGGATAATAGATGGTGCTCGTCCCGTCCGCAAGTGCTCCAATTAGCAAATAGCGGGTAGTGTAGTTTTTGGAGGAGAGTGCGTTTATTTCCCCTTGTAGATGGGCGGTTGGTTTCACGATGGCTTTCATGTCGTTGATATCTCCTTCATAAGTGTTTATATGTAATATCCGAGGAAAGTCAGAAGAATTCCACCGGTATAACTGAGCAGTGTATAGAGGATCCATGATTGCCACAGTCCAGCGCGGAGCTGTTTAATGCTCTCGAGATTCAATGTGGAAAATGTGGTGAAAGCACCCATAAAACCCGTGCCTATCAACAGTTTCCAATCGTCAAATGAATGATATCTCATCAACAGGCCAAGCAAAAAACAACCCAAAAGATTTATTGTCAGTGTACCATACGGAATAGAACTTGGGAACCTGTTTGCCATGTAAGTCCCTAGTTGAAATCGGCAAATCGCGCCAAAGAATCCTCCAAAACCTACCAGGCAGATGGACCATAACCATGTCATCATGAACGACGAACTCCTCTTCGAACAGACTCGCCTATACGAACACCCATCCATGTAGCACCGAGTCCTCCCCATAAACTTCCCAAAACATAAAGAGCGGCAAGGATCATTTGCCCATGGTTTAGCATGCTCATGGTTTCATAGCTGAAAGTAGAGAACGTAGTAAAAGATCCAATAAAACCAGTTGTTATAGGTAGTCGAAGTCTAGTAGGTATGGGAAGTTTTTCGGCGAACATTATAAAACCAAGTATCAGACAGCCAGTTAAATTACAAAAAAAAGTTCCCCAAGGAAAAACGGAAGCCGTCGTTGGATTCCATAAGGCGGAGAGCCCAAATCGGGCAATGGCGCCTAAAATCCCGGCTAAACCAATGTACAGCATGGTTACACAACTCCTGTTATTAACCGTAGGTTTGACATCTCGACTTTTTGTTTCTATCATTACTTGTAATGGGGCTTCTTCCCAACATATCAAGTATGGAGGTCCGAAATGGATACGATTTTACCATCCGAAATTAAAGAAAGACTGGACCGCGGCGAAAACCTAGCGATTGTCGATGTCCGCGAAGATGAAGAAGTAGCTGCCGGTATCATCCCAGGAGCTAAACATATTCCGCTAGCTCAATTGCCAGATCGCCTCAGCGAAATCCCCCAAGTCGAAGAGCTCATTCTCGTTTGCCGCAGCGGAAACCGCAGTGGGCGCGCCATTAGCTTCTTGGAGGCTCAAGGCTATAAAGGTCTTAAAAACATGACAGGCGGCATGCTGGAGTGGGAGGACTAAGCTTTCAAGCTTGTCCCCTCCTCCTAGATTTCAGCTTGCTGGATAATAAGTGCTGTAATTTCGTCCGTTGTTAATTGCGTAGTATCAATAACCGCATGAGCGAAATCATAGGCAGATTTGCGTTGTTCAAGCAGTAGGTGAACACGCTCCTCTAAATTCCCCTGCAGCAAAGGACGACTGGTATCGCTGCTCACTCTTTGAATGATGATCTCTGGTGATGCTTTCAGCGCTACTACAAAGCCATTCTGCAGCATACAAGCTCGGTTACTCTCGGCCAGCACTGCGCCACCGCCTGTAGCCACAACTTGTCCTTTACGAGCTAATATATGTTCCAGCGCCTTACTTTCCAAAGCGCGAAAATGCGATTCACCATGAACACGAAACAAGTCAGAAATGCTTGTCTGATGCTCTTGTTCCAGAGCCGCATCCGAATCTTGAAAGATCCATCCCAGCTGCTCTGCCAGCTGCTTTCCAACGGTTGATTTGCCTGTCCCCATAAATCCTACAAGTACAATATTGCTTGCTGTCACGTTAATCCCCTTTTCCCATATGCTGATCATACAAACTTTCCCAACATCATAACATAGCCAAATCGACATGAATACAATCCACCAAAAAATCATATAGTAGTGTGAATAAATTCCAGCACAAACAGTTAAGATTTTAAGAGAGACCATATGCCGACAAGGAGAGATGGAGCTTTGAACCCAACTGTTGCCTACCAAAACCGCACAAAAGGCAAACTGGAGCAAATTTTGCACCCAAGCTATACGCTTTGCAAAGAGGATGTTGTGTGGATACTGGAGTTTATTAAGAAAAAAGTGGCTGAAGAAGACCCGCTTATGCAAGGTCTTACTCAACCACGATTATTAAGAAATTTTCGCTATTTTGCCGAAGTCTCCCTGATGCTCATTCACAGACGGAACGGCTTTGATCAAGAGGCCGATCGTTTGAAAATGTGGCTGCGTGAAGCGGCATACGGTTTGCAGGAAGAGGCTTAAAGGCCTTATCCTCTTAGTTTTCCATCCAATTGAAGTGGAAGGAACCCTCTTTGTCTACACGTTGGAACGTGTGTGCACCAAAATAATCGCGCTGCGCTTGCAGCAAGTTAGCCGGCAATCTTTCCGTACGGTAGCTATCGTAGTAAGCTAGTGCCGATGCGAAAGACGGAACAGCAATACCGCGAGTAACCGCTTCTGCAATGACTTGTCTCCATGATTGTTGATAGTTATCAACTACACCGTTGAAGTATGTATCAAGCAGCAGGTTTTTGAGTCCAGGATCGCGGTCATAGGCTTCCATAATATTTTGCAGGAATCTAGCACGAATGATACAGCCGCCACGGAAGATCTTTGCGATGCTGCCATATTTCAGATCCCAGTTATATTCCTCGGAAGCTGCTCTCATTTGAGCAAAGCCTTGTGCATATGAACATATTTTACTTGCGTAAAGCGCTTGGCGAACAGCCTCGATAAACGCTTTGCGATCGCCTGTAAAGGCTGAAGCATCAGGTCCTTTGAGCACTTTGCTAGCCGCTACGCGTTCTTCCTTCATCGCGGAGATGAAACGGGAGAATACGGATTCTGTAATAATGGAAAGCGGTACGCCTAGATCCAAAGCACTTTGACTGGTCCATTTTCCTGTTCCTTTTTGACCAGCGGAATCCAGAATAACGTCAACCATAGGCTTGCCGGTTTCAGCATCATATTTGGTGAAAATATCACGTGTAATTTCGATCAAGTAGCTGTCAAGCTCGCCATTGTTCCATTCTGTGAAGATCTCGTGAAGCTCTTCTACGCTTACATTCAGAACATCTTTCAACAATTGGTAGGCTTCGCAAATAAGCTGCATATCGCCATACTCAATGCCGTTATGCACCATTTTCACGTAGTGACCAGCGCCATCAGGTCCGATATAAGTACAGCAAGCATCGTCGCCCACTTTGGCAGAAATCGCAGTAAGAATAGGCTCAACGAGTTTATAAGCGTCTTCTTGTCCGCCCGGCATGATAGCTGGACCTTTAAGCGCGCCTTCTTCACCGCCGGAAACACCCGTTCCAACGAAGCGAATACCTTGCTCAGCAAGCTCTTTATTACGACGCTGCGTATCTGGGAAGAATGCATTGCCTCCATCGATCAGGATATCGCCTTTGTCCAAATAAGGAACAAGTTGGTTAATGGTATCGTCAGTAGGACCGCCTGCTTTAACCATAATTAAAATTTTGCGTGGAACTTCGAGTGATTGCACGAATTCTTCAATGCTGTATGTACCTACTAATTGTTTGCCTGGGGCTTCTTGCAGAAGCTCTTTTGTTTTTTCAGCAGAACGGTTAAAGACGGAAACAGTGAATCCTCTGCTCTCGATGTTTAAAGCCAAGTTTTTACCCATAACCGCTAGACCGACTACACCAATTTGTTGTTTAGACATCTCTCTCATACACCCTTCCGATATATAAATATTTAAATCGTCATCGCGCCAAAACCGCCATCCACTCTTAAAACAGAACCTGTTACAAAGCTTGAAGCTTGTTCAGAAGCAAGGAACACAGCAGCACCCTGAAGCTCAGACGCTTCACCGAATCGATTCATTGGCGTATGACGCATGATGGACTCGACACGTTCCGGTGACAGAATCTTACGATTCTGCTCAGCTGGGAAGAATCCAGGAATAATCGCGTTGACACGCACACGGCTCGGAGCGAATTCGCGGGCTAGATTCTGCGTGATGTTATTGACAGCTGCTTTTGAAGCGGAGTAAGTGAATACACGGGAAAGCGGCGGATCTGACGAAACGGATGAAATATTAATAATACTTCCTCCCTCTCCTCGATCAACCATGTATTTCCCAAACACTTGGCAGGCTAACACGACACTTTTCAAATTAACCTCCATAATAGAATCCCATTCTTCCATGGAAATGTCAAAGAAAGGCGTGGCACTATTTTTGCCAGGACAGTTCATTAGAATATCCGCACTGCCAGACCAAGCGATAACTTCTTTGAGAAGAAGCTCCAAATCTTCCCGCCTCGTAGCATCAGCTTGAAAGGTATGTGCTTCCCCGCCAATGGCTTCAATGCTCTGACGAACCTGATCACTTTTCTCTTGATTACGACCGACAATGGCTACTTTCGCTCCGTGTCCAGCCAAGGCAAGAGCCATAGAGCCTCCAAGTGTGCTGTTACCGCCAATAATAACTGCTGTTTTCCCTGTAAGATTGAATAAATTCATTGTCTTCATCCCCTCCGGCATTTTGCATGGCAAGCCTTCATAATAAGTCTAAGCTAATTTATTATTGAGGGCTCCGTAGGTGCTGTTGTTGAAAGGCGGTAATCGCATCGAATTGATCTTTTAACTGATGATATACGCTTGTATAAATAGATGTCAATTGTTGATAGATGCGATAATCGTTTTCATTCACCTCGTGAGCCTTTCCTACCTGAATCCATTGATGAGCATGAGATAGATCTTCGATTTCCCCCATTGCTAGCAAACCCAGTAAAGCAGCGCCAATCCCTGAGCTTTCAATCGAATCCGGCACAGTAACGGATGTGCCGAGCATATCTGTCATCATTTGGCGCCAAAACTCAGATCGGGCAAATCCACCGGACGCGCGAATCACAGTGGCAGGTCCCATAATCCGTTCCAAGGAAGCGCTAACTGCTTGGATCGAGAACATGACGCCTTCGAGCGCTGCGCGAATCATATGCTTCTTCTGATGGCTGAGTGAAAGCCCGAAGTAAACACCGCGCGCATTCGCGTTCCAATAAGGCGCACGTTCGCCGGAAAGCAGCGGCAGGAACAGCAGGCCATCAGAGCCCGCAGCAACTTGTGACGCTATCTCCGTCAAATAATCATAGGGATCGATTCCCTGGCGGCGGGCTGCTTCTGCTTCCGCCGTAGCGATCTGGTCTCTCACCCAACGGAAAACGATGCCACCGTTGTTGATCGGTCCGCCGACGACCCAGAAGTTTTCTGTTAGCGCATAGCAAAACAGCTTGCCTTCGGGGTCAGTTTGCGGCTTGGTGACGACGCTGCGCACGGCACCGCTGGTGCCGATGGTGACGGCAACGACACCTGGCTCGAAAGCGCCTACGCCGAGATTCGCGAGGACGCCATCGGATGCGCCGATAATGAACGGCGTGGTCTCGGCCAAGCCCATCGCAGTGGCGAACTCGGCGCTGAGCCCTTCTACGCGGTGCGTTGTAGGTACCAGCTCAGAAAGCTGCTCCGGCGTCACACCGGCTTGACCAAGTGCTTCTGCATCCCAATCGAGCTTCTCCAGATTAAATAGCCCAGTTGCACTGGCTAGTGAATGGTCAATGAGATAACGACCAAACAGCTTCGCGAATACGTACTCCTTGATGCCGATGAACTTGTAAGTTTCCTTGACGAGCCCTGGCTCGTTATCACGGAACCACATCAATTTGAGAAGTGGTGACATCGGGTGAATCGGTGTTCCTGTCCGCGAGTAAATCTGCTGACCTAGGCCGCTGCGCTTAAGCTCTTCCGCATAATGCGCACTGCGATTATCCGCCCAGGTGATGCAAGCGGTCAGTGGCTTCGTCTGCTCGTCAACTGCAATGAGGCTGTGCATGGCTGAGCTGAAGGAGACACAGAGTACTTGGTCAGCTGTGATACTAATCTTGCGAACAACAGCGCCAATTCCTTGCACAACGGCGTTGAAGATTTGTTCCGGGTCTTGTTCGGCCCGATCAGCGGCCGGTGTGAAGAGCGGATATTCGATCGAGTGCGAAGCTAGTACTCGACCATCCCGATCGATCACGAGCGTCTTCGTGCTCGTTGTTCCAATATCTGCGGCGACAATGTAAGGCTTATCTCTGACTGCGTCAACTGTCATTTGCTAATATTCCCCTCTGCATCAAATGAAAGTTCATAGGGTTCTGACAAAATTTCAATATCCGGATGCTGACGAGCTTCTTCTAGCAAATTCACGGAAATCTCAATTTCGCCCAGATGAAGTGTATCTTGAATCCGAACTAGCTTGCAGGTCGTGTAATCTAGAATGTTACAAGTTTTAACAGCTGCTTTGATTGCGTAGAAATCGTTCTCCAGCGTTGTTGCGATCTTGGTAGGTGCACATACGGTTGAAGTTAGGCCGTTCGCGTAAGTGAACTCCAAATTCGTTTTATCCACTAGTCTTTGTGTGGTGAAATCAGCCGTTCCTACACCGTTCGCGTTACCCTTCGTTTCTGGCGTTAAGTCCAGTACAACCATTTTGGCAACATCTGGGCCGCCATGCGCGTACGGTGTTGGGTAGCGGCCGGTAACATTCGGATCCATGCCATCGCCGCTAATATTTTTACCAATATAATCAATGACAAGGACATCGATTTCGTCGAATAAAATCTTCGGCAGACGCGATTTCGCTTCAATCAGCAGTTGTTCCTCCCGCGCTTCAATTTCAGCTGCAGGCAGCACTTCCACTTGGCATGTCTCATCATAGGCATTTTCTACTAGCGCGACGCCGAACACGATCGGCAGCTTCTCGATCATCAAATTGGCCATTGCCGGCACATTCTCCGCCATATACTTGAAACCAAGCTGGTGACAGGCTTCAGCGCCTTTTTGTTTACCCAGCCCGATAGCGATCATCTTCATGATCCCGCTCTCAATACGTCCACGAAACGCCGTATGCGGCTTCACACGGTTAATAACAACGATGGCATCAGCTTCCGAAGCAATGCGATCAACATAAACCGGCAAACCGTTAGGCAGTTGGTCGATCTTCACTACTTCCATCGAAGAACGAATCGGTGCTCCCATCGAGGCTTCCGTAATGCCAAAATGCAGCAATACTTCCGTCTGTCCTTCAGCTGTAGCACCACCGTGACTTCCCATACAAGGAACGATGAACGGGAACGCACCTCTATCTTTAATGGCGTCAATGGTCGTTTTGGTGAAGCCTGCTATATTAGCGATCCCCCTGCTTCCCACAGCAACAGCAACCTGCTGACCGGGATGTATGCTTTCCATTACCCCACTGCTGGCAAGCTTATTCACTAATTCCAATTCTGGATTTTCCAAAATGGTACGATCAAACTTCTGCCGAATCTTAACCATTTGTGGAATCGGAATATCATTTAATAACTCCCTCAGAATGCTCATCGACTAATCCCTCTCTCCTTATGGTGTCAATAATCGTACGGATTCCCGCACGATCAACTCTGTTTTCAATAACAACTGCTCCGTTTCGTGCTGCTTATTTTCTATATTTCCAAGAAGTCGCAAAGCGCCTTCTCTGCTAATTTGCTCAATCGGTCTGCGAACGGTTGTCAGTGCTGGAGTTACGTAGGCTGCGAATACTGTGTCGTCAAAGCCTACCACTGAGATATCGTTAGGCACGTTCATCCCGGCTTCCGACACCGCTTTCATCGCCCCAAGCGCCATTTCATCATTACAGCAAAATACGGCCGTCGGTCTTTCATCCAGCGTCAGAAATTGCTGCATGGCCTTATGTCCGCTCTCCAGATCGTACAATCCCGGCATGCGATATGCAGGTGGAACGGTAATCTGGTAATGCTTCATGGCTCGTTCGAAGCCGTCTTTCCGATTCTGCGCGGATTTAAATCCTTTGCGCCCCTCAATGAGAGCGATACGCTTATGTCCCTGCTCTATCAAATATGAGGCTGCCAGAAATGCGCCTTGCTCCTCATCTGAAAGAACATTCAGCACGCCCGAAGTTTCAACAGGGCGATTCAGCACAACTTGCGGGATACCTTTACTGGCAATATGGTCAATGATGGCTTGGTCATCATCACTCTGACTGACGACAACAATACCGTCGAAGCTTTTCCGCGTAATCGAGTGAAAACTGGTGTAATCGTCAATCCCTTTAACGATCAATTGGTAACGATCCTGTATGACACTGTTGACACCACGGATAGCTTCATAGAAGAAGCCGGCGGAAGTTCCTTTACTTAGTGTGGTAAAGAATAGTCCTAAGTTATACGAACGATCCAGCACCAAACTCTTCGCGCTGTAATTAGGCGTGTAATCCATCTGTTCAGCGATGATTCGGATGCGCTCCTTCGTCTCCTCCTGAATGAGCGGACTGTTGTTCAGTGCTCTGGAAACCGTTGTATGAGACACACCTGCAAGCTTGGCAATATCTTTAATGGTAACGCTCATACCCTCACCTCATTCAAAGCATATCACATCTATGCACACGTTAACAATAGTCATTTTTGCAGCAAAAAAACTCCCTTCTCAGGGAGCTTCCACTTCTTGTATTATTTGAAAAAAGCCGGTAGATACGCTTTATTCTTCTCCAGCATTTCTTCCATAAGCGTCTTGGCTACTGCCACTGACGGCACCAATGGATGATGAACCAGTGCTTGTAGAACAAGATCTCTACTGCCTGTAACGGCAGCTTCAATGGTGAGGCGCTCATATGTTTTGACTGCATGAATAAGGCCTTTGACATGTTCAGGAACTTTGGTCAAGCCCATTGGAATAGGGCCTCCCGCTGTAATAACGCAATTCACTTCAATACAAGCATCCTTCGGCAAAAAGTCGATGATGTTATCGTTCATTACGTTCAGCGTTTGGATATCCCGCTTGTCATTGTAAATGGAATCCATCAGATTGACAGCTGCCTCGGAATAATAAGCGCCTCCGCGTTTCTCCAGCTGTTTAGGCTTCTCCTGCAAGTCAGGATCTTGATACAGCTCGAACAATTCATCCTCTACGCGTTTCACAACTTCCGCCCGAGTACCGTTTTCTTTGAGCGACGCCAACTGTTCTTCAAGCATGATATCCGTCATGTAAAAATATTTCAAATAATAGGAAGGCAGAGATTGCAGGGAACGTAAGAAATCCGCATCCCATTCGCTTGCCGGTACGTTTTTGCCGCTATATTCCTCTTTGCGATCCAGCAATTCAGCTAATTTATCCTCGCCTCTGATTTCAGCACGTGTTACCCAGTGGAGATGGTTTAACCCAACGAACTCGGTGTAGATCTGTTCAGGAGCAGCATCATACTTGTTCATTAACCATTTGTGCAAGCCGATAGGAGCATTGCAAAGGCCAATACTTTTCACTTTGGAGTACTTATGAATCGCCTCAGTCACCATACCTGCAGGATTAGTAAAGTTCAACAGCCACGCATTAGGGCTCAGTTCTTCAATATCCTTACAAATATCAAGCAGTACAGGAATCGTGCGAAGTGCTTTCATCATCCCGCCCGGGCCGGTCGTTTCCTGACCAATAACACCGTATTTGTTAGGAATATGCTCATCCCATTTACGGGCTTCCAAAAGTCCTACGCGCATTTGTGTACTTACGAAATCAGCATTTTCGATCGCTTTTCTGCGGTCCAAGGTTAAGTGAACTTCGATCGGTAAACCGGACTTCTCGATCATTCTTTTTGCCAAATTACCGACGATTTCCAGCTTGTGCTTACCTTCTTCCACATCCACAAACCAAAGCTCTTTTACAGGCAGCTGGGCATATCTTAGAATAAAACCTTCAACGATTTCCGGCGTATAAGATGAACCTCCGCCAATGATGGCAATTTTCAAAGCATCTCTCATTGTACTCACATCCTAGTCTTATCTAATAATTGTATGGTTTGATAATCGGAAACGGTCCGGAGCTTCTCGTACACATCTATGGTAACGGGGTTACCTGCGGCTTCCATCGCCATCCAAACAGCGCCAACCACAGGTTCAACGTTCAATTTCACAATTGTGGCATTGGAGGCGACTTCCCTGACTGCCTTTTCAATATAAGAATGAATAAATGGCCCGTCACCTCTTGCTATGACACTGCCCGCAAGCACAACTTGAAAAGTCTCTTGCTCCATCTTTAAACGTTTAATTACAGCTGCAGCTGACTTGCCAAGCTCTTCCCCTTGCACCCTGAGAATGCGGCAAGCGACCTCATCACCCTGCTCTGCGGCTTCGAACAATAGCTTGGTCGTATGGAGCGGCACGGATTTGTTGTTATCCAGAAAATCATCAAACATATCCTGCACCGAATTATAGCCAAGAAACTTGATTAGCAGCTCAGTCAGCATAGTGGGTAGTTCCCTTCCATCCCATGACCGAATAACAGAACGAAAAGCCTCGACAGCAAGAGTACCTCCTCCGCCAAAATCACCAAACTGATAGGTGAAGCCTCCGCATTGAAAAAACTCACCCTGCCTGTTCTTGCCGGCACTGTTCGTTCCACTTCCGCAGATTAGAACAACGCCAAAAGGCTGTGACGTACCAGCACGCAAAGCAATCATGGTATCACAATCAATCCCATAATTCGTGAATCCCAGTCCGCCAATTAGCGGGCGAAGTATCGTATAATCAATCGGTCGATCTGCGCCAGCAAGGCCGAAAAATGCGTATTCAATGTCGCTGTGTGTAAGCCCCGCCTGCTGTAGCGCCATTGCTACCGAGCTTGTGATATTTCTGAGTGCTTGTTCTACACCAAGTTGATGATTGCCATTACCGCTGTGCCCCTTACCGATGAGATGTCCATGTTCATCTGTTACGAGCGTGTAGGTTTTACTCCCGCCAGCATCTACACCCAAATAATATTTCATGCTTTCAACTCCTGTATATCCATCATGTCTAGTTAATTTTTCTTATAGTGGATTCTCGAATGATTAATTCCGGGTCCAATTGCACCGTTACGTTACGCTTGGCTGTACCATCAATCCATTTGAGCAAAATATCGACGCCTTGTTGCCCCATTTTGTCAGCTGGTTGACGAACGGTAGTAAGCATCGGGCGGAATTCCGCCGAGAAAATCTGATCGTCAAAGCCAACAATTGACATATCACGCGGTATTTTGTAGCCCTCATTTTTGAGCGCATCCATCACACCAAAAGCCGTCAGATCATCTGCCGCAAATACCGCACTCGGAAGTTTTCCCGACTGAATCCAGCGACTTGCCGCTTGATAGCCGGAGGTGATACTGAAGTTACCTTTTTCAATCCAAGAAGGATCCAAACCTGCCTCCTGCATCGCACTGACGAAACCGCGCCGCCGCTCGCTGCTGCTTAAGTAAGGTTCAAGCCCGGAAATATGGGCAATCTCCGTGTGGCCTAGGTCAATTAAATGTTTCGTGGCTTCGTAGCCACCTTTATAATTATCAATGATTACTGAGGATATGGATGGGTGAATATGCTGATTATCCAGCATAACGAAAGGAATCTTCTTCTTTTTCAATTCCATGACATAATCATCCTCATGAACCGGCGAGAGCATAATAACACCGTCCACACGGTCCTCTTGGAACATGGAATTATCGAAAGATGCGAACACGTCTGTTGATATCGAAAGCGCTAAGAAGTAACCTTTTTCAGCAAGCCGATCGTTAATCTCTTTGACTACTGCATCCAAGAAAGAATCATTTAAAGTGGTAATGCCGAGTCCAATGATACCCGTCTTCCCACGAGCCAAGCTTCGTGCAGCTGCATTCGGATGGTAATCTAACTCTTTCATCGCTTGCAGTACTTTTTGGCGATTTTTTTCACGTACAGTGCCTGCTTGATTAATGACTCGCGAAACGGTGACAACCGACAAACCGCTTCTCTTAGCGACGTCAAAGATGCTTACTTTCATATAAAACAACTCCTGTAGCTCTATAATTGCAGTAATCAAGTCGATTTACAGCATGTTTCCAAAGTACCACAATTAGCGTTTCAAATATACAGGAGGAATGCAAATGCAATACGGCTCGCAGCATTCCCCCAGCTTGGGATCACCAGCTATTTATTCACACGTTCCAACAACTTGGTTAATTTATCTTGAATGCCAGGTAAAGCTTCTTCAACTTTCTTGTCGCCATTTTCAACGCTAGCCAGCTCGTTTATGAATAGCTCATTAATCTGCGAGTAGTTCGAAATCATATGGTTGTAAGATTCGAAGCCATTTTTGTACGCACCCTCAACCACTTGCTTAATTTGTTTGGGGTCGATGCCTTCGAAGTTCGCATAGTACTTCTCAGCAGCCTTTTGGTTGACAGGCGGATTGCCGCCGCTGAGTTCAATGGATTTTTCCTGCACATCAGTCGTAATTAAGTATTTGATCCATTCGTATGCTTCTTTCGGGTGCTTGGAATCCTTCAGAATGAACAGAGGATCGACATACAGAACACTACGCACCTTCTCGTTAGGACCTTGCGGCACTGCAGCAACACCGACCTTGAAACTAAATTCACTAGATGCCGCTAAGCTCCAAGAGCCGACTACAGACATACCGATTTTACCTGAAAGGAACGGATCACCGAATTGCCCGGATACCGACTTAGAAAACGCCGGCGTCGGAGACACCTTTTTATCCCAAATCAACCCATAAATCTTCTTGTAAGCCTCAATGACTTCAGGTTTGTTTAAATTGATGGCGGAAGGCTTTCCACCGTTCTTCCAAGTATCGTCGGAGTAGACGTTGGCTCCAAAATATTGCGGTTTCTGATCACGCTCGCCCCAACCGAAATCCAAACCATATTGGGCCTTGTTCATATCCTTCGAATCCACTGTCAATTTGGCTGCATACTCCACCATTTTGTCATACGTCCAGCTCTTATCGTTGTAATCCGTTGGCGGATAGGCCAGCCCGGCTTTGTCAAATAAGTCTTTGTTATAGAGCATGACGGTGACATAGCTATTAAGTGGAATGCCATATGATTTACCGTCAACTTTGTAAATGTTCATCACGTCATCTGGAATGTTATATTCGGAAGCTTTGAATCCATCTGCCTGCATAATCGAGCTGAGGTCAGCGAGCATTCCTTTGTTGTAATA
This sequence comes from Paenibacillus phytorum, assembly GCF_013141715.1. Taxonomy (GTDB): domain Bacteria; phylum Bacillota; class Bacilli; order Paenibacillales; family NBRC-103111; genus Paenibacillus_E; species Paenibacillus_E phytorum. Next base: position 213,991 of record NZ_WHOA01000241.1, on the reverse strand, counting down.
CTCCATAAATCCGCCATAGCCCCAGTGAGACGTGACGTCAGGTGAATTATTCGCAGCGATGGAGGATTGAAGCTTGGAATCAAATTGCTCGTAAGGCGTCTTCGTCACTTTGACCTTAATGTTCGGATGCTTCTTCTCAAAGTCTGGAATCAATTTCTCCACAAAAGTACGATCCGGCGAGTCGATTGTGTAATGCGTGATGGTGACTTGCTCATTGCTCTTCACATTACTGTTTGCATCTGAACAAGCGGCCAGCACCGATACACTTGCTAACGTAAGACTTAATGCGTAGATAGTTTTTCTTTTTCCCAGTTTCATCCTTTTTCCTCCCCATGTTAACCATTTATCATACTGAAGTATTACTTAATACCAGTAAGCACAATACCTTCTACAAATCGTTTCTGAGCAAACGTAAATAGTGTGATAATCGGTAACATGGACAAAATGGAAGCTGCCATCAGCAAATTCCACGGCGCAATACGGAACTTGGAAGAAAGCATAGCAGCCATGCCGATAGGAAGCGTGAAATGCTCTTGCGAATCCAAGTATAGGACAGGAGCTAACAGATCATTCCATGACCAAATGAAGGTGAAAATAGATACAGTTGCTAATACAGGACCAGAGAGTGGTAACGTCAAGTTCCAGAACAAACGAAACTCGCTGCACCCGTCAATTCTTCCTGCGTCGAACAATTCGTTCGGCAACGAATAAAAGAACTGCCTAAGCAGAAATATCATATACGCAGAGCCAAAAAATGCAGGTAATATGAGCGGCAGCAAGGAATCATGCAGGCCCAATTGACGAAATAACAGAAATTGCGGAATCATAATGGCCGGATATGGCAGCATCATTGTGCTCAGTAAGAGCATGAAGAATAATGATTTCAACCGAGTGTTATACCTCGAAAAACCAAATGCAACAAGACTGGATGATATCGCAGTCCCAATTACCGACAAGCCTGCAACTATGAAGCTATTCATATACTGCTGACCAAATTTCAAATCCTGATTCGTAAAAAGCGTCTTGAAATTGCCAAATGCAAATGTTTTCGGGATCCAAGTTGGAGGAAAGGTCAACATCTCTTTGGTTGTCTTGAGCGATGTCGAAACCATGAACCATAAAGGAGAGAGCATAATAAACGTCACGGCAATCAAAATCAAAAATCCAATAATTCGCATGGGATCAAACATGACTTTCGTTGTATTCATTAATTCGTCCCTCCTTCATAGTGCACGAAACGTTTCGAACTTTTCATAATGAGGAAGGTGACAAACATAACAGCAATGAGCAGCAGCCACGACATCGCGGAGGCATATCCATAGCGGAAGTTTTTGAAGGCATTCACATAAATGTTATACACATAAAACCATGTGGAATAATTAGGGCCGCCTTGCGTCATCGTGTAGGCTTGCGTGAATACTTGGAAGGAATCGATCATGCCAATAATCAGTTGAAATAAGAATACGGGAGAAATAATGGGAAACGTTACATTCCAAAATGATCTCCACCGTCCAGCCCCATCTAGCCTTGCCGCTTCTAACAAGCTGGTCGGAACACCTTGCAAACCGGCTAGGAAAATGAGCATTCCCGCTCCCATCCCCCAAAAAGACATGATAATTAACGCCCACATCGCATACTTTTGATCGAGAAGCCAGTGAATCGGCTCTATCCCGAAAAAGGATAACCCATAATTGAATAATCCGGCCTGCGGGTTAAACACCCAGAAAAACAACAACGACATGGAAACACCCGAAATCATGCTTGGAAAATACATCGCCGTCCGAAAAAAGCCACGGAAGGGTACTTTTTGATTAATGAGCAGAGCGAATACTAAGGAGAGCAATAACGTCAGCGGGACACTAAAAAACGTATATTGCAGCGTGACTTTAACCGAATTCCAGAACTGCTCGTCTTTGAAAAGTTCTGAATAATTCTTCAAGCCCACGAACACCGGATCATGAATGATATCGTAGTCGGTGAAGCTGTAATAGAGTGATGCCCCAATCGGAAATAAAGCAAATACAATGAAGCCGATGATCCAGGGTGAAACGAACAGGTAGAAATGCTTGCTTTCTCGACGACTTCCTCTGCTTGTGCCCAGCGAAACCGCTCCTTCCACTGTTTTCTTTGTAGTGAATTCTCAGCACTTAAAGTTTAACCGCTTTAACTTTTAGAGTTTACTTCCCCCTTTATTTCAGAAAATAAATAGATTTAAGGCTAGTTCAATAAAGTGATCCCCTTCAAAAGTTAAAGTGCTTTAACTTTAATAAATTGATTATATACGATGACGTTCGGGTTAACAAGCGTAATTTTACAATAAATTTAAAGAGAGACCATATCTATAGTTAGATACAGACTCTCCCTCTATTTGATTCCAATATTCATTTTCACATCTCCAATAAGAGCATTTCTTGTCTCATTTCGATCAGCTTGGTTTTACTCTCCATGACCGCTTTGACATCACCTGAAGCCATCGCATCATGCAGGGTAGCTAGTTCATAATCCAGCTCCATACGCAAAATAGGAATTCGATCGTCGGTTCGTTTGGATCGTAGCGCTTGCATGACTTCCTCTACGGTCACGGCAGGCTCCTTCTGATACAGCACTTTATGTTCGATACCGCTAATCTCAACCATTCGAATAATTTCACCGAACATAATATTCTCAATGAGAATTTGCCGATCCTTGAATCTTTTTACTACAGCATGACCACGTGTATCACCAATCAGCTTCTCCATCATTTCGGCTAGCTTCTCATCTTTGAAGGAATAATTGCCTACGATTTTATACTTTTCACCGATTCGTTCGAATTTCAGCTTAATTAGCTTGCGTCCTGTGCGAATAGAAATGATGAACTGCAGCTCACTTTCGTTCCAATACAGAGAATAACCTTCTTGAATGAGTGCTTTAATGAAGTTCCGGATTAGCCGGCGATCAAATCGTAACTCTAGGTTGCAATACTCCACTTCATGACTCTTACTCACGGCAATCCCCTCCATAATTGGCGCTAATGATTTTATTTAAATATTCAGACAACTTATCTGCTTACTCTTATCTTATTATGAATTCTATGTTTTAGCAACTTGGATTATTGACATTTTTTTAAGGAAAAACGTACAAAAAAAGCTGATGCCTTGTATCCTAACGGCTTCAGCCCTAAACTGGAAGAAAACAGCCTCTGCCTATGCAGTACCTATGCGTTTAATGCCATCCCCAGAAAAATCCATCGCGCTCCCAAGCGGCTTTACCACCATGAAGTTTTTTAAAGATTTTCTTCACATCTTTGGAAATCGCTTGATTCCCATTTTCGTTCACATATATGAAGGATTCCCCAAAATGTTGAATTATATAGTCCACCGCTTCTTTCTGATGTAAAATACCCGCGGATTTCAACTGCTCCATCATCCATTCCGCAACTTCATTCGCCGTAACGGCCATTTGCATTCTCTCCCTTTATTCGTATGTTTCTGTGGCCTGTGCACAGGCGAGTGACGCTATTGTACCATTGTAACACAATCTTTTCGAAATCATCGTCCGAATAGGTACAGGAGCACAATGGTTATAGATCTTCCGCAGCCGTTTTGGTTCTTTTCATTTTGTTGGTAATTATTTCTAGCGCTTTCTTTATCTAATACATTTAAAAACGAAAGGGCTAATCTGCAGAAGCAGGTAGCCCTTTTACTTCAGTTAACTAACCTCAGCATCTCCCGGTCTAAGAATGACTGAACCGACACCCAAAAGAATCAGTCCAAACAAGGTGAGTACGCCCATGTGCATCCACATCTGGGATAGAGTCTGACCAGAAGCCATTCGCTGAATGGCCTCAATCACCCACTTTTGCGGTACGAAATTCGCAATCTTCTGCATCCAATCCGGCATCAGGCTGATCGGCCAGAAGCATCCGCCCAGCATACAAGTTGGGGTAACAACGAGAGAATTAATCATGCCCATATTCGACGCATTTTTAACCATACTAGCTACCGCGCTGGCAATTCCCATGCTGGCTAATAAGAAAAACTCCAACAAAATAAACTGCGATACAAACGGAAGTCCATAATCATAATTCGTTACATAACGCGTAAATAAAAGAATGACTAGCACCTGCAGCGTCCCAACCAAGAAACTGCCTATGAAGTTCCCAAGTACAATTTCGAAAGAATGAATGGGTGCCGAATACGTTCTAGCCATGGTGCGTTGTCTTCGATCATCCATAATCACGGAAACGGTATTATTGATTAACCCCATCATAAACATCAGCATGAAACCAATTACTGTGTGCATATTCGGATTAACATACAAATTAAGATCAGTGACTTGTGCCTTCACCTGATGCTTCTCCATCTGAGAAATTGTCTTCTCCACTGCTTCACGAAGCGCTGCATCTTGGAGCCCTTGTTGGCTATGCAGTTCAATCGTTCCTTGATATCTAGATAGAATACTATCCAGATTGATTTTAAGCGTAATCGAAGCCTCATTGATGTTTAGTTGATACATATCTATTGGCGCAGATGCGCCTTTCATCAATGTCTCGCTGAATCCTTCAGGAATGAGAAAGGCACTGCTCACTTTTTGCTTCGTGATGACTTCTTTTAGCGCTGTTTCAGAAACTTCTTCTTTGAGCCGATAATCTGGCAGCATCGAAAGCTCTTGCAAGAGATGGGAACCCATCGCTCCCCGATCCAAATTGATATAAGCAATATCAACACCGTGCTCACTCTGTTGACCAAGTACACCAATAATTAGCGAAACCGCTGCTGCTGGAATGACTAAATACATCAGAAAGCCTTTTTTCTGAAAAAGTGTACGACGCAGCATATTGAGCGCTATAAATAAGCTATTCATGATATCCCGCCTTCCGATAGACAATCAGGGTAAGAAGCAACAATCCCCCGCTAATACACGCTAAGATTGATATATGATGCCCTATAATTGAAGCATCACTTCCGAGCATAATGCGAAACATACTCTGCATGGCCCAGTGATTGAGCGTAAACTCACCCATCCGCTGCAGAAGACCTTCTGGAAGAGGTGTGAAGCCTCCACTTAGGAAAGTCATGACAAGTATGATCATTTGAAACGTCGTGCTGATTGCTTTAGACGATTTCGCTGCCAGCATAATCAATATCGCTAGACTCATCGAAGCGACGATAATCAATAAGCAAACCAGGAAGAGGTGGAAGAAGTCATTTCCCCAATCGACACCATAAAACAGAATGGTTGCACCAATAACGAGCCCTGCCTGGACGATCGAACTGAAGATACTTCCTATGATTTTACCCAATAAAATTTGATATTCATGAATGGGCATCGCATTTAATCGGGATAACGTGTGCCTTTCTTTCTCTCCTTGCAAACCCAATGCCGCCCCCATGCCCGAGTATAACAAAAACATGACTAGCATAGACGCTGTGTAATACTGCATGGCCGTATAGTTGGAATTAGAAGAAGTAAGCTTGCCTAGCCGTACATGCGAAGAAGCCTCCGATATCGGTTTAAATGAACCGTCACTATCTTGTTTCTGCAATAGCTCCGCAGCCCCGGGACCTGCTGAAACAATCGCCGATTGCATGTAATTAACTTGATCCAAAAAGGAGCGAAGCGTCATCTTAGCGGTCAAATTCTGCCCATAATCCTGACCTAGTATCATCTCCCACTCTGCTTCTTTTCCTTCAAGCACGCAGCTGCTAAAATCACTTGGAATAATGAGTGCAAAATCCGAATCCCCTGACTTGAGCCGTTTTACTGCTTCATCACGTGATTGAATGTTCATAGGCTGTATGATCTTCATTATCTCCGGTGTACTGAGAAAGCTTTTAAACCCTGCGCTTAAGACCCCTGAATCAGACTGCACCACATCTACCTTAACGGGCTTCAGTGTACGATCTTCCATTTTAAAAGCGCCTGATAGCGCCGAACCCAAAATGAAGATAAGTAAAAGCGGCATCAAAAACTGAATAATGAGTACATACCGCATGCGCATAAAACGCAATATTTCATACTTAGCAATGATCCAAATCGGCATGTTGACCTCCTCCTAATCCCGTAAGGTTCTTCCGGTCAAAGACAGAAATAATGCCTCAAGATCAGGCTCCACCTGCGTGAGCGATTGAATTTTCACTTCGTGTTTGGAAAGGATGAACAGGATATCCTGCAAATAGGCTTGCGAAGAACCAACCAGCAGCTCAAGTGTCTGTTCTTGAATAGTGACTTGCTTAATCCGCGGATGATCCCTTAATTCTTTGACAGCTTCTTCCTTCAGGTTAGCTGCTTGAATGATAATTTTATTGTCCTGCTCAACTTTACCGCGCAATTCTTCATGGGTTCCACAAGCAATGAGATGCCCATGATCCATGATGCCGACCCGTGTGGATATAGCGGACACTTCCTCCATGTAGTGTGAGGTATAAATGATCGTTGAGCCCATACGGTTCAGCGTCCTAACTGATTCCAGAATGTGGTTTCGGGACTGAGGATCGATGCCAACGGTAGGTTCATCCATAATAATCAGCTTTGGACGATGCATAATTGCACACGCAATATTCAATCTTCGCTTCATCCCGCCGGAAAAGGAACTTGGTCTATCACGAGCGCGATCCAATAATCCTACAAATTCCAGCGCTTCCTCCAGTCTTTCTTTCAGCAGCTTACCTCTTAATCCATATAATTTTGCAAAAAAAGTGACATTTTCTCTTGCTGTTAGGTTTTCGAAGATTGCGAGCTCTTGTGGAACAAGACCAATTCTCCGTTTCACTTCAATCGTATCTTTCGCAACCGAGAGCCCATCAACAAACATTTCGCCTTGATCAATTTTGAGCAGGCCGCTCAGCATTTTGATCGTTGTGCTTTTCCCGGCCCCATTCGGTCCTAACAATCCGAAAATTTCACCTTCATGAATCGATAAATTCAAATGATCGACAGAAATTTGATTGCTATACTTTTTGACAACATTTTTTATTTGAACAAAGCTCACAAGATCCTCTCCCTTTTCCGTTTCCCCTTTTTCCAACAGGTGTTATTACAATCATTGTATCTCCAAGGAATCCCGTTAACAGGTAGAATAAGTCATTATTCAAAGGTGACAAAAGTCATTATCTGTCTATTAGACGTGTTATCCCACTTGGTTTGTATGGTATACTTTGCTAATACTTGCCCTGCAAAGGAAGGAAATCGATTGACACAATTACGCTCGTTAACCCGTTATTTACTCATTCTCATTCCAGCGATTGCCTCAATGTATCTCGAAAGCTATTCATCTAATGGCATGTATGTTTTCCTCATTCTCTTATTCATTTGGATCGCAGAACTACGCAGAACGATATTCTCGAGATCAGCATGGATGCTTTTACTCGAAATCGGATTCAGTGGATGGATGTGTTATCACTATAACGGCATTTTGTTCATCACCTTTTACTCCACACTCTTATCCTATGTAACCACCGTAAATAGTCATATTCGTTACTATTTCTTGAGTATTCACTTGATTCTATTGAACATATCCTTACATAGTCAGCCAAGCAGCTACTACCTTATTGCCAATCTCATCTTCTTGTCTCTGACAATGCTCCTGCTGCAGATGCTCCAGACTGAGCAAAACAAAGAGGATGTTGAGCTGCTCTACGATAGGCTTCGGAGGCAGCATTACGAGCTGGACGAAGCTCGCGTTCAGTTAATGGATTACGCCCGAAAAGTCGAAAACATCGCACAAACGGACGAACGCAATCGGATTTCCCGAGATATTCATGATGAATTGGGACATAAGCTGATCCGGCTTAAAATGATGATGGAAGCATCCTTGCAGATCCTTCCAACTCAACAGAAGAAAGGCGTAGACATGTTAATGTCGGTTCGTGACCAGTTAACAGAAAGCATGGAACTGCTGCGCTCAACCGTACGTAGACTGAAACCAGATGAAGAAACGTTGCAAACTTACTCGCTGGGGAAGCTCATTGAAGGACTGACAGCAGATAAAGGAATAGCTATTGAGGTTGAGATGCAGGGTATGCCCTACGTGCTGTATCCGAGTCTAGAATTTATTCTATACCGTAATGCACAAGAAGCCATCACGAATGCCATTCGACACGGGTCCGCAAACCAAGTTCTAATTCAGTTAACGTATGAATCCAAACAGATTACAATGAGTATTTCAAATAACGGAAAACTGCCTAATGAGCGCAGTGTGAACGGTCTAGGAATGTCAGGCATGGAAGAACGAAGCAAGCTCATTGGCGGTCAGCTTACTGTGTCGATCGAGGATCGATTTACAGTGACGACTGTCTTGCCCACTTTTCGCCAAATTGAATCTACCTAAGAAAGGGTTGAACACAGCATGATTCATGTGCTTATTACAGACGATGATCCATTCATCCGTGAAAGCTTACAATTAATCATTGGACTTGACGAAAATATTGAGGTCGTTGGCACGTGTACGCACGGAGACGAAGCTCTTGCTTTTATCCAGAACGGCGTCCAGGTTGACGTTGTCCTTATGGATATTCGGATGCCAATCTGTGACGGTGTACAGGGTACATTGAAGATTAAGCAAGCTTATCCGGATATTGCGGTGCTTATTCTGACCACATTCGACGATGATGAATTTATCGTTCAGGCCTTACGAAACGGAGCCAGCGGTTATCTGCTCAAAAATATTTCGCCGGATCGGATTATTCAGGGAATCAAGACGGTAGAACAAGGCAATCTACTTATTCATGCGGATATTGCCAAGAAACTGACGACTTTTATCAGCGCTAGTTCATCTCCAAACGTACCTGCACCCAAACCACTTAGTGGATATGGATTAACAGCCAGCGAACAAGCAGTCGTAGCGAAAATTGCCGAAGGTCTATCTAATAAAGAAATCGCCCAGGAGCTATTCCTGAGCGAAGGTACCGTTAAGAATTATATTACGGAAATTCTCAGCAAGCTGAACCTCCGAGATCGCACGCAAATTGCTATTTTCTATTTAAAAAAGCAATCAGGCACCGGTAGTTAATTATTTAACTCTCGTCACCTGGATATCCTCTTTGGAGGAGCTTCCAACCACATAATCAGGCTTATTATTATTGCCATTTATTTGCGTTAGTTTAAGAGTTGTACGATAGAAATGCCCATTTTCCGTAAGTAAGTAGCTGTATGTATTCTCTTCAGGCAGCGCATCAATGATAATCGGATTCGTCATGTAAGGTACTTTATTGATCTCATAGTATCGGAAACCTTCCACGTATTCTCTGATTGTCTTGAGCTTGATTGGATCCTGCTCCCCTGTAATGACGATGGGTTCATTTATGAGATAGGAAATTTGCGGCGTTTCTTTCCAACTCTTTTTCAATTCTTCTTCACTCACATAGATATCCTCGGAATACTTTTCCTTCGCTTTCCGCAATCCGCCCGTAGAGACACCCATTCGGTCCAAATCTTTCAATCGGTAATACGTCTGATCTGTCATATTAACAAGAACCGGATAAGTCCCCCCTAAATAATCCAAGTACTGTGGATAAGGGTATTGCAGCACAATTTCTGTATAATTCGTTTCGTTGCCTTCCGCAGGCTGCTGGGGATTAACACGGGAATTCAGATAGATTGTTTTCGTGCTATCCTTCCAATTGACAACCGCTCCTAGGTAAGTTCCTAGCTCCTTCACAGGCAAATAACTGGAATTATTATAAATTAAAGGCGGATTCGCCAGCTTCACTTCTTTCCCGTTCACGACGACTTTAAAATCATTTCTTAGGTAAGCATCAACGCGTTGCAGGACATCCTGTGCATAAACACCTGCTGTGAAACAAGTTCCCATTAAAGTGCCAAGTACCGCAATTTTGGACCATTTTGACATACGCATAAGTATAAATTCTCCTGTCTTCCTAATAGATAGTTACCACATATTTCGGCATGGTTCCACTTTTTTCCTGCTTTTCTGCCATAAAATCGGTCCAATGGCCTACTTCCTTTCTACGAAACTCCTAATTATTGCGGGAATACACGAATTGCTTTAGAATAATTGAAAACGTAATTGAAAAGAGGAATTAAACAGATGAGTTTCACTGGATTTGCACAGCATGATTTCGATACCTTTGCTATAGAAGGTCTTGATGGACGTATGGAAGCCATTCGAGAACGCATTCAGCCTAAATTTAAAGCATTAGGTGATTCTTTGGCCCAGGATTTGTCCGTCCTTTCCGGTACAGAAATGTTCCTACATATCGCTAAACATTTAAGACGCAAAGTGAATCCTCCCGTTGATACTTGGTTGGCGATTTGTCCAAACAAACGAGGGTATAAACAGGTACCTCACTTCCAAGTCGGTCTATTTGATGATCGTGTCTTTATCTGGTTGGCACTTATTTATGAACTCCCGAATAAAAGTAACATTGCAACTACCTACATGAAAGAAATCGACCGTTTGCAAAAGGAAATTCCATCCGATTTCGTCCTTTCCTTCGACCATATGAAAAAAGACGTTACCTCCCTTTCGGATTTAGACCGCAGCGGCTGGAACGACGCATTAATTCGTTTCCGCGATGTCAAAAAAGCAGAGCTGCTTATCGGCCGCAACCTCAGTTTCAAAGATCCAGTGCTAGGGAAACCGGCTGAACTTGAGCTGCTTATTAAACAAACATTTGAGAAGCTAATCCCCCTTTACCAGATGGCTGTGAACGCAAAGTAAATCAGAATTATGGAAATTTTTATGTGGGACTAAGGTTCCTTTAAACTAAAATTAACTCCTCCTGCACAGACTAAGCGCTGTAGTCCTAATCCAACAGGAAAGGAGGGAATCCAACAAGTATGAACCCTACGTATATGAAAAAACTAATGGTGAGCTCAATTGCTTTCACAATCGCTCTTGGCTGCAGTGCTCTTCCCTCTATAACGGCTGCCGCTCAATCTCCTTCTGAGGATCAGGAGCAAACGATTCGTTTGCAACAGACAGATGAGAAGGACCAAGGCGGTCATCGCCGAAAATGGCCAATTGTCGATGAGTCTGCTACTGTTATCGGCGTTGACAAAGAAGTGCTCGTCAAAGCGCTGAAGAACGGCAAAAGCATCGTAGAAGCAGCCGCAGACAAAGGCATCAGTGAAGCCGACTTGACGGCCAAACTGCAGCAGCTTCGAACAGGCAAAATTGAAGCGGCCGTCAAAGATGGCAAGCTGACAGCAGATCAAGGCGAACACATGAAGATGAAGCTCAGTGAGCATTTGAAGTTCATCCTCAACGAGAAAAACTTGTTAGATGGTCATGATGGCCGTGGGAAGTGGCATAAGTTTGGACTGAAGCCGGATACAGAGAAGCTCGCTAAGACTCTCGGTCTGAGCACGGACGAGCTTCACGCCCAGCTCCGCTCTGGCAAATCACTGGCTGAGATTGCCCAGTCTAAGGGCATTTCGAAGGACAAGCTTGTAGCGTCCATTAAGGACCAGTTAACCCCATCTATTGAGAAATGGGTTGACCGTAAGAAAGACGCGAAAGCCAAAAACTGATAGTTGAAAGTGATAGTAAAAAGGCATTCCACTGGGATGCCTTTTTACTATTTGGGGTAAGGCGACGAAGCTTAGGAATGAATCCATATTCTCGATTGAATGATGTTGTAAAAAGTACAACAATTTCTGCCAATTTCCCGCCTCTCACCTTGCGTTGTTACATAATGTACAACAATTGGGAGCTAATCAGGCTATTTTGGAATAAATGGGCTTGAAATGTTGTACGAACTGCAACTTCAAGTTGCAAAATAGCTTTTAGGCGTGTGAATTGTTGTAGAAATTACAACATTGGTAACCATTTTAGCCCATAACCCATCACAAAGCTGCTGAACGACACTAATTCAAATTTTGGAGTCTCGTGGGCATAGCTTGCTTTGTATCAACCTTTATAAACACTCTCATTTAAGGGCGGCGCAAGGCGTTTATTTTATTGTTTCTTGAGTTGTAGTGCAACGTCTGGGTTTGTGATCCCCTTTTTTATATCCATATAATAAATTCATAAAATGAGTGATTACTCACTTCACAATGATCATAAGATAGCGTATGATGAGTGCATCAACAATAATGAGTGATTACTCACTTCTGAAAGAGGTGCAAGACTATGACAACGGACATATCTATTCAATTGCATGGTGTCAGCAAGCAATTTGACGAAAAGGTTGTTCTGAATGGCATTACTCTGGCTGTACCGAAGGCCCATATTTTCGGATTGCTCGGCCCTTCCGGATCAGGGAAAACAACGCTTGTACGTATGATTGCTGGCATTGATGTTCCCACTTCTGGTACCGTTCATGTGCTCGGGCAGCAGATGCCCCAGTTAGCTATGCTATCGAAAATCGGTTACATGGCGCAATCGGATGCCCTTTATGCAGAACTAACCGCTCAGGAGAATTTGGAGTTTTTCGCTTCTTTGTATGGGTTAACGGGTACAAAGCGCAAGCAGCGCATCCATGACGTCATGGAGCTAGTTGATCTAGGATCCCATTTGAAAAAGCAGATTTCCAATTATTCTGGAGGAATGAAGCGCCGCTTATCGCTAGCTATCTCTTTGCTCCATGAGCCTGACATTCTAATTCTCGATGAGCCTACGGTGGGAATTGACCCCGTCTTAAGGAAATCAATTTGGCAAGAGTTGACGAATCTCAGCCAGCAGGGTACTACGATTCTCGTCACCACCCACGTGATGGATGAAGCTGACAAATGTCATCAGCTTGGGATGATCCGTGACGGTATACTCACTGCAGTAGGAACACCGGATGAGTTGAAACAAGCTACTTCCTCCGCAACGATTGAAGAAGCATTCCTTTATTATGGAGGGGTCAAGCAATGAGAATTCGCGCGATTGTGATCCGTATTTTACGCCAGTTCTTTCACGATAAACGAACATTAATGATGATGCTTGTAGCTCCAATGTTAATTCTTTTTATGATGTCATTGGTGTTTAACGGCAACACTTATGTCCCTAAACTAGGCACTGTTAATGTCCCCGCTCCACTCATTCAAAAACTGCAGGATCTAAATGCTGAAGTAGTGGCCTACACGGCAGATGAAGCCCAAACTGAGTTAGACGCTGTGCATTTAGATGCCATCATTGCAATGAATGGGGCAGCACCGCAAGTGACCTTGGAAGGAAGTGACCCCAGTAAAAATAGAGCCGTGCTGTTCTTGCTGCAAAAAGCATTACAAAGCGTCGTTCCAGCGAACTCCAACGTTAACTCCAGCTCTAATTTTCAAGCGCCAAACATCACCTATTTGCATGGCTCTACCGATATGGCGGCTTTTGACAATTTCGGTCCTGTTCTCATAGGCTTTTTCGTCTTTTTCTTCGTCTTCCTGCTCTCTGGCGTTTCCTTCTTGAGAGAACGAACCGGCGGAACCTTAGAGCGACTGTTGGCTACACCACTTCGTCGGTGGGAAATTGTTGTCGGCTATATTCTAGGCTTCGGTATATTTACAACACTCCAAGCAACGCTCATTGCATGGTTCGCCACTAGCGTACTGGGACTAATGCTGGTCGGCTCTTTCTGGTATGTTTTGCTGATCACGGTCCTGCTCGCGCTGGCTGCCCTATCACTAGGAACGCTGATTTCTGCTTTCGCAAACAATGAATTCCAGATGATTCAGTTCATTCCGCTTATTATCGTACCCCAGGTGTTTTTCTCAGGCTTATTCAGCCTCGATACGATGTCGGTATACCTTCGCTGGATTGGTGTCATCATGCCACTTAAATACGGAGCAGATGCCCTACGGAATATTATGATCCGCGGTGCAGGTTGGGATCGCATTTGGTTGGACGTTCTCGTGTTAGCAGCATTCACGATATGCTTCATGATCTTAAACATAGTGGCACTCAGAAAGCACCGTAAGATATAATGTTAGGATGTCTTATGTTGCAAGACCAGTTTTGCTAAATGAAGAGGTGAACACATTGTCCCAAGTCGAACCATGGTTAACTGAGCTTCTGCGTCTAAATGACGAGGAAGAAAAGATGACCGATAAACAGATAAAGATTGTTCAAGCGGCCGTAGAGATTTTCTCTGAGAAAGGGTTTGCAGGCTCCTCGACCAGTGAAATTGCCCAAAAAGCTGGCGTTGCAGAAGGTACCATTTTCCGTCACTATAAAACGAAAAAAGAACTGCTGCTCTCGATCGTTGCCCCCATTATGACTAAGCTCATTGCACCGTTTGCAGTGAAAGATTTTACCAAAGTGTTGGAAGCTGATTATCCTGATGTTGAACAATTCTTACGCGCCATCACGGTGAACCGATTAGAATTCGCCCGTAAAAATTTTCCGGTTATCAAAATTTTCATGCATGAAATCCCTTTCCATACGGAACTGCGTGAACAGTTTAAGGAAACCGTTGCCGTATTAGTGCTGGAAAAAGCTTATAAAGCCATACGTCATTTTCAGGCTGAGGGTCAAATAATCGAACTTCCCGAAGCTACGAGCATGCGTCTGATTGCCTCTACAATTATTGGCTTCTTGATTACTCGATTTTTGTTTGCACCGGATTCGGAATGGGATGAATCCCAAGAAATCGAGTACACGATCAACTTCATCATGCACGGCTTATCGCCTCGCAAGCCATAGCTTGCCGCTAAACAGAAAAAAGCTGCACACCAGTCTCCCCCCATTCGGGAAGCTAGTGTACAGCTTTTTTTATCTGTCAGGCGGTTTGCTGCTGCGCCTGCGTCTGACGATCTATAAGTACGAAGCGCTGCAGCAGCAGGATCGCTGCTAAGCAGAGCACGCCGCCGATAATGAACGGCAGCGAATGCGCGATTGCGAATACCGCTCCGCCGAGGAGCGGACCCGCAATGCGGCCCAGACTGTCCATAGAGGAGCTGAGTCCCGTCGCAACGCCCTGACCTACTTTCGTGCGCTGTGTAATCAGCGATGTCACACACGGGCGTATGAGGGCGTTACCTGCGCCGAAGACCGATAAGTAAATCGCAGCGGTAACCACGCTGCTCGAGTACAGCAGCAGGAAGAACCCTGCAGCTGATAGCAATAGCCCGATGCCGATCACACGCTGCTCGGCTCCCTGTTTCACCAAGCGGCGAACAACGCCGCCTTGGATTAAGGCGCCAACAATACCGCTAGCTAAGAACATCATGCCAATATCGAATGGCGTAGCGCCAATCTTGTCCATTTGGTAATACTGAAGCGTCGCTTCCAACCCTGCCAATGTGAAAGATACGAAGAATGATAACACATAGAGGTACTTCGATGCCCCAGCGAAAGCAGTCCATCTAGATGGTGCTTTCTCCTTCACGGAGGTGCGTTTGTCTACGGACAGCGATTCTTTCAGTATAGAAAATGCAAAAACAAAGGAAGCTAGTGCGAGTCCAGAAGCTACAAAGAATGGAAGGTAAGTCCCCCAGCGGCTTAAAATCCCGCCGATTGCTGGACCAAAGATAAAGCCTAATCCAATCGACATCCCTACCATACCCATGCCTTTTGTCCGATTCTCTGCGGTTGTAATATCAGCTACATACGCCACAGCACACGCCGTTGCTGCTCCTGAGAATAATCCGCCTAGAATGCGGGATACGTACATGATCCACAGATTACCGTCGGCGAATCCAAATATCAAAAAGCTAACACTAAACCCAAGCAGTCCAATTAAGATAATCGGTCTGCGTCCGATGCGATCCGATAGTCCTCCCCAAATAGGGGACATGAGAAAAGAGGCTGCGGAATAGACCGACAATAGCAGCGCGTTATGATATTCAGCGCCTACACCTTTAACAATTTCCGGCATTACAGGAATGATGATCCCGAAACCTACGAATATAGTCATCAATAACAGCATGATGATTCCGATCTGTTTATTCATGATGCTTCTATTCCTCCAAACGAATCATTTTCCCCTATCGTACCATACCTTTTTTGGGGATGGAAATGAACATTTGAAGAACAAGCAGCAGTACCAGGACTAGGCCACTCATCAAGAATGGTGCATGATAGCCATACACATCCCAAAGCTTACCAGAAACGATCGGCCCAATGATCATCCCCAGTCCTTCTATCGTTAGGAAGAAGCCCCAAACTGCGCCTCGTTTTTCCGGTGGAATGGCTGATGCAATGAGCGCATTCCAAGAAGG
This sequence comes from Paenibacillus phytorum, assembly GCF_013141715.1. Lineage (GTDB taxonomy): Bacteria > Bacillota > Bacilli > Paenibacillales > NBRC-103111 > Paenibacillus_E > Paenibacillus_E phytorum. The sequence continues at coordinate 197,911 of NZ_WHOA01000241.1, read as the reverse complement.
AATAATGAAGGCATAGCCCGCCCCAAGCACGGCAACCAATGCATAAAGCAGCATCATTGACTTCGCGAAGGTAAACAGCAGAAGTGCAGAAGCGCTTAGCATAAAACCTGCAATCAAAAATGGACGAATACCTAGACGATCAACCAATTTCCCCATCGGAACTAAGAAAATGACAGTAACAGCTCCGCCCGCAATTAGAAACATGCTGTATTGAAAAGATGTAAGCATCAATACCTCTTTGGCATAGAGTGTGAGAATGGGTGTCAGAATACCAAGAGCGAACGTTTGCAGGAACATCGCGGGGAATAACAGCGGGCTAACAGACATAGAGCGCCGTACTTCACTTAGATATGTTTTTATCCGCTCCAAGAGTGGTGGTGCAGCAGCTAGGTTAGAAACCAGGGCTTTCTCCGCCCTGCTCTCTCCATCCGTTTTTACCACGCCATTCTTTCTTGGAAGCATGAGCGCAACAATAACGACAACCGTCATACAGCCGATCAATAATCGAAATCCGGTGCCGTAGTTATTTTCTCCAACGAAAAAGTTAATCGCTACCGGTCCCAGTCCAACGCCCGAGAGCCAAGCCATATAGACAACGCTCATGATCGTGGCTTTACCCTCATCGCCGGCCACTTCCGTCGTTCCAGTGATCACACAAGGCCATAATGGCGCCGTACCAAAGCCAAGAACCGCACATCCTACGATCATCCAGATATATTGAGATGTCGTTGCAATTAGAATCACTGAAACAAAAGTCAGGAGCACACCAGTAAGCATGGTTGTTCGGTAGCCCAACTTGTCAATAATCCAGCCAACAGGTGTACGAAGCACATTATCACCAATATATTGAGCAGCTAGCGTCCAGCCGATAATAAATGCGGAAGCACCTAATGTCGTTTTCATATATACGGGTAAAATCGTTAAAAGTAAGGCTCCCTTCACAAATTCGACGACAAACATAATAATTAACAATTCGATCACAAATGGAGAAAACAAGCGATTATTCCGCCATTTTTGCATCCAAACCATAAGATTTCTCCTTATTTTGGCGTATTTTTACAAGTTGCTGTTAGTTTTACCTGAACTAGCACAAACTATTTTCAAAAAATTAGCTTGCATGAAATCTCTATTTTGATATACTCATTTTGTTTGTTGCAATGTTCGACAAGCAATCCACTATAGAAGGGAAGCGATAATCAGGTGGATCATACCCGTACCCCCCTGTTCACTGCACTGCTCACACATGCTGAGAAAAATCCAATTCAATTCCATATTCCAGGCCATAAAAAAGGAGTCGGCATGGACCCGGAGTTTCGTTCCTTTATTGGGGACAACGCGCTGTCTATCGACCTCATCAATATAGCACCGCTGGATGACCTACATCAACCAATGGGCGTGATTGAAGAAGCTCAGAAACTTGCTGCAGACGCCTATGGAGCGGATCACACGTTCTTCTCCGTTCAAGGGACAAGCGGCGCCATTATGACCATGATTATGACCGTCTGCTCGGAAGGCGATAAAATTATCGTTCCGCGGAATGTACATAAATCCGTCTTGGCCGCGATTATTTTCGTAGGCGCTAAGCCCGTGTTCATCCAACCTGCTCGTGATAAGAACTTAGGTATTGATCACGGAATTCCGACACGTTCTGTTCGCCGCGCACTCGAAAAGCATCCGGATGCCAAAGCTGTTCTAGTTATCAATCCGACCTACTATGGCGTATGTACTAATCTTAAAGAGATTGTTGACCTTGTTCACAGCTATAACATGCCTGTCCTTGTGGATGAAGCACATGGCGTGCTCATTCATTTCCATGATAAATTGCCGATGTCTGCGATGGAAGCCGGAGCCGATATGGCCGCGACCAGCGTGCATAAGCTAGGTGGTTCCATGACACAAAGTTCAGTTCTTAACGTGAAAGGGAATCGTGTTAATCCAAAGCGAATCCAGACCATTATTTCGATGCTTACAACAACTTCAACTTCTTATATATTGTTAGCCTCATTAGATACTGCCCGCAGACATTTGGCGTTAAATGGCTATGCAATGGCCGAGCGCACGATAGAACTTGCTCAGTATACAAGAAAACAGATCAACGAAATCAGCAACCTCTACTGCTTCGGGGAAGAGATTTTGGGTGAAGAGGCGACTTACAACTATGATCCGACGAAAATATGCGTACACGTGCGCAAGCTTGGCATCACTGGCTTTGAAGTCGAGAACTGGCTGCGCGATCATTACAATATTGAAGTCGAAATGAGCGACATGTACAACATCCTGTGTCTAATAACGCCGGGTGATACCCAAGAGAACGTTGACACCCTATTGGATGCCTTACGCGAGCTCTCTCATATGAATGATGACGTTGTTGAGGTTAAGGAAGTCGTAATCAAAGTTCCTGCAATTCCGCAATTAACCTTGACACCACGGGATGCCTTCTATGGCGAAACCGAAATACTTCCATTCAAAGACGCTGCGGACCGCATCATTGCCGAATTCATTTACGTGTACCCACCTGGCATTCCCATTTTGCTTCCAGGTGAAGTGATTACCCAAGAGCTTATTGATTACATTGTGGAGCATGTAGAAGTTGGGTTGCCTGTTAAAGGACCTGAGGACCGCAGTGTTCAAAATGTGAAGGTAATCGTAGAAACACAAGCGATTTTCTAGTATCCGCCTTGAGCGGTGTATATATTGTAAAACCGTTTACATGATGCTATGATGTTGGTGATGTTTAGCGAATGAGGTGAACAAGGAATGGCTCAAAGCGCTTATATTAAATTCGTAACAGGATCCACAGTTGCCGCACTCACCTTAGATGAACTAAAGGAAAGGCTGCTGCATTACCGTGAACAGCTCAGTCAGACAGCCAAGCAGCTTGGCTGGGAGTATGACGAGGCCGGATTCCCTTATACCATTGAGACGAAGCCGGAAGGCGAAGGCAAATGGTTCTACCTGAAAGGTATCAATCCTTTATACAAATATATTGTGATTGGTGTTGGGAATGAGCAGATCCAAGAGAAAGAGCAGCATTATGTGCAAGTCGTGTTGCCCGACGACGCCACGCATGGCGACAAAAGCAAGGGCAATGAATTCTGCAAATACCTTAGTAAACTGCTGAAAGCTGAACTTCATCTATTCAACGGCAGAATCATGTATTTCAATCCTAGAAAATGAATGTATGCAAACAGAAACCCCCTAACAGATTATTCTGCTAGGGGGTTCTTATGTATAGCTCTTATTCTTCGCCTTCTTGAGCTACGATCTCATTGTAAATAGTCACTACACGTTCCCACTCTTCTTCATCTTCAATGTTGACAAGGAAGGCATCGTCGTCCTCTTCTTCAACACGGAAAATAACACCGTCAGCTTCAGGATCGTTGCGATCGAGCAAAACAGCATAAGCCTGCTCTTGAGATTGGAAGGTGTATACCATCACCATCTCATGCTCTTCACCGTTCTCGTCCGTTACGATAAAAACATCTTCCCCTTGCTCGTGATCGTGGTCACAGTCCGGGCCGTGTACATGATCATGCTTATCATCGCTCACAGGCAGAACCTCATTTCGTCGAATAATTAGTTACGTAATTATCCTAACATTTTCATAATAAGAGGTCAAACCACTTTCTATTTTGCTTTTCCTATTCGGATTGAATCTGCTTCTCTGATACAACTGAATAGTCGTTAGAACCATCTTGCTTCATAGCAAATTTAACGACGTATGTACCAGCCTCATTAAAGGAAACGCCATACAAAGGTACTTTCAGCCAAAACGATTCTTTCGATTCTGAGATTGATTTCACAACTGGTGTAATCACGCTCTTCCCGCTTGGTGATACAACAGAAACCCGTACAGAATTAATACTTGTCTTCAAATTATCGACTTGAGCAAAAACGATAAAGTCTGCTTCTTTGCCGCGCTCTACAACACCAAAAGGAACGATGGCGGAGTCTTTACGCACCTCAGTCGTAAAGAACATGTGCACATTGGGTTTGTATAAGTAGGCAGTCTTGTTCGAGTTATCCCATTTCACCAATGCTTGAAGCGCATCACTTACTGCGCGCAGCGGCAGAACGGTTTTACCTTCAACAATAAGAGGCGGAACATCTGCATCCCCGAATTCCACTGTCTCTTCATTAACGATTAATCGGGCAATATTATTACCTTTAAAGTCCCCCCATATCGATGAAGCCACCACTGCAGCCGTACTTAGAACAAAAAACATCAGCATCAACGCTAATATCCGTTGAACTTTCATTCGCGTAACCTCCAGCTCTTGTTAGTAATCTTTGTGTCTGCATCTTTATACTCCGATGATTAAGAAGAGTTGCGATGATTTTATAATTTTGATAAAAAAGCTAGAACACGTTGTGTATAGTCCTCCGGCTGCATGTGATAGGAGCCGACATGCCCCGCTTTTTGTGTGACCCAAAGTTCAAATGCGTCCGGATGGCGGCTCCACATTCCTTCACTGTTAGACCAAGGAATAGCCTCATCATCTCGACTATGAATAAAAAGAATCGGCCTAGGATAAATGTGATCTACCGCGGCAAGCGCATCAACGCGATGTGGGTTGATACCAATTAATCTAGGTAAAATAAGTAGAATTAAAGGTGTAAAAGGAAACCGCGGAAGATTAGACCATACAGGCAAATTGTCCCTCAAGTAAGGACTGAGCTGACTAAAGGCGCTATCTGTTATGACCCCTAACACAACCCTCTCTTCGGCTGCTGCTAAGATGGATGTACTACCGCCCATTGAAAAGCCGATCAAGCAGATTTTACTTGGTTCGCGCTCCTGAACCCAGTCGATAGCACCGAGTACATCTTGCTTTTCCAAAAAACCTACCGTAGTTATTTTTCCCTCCGATTTCCCCGAGTTCCGAAAATCAAACATAAGCACATGATAGCCTGCTTCGACAATGGATTTAGCCAAGGCCAGCGCCGGAAGCCCTTTTTCCAGACGTGTTCCTGCATAACCATGAGACATAATAACGGTCATTGGATTAGCATCAGTTGGTGCATAAGGAGACTTCAAAAACCATCCATCTAATCGAACATCTCTAGATCGGCTTGGGAAACTAATATTCTCCATGTGCAAACCATAGTCGTCTGGTGAGGCATCAACCGGCTTACGTTGAGGATGTGTGAGCTGCCAGCCTACATAGACCGATATACCTATTAGAGCTAGACAGAGAAGAACAAACAAAATACTACTAATCATCCAAATCATAAAGTAATCAACACCTTTTAATTAGATAAAATATAGGGTTTACCCGCCTTAATTTATTCATTTGTGTATAGTATTGACTCTATTCATTCAAAAGTGTCTGCACATAATGGTTGAAATTCCGCAACCTCCCATGCTACATTAGAAAAAGATGGTTTTTGTCGAACAATGGAGGCTGCTGAATGAGTTTGAAAATTCAAATGTTGGGAACCGGCAGTGCGTTTGCCAAAACATTTTACAATACAAGCGCATTAATCCGTTCAAATGAAATGAACATCCTAATCGACTGCGGGGCAACAACGCCAAGATCGCTTCATGAGATCGGTGTACAGCCTGACCAAATTGATGGTATCATCATTTCGCACATTCATGCCGATCATGTGGGCGGAATAGAAGAAATCGCCTTTCGATTGTTATACCAATATAAGAATAAGAAAACCAAACTTTTCCTAACAGAATCGCTAGCAGGGGTCCTTTGGGAAAACACGCTAAAAGGCGGCATGTATAATCCCGCAGACGGTTTCAGCAGACTTGAGGATTATTTCGAAGTCATCCTTATCGAAGAAAATGTACCTACTAGCATCCAACCTGGTCTAACCATTGAATTTATATCCACACTTCATATACCTCATAAGCTTAACTACTCACTTTTTATCAATGGCCGAACGTTCTATAGTGCTGATACCCAATTTAATGAGGAACTTCTCGTTCAAGAAATTGTTAACAAGAGAAACTGTCATACCATTTTACACGATTGTCAACTAAGCGGGAACGGTTTTATTCATGCTACATTGGAAGAATTGCTTACCTTGCCTGACTATGTACAGGAACGAATCTATCTGATGCATTATGACGATGATATGATGAATTTTGTTGGAAAAACAGGCAGCATGACTTTCATCCATCAACATGAAGTGATTGAAATTCCGGAATAATTATATTTTACGATCAAAACCTAGGGATGAATGGTCCTCAAGGTTTTTTTTTTGAGAAGAAGCGTGATACTTTTCAATTTTGTTTACTATTGTTAGAAGGGATTTAGTTCATAGACAGAGAACATGTCACAATGATGTGAGAAACCTCTATGGAGGCCATTCAAAGTGAGCGACCGCGTTTAGTTACATTCAGGAGATGATATGGTGGTTATCAATTGGATTTTTTATGTCTATGCACTTGTTTTTTGTCTATACACAACTATTTTGCATACTGCACTTAACATACCCTTACTTTTAGTAGGATTGGTCCTTTACATCATCAGTCTTAGACTTCAAATGCAGTATGCAGCAATCCCTTGGCTTCGCCTACTTTTCATTGGATTTTTACATTACATCGGACATTCAAATCTTTGTCTTCCTTTGTACATCCTAACACTTTCCTTCGATATTTATAAAGAAGAAAGCCGCAAAAAATCTTGGTTGTTAGCTGCATCCTATGCTCTCGTTTATCTTTGCAATGTTTATCTAATTATTGATTTTTCAAATACAAACATGCTATGGATTCATGCTCTTAATAGTATACTTGCTTTTACCGCGGTAGCCTTATTCACACGAGCAGCTTATTCTACCATTAGACAAGCAGATTCATTAAGAAATGAACGATATTTATCTGCACAAAAGGATTCGCTAACAGGATTATATAATTACGAAGAGTCACATCGCAGATTGGAACAATACATACAGCAAAAGCAAAGTCTAGTTCTTATCCTTATTGATTGTACGGATCTGAAGACAATGAATACAACTCGCGGGTTTCAAGCGGGGAATTTCATTTTGAAGCAAATGGCAGACCTCCTGCAAATCTTGTTTAAAGACTCCCTTTTTATAGCAAGGTACGGTGGTGATGAGTTCGCTGTCGTCATGCCACTTAATCCAGATCATGATTCAACCACTTCTTTCAAGCTAAAGCTAGATTCTGAACTCCCTAAATTGACTGGCATTCAGATCACGTATGGCATTGCTAATTATCCGCTAGAGGGTTTGACTAAGGATGATCTCATTTTATTAGCCGAGCATAACTTATTCATGAAGAAACGTGAATCATGGTTAAAGCGCGAAGAGCATATGCTCAGATCAGAAAAACTGAGAGTCGTCGGTGAGCTTGCATCCGGGATGGCTCATGAAATTCGAAATCCGTTGACAACAGTAAAGGGATTTCTGCAAATCTCCAAGGCAAACGGTTACAATATTGAAAATTGGTATGCAATGATCATGGATGAAATTGATCGGATGAGTGACTTAACAGCAGAATTCCTCCAATTCTCAAAGCCCCATCGCATTGATTTCCAAGTCGATTCTCTACATGAGTGTGTACTTAAGGTTGTTGCCTTGATGGAATCAGAAGCTACTCGTTTCGGCCATGAAATTCATTATCAAGAATGGATGGATCCTATCCTCGTATGGATGGACCAAGATAAAATGATTCAGTTATTGCTTAACATTATTAAAAATGCTTGCGAAGCCATGGAAGAAAACGGCATTATCCGCATGCAATTAAGCCGCGATCCGAAGAGCGCGACGTTAATTATTGCCGATAACGGCCCAGGCATTCCAAGTGAACAGTTAGAGAAGATCTTCCATCCCTTCTTCACGACAAAAGCAGCCGGTACCGGACTTGGTTTATCTATTTGCTACAAAATCGTTCAAGATCACCAAGGGACCTTGGAAGTCGAGAGCGAACTAGGAAAGGGTACTCGGTTTATCATAACCTTCCCATTAGTTGACGAAAATTCACAGAATGAAAAAACCGCTTTTCTTTAAAGCGGTTTTTTCATTCTGACATGTAGGATGCCAGCATCATAAAAAGGTTCATCCGAGATTACTTTATAGCCAAGTTGGCTATAAAAGCCCTCCGCTTGACATTGTGCGTCGAGGATCGCAGCTGAACAATGCTTTTCACGAGCTTGCTGCTCCATTGCAAGAATCAATTGTTTACCTAGGGATCGGCCCCTGTATTCTTTCAAAACCGCTACACGCTGCAGTTTAGCCGTTTGAGGTTGATATTCATACCAACGAGCTGCTGCAACAGGCTGATCTCCATCTAACATAAGAAAATGATGGCACGCTTCAGGTGATTCATCTTTTCCATCAATTTCCTCGTGCGCAGGTACTTGCTGTTCTTCAACGAACACTTTGAATCGTACTCCAAAACAAGCTTGTAACTGATCTTTCGTTGTGACTTGAATGATTTCCATGTGAACTTCTTCCTTTCTAAGAACATTTCTTGATCTTATCCCATTCAAGAAAAGTTGTCCACATGTACCGTTCATACTATTTCTTGTTTTCCAGCATATAACTAAAAGCACCTATGGCAATACCCAGAAGCGCTCCCCCCACGACTTCTCTAGGCAAATGACCTAATCGTTCCTTTAAGGCTTTACGTCTTCGTGCATGGTACAAACCCGGGTGCTGTTTAGCCAATCTCTCGACTTGCTCATCAAGGTCGTTCACTTCAACTGCAATCTCTCCAGCAGCCCGCCGGATCCCCATCGCATCATACATGACGACCGCTCCGAAAACCGAACTCACGGCAAAATCGATCGCAGAAAGGCCTCTTTTCATCGCTATATAGGTTGCAAGCGCAGATACCCCCGAGGAGTGCGAGCTTGGCATCCCTCCTGTTTGGGTCAGCTGCGACCAATCCCACTTTCTAGTTTTCAAATAGAAAAGTGGCAATTTCATTACTTGAGCAGTACCAATTCCAATCACTGCTGTTGTCAATGCTCGATTCATAACTTTCACCTCACTTCTAGCATCCATCACAGGTTTAGATTCTATTCGAAAAGTTTGATACAATAGAAATGTTGAAGAAAGTTTTCCTACGGAAAACTCGGCCTATGCTTACGAAGAAAGTTTTCCTACGGAAAACTCTAAGGAGTGTTAATGAATGAATATTGCTTTTTTCCTTTTGCCTAAATCCGAAGTTATAACAACGACATTGCAAGCAACGCTTCGTCAAACATTAGAACGTATGGAATATCACCGTTATACTGCTGTGCCTATTCTTTCCGATGATGGTCATTATGTAGGTACGGTTACCGAAGGAGATTTATTGTGGTTTCTCAAAAATTCAGACGGAATTGGCTTTGAAAATGCTCACCGTCATGTGCTGGCCGAGGTTCCTCTGCGTGTCCAAAATAAGCCAGTTCATATTCATGCCGAAATGGTCGATCTTATCGATTTGGCCAAAGTGCAAAACTTCGTGCCGATTGTAGATGATTCCGATAAATTTATCGGGATCGTTCGTAGGAGCGAGATTATCGAATACTGCGCGAAGCAGGTTGTGTTTAGATCCCCCTCCGCTGCAGGAGAGAGGTAGTCCAGACGCTATGAAGTAAGTAGATGACTTGTGTAATCAAATAGGCGCTGCCCAGCATCAGAAATGGAAGCATACCGTACACATAGCGATCCACCGGAATAAACACCATATGGACACCTAAAAACAAGAGAAATGCCACTGTTACATATTGAACCGAAGGCTTGCGAAAGCTGAAAATGATCATCGCTATGCTGCCTGCAGCAATTAAGAAAGTATGCAACTGAGTAAGTGCATTCGCATACCAAGCCGGTACGGAAAAAGGATAAGGTCCCACCCACATCGTTTTAAAAAATACGAGTAATTTCCCAATTGTCATCCATTTCATCCATAACAAAGGTTCCTCAACCAAACCTTCTTTTATTCGTCTCATACCTTCAGCGAACTGATTATCTTTATCGATATGGTCCCAATCGATTGTTCCTCGGAAGTAGGGGTCCGTTCCTCCAAGGAACGGATTGCCCGCTTCCCCTTTGGCGATAAAAATAAAAGAATGAAAAGTCATCCAATTCCGAATCCACCAAGGCATCATCATACAGGCAAAAGACGCAGCTGCTAGTAATCCATAGGCTGCGTCTATTTTCTTCGTTTTCACCCAAAGAAACATATAGGGAACAACAGCTAGGGGAAGTATATTCGGACGAATAAGGACGCAAAGCCCCAGCAGTGCCCCCATCCAGAGATGATCCCGCCATTTGTTATCTTGTATGATGCGCACCTGCATGTAGAGCAGACCTGTAAAAACAGTCAAAAACGGAACCTCCGTCAAGATGAGTGAAGTTGACCAGACGTAGGAAGGATACACCGCGGCAAAAGCGCCGGCGATTAGCCCTGTTAAGGGGTTAAACAGCCTTTTTCCAATCAGAAATAGGAATAGTATCGCTCCCAGTGAAATAAAGCAGTTCATGACACGAACGACCATTAATGCCGACTCCAGCTGTTCATGGCCTGTAAGACTAAATACAGCCGCTAAGAGCAGCGGAAATCCGGGTGTCACGAGTGAGTTAGGCACCGTATCGCGATAGGCGAATATGCCTTTTTCTAGCAATTGAATCGCTGTCTTCGTGTACTCTAATTGATCCCATTCAAGTGGTGGGTATTCAGCTTCAAGCACATAGTGCAGGCGTATATACAGAGCTGCAGCCATAAGCAACAGCAAGCTAATCCAAACTCCGCGTTTCATAAGACCCTACTCTCCTTATTAGAACGAACCTATTTAGCTAACAGGAAGGCGCCTCCAACTAAGAAGAGCAGCCCTACCCATTGCGATGAAGTAAACGTTTCCTTTAATACCAACCAACCGAACAACGCACCTAGTACATACGCAATCGATTGGAGCGGATAAACACGACTTAGATCGAATCGACTAAGAGCATAGAACCATATCAACGTAGCAATGCCATAAAGTAAGCATCCTACTAGAATATAAGGCTGCATTAATACGGTTGCTAAATTATCTATCCCTGTTAATGGCGTTCGATTGAGCGCTATTTTCCATACAATTTGACCACAGACCAATAAACATACATTCAGGAATACAATGAGAATCGGAGCCATCGACAATATCATTCAGACCCCTTTCCTCGTATTTGTTCCTGCAGCAGCGCAACTTCTTGAATCAATCGGGTTAATTTGCGATGAAGCTTAGAGATAACTAACGTCAAATGCATGATAAATACGAGTGAGAATAACAATCCCACCAAAAAAAGCAACGAAGGTGCGTAGTAGATATGCATTCTGTGCGATACCAAATCCAATAGGCTCGGAAACACACTAAACAATGCCATTATAAATCCTAGTACTAGCCAAAGAATGGCGTACTGCTCCTGCAGCTTTTGCCTACGAATAAGCTCTATGGAAATGAAAATAAACACCAAACAAAAAGTGATTGCCCAAACATACACATTCACGAATCATCAACTCACATTACGAATTCTTGTCATACATACAGCTAGAGATACTTTAACCATATAGTAAAGCGATTTCACAGGGGTAATGGACGATTGTCCCGCTTTCCTCGCATGCATTAAAACAGATACTTCTTTCACTCTGAATTGCTGTCGTTCCAGTAAAACTACAGCCTCTACCTCCGGATAATCCTCCGGGTAATATCTTGCAAACAGCTCAATAATGGGACGGTTCACCGCTCTAAAGCCTGATGTTGGATCAGTGAAGGTCTTACCAATCATCCAACTTATCATCCAGGTAAAAAAGAGAATCCCTAATCTTCGATTCCAAGCGGAACGATAGGCGGTCTTCACCAGAAATCGAGAGCCGATGCAGCAATCAACATGCCCAGTCAAGATTGGCTCCATAATTTGAGTCAACGCTTCTGGATCATGTTGGCCATCTGCGTCGATCTGTATTGCGATATCATAGCCATTCCTTGCTGCGTACATGTATCCCGTTTGCATAGCACCTCCGATGCCTAGATTGACAGGTAAATCGATTACAGCCGCATGCTGTAACTCACGTGCAACCGCTGAGGTACGATCCGTGGAACCATCATTGACGATGACAATATCCATTTCAGGCTGCTCTCGTTTTATGGAGGCCACAACGCCTGCTATCGTTTTTTCTTCGTTATAAGCCGGAATGATGGCAAGTGTCTTCATTAAGTTATTCCTTCCCTCGTTAAGCTCATCCATCCTGAACCATTTCTATTCCCAAGCATACCCGCTTCTCCATCTGATTAAACCAAATGGCAAGAAGGCAAATGGATAGGGCCCGACGTAACGAGACAAACTAAGAGGAAAACTTTGCTTTAATAGGAAGGATATGAATCAATCGATTATGGAAGAGAATATAAAGAATCCATGGTGAACGGGGGTAGAATCGGGGATTATCGTTTCGGAATATTTATTCGATTTTTACCGCAAAAAAAAGAATGGAGTTTGGATCCCATCCTTCCCATCGTCGACAAAAAGGAAATTGAAACACCTATCAACGATTCCAAATTTTTAGAAACCATGATCATAAACTTGCTGAAGAAGTTCCAAAAAGCAAATATGGACCCATTAGACTTTGGATTGGATTATAGAGCGCATCACTTTGGCACAGTAAAAGAAGAATGGAAAGCGTGGCAAGCCCTCTATCCTGAGTTAGAGTTTAACGTGAATATCCAGGTGAAACTTGACGGCGTGGGAGTCATTAAGTAATTAGGAAGTTTCAATCGATGTGTCGATAACGCATGTACGCTCAACTTCATCTTGTTGTTCTTGTTGATCTCGAAGCTCATGCCATTGTGTGGGCTGAATTCCAAGCTGACTCATGACGTGATTAATATCGATTTCTCTCATGATTCCAACACCCCATCCAGGTTTGTCTCTTTCTTTTTGTCTACACTTTACTTTATCGGTCATTCTGCCATCTGTAAATATGGACATATTGTCGAATCGCCTAAAAAATCAACAAACCTTTCATTAAGTTCACTTAATGAATTAAGTTAAAATTCGACAAAAAAGACAAAAGAGCTGCTTTCTGCGGCTCTTTTGTCTTTTCATAGACGTTTTCAACTATTGTACTTGCCCATTCGACGATGCTCTGGATGAAACAAATTCGCTAGCCCAATCTACCATACCATTCATTAAAGTCAGTATAAGATTGACCGCATCTTTCTCATTTAATGTACCGTTGGACTGACTGCTAACATATTGGGACGTTTTTTGTTCTAATTTTTCAACGAGATCCTTGATTTTCAATAAATCATTGGCTAAGTCCGTTACTTGCTGACCGTTCGCGTCACCTTGACCGGCCCTTTTACTTTGATTCTGATTCTGATTCTGATTCTGATTCTGATCTTGGTCTTGATCCTGTGCCTGTTGATTAGAGTTAGAGTTTTGTTGATCACTGCTGCTATTATTAAACTGTTGCTGCCCCTGGCTTCCTTGTGAGCTTTGAGAGCTGTTAATCAACATCTTCTTTACTTGCTCTAGCTCAATGAGCACCATATCATTTTGTTTCGTTAGTTCATCCATTTGCAGCTTGAGATCCTGTGTTTTAATCATGTTGTCAGACAGCTCCTTCCATTATTTCACAGCACCACACGCAATTCGTTTTCCCGAATTACCGGATGGATCCGTCTTCAGATCATCTTCTTTCTCATGGATGACCAGACTAGTCCCCCCTTGTTTTAACAATGAATTCGGCTTGTCCGGAAGCAGCACTGCAGACTTTGTTATGGCATTGAACTTCCCATTTCCCTGCGCATCCACGACCAAATTGGGGAGATCGCCTGCATGGAATCCTTTCGGATTGTGAAAGCCATGTTCCTTCTTAAATGGATTGAAGTGGGCTCCTGCCGAATCAAAGTTAGGGGCTTCACAGACTGCTTTTTCGTGAAAGTGTAAGCCATGATTTCCTGGCGTCAGCCCGCTAACTTGGAGATCAATCTGAACGCCATCCTGAACAGATGTTAAATGGGCAGTCCCTATAGGTTGGCCGCTCGAACCGATAAGTGAAACTTGCAGCTCTGATGGTGGTGATGCGGCTTCTGTCGTTACAGTGCTCTTCACACTTTGACAAGCCGTAAGTACTAGCAACCCCAGACTGAGAGTCATGATAATCTTAATTGATTTCATACAACAATATCCTCCCGGAAACTTGGCTTTTACATAATCTACCCTTAGGATGCACAACTGCATTACACTGTAACCGCAGTAAAAGAACAATTTTTTCATAATTAGCGTTCTACAGCAAAAAGCCCGCAATCTCTCGATTGCAGACTTAAACTTCATTTCATTATCTCATTATAAGATCGTCATGAGTTTCGCAATTATTTGTAGATTCTCTAGCTTCCTCTTGTAGAAATGGAACTCAACTTTCGTATGCTCGACGGCGTCTTCCATCCGCAAAACTTGCTGCTGTAAATCTTTGGTGTATGGCCACATCTCCGCTTGCCGGTGAAGCTCGTTTTTCCCCGTAACCATTCCGTCCCCAATTACTTCACATTCTTTGGCTAGAAGCTGATGCTTAGCCCAGGCCAATTCCGATACCGCATCCACATAGATGGCTTCTGCTTGTTTAAGCAATTCCGGTACAAGTTGTAACTCCAAAATAACATCCGACCGATTCATTCGGATTCCTCCTAAGAGTTTTCGTAAGAAAACTAACTTCGTAAGCATAAGCTCAGTCTTAGCAAATCATGGACTTTTGCTGCTTCGCCTCATGTATATTCATAGAAAAAATAAAACATGCTTAATCGTGATATCAGGCGAAAACAAAGCATTTTCTAGCAGGATACGACTTATGTTGCTATACCAATTCCACAAGGAATGACAAACTGATTAAGGTTGCATTAAATCTATCATTTCCCCCTCCCCCCTACTTGTTTAGCTTACTAGAAGCAGCTATGATGATACTATACGTATCAGAGGAGGTGACAATATATGAGTCAAGAGGAAGAAGTTGTATCCCAAAATGAAGAAGAAACCGCCCCAGAGTCCACCGAAGAAGTGGTGAACGAAGAGGTGTCTGAAGAAGTTGCAGAAGCTAACCAAGAAGCTGCTGCTGCGGAAGAAAGCACGGAATCCGAAGAGGAATAATCATCCTAATTATATATCCCCCCCAACCTACTGGTTGGGGGTTTATTGATGTTTGGGAGGCAGTAAAAAAACTTGTAATTTTTTTAAATTTCATGAATAAATAATCTGAACATTCAAATAATACTGGTGTACCAAAAAAAAGGAGATGATTATGAATGGCTAGAAACAACACTTTAGTCGTACAACAAGCAAAGGCAGCATTGGATCAACTGAAGTACGAAGTCGCTCAGGAAATTGGTGTCCCTCTCTCCCCTACTGGTTACAACGGTAATTTGGCAACACGTGATGCTGGTGCAATTGGTGGCAACATCACGAAGCGATTAGTGCAAATAGCTGAGCAACAACTTTCCAGCTTCAAACGCTAATCCTTTGATGTAGGAGCAAGCAAAAAAGACTGATTCACTCGATCCTCCTTAGAGTGAAAATCAGTCTTTTCTTTTTTTCCTTTGAAATGATCATCTATTCCTTCAATTTCCTCACCAGTTTCCACGGAAGCATTCTATTCTGAAATTAGTTCTAGTATGATTACGTTGTCCATTATCCGATAAAGGAGTGTTTACCTTGACTGAACAATATGAAATATTCCGTGATCCCTATCGTATGCTAATACTTTTGGCCACATTAGTTAGTGAACAAAAAGGCGAAAAAGCTCTCCAATTTGACAATGTACCTTATTTCGAGAATGATACATTTCTCATCCAGAACGAAAAGTTTGTATACAAAAAAATTCCCACCGAAATCACCTGGTTTCAATTCCTAGGAAGAGACATTGCTTGCAATAAAGACTATACCCGAGAAGAATATAACAAAATGTTCGTTGATTGCCTTGCTTCTTTATACAACATCACATAATACATATACGGAGGCTGTAAAGAGCAGCCTCTTTTTATTGCATAAAGAACATAAAAAAACGCCATCTATCGGAATCATCCAACTAGAATAGCGTTTCAAAGCACAAAAAATATGAGAAACAAACAAAAAAGCCCTTACCATGTAAGGACTTTCTCGGTATGACCTGTAGTGGGCTCGAACCACTGACCCCTACCCTGTCAAGATAGTGCTCTCCCAGCTGAGCTAACAAGTCGTTTTTTGAAGACAATTAGTAATATACCAAGGATTTAGGTGATTGTCAACAGATGGTTATCATTCTTAATTACGCCAATAACGGAACAGCTTTTGGAAAAATGGAAGCGTTCCTCGTTTCTTTTTGGACCTGGGAATGTAAGATATGTTCGCCAGTGAACCGTGAAATAACTCGTCATTCTTGGGGAGCAGGATGGAAAGTTCTTCCTTTGAGACACCTTGTGCAGTCATGTAATGGTCAACCTTCCCGGTCAATCTTGACTCTACTGTACCATACTTATGAGCTTGTTTGATAGTGGGGCTTTCATCTTGGCTTGATTTATGGTAACTTGATGACAGTAGATCTTGGGAGGAACAAGGAAATGACGAAACAACAGCATCGATGGAATTTACGTTTGAAGAGCAGTAATGTGTATTTGGGAACTGTATATTTAGGGGATCCGCTTCCAGAAGTTGAAGATGTCATCATGATTGGTGAGAAGAAATATACGATCCTCGAGCTTGGAAGTAACCGTGATGCAAGTGACGTGTTTGTAGAAGAAGTGAAAAAGAAATAAGGGTTGAGATTGAAGGCTCTTTTTCTAAAATTAATATGATTACTGAATCCCGTCCTCCATAGGACGGGATTCTTTGATTTTCCACTATACATACATCCCAAAAACCAACAGGATAAAAAAACCAAAAGACAAGCTGAACAATCTGGGCAAAAGCAAAGTCCTTCAAGTTATAAGGCAAATTTGAAAGGAGTTTCAAAATGAAGAAACTGATTGAAGCTGCCATGCAGCGTGCCACGATCATCATTATTTGTATCGTGCTTATTATAGCTTGGGGGGCCGCCTCCGCTTTTCAAATGCAGCGTGATTACTTACCGGGAATTAACAATACAACTCTCATGGTTTCTCTGCGCGCACCAGCATATCAAGCTGAACAAATGAAGAAGGATATTACCTCAAAGCTTGAAGATGCGATTCGTGCATCAGATGGATTAACGAATGTAGAGACCACCTCCTATGATGGCGGTTTACTCATGAACCTCTATTTCCCCATGAGTTTTGATATGACTAAAGCAGAAAATGAAATTAAGCAAACATTAAACAATGTGGATCTACCTAGCGGCGTGGCCAAGCCTGCAGTTACTCGTGTTACGACAAGTTCGTTTCCAATATTAAGCTATAGTGTGATCTCCAAAAGCGCACAAGTGGATGATCTAATGCTTCGTTCAAAAATTCAAACGGACATTGTAAACCAATTAAAATCCGTTCCTGGTGTAGCTGATGTAAGAACTGTCGGCGGAGCTAATAATGGATATGTCATCACAGTCCGAATGAAAGACTTAGTGAATAGTGGAATGAGCATGGATGACTTCAACCAATCCGTTACGACTTCGCTGCCGAACTGGTCTAAGGGCAACATTGCCAATGCTAGGGCATCTATCCCAGTCATTATTGAAAGTTGGAATCTCAGTGATCAAGAATTAGGAAATATTCAGATCAAAAATAAACAAGGGAAATCAGTTGCCTTATCCACAGTAGCGGATGTTTCCCATTCTCTAACCGATGTGAAAACCATTTCTCGAACTGAAGGAAAGGCGAGCGTGTTAATCGATGTTTTAAAAACGCCGTCTGCCAACATCACCGATGTAGCACAAAAAGTAAAAGATCGCTCATCGCATATTGCATCTGTTAAAAACGGGGATGTCGCGCTAAATCTGTTATTGGACAGAGAACATGACCTCAATTCCTCTTTGAAAGGATTAGTCCATGAAGGGCTTTGGGGTTGTTTATTCTCTATGCTGTGCGTATTATTCTTTTTCAGAAATATACGTTCTACCTTGTTAATTGCTATATCCTTACCTATCTCTCTATTAGCAACTACAGCAATTCTCAAATCTATGGGAGTAACGCTTAATATTTTAACGATATCAGGGCTTATCGTAGCTATGGGGAGAATTGTCGATGATGCCATTGTTATTTTAGACAACATGTATCGTAAAGTTCAAGAAAATAAAGATAAACCTCTTATAGGAACGCTTGTTGCGGCAGTAAACGAGATGCTGCCTGCTATTTTTGCTTCTACAGCTACTACGATTGCCGTCTATGTTCCGATAGCACTGGTAGGAGGTATTATTGGTGCTTCTTATTCTGGATTCGCATGGTCCGTTGTCATTGCCCTTATTGTATCCTTCCTTGTGGCCATGTTCGTGATACCATCGCTTGCTTTTCTTGGCTGGAAAGGGTTAAACACGAAAGCCGTAACCCTTGAGCCCCTAATGAAGCCCGTTTTGCTTTTGGCGTTGAACCGAAAGAAAACAGTCATCATCCTTTCACTTGTTTTGTTTGTAGCCGCGGCATTTTTTGCCACGCAGCTTCCGATTAATTTGTTACCCAGCGCTAAATCAGGCCAAGTAGCAGTTAAAGTGGAACTCCCTAAGGGTAGTTCGCTTTCGGAGGTAGATTCAGAAGTGAAAAAAGTCGAGGATGTACTTCGAAATCATTCAAACGTGGCATCCTTTTCTGCCACATTCGGTTCGAATTTTACTCCGCAAGCGGATGACGTTTTTGATGCAGGTGGTGGTTTTATACAGCTACCGAATGTAGGGAACTTATCTGTGATACTGAAAGATAAGAATCAATTGGATGCCTTTATCCAAGACGAACAGAAAGAATTAGACGCTATAACCAGCAAAGCAGTCTTTACGGTCACAAACCAAAACATCGCCGGTGACGATTCTCAAATGAAAATTTTGCTTAGCGGAGCCGATCAACAAACACTCGAAAACGCTGCGCAGTTGGTTCGTACTAAGCTTGCAAATATATCTGGTTTGAGCGTGGACGGGAAAACAGATCTAACCAGCGGTATTCCTAAATATGCAGTAACATTAATTCGGGATAAGATCGAACAATCCGGCGTCAAGCTCGAAGATATAAATAAGATTTTGGCCCTCTACATGACGAAGGCTAAAGATTTTGACATTCCTACTGCTAATGGAAGTACCGGTGTCGATGTCTACATCGATCCAATTAAAACGAAGGATGCAAATACTTCAAAAATGAACGAGTCTAAGGACGTCTTAGCTTCCCTTGCAGCAGAGTCTTTTACAACAAAAGATGGTCAACAAATAAGACTGGATCAACTAGCAAGTATTCATGAAAGTAATTCTTCATCTTCTATTCAAGAACGAGACGGAGAACCTCTTGCCGTTGTGGTTACGCAGATCATCTCGAATGATATCAACAGAGTTTCAAATGATGTGGATAACACGCTGAAAAGCATTCAATTGCCAAATGGAGTCACATACTCGCTTGGCGGTATTTCTGAGCAAGTAAAGCAAATGATTTTTGAAATTTCTATTGCAGTTGCTGTATCCATTTTACTTGTTCTGCTTATCACCAGTTTTGTTTTCAAAGGCTGGAAGGCACCGTTTGCGGTTCTACTAAGCATTCCTCTTGCCTTAAGCGGCGTCGTCATTTCTCTTTATCTCATTCATGGTGAGTGGAACCTCGCTGCACTAATCGGTCTATTGATGCTAATAGGAATCGTCGTAACAAATGGAATCGTCATGATTGATAAAATTGAACGGAATCGTAGATATGGCATTGAATTGAGAGATGCTGTACTCCAAGGCAGTTTATCTAGGGTCCGCCCCATTTTCATGACAGCAGGTACAACTGTTCTTACACTTGTGCCATTGGCGCTATCTCAGAGTGCCGATACAGTTATATCCCAAACGCTTGGAATTGTGGTAATTGGCGGGATGATCACTTCAACACTAAATAGTTTCATGGTTATTCCTATTATTTATGAATGGATGCAAGGTAAGAAAAAGACAAAAACGAACTAAAAGAATAATTAAAAATAACCCTTGAGCTGGATAAAGGGTTATTTTTCCCTTTGGGCGATCAAAATACTAAGAAAGGAGGAGTATTAAATTGGGGTTTTTAACTAGTTGGTTAGAACATTATGGCTACTGGGTTCTCTTCTTTGCCCTTTTACTTGAGATGCTTGCGTTACCACTTCCCGGGGAAGTTTTGATGAGCTATGCAGGACTACTGATTTATCAAGGAAAGCTAAATTGGTTCCTTTGTATATTAACAGCAGGTGCTGGTGTATCAACCGGTGTGACCCTTTCTTACTGGATTGGCTTTCGACTAGGTACACCGTTCTTTGAAAAATATGGTACTCGTGTTCATTTAGGTCCTGATAAACTTGATAAAATTTCATATTGGTTTCAGAAATATGGTAATAAAGTGCTGGTTATCGCCTATTTTATTCCTGGGATTCGTCATTTTACCGGGTACTTCTCGGGCGTGACACGTATTAGTTTTCATAAATATGCATGGTATGCTTATACAGGAGCTTTCATTTGGGTTAGCGTTTTTATTTCCCTTGGGAAAGTATTAGGTCCGAAATGGGAGCAATATCATCATACGATGAATCGATATCTGATTTACGCCGGGATTATCGCGGCTTTCATTTTCATCATGGTATATTTATATAGAAAAAATAAGCTTCGATTTAAGGAAATGCTTACTAACAGTCTGGAAAAAGGAAGCCATAACTTTCATTCTATGGGTAAGGTTAAGTTTATTGTGCTTGCTGCCTTTGCGATTTTCGCTGCATTCATAACCTTAATGATCGGACTGATCCAAGATTTCTTAGCTAATGAATTTGCTTTATTTGATGAAGTCACGAGCTATATCATTCATGAGGTATTTGATCCAGATTGGACCGTTTGGATGAACCGTTTTGCCATATTGGGCTCTTATTACGTATTTGTCCCTCTAATCGTAGTTACCTCTCTTTGGATTTTAATAAAAAGCAAAGATCGTATGCTTGAATTGCAGTCTTTTACAATTGTTATTGTGGGAGGAGAGGCTCTGGATGAGGGATTGCGCGCATTGTTTCATCGCATTGGTCCGTCTTCTACTAACTATCCATTTCCCTCTACGTTTCCCAGTGAGAAGACTTTAATTTCGTTAACCGTATGTGGCTTTGCTGCCTATTTACTGGTTCGGCATCAAGTAAAGTTGAAGGTTCGTATCACAGCAACATTTCTAGTGATCATTCTATGTTTGCTAGTTGGGGTCAGTCGCATTTTCTTTGACGTTCAATACCCAAGTGATGTCATCGCTGGTTATGTTTTTGGAGGTGCTTGGATTAGCTTAAATGTGATCTTATTAGAGATCCTTCGCATGCTCCGTAAGAATGGAGTTATAGCAAAGTAGATGATGCATCGTTTGGATGTAAGGGGGTTGATACTGTGTGGATGAAGAACTGTACCGATTAATTTACCAAGCCAAACGAGGAGAAAAAGAAGCTTTCACAGTGTTAATAAAGAGGTATAAAGGTCATGTTTATCGGTATGCTTTAGGTATGTTAGGGGATCAGATGGAAGCAGAAGATGCAGCGCAGGAAGCTTTCATAAAAGCCTACTATTCGATGAATCAACTTGAAACGGAGTATGCATTTTCTGCCTGGCTGATTCGCATTGTTTCGAATCTTTGTAAGGATAAACTAAAGAAACGCGCTAGAGAACAGCCACTTTCAACAGAAAATGAAGAATTAATTAAAAGTTATGAACCAACACACCTGAGACTGACGATCGAAGAGGCATTGAAACATCTGACTCCAGAACACCGAGAGGTTATAATACTGCATGACATTCATGGATACAGGTATGAGGAAATTGCAGTTATAGTAGATGTACCTGTAGGTACTGTGAAATCTCGCATGCATGCCGCTCGAATGGCTCTGCGAATTGAAATGAAAAAGGGGGATGAGCTATGAAAAACCATCCGGATGATTTATTATCAGCCTATATCGATAACGAACTGAATGCCGATGAAAATCGCCTCATTGAAGAACATCTAGCCTACTGTGAACAATGCCAGACGCTGTATGAAGATCTTCTTCAAATAAAGTTCCAAGTTTCTTCCGCTTTTCAGGATTTTGAAGCCCCAGAGAACCTAGAACAAAGAATCATAAATGAAATTAATTTAAATTCGGCCGCTAATTTAAAATCTAAATCTATAACTAAAGCGTGGATTGCTTTACCGGTAGCAGGAATTCTTGCAGTACTTACAGTTTTTATTTTATCCGGGCCTGTGTTTGTTAAATTAATTTCTATTTTATTTAAATTTATAGCTGTTCTCATCTTTGTCATCCCTAGTGTCTTGACGTCAGTTCCTTCTTTATTTGGAGCATCTATCCTCTTTTCTATCTTCATGCTTATTTTCTCAAGTTTTTATCTACGTCGCTTACTCCGGACAAACATGAACGGAAGGGGATGAATTCATTTGAAAAAAACAATCTATATAGCCCTTTTGTTTTTGTTTGCATTCGTGTTGCTTCCTTCTTCCGTTATGGCGAAAAGTATTTTTGAACATCAAACGACTACGATCCCTGCCAATCAAACGGTTGATGATTTTATTGTAATCGGTGGAGATGCTCTCGTTTTAGGATCAGTCGCTAACTCTGTTGTTATTGTAAATGGCGACGTCCACCTTGGGTCTACATCACAGGTTAAAGGTTTTGTATTCGTCATTGGGGGAAAAGTCCAACAAGACGCTGGGTCGGTAATTAATGGCGACGTCATAAGTATATCTTTGGACCATGCTACTCAAAATAGTCTTCTTATTGGTGGAGGACTTGTACTTGGAATATGGGTCATTCAATTAGCTGGAAGTTTAATTATGATTCTTATCCCCCTGCTTATGATCTTATTGGGTAAGCATCGAACCGCTTCTTTTATTGAAAAACATAGGTTTGAATCCATGGGCAAGCTGATCTATACAGGTTTTTTTAGCGGGATGATTCTTATCGCAGTAAGTTTGCTTTTGCTGCTTACAGTAGTAGGTATACCTTTCATTCTTCTGATAGGTCTCCTTATTTTTGTAGCATTTGCATTTGGAATGACCACCATTAGCTATCTCATTGCAGAACGAGTCCAGGGAACATCAGGGAAATCGGACTGGATTAAAGCCACATTAGGAGCATTTATTCTAACCTCATCTGTAAATATTCCTATTCTGGGGTTACTCATCCTTGTGGTTATCTTCCTGTTTTCCTTTGGGGTTGCAACGATTTGGTTTGTTGAAAAAGTAAGAAAGAAAAAACGAGTTTAATACGCAATTAGAGAGGTGACAAAATGAGCGATTTCTCTGATGGTAGTACGCTAGTTGAGGCTATTACCGGAAAGTGGCATAGATTAGAAAAAGGAATACGTAAAGGAACCTTTCTAATCGAATTTTCCAATACCTTGCTGCTGAATATTCACGTAACAACTAACCATATCGATGTTCTTATGAAAGATCATGAAGACATTTTCAGACTCATGGGAGACTTCTCATTCGAAGGTTTGGATACGGAGGAACATAAATTTATGTTCCACAGCTTAGGAATTGATCATGTGCATTTCAACAATCGAGATATTCGTGTAGATAATCCAAAAAGTGAAATATCTACTGTGTTTGTTAAGCTAAGTCATGATAAGAAAATAGAGACCATAAACAAATTAGCGGGACAATAGTTCCCGCTTTTTTCTTTTCTGAATAAAAAAAGCCACTCCACGATGGAGTGACTTAAACGTGCCATCACGACTGCTCCTCACTCACGACAACTGAATCTCGAATCTGTTCAAAAGAAACTGGCGTATAATCCCAATGCTCCACACTCACATTAAAGTAATGGCGTCCCTCGTATTTCTGGCTGTGAATATGGCCGTGTACATTAACGTAAGGCATTTGTTTGTTCATATACATCGGCTCATGGGATAGGAAAAAGAAATTCTTATAAATGATCGGGTACTCGCTCACTTCATCAAAGCCGACTTCAAGCCACCAAGTTCTCGACCTCCCTCGATCGTGGTTACCTAGAACAAGGATTTTGTAACCATTTAACTCCGAAACAATGGCTTTGGTTCGCTCTTTATTCAAGAAGGAAAAATCCCCAAGATGAAATACTTTGTCTTCTTTGTTGACGACAGCGTTCCATTTGGCAATCATGGTCGCAGTCATTTCGTCTGCATCGGCGAAAGGCCTAGCTTCGAAATCAATAATGGATGAATGACCAAAGTGATGGTCCGAAATAAAATAGGTATTAGCCATCGAATCCCACTCCTCTTCTACTACTTAAACTTCCACTTTTCCTCCACCATAAAGACCACAGCAAGGTACATACAGGTAAAGCCCTAAGAAACGGCGCATAGCCGACATACGCTAACACGGGTACACCTACTATTGTTCCACAGACGATGGCAAGCATGTTCCACGGAATCATCGCAGCTAGAATAAGGCTTGAATCGGCCACAACTCGTGCAAGCTGACTGCGAGGAAACCTCTCTTCCCAAAAAGGCAGTAAACTCCGCCCCGTCATCATAATAGGCAATGTTTGCGTACACGAAACAAGGCCAAGCCCTAATCCAAACAAGGAGGTTCGTACAGTCGCAGAAAGGAGTGAAGCGGATGTCTCCCCTAGTAGCTTTTGCATATAAGTCTCTAGGATACGATACTTTTCTAAAATGCCACTGTAAGCACCTGCGAGTGCGATAAGAGCAATCAGTTCGATCATGTTAGAAAGACCTTTGGTTTGCAGCGATTCAAAAATGCTAGATTGATAGCCGAACCACATATCGTGCAACCATTCATTCCAAGTCATTTGTTGCAAGCTCATGCCAATTACGATCGCACAAGCAATCGACAAGAGGAAGCCATTTCTTGTTTTGAACCTTAAAAGGATTGAAATCAATAGTACAAGTACGGGCAGCAAGAGCCACAAGCTGTACCTAAATCCCGATGCAAACTGCTGATTGTGTAAGGTGATGACACTACGATGCCATTCTCCATTAAAATCACAAACTAAGAAAAACCCAATCGCGACACCTAACGCACCTATTGTTGTGGGTAGTAAGGCTTTAAAAAGGACCTGCATGGATACGCCTGTTGAAGAAGCTACAAGTCTGTTTGCACTGGAAAAGGGTGAAGTCCGATCGCCAACGAACGCACCCGACACAAGTGCACCAGCAACCATTGGAAGCGGGATTTGCAGCAGCAGCCCCAGACCAATTAATGGGATACCCACAGAACTTAGCGTTCCTGTAGAGGTGCCCAGCACCATAGAAATGCAAACGGAAAGTACAAATGAAAATGTTAGAAAAAAACTAGGATCAACTACACTAAGGCCCAAATCTATCATAAATGGGATCGTACCGCTCATTGTCCATGTAGGGATAACCATGCCCACTAAGGCAAGAATCCAAATGACTTCTTTGGTGTGTTTGACACCTTCCCACATACTTTTCAAGATGCCCCGAAATGTTGTTCCCGCTCTCCAAATGAGGGCCCCCAAAGTCAAAAGCCCCAATGAAAATCCAATCACTAAAGGAATATGTAGAAAATAAGCGACAGCAAGCCCTATAATCGTTATCGTGATAACTGCACTAAGTTGTCTAATCGTTAACATCGTTTAGGCTAACATCCCTTGAATCGTTTGTTTGGTTTCATGAATTGCTTCCTTCAAAGGCTTCGTCTCCCCTTGATATGGATGAACAGAACCAAAGGTATGGTTGCCCTCAGGTATTCTAATCCATGCAATGGCGTCATTTTGCTCAACAAGCCTCTTGGAACCTCGAATTCCTCTCTCTCCATCCTCCATCCCCTGAATAAGAGCGATTGGAAATTTAGCACCGCGAATCCTACCCACAATATCGAAGCGCTCACGATTATGCTCCATATCTTCTAAGATTTCGAGATCCAGCGGCATGTTTTGCTTCGTGCGACCGTTCAACGTGTACGTTCTCCCTGTTGCCCGCATCTCCGCTTTATTTTCCTCCGTAAATAAATCAACATTCGCAATCCCGTTCCAGCTAATCACACCGGCAATGTGCTCAGGATGATCAAGCGCATAGATTAAGCACACAGCCGCCCCCCTGCTATGGCCTAAAAGAAGGATGGGTTTCTGGCTGGCTGAACCTTCACGGGTACGAATATCATTCACAACTGCATGCAAATCTTCTAAATCTTTGGTATAGGTGTCTCGAGCAAACTTCTCAAGCTCCGTGAACTCAAGTAAGTCAGCGCCCACGCCGTTGTGAGAAAAATTGATCGAAATCACATCAACCTCTTCGGCTAACGCCTGAGCCACATGCGGGAACATCCCCCAATCCTTGAAGCCTTTGTACCCGTGACAAATAATTAATGTCCCTCTGGTCGGCTGTGATGCCGCTTCATAAAAGTCCCCTCTCACAACACGTTCTGTCTCTATACAAAGTTCAAACGGTTTACCCGCGCTTGGTTTCATTCGTATTACCTTCCTTTCCAAATCGTGTTCTAAAAGCTGCATACTTCTGTTATTTTATCACAAATCTAAATAGGACAGCATAAGCAGGACTACTGTTCATAAATTTAAGACATTTTGTAAAAACTTGATAATGTGCTTATAAAACTGAATGAGGAGGAAGCTAACCTATGCATCCATTCCGAGCAAACAGCTTGCTCCGGAAGCTGTTTTGCACGCTGTTGTTTACAACCCTATTAACAGCTGCAACAAGTATCAACACACAGGCTCACGGCAGTATGCCACAGCTTGAAGAAACCTCGAGTTCTGGGAAATTCCAGCTGGTCGTTAAAGTTTCACCTCATGCTGCTTATCAAACTGAAGCTACATTTGTAGATAAAAAATTACAACGAGAGCTAGAAGATGGAGGGATAGGTACGCCATTCGTCGCTCCCCTTCCCCCGGATACCACGCTTTCATTTGACAAAAAAGGTGTGCAACAACGCTATGGTGTTACTCCGAATGGTGAAGTGGTCGATCTCTCAGCGGGACTTACGCTAAACATATCAAGCACCGCTCAAGAAACGCTGCGTTCGCAAGTTCAAGTAGTTAGAGCCAGACATTATGGCGAAATACTTCCCTGGGAGGAGGCAAGTGAAGTCCTCCCCAAATACAGTAAATTCACCATCGTAGACGTGGAGAGTGGTCTCAGCTTTGAGGGACAGCGCCGCGCGGGCTCCCATCATGCGGATGTACAGCCGCTGACCAAATCCGACTCCGCTACGCTCAAAACCATCTACGGCGGCGCCTGGAGCTGGGACCGCAAAGCGGTCCTCGTGAAGCTGAACGGCCGCACGCTAGCCGGATCCATGCACGGCATGCCGCATGGAGGGGATGGTATACCCGGAAATGACTTCAACGGTCATTTCTGTATTCACTTCCTCGGGAGCGTGACGCACGGCTCCCGCTCCGTCGACCCGGCGCACCAGGTCATGGTGCACCGAGCGGCAGGCTTGCTGACGGAATACATCAGCAAGCTCTCGCCCTGGGCGCTGATCGACGTGTGGATCAGCGCGGCGAACCAAGGTGACCTGCAGCTGCTGCAGGTCACCACAGGGCAAGAGCAGGCGCTGCATGTGCGAAGCATGCGCCGCCTGTCCAAGCTCCCGGAGCGGGACGTGTCCCAGCTCCTGCAGCTCGACACCGCGGTTAACGTTTCGGCTACGCCGGTACGTGCTTCCGCGGTTGTGAACAGGCGTGTGCTCTTTCACCTCGAAAGAGCTTCGCTTAATGAGCGCTGGTACATCCGCAGCGCTGTGATTCAATAAAAAAGCCCGGCATCTCAGAGCTAGTCGAGAGATGCCGGGCTTATGATCTTTATTTCACAGTAATTTTACCCTTCATGAAATTCTTATGAGGCTCACAGAAGTACGTATACTCACCTGGCTTAGCAAACGTAACACTTTCCGATTCACCCATCGCCAAAAGTGCTGTTTGGAAACTTCCATCATCAGCGACAGCATTGTGTTTCACTTTATCCTTATTCGTAAAGATAACAGTGGAGCCTGCTTCAACAGTGATATCCCCTTCTTTGAAAGCAAAGCCCTCAATGTTCACGTAATACGTTTTAGCTACCTCTTGTCCGGATCCCGAAGTCCCTCCGCTAACGAGATTAACCGTCCGCGTGTTTTCATCATACAAGACCTTAATCCCGAACACTTCAGCTAAAAAACGGGAGTGAACAAAGGTTGAGCTGTTAATTAACTGAGCAGGACCGACCATGGATACTTTGGCGCCGTCCACATTGGCTTCTGTGGATCCGATCATGAGCTTAACCGTCTTTGCGTCCTTCTTTACAGTGACCATTTGTGTTGCAGCATCATAGCCTACTTCTGATCCAATCCCTTCTGCAAAGGCACGGTATGGTACAAACAAGGAGTTATCAATGAGGTAGGACTCATCGAGCTGCAAGGGCTTGCCATTCAAAGTGAGCTTCATATCGGATTTTACCTGCTGTTGTACGGATGCTTTCATATTCATGTCAGCAGCCATCCCATCGTGCCCAGGCTCATGTTCCTGAGCTGAAACCGATAAGATGCTTGTAGTCAGCAAACCGAAACTTAGTACAACCGCGAATAAGCTTTTTTTCATATTAAAAATCCTCCTCTGAATTTGTACATCTACTCTATAGAGTAAACGTATCGATGGAGGATTCGGTTTACTTTCGGGCGATTATTGTTCCGGTTGACCCGAAACTCTGCGCAGCTCATTGGCAAGTCGATGAAATTCTTCCCTAGCAGCAGTGGACGACGTCGCCTCATATCCGGCCGAAAGGAAAGGTATAATCACATTGGCATCTTTAGGAGACAAAGGATACGACACGGGGGGCTCAGGTGGTGCTATCGTATTCCACCAACCTTCATTTCCATACGAGTCATCGTAATCCACGCCAATCCCATGCTCAACTACATCGTTTAAGTATTGATAAATGTTTATGAAATTAGCCTTCTTACCACCACTCCAAGCATACGTTTGCCAAAAATGAGAGCAAGCTCGAGCGTTCCGGACGGCTTCCATCACGCTGTAAGAACCATATACACCTGTCGTATACTCGGGTGTCGCCTCACTTGCTGCACGGATATAGGCAATAATGGTTGGCATTTGGGCGCTTGAGGCATCAAAATCTACAGCAAAGTAAATACAACTGCCAGGTGGTTGGCCTAGATTATGAGCAACCTGTAAAGCCGTTGCCCCATCATCCAAACCAGCGCTTCGTCCACCGAGAGCTCGGTTCGCCGTTGTTTCGAAAACGGATACGATTTGCAGACCTGCCTCGCTGATCGTTTCCGCTTCACTTTTGGTTAACGCCTTGTAACCACTCGGAACGAGATATCTGGCCACAAACAAGTAGCCATCATTGACGAAAGCAGCGGCGGTTTGTGCCGTTAAAGGCGTTGAACAATCAAAACCTTTGGTCACTTTCTATCACCTATTTTCTACTAGTTTCATACAAGATATGCGTAAAGAGGCTTGAACGCTACAAGGACAAGTTGAACGCCTATCCATGTAAATACAAAAAAGGCTCTTTCCTCTTAAGAAAGAACCCGCAATTATTTCATCTAAGATGTCATTAATCTTCTCTTGTTCCAAATCTTTTTGCATTCCTAGCACGCGCACGTTCGATTTCAACCTCACGATTACGAGGCTCAGCATTGGTTACCAACGAGTTAAACAAATTCCGGGCAACTAAACTAACATCCTTGACAGCCTGATTGAACGCCGCCTCATTCGCCTTCGAAGGCTCAGTAAAGCCCGAGATCTTTCTTACAAATTGCAGCGAGGCCGCCTGGATTTCATCATCGGTAGCCAAAGGATCGAAATTGAATAGTGTCTTAATATTTCGGCACATAGCTTTCTCCTTTTAATATCGTTATAAAATTAATTTTACAATAACATCCGAAAATAAGCACACTATCCATTCATCACTGCAAATAACCGTCGCACCTGGCGCATTTTACTCGATTATAGGAATAAACGAATAAAGGCCGACGAATATCGTCAGCCTCTATCTTTTTCAACTATTCATGCTTGGTATTATTGATAACCTCGGTACGATGAACCATACGAATTGCCATAATTCGTTTGTTGTTGAGGTTGCTGCATATTTAAAGACTGAAAGCTGCTTTGAGCCGTTTGTTCAAGCTGTCTGCATAGCTGGGAAACGTGTTGTAATTGTTGAATAGCCATTTGGTGGCCTTGCAACGCAGATTGAATGATTTGGACGGCTTTTTGTTCCCGTTGTGCTAACTCTTCAAGTCTCATTGCATTTTGCTGCTCTTGTTGAAGCAACTGTTGGTACATCTGCGAGGATTGTTGCGTTTGGTTTATAAGTTGAGCAATGATCCCTTGTGTTTGTTGAAATTGGTTATTGATATTTTGGTCTTGATACATTGTAAATCCTCCTCATTTTTGAGTTAAGCTTCACGTACTTACTTGTCTTACTGTTGGCAACCTTGTATAAGATCTCTCTCCAGAGTGACTTTTATCCCCACTAAAAAAAACCTGATTTCTCAGGTTTCCATCGATAACTGTATTGGTTGTTTCGTGCCATTTAAAGTAGTATTGGTTAAACCACTCATTCTTTTGAACAATTCCTTATTGCATTGATATAACTCTCTAAAGAAAGCGTACTGCTCTTCGTAAACAGATCTGTTCTTCAAAATAGGCGTAATTGGCCTCTCGGCTTGCTTCACCACGATCTCACACGCTTCCTCTATTGATGCATATACGCCTGCCCCTACTCCTGCCATCATGGCCGCACCAACGCAGGCCTGCTCTTTCATAGCGGATGGGTATAACTCACAACTCAGCACATCTGCAAGTATCTGCAGCCATACGGCACTTTTAGCTCCACCACCAGCCATCACGATTCTGTCGACTCTCACACCCAATGCCACCAATACCTCCAACCCATCGCGCAGCCCAAAAGCCACTCCCTCCATGACAGCCCGAACCAAATGGGCTTCATTGTGCTTCAGTGTTAAACCGAACATCGCCCCTCTGGCAAAAGGGTCCATATGCGGAGTTCGCTCCCCAGTCAAGTAGGGCAGAAAAATAAGCCCTTCTGAGCCTGGGGGAACCTTAGCAGCACTTTCATCGAGTGACCTGCTGTCTTTATTTTGGAGAATGTTCTCTGTTAGCCATCTATGTGATAGGCCAGCATTCAGCATCGCCGCCATCATATACCATTTGCCCGGTGCTGCATGGGTGAAAGTATGTGTTCGCAGCAAGGAATCATAGGTAGGCGTATCCACAGGGACAAACCATTGACCTCCTGTGCCCAGCGTGCACGAAGCTTGCCCCTGGTGTAAAACCCCATTGCCAATAGCCTGCATGGGCTGGTCTGCGCCGCCAAAGACAACAACAGTCCCTGCTGGAATGGCACAATCGTTTGCTGCCTCAGTAGTCAGCTTTCCTGCAACATCCCAAGGCTCACGAACGGTTGGCAGCAGTTCTGGATCAATTCCGAGCTGTCCCAACAGTTCAACGGACCAACACTTATTGGCTACATCATAAGCTAATGTGCCTGATGCATCCGTTGACTCGGTTCCTACTTCGCCGGTTAGCCTGTACCTAATATAATCCTTAGGCAGCATGACTTTCCAAATCTTCGCATAGGTATCCGGTTCATTCTGCTTTAACCACAACAGCGATAAAAGCAGAAAGCCGGTCGCAGCCCGGTTCTGTACTAGCTTGCCAAGCTGCTCGATAGAATACATCGCCTCAAGCTGTTCCTTCTGTTCAATTGTACGCTGATCGCACCAAATAATCGCCGGCCGAAGCACCTGTCCGTACATTCCGATTGCAACAAGCCCATGCATCTGCCCAGATAAGCCAATAGCGTAACGGTCGCTGCTACCCGCTCCTGCTTGCCTGACAGATTCAGACAAGGTTTGTCGTACCGCCTCCCACCAATGTTGAGGCTCTTGCTCCGCATAACCGACTAAAGGCGAATGAATGTCATAGCTTTGCTGAGATAAGCCTACCATCCGTCCCGCGGGGTCCATAGCAGCCGTCTTCACACTGGAAGTCCCTAGATCTATTCCGAGTAGTATTGTCATTCTATATCCCATCCATTTCTTAAGAGTTCAGCATGTTTTTGCTGTCCAGCATGCTTGCTCATATTCTATCCGTGCCAGTATCGTGCATGAACAATTCTTCGACACTTGAGGTCACTGTCCCTTTAGGAAAATTAGACTGGCCTGTAATAGTACGTACTAAAATGTAAAAAAGCCCCTCGATTTCATCGTGAAGAGATGAAATCGAGAAGCTTATTTGAGGGTAAAAAAATAAAAACCCTTATATACCAAGGGTTTCCGTGCTATGGGCCCAGAGGGACTCGAACCCCCGACCAATCGGTTATGAGCCGACCGCTCTAACCAACTGAGCTATAGGCCCAAAGTAAAATTTGGTTGCGGGGGCAGGATTTGAACCTGCGGCCTTCGGGTTATGAGCCCGACGAGCTACCGGGCTGCTCCACCCCGCGTCATTAGCTGCCGCTCAACAGCGACAAAAATAAATATACACTAAATGCGCGGTCTAAGTCAAGCGTTAATTTCTAGGGCATTTCATTCTGAATTACGTGTTATAACGAACGCCAAATCGCCCTTTTTTGGACTTAAAAACTTCCACTTCTTGTGGGCATTCATAGCCGTAAATCCACCAGTCTTCTTCCATTCTTTTCGCCAGGCAGCCCGCTTGAAACTTGGAATCGTATAATTTGGCCCAATATATCCAGTTCATTGTATTCACTCCGTTATGTTCATTTCGTTAATCCTATCTTATCCAAAAAAAGACCCCCTTATGAGCACTCCTCCACTAAGCAATGTGTTACTCCTCAAAATAAAGCAAAAAACTACTTGGAGATGCTCTAGAGCATAGATCCAAGTAGTTCATTGATTTAGCTATTGTTTGAAATTAGTCAACAACCGTTTAACGGATTCACCATATTCGTTCGTGAATGTCTCAAATACTTTGACTTGAATTGGGAAGTCCAGTTGGTTGGATCTCGCATTTAGATTAATTGTGTTTGTTCCATTGTATAAACGTCCTTCGCCTGACAAGGCTTCAACTGATTTCCCAACAGGATTTCCGACATTATCGAATAATTCGAATGAGAGCTTACTGTTAAACTTATCTACGGTTACTTGCTTATCCGGCTTAATGTCCAGATCCAGCTTCAGCTTATAATCATAAGTCATATTACCTTGGAAAATAGCTGAAATTGTCCAATCTTTAATCGTAATACCATATGGGTACACGTCCAGCGTTTTGCTCGTTGGATCATTCTTCTGAACAGGTACTTTCGCCGTCGCAAGCAGTGATTTATAAGTCGTATCGCCACTAACTTGTTGGCTGTAAAGGTTCATTTTCAGGCCTTCACCCTTTTCAGATGCTGGGAGTGCATACGAATAACTAACCACATACGAGGCATTAGGAACAACACTTAGTGCTGTAGCTTCCTGTCTTCTTCCTCCATACGCATAACCATCTTTACTAACAAGCTCCGTTTGGATCGCCGGAATTGGTATTGGACGGTCACTGTTGTTCGTCAGTTTAAACTTCGCGACAGCCGTATTAAAGCCATCATCTTCATTACTTGTTACATGTAATTCAACCAACGAAACATCAACATTGGAAGGAACGAATTTATTCGTAGAATCCAGTTTAACTGGTGTACCTAAGGTATATTCTGGGGCAGGGATGACTCCCTGCGTCGCTGCTCCTGTAGGAAGAAGTATATTGACACGTCCTACCCGGTAAGTGTCTTCGTGGAACTTACCATCCCCCGTCGCAGTGGCAAAACTCTCTGGTGTCACTACATTCAAGCTAGTAAATTCCGTATCCAGATCAGTTGGAATGACAATATGGATATATTTTTTCTCACCTGGATCTAGCATGACGGAAGTTTCGGCGCGACTGCCGGAATAAACGTTATTTTCTGTTTTCCCATCAATCCCAAAGTTAGGTACGGTTTGACGTTCTTTGGTCGGATTTACAACTTGAATTTGCACAACCGTGGAAACACCTTTGGCTGTAATTTCCTTATGAATGTCCACAGGTATGAATCCAAGGGATGAGCGCAAGGAAGGTAACGTAAAAGCTTCTCCCCATTTAAGAATAGCGGTTGGTTTCGTTATCGTGCTGTCACTGCCATTCCATACGATGCCAGAGTCAACTGCTACAGTAAGCAGTGTTGTTTCTTCTTTTGGATACACTTCAAGATCCACATCTACGAAGCTGAGGTCGGTAAGAGCAACATCGTCACTCCGTTCAACCGTTGTCAAGTAGCTGAGCTCCTGCTGGCTTTTGGGTTGTATGGATTTAGGGTTTTTAGCACTTGGCTGCAGCGTATATTCGGTACCATCAGCCATCCGAACCCGCAGTTCAAAGTCAGGTACACGAGAGATTTTACCACTCGTATTTCTAATTCGAATGACGGCACCCAATTTCGTTGAATCCGACTCGTGCTCATTGAGCATGCTTTTAATTTCGACCTCAATTTTATCCTTCAGTGTATAGCTTATACTTGTATTTGCTGCAGCTGCTGCTGCCAAGTTCAGACCATCTGCAGCCCATGCAGGGAAAGATGCTGTAGTTAAAAGTGCTGCTGATAGAACAATGGTAGCTAGTGATCTCTTCATCGTCTTATTCACTTATTTCTCCTCCTCAAGCTTTTGTTAGTTACCGACTTTTATTTTATCTTGATCTTTTAGTTGATGTTGACCGGATATAACAAGAATTTCGTCTTCTTTTACGCCAGAAATAACTTCCTGATTGGTCTCATTCAATCGACCAAGTTCAACTTTACGCTTCTGAACCGTTTCACCATTCACAACAAAGACAAAATTATTACTGCCTTCGCGAACGATGCTAAGACTTGGAACGACAGGTACATTTTGTTCATCATCTTTGGTAAGTTCTACTTGTGCCTTGGATCCTGGTTTCAGCTTGCCATCCGGATTCGGAACCTCTAATTCCAGATCATAAGCTTTGGATTGTCCGTTAATCACATCCGATAAGTAAATCACTTTGGCTCCGGCCTTCGTCGTTACCCCTGGTATGTAGAAAGTCAATTCGCTCTTCCCTCTAACAAGGTTAGCCGATGCTTCGGTAAGCTGGGATTTGATTTTGACCGGATTCGTCTGTTGAACTTCCCCTACACGGCCGCCTGGCGCTAACGTTTGACCGACAGTCACATTGAGATCGGTCAACACGCCGGAAGCTGGTGCTTTTACTTCAAGATTGCTAAGCGTCCTCTCAATATTCCGTGCACTTACTTGCGCCGATTCTAAACTAGTCTCTACTTGTGCGAGCGAATTCGTCTCTTGCAATGTTTTCAGTGATCTACGTGCGCTTGCTAAATCTTTCTTTCTATTAATAAGCGCCGTTTCCGCCTGCTCTAATTGAGATTTCGTTGCTGTCCCTAGATCATATTCATTGCGCACCGTGTTGTAGGCTTTCTCTAGATCACTAACAGCAGTCTCCAACTTAGAAACGCCATCCTTGGCATCTTCAATCCCGTTGGAAGTCTTCTGTTTAGCCTCTGTAAGTCCTGCTTGAGCCCCTTTAATATTAACAGAATTCAAGTCCTTCTGTATAAGAACATCCGTTGGATCCAGACGGAAAAGGACTTCGCCCTTCTCTACGATATCTCCGCGTTTCTTTACGATTTCAATGACTTCGCCACCAGACTTCGCGACGATATCTAATTGAACGGATGATACGACGTCTCCGACTTGTTCAACAGGCTCACCAATCTTTTGCTTGGCAATTTTGGCCGTTTTCACTACCTTGACCCCTTGTTCGGCTGCAGCAGTTGTTGCTGCCGGGCTTGCTGCTGGTGATGCGGAACATCCTACGGCTATCGCCGCGCTGAGCGCGACGACACCGAATAATTTGGTACTCTGTTTAATCATAAACAACTGACGTTTCATATTCATTTTCTCCTTTTCCCCTGTTTAGCTTATTGGTGGGCAGATCCTGCTTGCTCGGATTGGATGGAATTCGATTTTCCTTTTCTCTTGAAGAGGCGGCCTTCTCTTTTCTTAAATAAGATCTCGTAAATGATAGGCACAATTACTAGTGTTAGCAGAGTTGAAGTCGTAAGACCGCCAATAACTACAACAGCTAAACCTTTGGAAATGATCGTTCCTTTGGATAATCCAAGTCCTAAAGGCATCAGTGCAAGGATAGTAGCACCTGCCGTCATGATAATAGGTCTTAACCGCGTTATTCCGGCTTCAATAAGTGCGTCACGAATCGAATAATCTTGCTCTCTTAGCTGCTGTACGCGGTCTACGAGTACAATCGCGTTTGTTACAACGATACCGATCAGCATTAGGAAGCCGATGAGCGAAGTTACATTGATCGATTCGCCCGTTATTAGAAGTCCTAAGAGGCCCCCAATAGCTGCAAGCGGCAGTGAAAACAGAATGGCAAGCGGCGCTCTAGCGTTACCAAAGGCAATAACCATAACCATGTAAACAATGAAGATGGAAGCAATGATGGCCATAAACATTTGCATGAAGCTTTTTTGAATATCATCGGATACACCCTTCACTTCACGAGTGACGCCTGAAGGCAGTTCTAACTTCGCCAGTTCTTCCGTAATTTTCTTGCTGACGCCGCCTTTATCCGTGGCATCAATTTTCGCTTTTACGCTGACGATTTGTTCTTGATCTTCACGACTAATGCTATTTGGCGCTTCAATCTGTTTGACTCGAGCTACTTCATTTAATTGAATCGTTTGACCAGTAGGAGTCTTGATTAAGAAAGTACCCAGTTTATCCACAGAGTTTTTGTAAGCGGGATTCAACATAACCTTGGTTGCATAGGTGATGTTATTAAATTTCAGATCGCCCAGCTTATCTTCTGCTATCCAGGCGTTGACGGATTGTAAAATTTGAGCACTAGAAAGTCCATACAAACGTGCTTTGTTCTGATCTACAATAATCTCGACTTCGGTTTTGGAATCACTCAAGCTGTCTTTAATGTCGTTCAGCTCAGGGAACTCCTTCATTTTATCTTTAACCAGCTGCGATGCTTGCTTAAGATAAAGTTGGTCATCCCCTTTAAGGGAATACGAGAAATCAGATCCAGTTGAGGTAGGAGGCCCGCCTGTAAACAATTGTATATTCACATCAGATCCTGGAGGCATCAGTTTCAACATATCTTCCTTATACTTTTTGACACCTTCTGTCGCATCGGTTTCTGCTGTTAGCTCGAAAAACATCAGTGCTCTATAAGCATACCGATCACTGCTCTGGTTGTAACCTACAAGGGATTCAATGTACTTGAATGCAGGTTTGCCAACTTTGTCCATATGTGATTTCAAATCTTTTTCAAGTTCTTTGGACTTCTCATTCATCATTTCGATGGATGTTTCTCGCGGCATTTTAATCTCAATAACCCCTTGTTTAACGGCTTCACTATTCGGCATGAAAGCCACCGCTAAATTAGGTACTGTAATGACGATCGAGATGATAAGGGCAACGCCAGCCAACAATAAAGTTTTGATGCGGTTATTCAAAGACCATATGATCGCTTTTCTGTATTTCACACCCATAGGTCCCACGTGATTATCATCGTGATTTGTAAGCTTCTTGATTCTAAGCACCATCAGCTTCGCCAGCATCGGAATCACCGTTAATGCAACAATCAATGATGACATTAAAGCTACGACAAGTGTAATAGCAAAAGGACGGAATACTTCACCAACTACCCCACTCACGAATCCAATGGGACCAAATACACCTACTGTTGTAATTGTAGAGGAAGTAATCGCGCTTGAAACCTGTTTCGTTGCTAATTTAATAACAGATTCGTTACGCTCTTGAGCTTTTTGCAGCTGACTATAGATATTCTCAATAACGACGATACTGTCGTCCACGACCCGCCCGACTGCAATGGCCATTCCTCCTAACGTCATGATGTTAAGGGAAATGCCTAAAGGTCCCATAACTAATAACGTAACAAGAATCGAAAGAGGAATCGACACGAGTACGATGATCGTCATACGTATATTACGCAGGAAGAGCAAGATCATTAATGAGGCAAGCACTGCGCCTAATCCGCCTTCTTGCACCATGCCATGGATGGAATCTTTAATATCGTTTGCTGAATTGTAAATTTTGTGGAATTTCACGCCAGGCAGCGTTTGTCCCCATTCTGTCATTAGCTTATCTGCACTATCTGCAAACTCTACAGCATTCGCTGCTTTCGTTTTGTAAAGTAGTACGCCGATAGCTGGTTGATCATCTAATCTTGCAATAAACTTGGACTCGCTGATAGCTTCAACTTTGGCAATTTGTTTGAGAAGAAGCGTATCGCCTGTTTTCGTTGTGATTTTCAAATTGTCCAAATTGTAAATCGTATCCATTTCACCTTTGACTCGAACCATCTGCGTGTTTCCATTGAAATCTACCGTACCCGCAGGGCTAGATACCAATGAGGCTTTGATCAAACCGGAAACATCTGCCGGGGTTAGACCATAATTATTTATCGCAGGCGCATCCAGCTTAATGGTAAGTACGGCATCCTGATTGCCTACAGAGTCGACATGGTCGATCCCTTTGAGCCCATTAAAGCCAGGAAGAATCGTATCTTTGTAGGCTTTATCCAGCTCGGTTTGGTTCATTCCTGCCTCACCGTAAACCGCTAAATAATAGACCGGTTCGGAAGAAAAGCCTGCCGTTAATACTTTAGGCTTCTCTGAGCCTTGAGGCATCTTAACATTGGAGATCAAGCTCTCCACATCTTTCTTAACATCTTCAGGCTTCTTGTCTTGTTCTAACTCCAGGATAATCTGTGAATAATTGTCCTGAGAGCTAGAGCTAAGGGTTTTGAGTCCATCTAGCCCTGCGACAGCCTTCTCTAGCGGCTTTGTAATTTCATCCAGCACATCCTTCGGAGGTGCTACGTATGTAGTGCTAATAATAACGACCGGAAATGTAATATCTGGCATACTTTCTACCTTTAGTGTGGTTGTAGAATACGTTCCTCCTACGACCAATAGCAGCATAACGATGAAAATTGCTGCCACATTTTTCATTGAAAACTCGGTTAACTTGGACATTCTCACTTCTCCCCTATCACCAGCTTTAATACCTACATCCTTCATGCTCACTCAATCATCATACTTGGAATTTCTTAACAAAACATAAACTAGAATTGAAAATTTTATGTTTTTTCTCGGTCAGGATTTATTATAGCTCTTCATTTTGATAAAAACAGGTGAGTGAAGTCATATTCCAGTCATATATTGGTCATATGAGCAGCTAAACGCTTATGACTTCTTGTGACTAAAATGAAAAAAGCGAAGGCTGAATGCCCTCGCTTCAAATAATGAATTAGTCCGTTGTGATAAACCAATCAGCTTTCTGTGTGGCCAGCAGCTTTCTCTGACCTTGAAACTCGTCATAAATACTTAGTGTATATTTCTGTAAGAATTTGGTGTTATAAATGAGGCCAGGATCAGGATTTGTAATCTTGAAATTCTCCCGCTTGCCAAGACGGATCTTCGAATCTTCATCTGCTGTTGAGTCACCGTTGATAACGTCAAAGTCTTTGAAATCAAACTTTTTCTCAAATCGTTTAATCCCACCGCCATCTTCAAAAACAAGCAGCAAGTTATGGCCTTCGGTATTAATTTCTGTCAGTTTTTCTTTGGTTAACTCGTAGTTGAATTTTATAGTAAATACTTTATCCTCAATCGTTGTCCCAATCTTATCAATCGTAATTGTATAGGGGAATAATTCGACATTTTTAAGCGTTGTCGCTACATTCGTCTTCTCATCAGGCAGCCAATAGGAAACTGGGTTCACATAGGAATCTGCAACGGCTTTCTCACCTTCTGACAGCTTCCCTTCGGTCACTGCTTCCCCAAGAAGTAAGTTCATATTCGCTGTCGTGTAACCTTTTGGCACAGAAGCCCATACATTTAATAGCGCTTTTCCTGTTGGACTAATCTTGTTCTTTACTTCAGCAACAGTTGCCGGGAAAACAGTTCCATCCGATGTTCGGAAATTGGCGACGAACTTGGATACATTCGTGAAGCGCTTCTCCAAATTGGTTGCTTCCACCATAGCGGAGTACATGATATTCGTTTTATCCTCATATGTGGATACACTTCGAACTACATACTTCGCTTTACGCCCAATATCATTGGATGTATAGGACTGCCCCATACCAATGAAAGGAATAGCTTGAAGCTCCGCCTGTGTGGAAAACTCAAGCACATCCGTTGCTGCAGCAGTGCCCGTACCAGTACCAGTACCCGACGGCGGCGTCTCTCCCTCATTCTCTTGAAGAACTAGTTTAATTTGAGAAAATTCATACGTATACGGCACTTTACCAGCAATTTGCAAATTGACGCTCGCTCCTGCTCCCAAACCGATTACTTTAGCCGTCTGAATGAGCTTGGCATCAATTTTCACAGCGCCATCAAGCAGGAAATACCCTGATAATTTCGGGATAGGAAGTGACTCTTCACCTTTATTACTTAGTGTCAAATCGGCCGTTAATAAGTCTTGATCTTCCCAAGGCAATCGGTGCAATCCATTAAGCTGAGTTGTATACACACCTGATTTACTTGTGAAGGAATACTCCTTACCTACTGAGCCACCTTCTTGCTGCGTGACAGCAGGCAGCCCAAAATTCGCAACGGAAACATTCAATTTCAAGTCAGGAATTGTTTCTGCTACCGCCAACTGCCAAGCGTCCGCGCTAACTGCTACCGGAATGGAACCCGATAGTTGAATTTCTTTACTTTCCTTCGGATTGATCTTCAAATCTTTCAATCCTTTGGCTTCCAGTGGATAAAGCAGACCCTCTTTCGTGCGAATCGAGAAAAGGTAAGAAGGGATCGTAACGGTATGATTGCCAGCATTCTCTAAAGTCACATATACGGTGGGAACGTGATATTTTTCATTCTTATTGCTAACAAACTTTTTAATTGAAGCTTTCACGTTGGTTCCATTTACAGAAATTGCTGTAGCACCATCTGAAGGCGTTACGTCTGTATAGGCATCTGGTACTGAGACTTCACCCAGAACACGCTCAAAATTGGACTGGCTAAAATCCCATTTGATAAATTGGACAACGAGATCTTGCAAGTTCGTGCTAGTGTTAACGGTCGCATAGAACGTTAAATCCGTCGTTGAACCGGGAGCAACCCGGTTCTTATCCTTATCTGCAGGCAGCAAGCGTGCTGAAAATTGATTGCCGGATTTGCTTTTCAAACGAACCCAATAATCAATAAATTGCAGCTCACTGCTCCCTTCGTTGTGGATCGTAATGGTAAATGTCGCGAGCTTGCCGCTTTGATCAGGCAAAACATGGATCTGTTTCAATTCAAAGTAACTGCTGCCTGTGATGGAAACCTTACCGATGGTAGTAGTTATAGCGGATGGACTGCTATCCGCCAAAACGGGCGTTACAGCTCCGAGCGCCAATGCGGCAGACAAGGCAATGGTTGCCAAGCGATAGCGTTTCTTGATGTACATGATAATGAGCTTCCTCCTTCATAATATGATCCTATTTGAAATTCCAGCCTGCCTTAGCCAGCAGGCACAGCCTGCTGTATCATCGGGTTCATAGGCGCATTCGGATTTTCCTTCATTTGCTTGAGCATCGCATCCCCTTGGGTTTGCCATTGCTTGAGCGCTTCGCGAGCTGTCGTTTTCCCTTGAAGGACACTCATAAACTGCGTACGACCAATTTCTTGTACCTGATAAATGTTAGGATTAGTTCGATAAATTTTCATATTATTATCCATTGGAGCTGGTGTCACATTATAGAAAGCTTCCATATGGAAATCCAACCCATCTTTGGGCTTTAAATATTTGGAGCGGGCAACCAAGTTATAAGAGCTATGCGATTTCAGTTTAGCCCAGTCTTCGCCATTGATGAACTT
The DNA here is from genome assembly GCF_013141715.1 of Paenibacillus phytorum. GTDB lineage: Bacteria > Bacillota > Bacilli > Paenibacillales > NBRC-103111 > Paenibacillus_E > Paenibacillus_E phytorum. The sequence goes on along the minus strand of NZ_WHOA01000241.1, from coordinate 155,997 downwards.
AATGAATTTCCAAGCATCATCAGGGTTTTGCGCTTTGGCATTTATACCCATAATACCATTCATATAGATGGATCCGCCAACACCTTTTGCTTCTGGGTGGGAAGGAATCGTTACGACGTCCCATTCGATGGGTGTATAGCCTTTAAAATTGGCTGCATTTTTGTTCGCATTCGTAAGCTGTTGAATTTGACCATAATTAATAATCGCCATGGCCAACCGGCCAGACATGAAATCATCATACGCAAAAGGATTATTTTGATCATACTGACGGTTCATTTGCTTCTGCGGATCCATCATCTCTGGGAACACCTTCTCTTTTTGCATTTGAGCCATTTTTGCCCAAACTTTTTCCCATTGGTCCGTATCCACCGTCATTTTCTCACCAGCATCATCGAACATTTTCAATTGCAGAGGAGCTGTGTACATTTGCATACCATAGAACAAATCTCCGCCTTGTGATTGCGTATTAAATGCAAAACCATTGATGCGGCTCTCTCCTTCCCCTTTAACAAGGCGTTTGGAAAGATCGAATGTCTCATCCCATGTCATCCCATCCTTCGGATAATCGACACCCGCATCTGTGAACATTTTCTTATTATAAATGAGTGCCGAGGAGCTGAATGTCGGAGCAAGTGCGTAAAGCTTCCCGCCTCCTGCATTTTTCATGCCATCCATAACCGCTGGAACGATCCCTGCGGTGTCGAATTTATCTTTCGTAATTCGTGGATCAAGCTGTGTAAGCATGTTGCTTTCCACCATATCCGGCAGCTGTTCATAACCAAGCATAACCACATCCGGAGGATTATCGCCCTGCATGACTTCCTTCAGCTTCTCCATGGGATCGGGCATTTTCTCACCAGGTTGAATGTTGCCATAACGGTACTTCTCATCCATCGTTGGAATCATTTCAATCTTGATATTCGGATTAGCGAATTCAAATATTTCGGTGAATTGTTGTCGGAAATATTCGTCATCACCACCGTACATCATAGAAGTCGCGATCTTAAGCACGCGCTCCTGTTTATCATCGGCCTTTTCCCCTTTGGTACAAGCAACAGCTAGTGGAGCCACCATAGCCAGCGTTAAGGTTGTAGCAAGCATTTTACGTGATATCATTTTCATTTTGATTTTCCTCCAACGGTTTGTGAATTAGATTCAATTCGTTCTATACTTTCATTCGCAGATAAATCTTTCGGTGCTTTAATCATAATTTTCTCGCCGTCAAACTCCATCGTAGCTTTTCCGTCGATTTGCAGAGCGCTCAAGTAAGCTTTCGGAACCTGAAGTCGTCCCGCGCGGTCCAGCACCACATACTCCTCATGGTCTTCACCTGTGAGCCCTGTCGACGTTCCATCAAGCGCCGAAATCGAAGGATTGCGAGCAATAAACTCCGAACTTGTCATGCCATCTCGAATGGCAACGACTCGCCCTACTTTGCCTGCCATGGACATATCGTGGGTAACAATGACTATTGTCACTCCCAATTCCTTATTTAGCCGTTGGAAAATAGAAAGAATCATATCCGCCGTCTTCGTATCCACCGACCCCGTCGGTTCATCCGCAAGCAGCAAACGCGGACGGTTTGCAAGCGAAATCGCAATAGCGACGCGCTGCTGTTCCCCACCTGACAGTTCTTGCAGCTTGTTATTCAAACGGTGGCTGAGACCCACCCATTCAAGCAGCTGTTTCGCATAGGCAGGGTCATAGTTCCCGCTGAGCATCATTGGCATTTCCACATTCTCAAGCGCAGTGAGGTACGAGACGAGATTACGCGCATTATTTTGCCAGATGAAGCCGACTGTATGTCGTTTATAATCAACTAGCTGCTTATCGGTAATCTTCAATAAATCCCAATCGCCCACTTTCACTTGACCCGCAGAAGGGCGATCAAGCCCTCCTAATATGTTCAGCAGTGTGGACTTGCCGCTTCCGCTATTCCCGATAATGGCCATAAGCTCGCCTGCGTCGATCTGAATATTTAGCCCTTGCAAAGCGACAACTTCAATCTCGTCTGTCTTATAAATTTTGACTAAGCCCTCGCAAGTAATCACGCTATTTCTCCTCTCCCAGCTTCACAGCCTGATGAACACGCAACCTTCTAATGTGTAAGAACAGCAGCAGTGCCCCAGTTATCATCATGAAAGCAACCACGAAATATAGCTGATAGGTGTCTTTGGAATCGAAAACAACTCGGAACGGCGGCACCTGCGTCTTCACATTCTGGGAAGTTTGAAGGAAAGGCAGGAAGAAATAACTCGTTAATTTACCAATTCCGATGCCTAGCGCGATGGACAATCCAGCCGTAAAGCCTTGCTCGAGGAGCAGCATTCCAGTCAATTGTTTGCGGGAAAGCCCCATGGCGCGAAGCACCCCAAACTGTACAACTCTGCTAGATAAATTAAAGAACCAATACAGCATATAACCGATTAAGGACACGATCACAGATACGAGAAAGCCCAGGCTAAGAATACCAAAGACCCCGCCTCTTGCTGGAAGCTTCTTCTGAATAATGAGCTCGTTACGAACATCCTTCACAGAAGCTAGCTCAATCCCCTTAGCCTGCAGGGCTGTAACAATCGGTGCAACTTTCGCGTCCGGTTTCATTTTGAGCCATACTTCATAGGGAGTAATAGGTGCTTGATCGTATATGTAATCCAGATTTGCGATGAAAAATGGTGTCTGATCCGGATATTGACTCGGCCAATACGGCAGGATACCAACAATCACGAATTCCACGGGCTGCTGACCGATGGTAATCGAAAGCAGATCACCCGCTTTAAGCGAATATTTGCTTGCATAATTCGAAGGTATGATGACAGCTTGCTCATAGCTCCCTAGCAAATTCAGGTATTGATTCGGATGTGCCGGGAATAAATCGGGCCGGAACCAAGCCACTTTAGCAAAATCGGCATTATCGATTCCCATGATCATTCCCTGACCGGTTGATTTACCAGATACAACGACGTTTCCTTTTGACTGCAAAACTCTGGCCGCAGCCTGGACGCCCTCTAGATCACGGAACATTTGAAAAGGCGGCTCGACATAACGAATCTTAGAGGGTGTCTCCTCGCCAGGTTTCGGGCCGCCTTGACCTTGGCTTCCACCCGCACCGGAACCACCGCTGCCATTTCCACCGTTGTTACCTCCTGCACCAGATGTCCCGCCTCCCTGGGCTCCGCCGCCGCTTTTTCCTGCGTTCGGATCCTTCGGCAGGTCGTCTGAGAAGCCTTCCCATACGGTTTGCATCACAACATCGGTACCATATTGATACAAGATCCGCTCCGTTGAGTTCAGATCAATCGTACGTGCAGCCGAAGAATTGTATACGCCGAGGCCGAGCGTAAGAATGAGCAGCAGCATAAGCGGGTAATAGGATTTGGCTGAACGGGAAAGCTGAACTAGCGTCAAGTATAGCGGCACGGGTAGGAATTTTCGTCCAAGCCAGCCGAACAAGCGCAGCAACCACGGAAAGATACGCAGAAAGAATAGTCCTAACGCGAAGATCGATAGTGCTGGGACGAAAAACAGCAGCGGATGCACCTGTAATTGATCGGTCGTTAGCCCTGTTTGTACGGACAACACTTGGCGTTGATCAAATAAGTAGAAGCCGTAGCCAACAAGTCCTAGCAGTACGATGTCGATGAACCACCGCTGCCATAGTGGCGAGCGATCTGATCTAGCGAGCTGCTGCTTATAGTTGACGATCGAAGATCTTGCGAAAAGCACAGCTGGAATCACACTGGCAAGAATTGCAATCAGCACAGCGAGCCCGCCGTAGAGCATCGCCTCATTTGTAAAACTAACAGGAATCGATTTACGATCAACGAACGTTAGAAATCCACTGGAAGAGCCGATACTTTTCGCCATGAACCAGCCCATAAAGGGTCCAATCAGCAGTGCAATCGCCCCAAGTAATAAACCTTCCAGAAAGTATATTCCTACAATTTGCTTCGTGCTGCCTCCACGGCTTCGCAGGATGGCAATTACACCACGCTGTCGATCAAGCGATTGTCTGGCATTCATCACAATGTAATAGAAAACCATCGCGATCATCGGGGCTGCTAATGTGAATAATAAAATCTGCATCTGCAAGCTTTGGGCTTTAAATTCAGTAAGAATCGGCTTAAACGATACATCTACCTTAGTATTCTTGAGTTTTTGGAACAAATTGATATCCAGACGCTCCAAACGGTTCTCAAGTGGCGATAATTGACTGGTTTGGATATTGCGCAGATCGAATGCATAATACCAATTGGCAAGCTGAAGCGGAATCTTCTTCTCCGTCAACAACGTCTTCATGAAAACATCATCATGAATAATAAGTGCGTTTACTAACCCTTCTAAGCCTTGAAACCAATAAGCACTTGTTTCATTTTTGGGTTTGAAGGAACCAACAATCTTCACTTTTAACAATTGACTGCCGCCTGCACCTGCGACCGAATAACTGAATACATCCCCTACATGCAGATCGTTTCGAAACAAAGCTTCTTCCAAGACCACAGCTTCCAATATCCCATTTTGCACTTGCCCAGAAGCCATCTGGCCGATTGACCATTCAACCTGATCGGTTAATCCGCTTAACGTCGTTAATGTCATTTGTCGACGTTTACTTGGGTCTGCTTTTGTCCCATCTGCGGGAGCTAGCTGCGCTCCTTTGATGGTATAGCTTCTTGCATAGGTCTGTAATGGAAAGCCAACATCTTTCGGAATTTCATCTTGTATATACACATTGACGTCATTGAGCTCTGTAAGCCCTGCACGTTCTGCCCCAACAGCTTGATAGCGCATGAGCAGTGAGCCTGCTGGAAGTCCCTCGCTCTTCTCTTCTAACGATTTGGCGACGACTCGCTTCAGCGACCCATCAGCATACATCGGAATGCTCGTGGTGAAAGCAACAGCCATCACTAGTCCAAGCAAGGTGCTGAGCGTTAGCCAGCGGGTATTCCACATTTTCCGAAATAAAAACCGCAGCATCGGCATGGACATTAGCGACCCACTACTTTCTGTCCAGCAGTGAGACCTTTTACAATCTCCGCATCCGTAGACGTCTGCTGACCGATTTCCACGTCCACTTCCTTCTTATTTCCTTGAGCATCAATGACTTGGACATAATTCCGGCCCGAATACGAGCGAAGTGCAGCCAATGGAATCGTCGTGGCGTTTTCTTTTCTTTGTGTAATAATCGTGACGCTTAGCGGTGTTCCTCGGTTCAGCCCTTTCGGGAACTCACTAAGCTGCACAACCAAATAATTATCGATCGTATCTTGCTCGCCTTGCCCACCTTGACCAGGAAACCCGCCGTTATTATTGTTGTTACCAGCTTGCGGATTCGGCAGCTGCTTCACTTTTCCTTTGTGCTGGCCGGCAGAATTAATATCCACCTGCACGTCCATGCCAATGGCTACTTTCTTCGCATCATCTGCACTAATACTTGCGGCCACGGTTAGTTCATTCAAATCGGCTAGAGTCGCAACGGATTCTCCGGATTTCACGGTATCGCCTTTCTTGGCTGTTACAGTGACGATGGTTCCGCTGAACGGAGCGAGCAGCTGCGCTTTACCAACTTGTGTTTCAAGCTTGGTCAGTTCTTCACGCTTCAACTCAAAATCAATCTTTGCCTGCTCGATTTGCTCCGGCGACATTTCATCTGCTTTCCGCAGCGTTTCAATCATCGTAAGCTCATCCTTACGTGTTTGAAGCTTCTTCCGCTTCAAATCACTCGCCAAATCCGATACGTCGAGCTCCGCGATCGGCTGCCCCTTTTCAACAGAATCCCCATTCTTAACAAGTATGGCACTGATCCGTTTGGCGGACATATCTTCGGAGAAAAACAGCTTCTCCTCTTGCAAAGCCATTAAACGCCCACTCCCTCTCACTTTCGTTTCAAGGGTTTCCGTTTTCACCGTGTATTCAGGCTTTTTGGAAAGCTTAGGTGGATTAATCGTGGGAAGCGATTCTTCTTCCTGCTCCTTAGGCAAAAGTGAACACCCAGAAGCAAGTAGTAATGTCGAACATACAAGCAGTGCAGCTAAAGGCTTCATCGTCCAATTACGTGACGAATCTTCCGTCCACCATTTCGTAAACATGATCGGCAACCTCCAAAATTGTAGGGTCATGTGTTGTCATACATATCGTGACTTGCTCCGCTTTCATGATGCTGCGGAAAACGGACATAATCTGCGCACCCATCTGAGAATCAAGCTCAGCTGTAGGCTCATCCGCCAAAATAAGGGCAGGCCGATGCGCAATCGCTTTCGCAATCGCGACACGCTGCTGCTCACCACCGGAAAGCTCATAAGGACGATGGTGCATCCGCTTGCCAAGCCCAACGAGCTCCAGGCAATGCTTCACTCGCTCTTTCCACTGGGAACGCGGAATCCCCGCCATTCGAAGCGCCAGCTCCACATTTTCCCATGCAGACAACAAGGGCATTAACGCATAGGATTGAAAGATAAAACCAATTTCCTTACGACGTATCAACGTCCGTTCATCGTCACTGCTGAGATGAAAGGCATGCTCTTGAAACAAAATTTCTCCCTCATTCGGCTGATCGAGCCCCCCAATTAAATTAAGCAGCGTTGTTTTCCCAGAGCCGGATCGGCCTTTCAGCATGACAAGCTGCAGCGGTTTGAGCTCCATCTCAATCCCTTTCAGTACTTCTAACTTCTGGCCTCCAACTTGAAAGGAGCGGTGTACACCGCTGACCGTTAATAACGGTGAATGAAGTTGGCTGTGACGAGAAGATTGTTCATCAGAATGCGGCTCCTCATCGATAGCTAAAGCGTCAATTGCGCTTCTTTTACGAAACCAGCTTGCCATTTGGTATGTCTTCCTTTCATTTCCAAACTGTATGTATGATAAAATAGACGGCACATCTTTCCAAAAAGTTTCATGAAACTGAAAATTTCCTGAATGCTTTTTGGAGATAAACCCGTTTGTATGAATCTATTAAAATATACTATGAAATGGAAAATTCATCCATACAACGAATTGCCTATTTTATATAACAAGCACCCTATCTACATTATTTCCGGATAACTCAAAAACCCCACTTCTTCATTCTCAGTTTCCTCCTCCCATTCATACATTTAGAATAGGGGAGACTGTTAAAAGAATAAGTAGGGTAAATATAAATTTTTCATTAAATGATCGGCACAATAGTTAACCGAGTCCTTCGGATGCCGTTTTTTGCGGGAAACGGACTTCAAAAAGCGTACGAATTACACTGCTTTGGGCTGTAATTGTGCCTTGATGCTGCTCTACAATATTCTTCGCAATGGACAAACCAAGGCCAGTGCTCCCCTCGCGATGAGTTCGCGCTTTATCGCCTGTAAAAAACATATCGAAGATATGCGGCAGCTCATCCGGGGGAATGCAATCCCCATAATTGACCACTTGAATCGCCACATCTTCTGCATCAAGATTGCAGTTAATGTCGATAAGCTGACCATCTTTTCCATAGCGAATGGCATTCGTCAGCAGATTTTCAAATACACGTGCCAACAGCTCACCGTCACCCCAAACAGTCAAATGCGGAGTCACATTCAATCGAGTTGTTAGGTTATTTTTCTCAAAAACAGGGTATAATTCCTCGTTTAATTGAATGAGAAGCTCGCTTATATCGATTGGTTTTTTTTCAATGGTAAGCTTTCCATAGTTCACTCGAGTGATTTCGAATAGTTCGTCAATGAGCTTTTCTAAACGTTGAGATTTGGTAAAAGCAATGCTCGTATAGTGCTTGATTTGTTCTGCAGTCAGTTGTTCGTTCTGAAGAATGAAATCCAAATAACCTAATATGGAAGTCAGCGGTGTACGCAAATCATGAGCCAAATTCAAGACCAATTGTTCCTTGCTGTTTTCTGCAAAATCTCCTCTCTCCAATGCTTGCTGCAATTTTTCACTTGCCAGATTAATATCTCTCGCAATATCCCCGAATTCATCATTGGATGGAATACGTATCCGACTGTTGAAGTTGCCATTCGCAAGCTGATTAATTCCGCTGGATATTTCATGAAAATAAGCCGCATATCTTTTGGTGAGGAGAAAGAAAAACAAAATCGAGAGAGGAATGAAAATAAGCAAAAAGAAGTTAATATCCCCAATCTCTCTTATGAGATTACGAATTTTTGTCAATGGATTTTCCATTTTGGTCGTATAATAATAGAGTTGGAGAGCTTTATAGAGCAAATAGGTAATGGTGGCGGAAAAAAGCATACTTAAACCAAAGAGTTGAATCATTTTAAATCGAAAGCTTCGGATAATTTCAGCCATTAAATGTATATCCCACCCCCCAAACTGTTTTGATCAGTTTATTTTTATGATCGTCTTCTCCAAGCTTTTTCCGTAAGGTACGAATATGTACCATGACCGTATTGCTGCCTTCATAATAAGCATCGCCCCAGACCTGTTGAAAGATATTTTCCGCGCTATAAACTTTCTTTGGATAACTGGCTAACAGATACAAAATATCAAACTCTTTTGGCGTTAATTCAATAGGCTTGCCGTAAACGAATACGGTTCGTGCTTCGGGATAGATGACCACTCCACCTGCCTCCAAAGTAAGCTTGCCCGCTTGCTTTGGTTGATTAAACTGCGTGGAACGCCTCAACTGAGCATTCACGCGAGCAACAAGTTCCATCGGGTTGAACGGTTTGGTTACATAATCATCCGCTCCGCTTACCAGTCCTGTAATCTTATCGAGGTCCGTCGTTTTGGCGCTTAAAAAAATGATAGGCAGATGATACTCAGCTCGAATTTGCCTTGTTGCTTCATAGCCATTCAGTATAGGCATCATAATATCTAAAATCGCCAAATCAATGGAATGCGTTTGAATAGCAGAAATAGCTTCCTGCCCATTAGCTACTTTCACGCAGCGGTAACCCTCTTTTTCTAAATGTAACTCAATCAGATCGGCAATTTCCGGCTCATCATCCGCTATCAGAATTGTGATCGACTTCATTCGTACCACCCCTGTATAACCATTGTATTGCTTTTATTGTATCAGATAGAGCTACCTCTTGCTTGGTTAGCACTTGATGTAGTAACTAACAAAGCGAATAATTTGAAAATAATGAAACCAATCAAGCCCCCGCTTGAATTGAGTATCAGATCATCTACATCATAACGTCCAATAGAGAAAAAGGCCTGCGCTAATTCCAAGATTAGACTTAAACCTAATGAAAGAATAAACGCATCTATAAATGATACTTTTTTGTTTCTTAACATTAAACCAAGAAGAATTCCGTACGGCATGAATATCGCAATATTCCCAACCAAGTTAATTAGACCATGACTCGAGATATCATGAATGGTTCTGGATATTTCTTTAAAGGGAATCAGATTACCTTTTTGAAGTTGCCTGCTCATATGATCCGTGTTCCTCAGACTTATCTTAAGCTGATGCCAGAGAAATGTCAGGTCGATTGAGCTGAACTTAAATAGAATAATTTTGAATAACGTGTACACATAAAGGGTAAACAGTACTTGAATTGTAATATCTTTCAACATTATTTTATGTTTCATACGTCATTCTCACCTTCTTGAGATTCTCATAAGCCCTGATCATGGATACATGGTCACAATGATACCGTCCATATTGTTGCCTGATATCTGATAGCGTCCATTCGCTGGCACAAGGATCGTTGTGTTTTTGGAGACAGGATAGTAAGAGATCTCATAGGTTTGATGATCTACAGTAGTCTTAATGGTCTTCTTTTCTTTCAAGAAATTCAAATATTGTTCCAGGACAAAATTCTTTTCCTGCATAATTGCGCTGTGCGGCAAACCAACATAGCGAAAATGCCAGGGCTCAGATTGAATACCTGTGATTGCCGTTTTGTCAGCCGGATAACGCAAGATAAACCCGTATCTCCATGCATTTTTTTTCAGCCACTTTCCTTCAGGCGCTTTACTCATCTCCGTTTGCGTAGATCCAATATCAAGCGATAAACCTAAATTATGTTCGCTATTGCCTGCTGGCAACGCATAATCAGCACCCATTTGTTTATAAAGCTGGTTTTGTTCTTTATTGTCCCGATAACCGCTGCTGATTAAAAATCGGTTAACCCCATCATTTGCTGCGGCATCAATCATTTTTGAGAATTTTTGCACCAAACTCGGCGACAACCGAATCGTATTATCCATCACAATAAATCCATTCACCAATTCCTTATGCTTAAACAGATTCACCGCTTCGGACTCTTCAGCCCCTGAAGGTACCGGATGATCCTTGTTGACCAACAACAAATTACCTTTATAAATCTGATCTTTGGTTACTTTAAGCTCGTTCATTTGAGGAGTCTCCTCTTGAGTTTGATTCTCTTCTTCCGGTGGTTTCTCGTTCACAACTTTCAATTTGTGTTGACTAAATCCATAGCCGAGCAGTAAAAGTATTACAAGCCACAAAACCCACTTCTTCATCCTTAGTTCCTCCTAACCATTCATACACTCCTAGGATAAAGAAAACTAATTAATAAGAAATGGGGTTAAAAATAAAATTTTTCTTAAACTTGTACATCCCTCAAATAGGAAAAGACCGCTCATCGCCACCTTGATAGCGAATAACGGTCTTTATTCATTAAACATATTTCACAAACTCACCAATCGGTTTACGATAACCGCGCGGCCGCTGGCTGGACGTGTCTTCTTTACCAATCGTAATTAACATAACTGGAACAAAACGTTCCTCTAATTCAAGAGCCTCAATGAGCTTGTATGCCTCAAAACCGATCATCGGACAAGTATCCCATCCTTGCTCTTTCGCTGTAAGCATAAATAGCATAGCTGATAGACTTGCATTCCGAATCGCTTCATCTCGCTTGAACGGCTCTCCTCGTTCTTCATAGAAATGTGTCACTTGCTGTACTTCGGAATCTAATTCTTGTTTACTAAAGAATCCCAAATGGAAAAGTCCTTCATTTATTTTAGCAGAATCCTTATATGCTTCTTTATCGCCAAGGACCACAATAACTGCGGACGAGCTCTGAATTTTGTATTGCTTATAAGACGCATCATACACCTTCTGTTTCATCAAAGGGTCTGTCACAACAACATAATTAGCATGCTGTAAGTTATAAGCGGATGGAGCAAACTTAACAAGGGAAAAAATTTGTTCTAATTCTTTTTGTGAAATATCGATCCCTTGCTTGAATTTGCTTGCAGATCGTCTAGATTTTACAACCGATTCAAAATCATTCAACGTAAAGTCCCCCTAGAAATTATGTATGAGTACATGCTCAATACTTAATTCTATTAGAGTAATGACTGGATAGCAATATGATATGACTAATCTAAATTACATTATTCGACATTTTTCTATGATTTCCCTGAATATTATTCCATAGCTGTATTGCGCAGGACCATATGAATATGGTCCTCCCACACACCATGAATTTGTAGATATTTGAGAGCCAAGCCCTCCTCATAAAAGCCCAACTTCTCTACGACCTTCAGAGACGCCGCGTTTCTAGGCATAATATTGGCTTCAATCCGATGTAGATTCATTACATCAAAAGCGTAGGCAATAATTGCTTTCAATCCCTCTGTCATTAGTCCCCGATTAAGGAGCTCCCCGTCCATGCGGTAACCCAAATGGCAAGATTGAAAAGCACCTCTAATGATATTACTAAGCGCAATTGACCCCACAATTCGTTCTTCAAATAGCATCCATACCTTAAGCATCTGGCCTTCCTTGATCTTCATTGCTTCTTGTTCCAACTGCTCAGCCTGATAATCCTTCGTGAAATACGTTTCATTACGTTCTAATTCCCACGGTTCGAGAAAAGTTCGATTACGAATCACATAATCAAGAACCAGATCTACAGAAGAACGATCCAATAAAACTAAAGACATTCGTTCGGTCTTAACCAAGAGTTCCATTAACTTCGCCCCTTCAAATAGCGGAATTTACCTATACAATAATACCCATTTCTATTTACATCCTGCAACTGTCTTATAAAATGTGTATCTGCATCACAAATTTGCAGGAATTTACTTGCATTTGGGGAACTTAAAAGAAGCACAGATATAAATGGCTTAAAAAGAAGGAGAAATCAAACATGATAGAAACGATCAAAACCTATTTGAATGAGCAAAGAAACCAACACATAGAGGAATTAATGCAGTTTTTGCGGATTCCAAGTATAAGTGCTGTCGCCGAACATCAACCAGACATGATTCGCTGTGCAGAATGGACGGCTCAGTCTTTGAAACAAGCCGGTCTTGAGAACATTGAAATTATGGCTACTGGGGGACATCCCGTTGTCTATGCAGATTGGTTGCATGCTCCGGGTAAGCCAACTGTACTTGTATATGGACACTACGATGTTCAACCGGCCGAGCCGTTAGAGCTGTGGAAAACTCCACCATTTGAGCCTGTGATTCAAGATGGCAAACTATTTGGCCGCGGAAGCACTGATGATAAAGGTCAACTGCTGCTTTACGCCAAAGTGATTGAGGCTTTTTTACGAACGCAAGGCAGCCTACCTGTTAATGTAAAGTTTTGTATTGAAGGCGAAGAAGAGATTGCGAGTAAGCACCTGCCAGCATTCGTGGAAAAGTATAAAGATAAATTACAAGCCGATACGATTGTTCTTTCCGATACTCAAATGCAAGGGCCAGGAAAACCTGCACTTATGTATGGTCTTCGCGGGCTAGCCGGGTTCGAAATTACGATTGATGGCGCAAATAGTGACCTTCATTCTGGCCTCTTCGGCGGCGCGGTTCAAAACCCGATTCACGCTTTAACGAAGCTGCTGAGTTCCTTCCATGATGCAAATGGTCGTGTAGCGGTGGAAGGCTTCTATGATCGAGTCATTGAGCTCTCGGACAAAGAGCGCGAAGCCTTTAAACAAGTAGAACCCGACGAGAACAAGGTTCGATCGGACTTACATGTTGAAACGTTATATGGGGAAAGTGGGTTCTCGTTCTATGAACAAACGACTTCCAGACCGACCCTGGAAATCACATCCGTAAGCGGCGGCTTTCAGGGTGAAGGCATTAAACCAATCATTCCTAATCGTGCCAGCGCTAAAATAGCTTGCCGTCTCGTTGCCGCACAAGTACCCGAGGAAATCATGGATGCGGTTGAAAATCATATCCGTGCGCTCTCCATGCCTGGCGTAAAAGTGACCCTAGACCGCCAGCTGCGCGGAAACCCATTCATCACGCCAATTGACGAGCCTGTTATGGTAGCAGCTGCGGAAGCTTATGAGGATACCTATGGCGTATGGCCTGTATATACTCGAAGCGGAGGTTCAATCCCCATTGTTGAAGTGTTGGGACGCGTATTAGACGCACCCGTAGTGCTGCTTGGCTTTGGTCTACCAGGAGAAAATCTGCACGCGCCGAATGAGCATTTCCATTTGGTCAATTGGGACAAAGGAACAGAGACTATCAGCCGTTTCTGGCTGAAACTTGCCGAGATGAATAAATAACCACTGAAAGGAATGAGCATAAACATGAGTACGAATCATCAAACAATCCGTGATGCCAGCTTGGAAGACTTAGCTGACATTGTACGAATTTATAATTCCACCATTGAAGGACGCATGGTTACAGCAGATACAGAACCCGTAACCACAGCCAGTCGCGAAGGCTGGTTCTATGAGCACTCTGCGGATTTCCGCCCTTTATGGGTATTGGAAAACGACAGCGGTATCTGTGGATGGCTCAGCTTTCAGTCCTTCTATGGCCGACCCGCCTATAACGCTACAGCGGAAGTCAGCATTTATGTCGATGAAGCTTTTCGCGGCCAAGGCATTGGTCGTTACCTCATGGAGCACGCAATAGACGCTAGTCCAAAGCTGGGACTGAAGACGTTACTCGGCTTCATTTTCGGTCATAACGATCCCAGCCTACACCTTTTCCACAAATTCGGCTTTGTCAACTGGGCTCATCTGCCTGGCGTTGCTGAACTTGACGGAATCGAACGCGACCTCATCATTCTTGGTAAACGTGTAGGATAATATGTAAACAAAGAGTGCTTTCCCCTTATGCCAGCGATTTCAAATCGCCTTCTAAGAGGATAAGCGCTTTTTTATCTTAAATGCCTTACCTCTAGCCTTACTCGGTTTCCTCAATCAACAGAGCTTCAACCTCAATCTCTATCAACAACAAAGGATCTATCAAAGCCTTCACTTCAACCATCGTTGCCACGGGCTGCACGTCACGGAAAAACTCCCCATGTACCTTGCCAAATTCCTCCCATAAGGAAATATCAGTAACAAACATCCGCGTTCGAATCACATCTGACATTTGCGCCCCGAGTTCTTGCAGCGCCTGCTCGATTGTCTGGAGGACGAATCGCGCTTGCTCATACGGATTACCTACGCCAACGACCTCTCCATCCCTCATTGCTGTTGTACCCGCAACCTCGATGCGGTTCCCCACCCGAATCGCCCGACAATAGCCTACAACAGGTTCCCAAGGTGATCCAGTAAATACTCTAGTCCGATTCATAATTCTCTCCCTCTCATTTTTGCAAATAATAGGCTAACTTCTCCTGTAAGCCTTTTGTCACGGAAAGCAGCGGCAATCGAAGTGTTCCGGATTCAATAACACCTTGCTGCTCAAGCAGCCATTTGAGAGGTGCTGGATTTGGCTCTTCGAAAAGCAATCGAATGAGTGGTTGCAACTCATCGAATAGCTGTTTACTCATCTCGTGTTGACCAGCTTCAAAATGCTGATAAAACGATACAAACCGCTCAGTCATTACGTTCGCTGACGCGCTCATAACCCCTTTAGCACCGGAGTTAAGAGCCTCAAAAAGCAGAGAATCCTCCCCACAAAGGACGGGTTTCGAGCCTAGACGAGTAAGCTCAGACACCAATCGAGTGTTCGGCGTACTGTCTTTCATACCTATAACACCATCGAGTTCAAGGATCGTACGCACAGTATCAAGTTCCAACGTCACGCCTGTGCGATGCGGTATTTCATATAAAATGACAGGCACACCAACGCTGGCTGCCCGGCGAAAATGTTCAATGATCCCTTGCTGACTCGGCCTATTATAGTAAGGCACTACTATTAACACAGCATCAGCACCTAATTTCCCTGCAGCCTCCGTCTTTTTCACTGTAGACAACGTATCATTCGTTCCTGTACCTAGAATGAGCGGAGCATCTACTTGCGCGGCCTCTCGAGCTGCTTGTGCCGTAGCGAACAAGATCGCCATTTCCTCATTTGTAATCGTCGGTGATTCTCCTGTCGTTCCATTGACGACCAATCCGTCTATCTCATCTTGAAATAAATTGTAAGCTAGATTATAAAAAGAGGCTGCATCCACCTCATACTCTTCATCAAATGGCGTAATAATGGGAACATAGATCCCATGTAAGTCTTTCTCTCTTAACATCTCAATCATCTCCCAGTCCTAATTCGTTTGTACATTCACTTTAGCATGGATCATTGGATCACAGTTAGCTATAATAAATGATAAGACTCATCAAAAATTTTGATAGTAAAGCGAGGGGTTCCTATGGATTTAACCTATTTCCGAACCTTTCGGGAGGTTGCCCGGAGAAAGAGCTTTACACGAGCTGCCGAAGAATTGGGTTATGCGCAATCGAGTATTACGATGCAAATTCAGAAGCTGGAACGAGAATATGGCGTACCCCTTTTCGAGAGATACGGACGTCAGCTTCGGTTAACAGCACCTGGTGAAAGCTTGTTAAAGCTAGTCTTGCAAATGCTTGACCTCTATGATCAATCCAAAGAAATGATAACAAGCGAAGTCAGCGGAACACTGACGATGGGTACGATTAACTCACTCGCGGCTTACTATTTACCACCCTATTTACATGTGCTGAAACAGCAATTTCCTGGACTGAATATCCAGCTCTTCCCTGACAGTGAAGCTTCCCTCATTTCCAAAGTAAGAGATGGGGACTATGATATAGGGCTAATACTAGACCGTTATCCGGCAGACACCGCACTTGCATGCACGAAAGTCAGGGAAGAACCCTTAGTTTTGGTGGCACCGCTTGAGCATCCGCTAACCAAACAAACACATATACAGCTAACCGATTTTCAGCAAGCCGAATTTATCGTAACAGAAGAGGGCTGCATCTATCGAGGTATGTTTGAAAAGTTGCTAAAAGATCACTCAGTCTCGCTTCAAATTGGATTTGAGCTCGGTAATTTAGAAACCATTAAACACTGCGTCATGAATGGGCTTGGTATCGCCCTGCTGCCTCAAATTGCCGTACAGAACGAACTGGAACAAGGGAAACTTGCCCATCTTCCTTTTTCTCATTCGGACTTAAAATTAGATCTTCAACTGCTGCTCCATCCCAAAAAGTGGATGTCTCAGCCCTTGCAAACATTCATTCAACAACTGACCCAAGGGTAGCCTCATCGAATAAAAAAAGAAGCTCTCCTTTTCGTAAAGGTAGAGCTTCTTCTGTTATGAACTTATATGCGGATATCTAGATTGCCACCCAAATGCGGTGTCGCTGAAGCGGAAACCAGCTGTTGAGATTTAGCAAAATCCTGTACTAATGTACTAGATGAAGCTGCTTGCATATCACTTACTTTGCTTAAAAGCTGAATGCCAACGGCTTGCTTCAAAGCGTCTCCACCACTAATCGCAGTTAGAACACTATTGATATTCACGAGTACTCCTCCTCTCATCGTTCGGTAGCTGGCAAGCATACGGTATAACCGAGTAGCCCCTATAGCTTTGCGTCTGTCGCTTTCGCGTCATTTGCCCTTTCGCAGATGTTAGGCAGTACCTAGCACTTATCCAGTATAGGATATTCTTACACAATTCGTCAATCTTCGCATTTTAAATAGATACCGCTTTACACACCAAACGCAGCAGGATTCGATCTCCAAGAACGAAGGAGCTCCATGTCCTCTTGTTTGATTTTCCCCTTCTCTAGAGCCACTTCAAGCAGTGTAGAGTAGTTAGAAAGTGTATACAGTGGCATATCAGCAGCTTGGAACGCTTCTGTAGCTTTATCTAGCTGATAGGAGAAAATCGCCAGCACGCCCAGCGCTACAGCACCAGCTTCTTTGACCGCAATAGCTGCTTTCAAAGAACTGCCACCCGTAGAGATAAGATCCTCAATCACGATCACCTTTTGTCCTGGTTTCACAGTGCCTTCAATCAAGTTCTCTTTGCCATGTCCTTTGGCTTTATCGCGAATATAGATCATCGGGAGACCTAGCTTCTGAGCTACCCAAGCGGCATGAGGAATGCCCGCTGTTGCCGTACCAGCAACAACCTCAGCATCCGGGAATTTCTCTTGGATCAAAGCTGCGAATCCGTCAGCGATCGCTTCGCGAATAGCTGGGTGTGACATCGTCAGACGATTGTCACAATAGATTGGCGACTTGAGGCCAGATGTCCATGTAAAAGGCTGCTGCGGTCGAAGTGCTACCGCTTCTATATCTAATAACGACGCTGCAATATGCTGCGCGATTGCTTCGAGTTGACTCATGTTCCTACCACCGTTCCTTCCGTAGTTAGACAAAAGCTTATTACACGATTGAATCGATAATCGCTTCAATCGCTGCTCTTGGATCCGCTGCGCCTGTGATCGGTCGACCAATCACGACGTAATCCGTCCCCTGCGCGAACGCCTCAGCCGGCGTCATGATGCGCGACTGATCGCCCACGTCGGCTCCAGCAGGGCGAATGCCTGGCGTCACGGTGACGAACCCGTCACCGCACGCCGCCTTAATCGCGGTCACCTCAAGCGGTGACGCGACGACACCCTGCAGCCCCGCAGCATGCGCCAAGCGGGCATAGCGAATGACGGCCTGCTCAACCGTACCGGTCAGGCCAATCTCGTCATTCAGCACCTGTACACTGGTGCTGGTTAATTGCGTCACGCCGATGACAATCGGACGCGAAGCACCTACAGCTAGCCCCTTGTCGACACCCTCCAAGGCGGCTTCCATCATCTGCTTGCCTCCGGCAGCATGGACATTGAACACGTCAACCCCAAGGCGCGTCACGCTTTCCGCGCCGCCTTTGACCGTGTTCGGAATGTCATGCATCTTCACATCGAGGAACACCTTGTAGCCGCGATCCTTCAGACTCGCGACGAAGCCGGGACCCGCAGCATAGAACAGCTGCATGCCCACCTTCACGTAGCAAGGGATGCCTTCGAGCTGCTTAAGCAGCCCTTCAGCACCTTCTGCGTTCGCATAATCCAAAGCGACCATAATGCGTCCAGTAACATCTGTGCGAGTTAGCGTACTCAAGTTCGTCACTCTCCTTAGAGTTTTGCTTTAGCAAAACTGACTTCGTAAGCATAGTCTTAGACATGAATTGGCATTGCACGTGAGGAGAAGTTGATTGCTTCAAGCATATTAACAAGCGCTCTTACTGTATCAAGTGATGTCATACAAACCACACCGTTCTCAACCGCTTCACGACGAATGCGGAAGCCGTCACGCTCTGGCTCTTTACCCTTAGTCAGTGTGTTCACAACGAACTGTGCATCACCGCTGCGGATGAGATCCAGAATGTTCGGCGAACCTTCGCTCAGCTTGTTTACAGTCGTCACCGGAAGACCAGCTTGTTCGATCGCTGCTGCCGTTCCGCCTGTTGCAATGATTTTATATCCAAGACGATAGAAGCCCTTTAAGATTTCAATCGCTTCTTCTTTATCTTTGTCAGCTACTGTTACTACGACAGATCCTGCTGCAGGAATTTTCATTCCCGCTCCAATTAAGCCTTTGTAGAGTGCTTTGGCAAAATTGATATCGCGCCCCATAACCTCGCCCGTCGATTTCATTTCAGGTCCGAGTGTCGTATCTACACGGCGCAGCTTAGCGAAGGAGAACACTGGCACTTTAACCGATACGTACTTGTCTTCCGGCCATAAACCGCCTTGGTAGCCCATATCCGCTAGCTTTTGTCCCATAATGACGCGTGTAGCCACGTTAGCCATCGGGATGTTCGTTACTTTGCTCAAGAAAGGCACAGTTCTGGAAGAACGCGGGTTTACCTCGATCACATACACTTGATCGTTATGAATAACGAACTGGATGTTGACCAGACCAACTACGTTCAACTCAAGACCGATTTTCGTCGTAATGTCGATAATTTGTTGTTTAATCTCATCCGAGATGGATTGCGGTGGATAAACCGCGATGGAGTCACCGGAGTGAACCCCTGCGCGTTCAACGTGTTCCATAATCCCTGGGATTAGCACCGTTTCTCTATCGCAGATGGCATCTACCTCTACCTCTTTACCAAGCATGTAGCGGTCGATCAGGACCGGATGCTCAGGGTTGATTTTCACGGCATATTCCATGTAGCTCAGCAATTCTTCATCGGAGTAGACGATTTCCATTGCGCGTCCACCTAAGACGTAGGATGGGCGAACAATAACCGGATACCCGAATTTCGCAGCTGTCCCCACAGCTTGGTCAACCGATGTAACGGTGCCGCCTGGTGGTTGAGCGATCGAGAGTTTGCTAAGTAAAGCTTCGAATTTCTTGCGATCTTCCGCTGTATCGATACTTTCCAGATCGGAACCGAGAATGCGTACGCCAGCTTTGTGTAATGGTGCAGCCAAGTTAATCGCTGTTTGACCACCGAATTGAACGATAACCCCGATTGGGTTTTCGCGTTCGATCACATTCATCACATCTTCAAAGAACAAAGGCTCGAAGTACAAGCGATCGGACGTATTGAAATCTGTAGATACGGTCTCTGGGTTATTGTTGATAATAACCGCTTCGTAGCCTGCTGCTTGGATCGCCCAAACCGCATGAACCGTGGAGTAATCGAATTCAATTCCTTGCCCGATACGAATCGGACCGGAACCCAGTACAACTACTTTCTCTTTCGTTGTTTCTGTTACTTCATCTTCTTGCTCATAGGTCGAATAGTAGTATGGCGTTGAAGCTTCGAATTCCGCTGCGCAAGTATCAACCATTTTGTAGACTGGCTTGATATTTTGTTGTAAACGGTGTGTTCTGATGTCAGCTTCTTTGGTAAATGTCGAGCAGCCCGCAAGTGCGCGAATTTCGGCAATGGCACGATCTGTGAAACCTTTGCGCTTCGTTTCGAATAGCAGCTCATTTGTAAGTTCGCTAGCTGCAATCTCTTTCTCGTATTTAATCAGACCATCTAGTTTGTTCAAGAACCACCAGTCAATCTTCGTCAAATTCTGCAATTGTTCCACGGTGTAACCTCTGCGATACGCTTCAGCGATTAAGAACAGGCGCTCATCGTCGGGCTTTTGCAGGCGGAACTCGAGTGTTTCTTGATCGATAAGATCCGTCTCTTTTAGGAACAAACGGTGTACACCGATTTCTAAGGAACGAACCGCTTTATGAATGGACTCTTCGAAAGTACGGCCAATCGCCATAACTTCCCCAGTCGCTTTCATTTGCGTACCCAGCTTACGGTTTGCCGCTGTAAATTTATCGAACGGCCAACGTGGAATTTTGGAAACGATGTAATCCAGAGCTGGCTCGAAGCATGCATAGGTTTGGCCTGTTACTGGATTGACTAGCTCATCGAGCGTGTAGCCAATCGCAATTTTAGCAGCCATCTTCGCAATCGGATAGCCCGTTGCTTTGGATGCAAGCGCTGAGGAACGGCTTACACGCGGGTTAACTTCGATTACGTAGTATTGGAAGCTGTGCGGATCAAGCGCGTACTGTACGTTACAGCCACCCTCGATGTTCAAGGCGCGAATGATTTTAAGCGAAGCCGAACGCAGCATTTGATACTCACGGTCCGACAAAGTTTGGCTTGGTGCTACAACGATACTATCTCCGGTATGTACACCTACTGGATCAAAATTCTCCATGTTACATACAACGATACAGTTATCGTTCGCGTCACGCATTACTTCGTACTCGACTTCTTTCATGCCTGCAATACTGCGCTCAACCAGACATTGACCGATTGGGCTGTAACGAATTCCGGAAGCAACGATTTCCGTCAACTCTTCCATCGTGTTACAGATACCACCGCCCGTTCCACCTAACGTGTAGGCAGGACGAATGATGATTGGAAAGCCGATTTCGTTAGCAAAATCTACGGCTTGTGCGACTGTCGTTACAATTACGCTATCCGGTACCGGTTGCTCTAATTCTCTCATCAAGTCTCTGAAAAGGTCGCGATCCTCTGCTTTCTCAATCGCCGTAAGCTGTGTTCCCAGAAGCTTCACATTCTCGCTTTCCAAAACACCTGCACGAGCTAGTTCAACAGCCATGTTCAGACCTGTTTGACCACCGAGTGTTGGAAGCAAACCATCTGGACGTTCTTGACGAATGATTTGCGTAACAAACTCAAGCGTAATCGGTTCGATATATACTTTATCCGCCATGTTCGTATCCGTCATGATCGTAGCAGGGTTGCTGTTGATCAGGATAACTTCCATGCCTTCTTCTTTAAGCGCTTGACAAGCTTGCGTACCTGCGTAGTCAAATTCCGCTGCCTGACCGATGACGATAGGACCGGAACCGATAACGAGAATCTTTTTGAGTGTATTATTTTTTGGCATATTGCAGTTCCTCCTTCACAGATGTCGATGCCGTGGAAGCTTTCCACTGTGCAAGCATTTGCGCTTGGCGCGGCTGCTGTGGGTTATCGATTTTGTGCTGACGAATCAGCGAGATGAAATCATCGAACAAGTAGCTGGAGTCAAATGGCCCCGGTGCTGCCTCTGGGTGATACTGAACCGAGAAGGCAGGGTATTTCTTATGTTTCAAGCCTTCGATGGTGCGGTCATTATTGTTGATGTGCGTCACTTCAAGGTCAGTTCCTTGGACGGATTCTTCCTTAACCGTGTAGCCATGGTTTTGCGATGTAATGTAGCAGCGTCCAGATACAAGGTCTTTAACTGGATGGTTACCGCCGCGGTGACCGAACTTCAATTTATCCGTGTCTGCGCCGCAAGCCAGTGCGAACAGCTGGTGACCCAAGCAAATGCCGAAGAGCGGGATATCGCCGAGCAAGCCTTTAATCATTTCGACAGCGTGAGGTACGTCTTTCGGATCCCCAGGGCCGTTTGACAGCAGCACGCCGTCAGGCGCAAGGCGACGAATTTGTTCAGCTGTAGCATCTTGAGGTACAACAACAACGTCACAGTCACGTTTGCTTAGATCGCGGATGATTCCGCTTTTAGCTCCGAAGTCTACGAGAACGATGCGTTCTTTGTGACCAGGTGCGCCGTATACACTTTTTGTGGATACACGTGCGACTTGATCCGTCATAAGTGTCGTTCCTCTTAGGATCTCAGTCAGCTCAGTAATGGATTTATTGGATGTTGTCAAAAGGCTTTTCATAACGCCGTGATGACGGATTTTACGAGTTAACATGCGCGTATCGATGCCGCTGATCCCAACGATGCCGTATTCTTTCAGCAGGCTACCCAGCGTATATTGCGCTCTCCAGTTACTAGGAATCTCTTCATGCTCACGAACGACAAAGCCATGAATGAAAGGACGTACGGATTCAAAATCATCCCGAATCACACCGTAGTTCCCCACCAATGGATACGTCATTGTCACGATTTGACCGCAGTAGGAAGGATCAGAAAGCACCTCCTGATAACCCGTAATTCCTGTATTGAATACTACCTCGCCGACGGATTCACCTTCACTACCGAACGATTTTCCTGTAAAAAGAGTGCCGTCTTCCAGCAACAATCTTGCCTGCATGTTCTTTCAACTCCTTCGCTATTGTCAACGATTCTCACGAACCGTAGATGTCATGCCTACGATTTCCATTTTATTGCATAAGGTTTGCATAAAAAGCAATCATTCTGTATAAATATACACGATTTTTCGATCTGCGTATAGATCTTAATGCGGATTTACGATTGATTCCAGCGTCATTTAAGAACGATTTATGACCAAATCACTTTACCGGAAGCGATTGTAACAACCGGCCAGCCTTGCAGCTTCCAGCCGATGAAAGGCGTGTTTTTGCTGCGTGAAACGATCTCTTCTTTAAGAACTTCGCGCTCTGTATCCAAATCCACGATGGTGATATCAGCTGCGCTGCCTACTTCCAGTGTTCCGTATGGAAGACCGAATACGTCGGCAGGTTTTTTCGTCATACGATCTACGAGGAAGCCTAATGACCATTTACCTGTAAGCACAAATTTCGTGTACAGCAGAGAGAACGCGGTTTCGAAGCCGAGTATGCCGAATGGAGCCAGCATCATGCCCTTCTCTTTCTCTTCTTCGGTGTGCGGCGCGTGATCCGTCACGATAATGTCGATCGTACCGTCTTCCAAACCTTCAATGACAGCCTGCACATCGCGCGGCGTGCGCAGCGGCGGGTTCATCTTCCAGTTGGCGTCAAGCCCTGGAATGTCTTCATCCGAGAGCACGAGGTGATGCGGACATACCTCGGCAGTCACTTTAATGCCGAACTGCTTCGCATGTCGGATCAGACGAACCGACTGCTCGGTGCTCACATGGCACACGTGATAGTGAACACCCGTCGCTTCGGCTAGCAGCACGTCGCGACCCACATGAATCGCCTCGGACTCGTTCGGGATTCCCTTCAGTCCGTGCTTCTTCGCGAACGCGCCTTCGCTTACCGGCGCGCCGACCACAAGCGTGTCATCCTCGCAATGCGCGATGATTGGCATACCGATCGATGCTGCCAACGCCATTGCATCTTTCATCATTTGCGCGCTTTGCACGCCGACACCATCATCCGTGTAGCCGATTACGCCCGCTTCTTTCAGCGCAGCGAAATCGGTCAACTCGCGGCCGAGCTCGTTTTTCGTAATCGTGCCGTATGGTAGAACACGGACGACACCTTCCGTTGCAGCTTTATCCAATATGTAGTTCACCGTTTCAACGGTATCGATCACAGGTCTTGTGTTCGGCATGCAAGCGATGGTTGTGAAGCCACCTCTTGCTGCGGAACGTGTTCCGGTCGCGATATTTTCTTTATGTTCAAAACCAGGCTCTCTCAGATGGACATGCATATCGATGAATCCTGGAGTCACTAGCTTACCTGCTGCATCAATGACTTCATGGCCTTCGGTTTGTGGAGCCGAACCTTCTGCTGCATCTATAACCTTTGCAATTTTATCGTTCTCTACCAAAATGTGTTTCTTCGCTTGTACATTATTTGCATCAACGGTAAGTCCGTTTAATATCCAAATTCCCATTGTTATATTGTCCTCCTAGTATTCGTTTGGGGCCACCGCAAAGTAATGTCTAAACTCTTATCGAAGCAATTCGACGTAGTATGACCGCTTTGAATGGTAAGTTTAGACGCCGATCGAGCTAAAGCTCAATGCGGGCGGAATCAGCTTCAGAGCTTGGCTTCACTTTGTGGGGTAATTTATGATAAAGCTCGTTCGATGACCGCCATACGAATCGGAACACCATGAGCAATTTGTGTGAAAATTTTGGATTTCTCGTGTTCAACCAGCTCATCATCAAGCTCTACATTTCGATTGACTGGAGCCGGATGCATGATGATTGCGTGAGGTGCCATGCGGCTTGCACGCTCTGCCGTAAGCCCGTATTGCTCGCGATATTCCTCTGCTGAGCGAATGATTCCTTTGTCGTGCCGTTCAAGCTGCACACGCAGCATCATGACCACGTCAGCTTTCAGCGCTTCCTCGAAGGACACATATGGAGCAAACTCAGCCAGTTCCGGAGCTTGCATGCTTTCCGGCGCGCAGAACTGCACTTTTGCTCCCAGGGCGATGAGTCCCCATAGGTTGGAGCGAGCGACGCGGCTGTGCAAGATGTCTCCGATAATGGAGACCGTCAAGCCTTTGATGGCGCCGAACTGTTTGCGCATTGTATAGAAGTCGAGCAGCGCCTGCGTAGGGTGTTCGTTATTGCCATCTCCCGCGTTGATGAGCGGGATTTTGATTTTCTCTGCCAGCTCTTGCAGGACACCGTTCGGCTTCAAACGGATGACACCAGCATCGATGCCCATGGACTCGAGTGTACGGACTGTATCGTAAATGGACTCCCCTTTTTGTACACTGGACTCCGCAGCGGAGAAATTGAGTACATCGGCTCCGAGCCGCTTTTGCGCCAGTTCAAAGGAGAACCGAGTTCTTGTACTATTTTCAAAAAACAAGTTGGAAACGAATTTGCCTTGAAATTGATTCGTCACCTTCGAAGGATATTGTTCCCAGTAGGCAGCACGATCAAGTATGCTCGTTATCTCCCCTGCGCTTACGCCTTTTAATCCTAGAAAATGCTTGGTTTGTGTACTCACTATGCTCACTCCTGTTTCCCCCTCTGTTGAAGTATAATGACGCCATCTTTATCATCGATTTCTGTAAGCAGCACTTCAATACTTTCACTTTTGGAGGTAGGTACGTTCTTTCCTACATAATCAGGGCGAATGGGCAATTCACGATGCCCCCTGTCAACTAGTACGGCTAGCTGGATCATTTGCGGTCTGCCCAGATCGATCAATGCATCCATGGCTGCCCTCACCGTTCTTCCGGTGTAAAGCACATCATCGAACAGGATGATTTTGCGGTCTTGAATTTGGATCTTGCCGCCTTCCTGAACATTTTCCACTGATTTCACCTTAACGCGATCATCACGATAAGAAGTGATATCGATCTCACCCACAGGAATCGGCACACCTTCAATTTCAAGAATTCGCTCTGCTACTCGACTGGCCAAGTAAATACCGCGGGTCCGAATCCCAATCAAGGTACAATTCTCTACACCTTTATTCTTTTCCAGTATCTCATGCGCAATCCGTGTTAGCGCCCTGCGAATTCCCATTTCATCAATAATCGTGTGTTCGGCCGTTTCATTCATCTTTTTCGCCTCCTGAGAGTTTTGCTTTAGCAAAACTGACATCGTAAGCATTAGCTGAGTTTTCCGTAGGAAAACTGGCATCGTATGCATTCGCAGGTTTTCTGTTAGCAAAACCAAAAAACTCCTTGCCCATTTATTGGCAAGGAGTTACGAGTGCATAAAGATACAGAGCGGGGCATAAGGAATGCGCACATCCCCAAGCTTAGTCATACACTGAATCCGCGACTCAGTATATCCCGTCTTTTCTCATCGACTACCTTGCCAGCCTCTCTGGACTGTTTTTAAAGGTACATATTTAATTAAAAGAATTATCCCACTTTCGACACGATAAGTCAATATCTATTTCATGAACTTGCTTTGAGCTTGCGCTCAGCCATGTGTTATAATTTACATATGAGACACGAGCTTTACCCGTTTTCTTGCGAAAACTCAGTAACGCTTATGATGCCAGTTTTGCTAGGGCAAAACGCTAAGGAGGAACCCATGTTCAAATTGTTTCGGCTTCTGAAACCGTACAAAGCTTCTGTGGTTGCAATTATTACCTTGATGCTTTTGCAATCACTGGCGCAGTTGTACCTGCCCACACTGCTCGCTGACATTGTCGATGTCGGGGTTGTGAAAGGAGATATTCCATATATTCTCCGGTTTGGCGCTTATATGCTTTTAGTAGCCATGGGCGCAATGGTTTGTGTCATCATCGCTAGCTACTTGTTGGCTCGAACGGCGACAGGATTCGGCAGGGATTTACGACGAACGCTTTTTACCCATGTTGAAAGCTTCTCCTTGCACGAATTTGATAAACTCGGTACTTCTTCCCTCATTACCAGAACCACGAATGACATCGCTCAAGTTCAGCAAGTGATTGTCATGATGCGAATGTTCATCGGCGCACCTACGATGCTAGTCGGCGGAGTCATCATGGCCACTTATAAGGACGCTCATCTCGCCATTGTATTAATCTCCATCATCCCGATTCTTGCACTTGCTATTGTGGGGATCATGCGTAAAGGACTTCCCTTATTCAAAGCATTACAGGTCAAAATCGATGGCATCAATCTCGTGCTGCGTGAAAATTTAACTGGCATCCGCGTCATTCGCGCCTTTAACCGTTCCGAACATGAAAAGCGTAAATTCGAAAAAGCAAACCTGGATTACACGAAAACAGCCGTAAAAGTAAATGTGATCATGGCTACGATGATGCCTATCATGATGCTTGTATTCAATCTTGGGGTTGTCGTCATTCTTTGGTATGGCGGAGTTCGCATTGATGCTAATCAAATGCAGATTGGTGACTTGATGGCCTTCATCCAATATGCCATGCAGATTATGTTTTCTATGTTCATGATGACAATGATTTTCATGATGATTCCTCGCGCATCAGCTTCTGCTGTCCGTATTAATGAAGTTTTAGCCCTTCAATCTAACATACAAAGCGCCGAAATGGCAAAATCTCTTGATTCCAATCAAGCTGCTGTTGAATTCAAGCATGTATCCTTTAGTTATCCTGGGGCTGAACAACCAGCTATCCGTGATTTATCCTTCCGTGCAGAGCCTGGAGAGGTAACAGCAATTATTGGAGGAACCGGATCGGGTAAGACGACCCTCATTCATTTACTTTTGCGCTTTTATGATGTAGAGTCCGGCAGTATCATCTTAGATGGTCATCCGCTGCCTACTTTGAAGTTAGAAAGTCTAAGACAGCAGATCGGTTATGTTCCACAAAAAGCAGCGCTTTTCTCAGGAACAGTTGCTGATAACATTCGTTTTGGACGTGAGATGGCAACTGATGAGGAAATTAAGCATGCTGCAACCACAGCGCAAGCATCAGAGTTCATCGCCGACATGAAAGAAGGCTATCAAGCTGTACTCGCCCAAGGTGGAACGAACTTATCCGGTGGCCAGAAGCAGCGACTTGCCATTGCTCGTGCACTTGTTCGTAAACCGAACATCTATGTATTTGATGATAGCTTCTCTGCCCTTGATTTCAAAACAGATGCTAAACTTCGTTCCGCTCTCAAAACCGAAACCGAGCAAGCAACGATGATTATTGTCGCCCAACGTGTCAGTACAATTATGGACGCTAACCGAATTATCGTACTGGAAGAAGGACAAATTGCAGGGATAGGCACCCATTCAGATCTGATGAAAACATGTGCAGTGTATCAAGAAATTGTTGCTTCTCAGCTGTCAGAGGAGGAAATTGCATGAGTGACAAACCAAAAGAGAAAGCTCCTTCTCAAGCGGGGGTAAATCCCGGTCACTTTGGCCGAGGCGGCATGGGTGGCATGGGAATGCCGGTCCAAAAGGCTAAAGATTTCAAGGGAACTATACGACGGTTGTCGAGCTATATGAGTCCTTTCCGTGTATCTATCCTACTTGTTTTTATCTCGGCTGTGCTTAGTACACTCTTCAGTATTATTAGTCCCAAACTCATGGGTAACGCAACAACCATATTGTATGAAGGCTCTATCGCAAAGTTCAAGGGTGTTGCCGGCGCCAAAATTGACTTCGATGCCATTTTCCAAATTGTTATTATTCTTGCAGCACTCTACATACTAAGCGCCATACTCACCTTCATCCAGCAGTGGATTATGGTCGGTGTCACACAGAAAATCGTATTTAATCTTCGTAGAGATATTAGTGAGAAGCTCACCCGAGTACCTCTCTCCTTGTTCGACTCACGCAGTCATGGGGACACTATGAGCCGAGCTACTAACGACGTAGACACAATCAGTTCTACCATGCAGCAAAGCTTGACGCAGTTGATAACTTCAATCGTGACCTTGGTCGGGATCATTATTATGATGCTAACCATTAGTCCTTTGTTAACCTTGGCCACCATCATAACCTTGCCGCTCAGCATTTTGGGAACGAAGATGATTGCATCACGGTCTCAGAAGTATTTTAAAGGACAACAAAAAACACTCGGTGAACTTAATGGTCATGTGGAAGAAATGTACACAGGGCATACCATTGTCAAAGCTTTCGGCCGTGAGCAGAAATCGGTTGAGCAATTCAATGAAATTAATGAACGTTTGTATCATTCAGGCTGGCGTGCACAGTTTATCTCTGGGATGATATTCCCCCTTATGTCCTTTATCGGGAATATCGGCTACGTATTGGTCAGTGTGATAGGTGGCATCATGGTAACAAATGGGGCTATTAAAATCGGAGATATTCTTGCGTTTATTCAATATTCAGGGCAATTTGGGATGCCCATCGCACAGGTGGCTAATATAGCCAACGTGATTCAATCCACAATCGCCGCCGCGGAACGTATCTTTGAGTTGTTAGATGTGCCTGAGGAAGTACAGGAAATCACCCATGTAAAAACGACCCAAAATGTCCAAGGTCATGTTCAATTTAAACAGGTAACCTTTGCTTACAAAGAGGATACCCCGTTAATTCAAGATATGAATATCCAAGTAGAGCCAGGACAAACGGTAGCCATTGTTGGCCCCACAGGTGCGGGTAAAACAACGATTGTCAATCTACTGATGCGTTTTTACGAATTAAAGGGTGGTATAATCTCCATCGATGCTGTTGACACACGTGAAATGTCTCGCAGTCATCTACGCGGACTGTTCGGTATGGTGCTGCAAGACACATGGCTGTTCAACGGAACAATTCGCGAGAATATCGCTTACGGACGTGACGGTGCCACTGAAGACGAAATCGTTAGTGCTGCACGCGCGGCCTATGCTGATCATTTCATTCGAACCCTGCCGGAAGGTTACTATACCAAGCTGAATGAAGAAGCATCCAACCTTTCACATGGACAAAAGCAGCTTCTCACCATCGCACGCGCCATACTTGCCGATCCAACCATTTTGATTCTTGATGAAGCGACGAGCAGCGTAGATACACGCACGGAAGTGTCCATCCAAAAGGCGATGAGTAACCTAATGGAAGGGCGCACAAGCTTCGTCATTGCACATCGACTTTCCACTATACGTGATGCCGATCTCATTCTTGTTATGAATCATGGTTCTGTTATTGAACAAGGAACACATGAACAGCTATTGGAACAGCACGGCTTTTATGCAGATCTGTACAATAGTCAGTTCGCTCAAAAAGCTCTTTGAATACACATTGGCCGAAATGCCCCCTTTCTGATAATATAGGAGAGTCAATCTAAATTTTAAGGAGATGTCACCATGACCGAGATGAATACGTTAGAAATTATTCAATTTATTAAAGAAAGCAAGAAAAAAACGCCTGTTAAAGTATACGTAAAAGGAAACCTTGAAGGTATTAACTTTGGCGAAGGCAGCCAAACCTTTATATCCGGCGGAAGCGGCGTTGTTTTTGGCGAATGGAGCGAAATTCAGCCTGTTCTTGAAGCAAACAAAGCACAAATCGCGGATTTCGTCGTTGAAGCGGATCGTCGCAATTCTGCGATTCCTATGCTTGATCTCAAGCCAATCAATGCGCGCATTGAACCAGGTGCGATCATTCGTGATAAAGTACATATCGGAGACAACGCAGTCATCATGATGGGCGCTCTCATTAATATTGGTGCTTCTGTTGGCGATGGTACAATGATCGACATGAATGCTGTTCTTGGCGGTAGAGCACAAGTAGGGAAAATGTGTCACATCGGCGCTGGTGCAGTCGTTGCAGGCGTTATTGAACCCCCTTCCGCACAACCTTGTGTGATTGAAGATGATGTACTTGTTGGAGCGAATGCAGTTATCTTAGAAGGTGTTCGCATCGGAAAAGGATCTGTTGTTGCTGCCGGCGCTATCGTTACACAAGATGTTGAAGAATATACGGTTGTAGCAGGAGCACCTGCACGAGTGATCAAGAAAGTGGACGATAAAACGAAGTCCAAAACAGAAATTTTACAAGATCTGCGCACCCTGTAAGGTGTTCTGGAGGAATTCACCATGCTTAGCCCCTTTATAGAGCTGCGCCGTCAGCTTCACCAAATCCCGGAGCCGGGCTTTCAAGAGTTCAAGACGCAACAGCTTCTCCTTGACCATCTTGCTAAGCTTCCTCAGGATAGAATGACGATTCGCACTTGGCGCACTGGCATTTTGGTTTATATCAAAGGTACGAACCCTACCAAACGCTTCGGATATCGAGCGGATATGGACGGGCTGCCCATCACGGAAGAGACCTCTCTTCCGTTTCCTTCCCAGCATCCAGGTTACATGCATGCATGCGGACATGATTTTCACATGTCGATTGGGATGGGCGTTGTCACCCATTTCGTTCAGCAGCCGATGAAGGATGACCTGATTGTGTTGTTTCAGCCAGCTGAAGAAGGTCCAGGCGGCGCATTACCCATGCTTGCTGCTGAAGAATTGCAGGATTGGAAGCCCGACCAGATGGTTGCACTCCATATTGCTCCTGAGTATCCAGTAGGCACGATTGCCACTAGGCCGGAGATCTTGTTTGCCAACACATCTGAGTTGTTCATTGACCTGCTAGGCAAAGGC
Source organism: Paenibacillus phytorum (assembly GCF_013141715.1). Classification (GTDB taxonomy): domain Bacteria; phylum Bacillota; class Bacilli; order Paenibacillales; family NBRC-103111; genus Paenibacillus_E; species Paenibacillus_E phytorum. Next base: position 124,813 of record NZ_WHOA01000241.1, on the reverse strand, counting down.
GGACATGCCGCTTACCCGCACCAAGCAAATGATATGATCATAGCGGCGACACAAATGGTTGGTCAACTGCAAACCATTATTTCCCGTAATGTGAATCCGCTTGATTCGGCCGTCATTACCATTGGTAAAATGGAAGCTGGAACAAAGCAAAACATTATCGCCGAAAAAGCCCGCTTGGAAGGCACGATTCGCACCCTTTCCGCTGATTCTATGAACAAGATCAAGAAACGTATCGAAGCTGTAGCGGCAGGAATCGAAAGTTCCTTCGAGTGTCAAGTCTCTATTGATTATGGCTCGAATTACCGCCAAGTGTTCAATGATCCTGCTTTGACAGTGGAATTCATGGACTGGCTGCGCGGTAATGATAACGTGCAGCTTGTGGAGTGCACAGAAGCGATGACAGGCGAAGACTTCGGCTACTTTTTGGAGCAAATACCTGGCTTCATGTTCTGGTTAGGGGTAGACACCCCTCATGGGTTGCATAACGCCAAGCTTGATCCTAACGAGAACGCTATTGATGTAGCCGTAGATACCATTACAGCCTATTTACGATTTAAATCTAATTAAAAGCAAAGAAAAACCTCAAAACCTCCAACCCACTTTCATTGTGGAATTGGAGGTTTTTTCGTATTGTCATAAACGTCGACTTATTAAATGCCTTGCAATTAGCTAGCTCACGCTAGTTTATTTACAAAGCGCTCAAGACGATCAAGTGACTCTTCCAATACTTCTTGCGAATAAGCATAAGAAATACGGATATAGCCTTCTCCGTAAGAAGTGAAAGCATCTCCAGGAACAACAGCAACATGTTCCTCATGAAGCAGCCTCATGGTAAAGTCCTGAGAGCTCAATCCGAATTTAACAATGGATGGGAACAAATAAAACGCCCCATTCGGCTTCTCCAACTCGAAGCCCATAGCAAGCAGACGATCATAGACATAATCCCTACGAACTTCATAGGCATTGCGCATAGGCAGCGCATCATCCACACCAACTGTTAAAGCCTCTAATGCCGCATACTGGCTTACAGAGCTTGCACAAGTCACATTATACTGATGCACCTTGACCATATGCTCCGTAATGTAAGCCGGCGCTAATGTGAATCCAACTCGCCAACCTGTCATAGCGTGAGATTTGGAGAGGCCATTAATGACAATCGTTTTCTCGCGGAGTTTGCCAATCGTTGCAATAGACTGATGACGAACACCGTAAACAAGCTCACTGTAAATTTCATCGGATAAAATAAACAATTCCCGATCTTCTAATAATTGAGCCAAATCGGCCAATTCCTGCTCCGTGAGTACTTGGCCTGTAGGATTAGACGGGTAACATAAAATAACACAGCGCGTGTTATCTGTTAGATAAGGCTCAAGTAACTCTGCCGTTAATTTCAAGCCATTCGGTCTGGTATCGACGTAGACAGGGACTCCCCCTGCCAATCTGATTAATGGCTCGTACCCAGGGTAAATTGGTGCGGGAATAATAACTTCTGCACCAGGTGTAAGAATGGTACGTAACGTAATGTCTACCGCTTGACTCGCTCCAGCTGTCACGATAATTTCGTCAGCCGCGCGATATTGTTGGCCGTACTTTTTGTGAACGAAGCTGGATACAGCTTCTCGCAGTTCCAATAGTCCGGGATTTTGCGTATAAACTGTTTTATTTTGATCCAAAGCCCGCTGTCCAGCTTCAATAATATGCCGCGGCGTCGGGAAATCAGGCTGTCCAATCGTTAACGTCAATGCGCCTGGAATGGTGCTGACGAGATTCGATATTTTGCGAATGCCTGAAATTTGAATGTCTTTCACTTGTGGATTAATCAGATGCTCCATGTGATTCACTCCTCTCCCACTCTGAAGAACCCTAGGATGTTCGAATTGTTTGCAGAAGGTTTTCCATATCAGCTGGAATCGGTGCTTCAAATTGCATCCATTCCCCTGTACGCGGATGCTTAAAGCCCAGAATGGCAGCGTGCAGCGCCTGGCCATCCATCAGCATCCCTTTACTCTTGCCGTACATCGGATCCCCTACAAGAGGGTGACCAATGAATTTCATATGCACACGAATTTGGTGGGTTCTTCCCGTTTCCAACTTCAGCTCCACCAAGGTAAAATCGCCAAAGCGTTCGATAACTACGAAATGAGTCACTGCTTGCTTGCTGTTTTTCTCCGTTACCGTATACATCTTGCGATCATTTGAATCCCGACCAATTGGAGCGTCAATCGTACCTTGATCATGCTGTAGGTTTCCATGTACCAAGGCGATATATTTGCGATTGACCGTATGAGCCTTTAACTGTTCAGCTAAGCTAGCGTGTGCTTTGTCGTTCTTTGCTGACATGATTAGGCCGGATGTGTCCTTATCAATCCGATGTACGATTCCAGGACGCAGTTCTCCGTTGATGCCAGATAGATCCTTGCAATGGTACATTAATGCGTTAACCAATGTACCTGAGTAATGGCCAGGTGCTGGATGAACGACAAGTCCCCGCTGCTTATTGATTACAATGACATCGGCGTCCTCGTATACCACATTAAGAGGAATGTTTTCCGCGGCAAGCTCAACACCCTGGGGTTCAGGAATGCGCAAAGAAATAACATCTTGTTCAGACAGTTTATAGTTTGGTTTTATGGCTTTCCCATTCACTTTAACATGCCCGTCTTTGACCCATTGCTGAACGAGTGTTCTTGACACATCTTCTTCCAATGCTTCCGTAATGAATTTATCAATACGTTCACCGGCATACTGCCCTTCAACCGTCCATTCGATGACATCATTTGTAGCGGCCTCAGATGAGGTCTGATTTGTGTTCATTCGTTGCTCCTTTTTTCTCTTTTCTCCAAGTAAGTAACGATTCTAAGAAAATCAGGATTACCCCGATCACGATGGCCGAATCAGCTAAATTGAAAATCGGATAAATATAATATATGGCTTTGCCAAACAAGCTAAAATCAAAGGTAAACTGCAGGAAATCTACAACTTCACCGAATAGTGCTCGATCAATGAAATTACCGATTGCTCCTCCTAGCAGAAGACTAAGCGCAAAAGATAACAAAACTTTTCTTTCACGAATCGTCCGACGTATGTACCAGAGAATACCAATCACAACAATAAGTGTAACCACAATGAAAAACCATCTTTGGTTTTGCAAAATACCAAATGCCGCGCCCCTATTACGATGCGACGTCAGGATGAAGAAATCACCCAGCACTGGACGCTCCTCGCCAAGCGGGATCCGTTTCACAATAAACCATTTGGATACTTGATCCAAAATAAATACGATGAGCGCATAAAAATAATATTTCATGATCTTTTCCTCCTAAGAGTTTTCGTAAGCTTAAACAAGTTCCTTATTTCCTTAGTTTCAAGGAATTACCTCACTAAAAAAAGCTGTCACTCGGCATTATAACGGTATGCATCAGCTGTTAGAAAGGAGCTGTACTTTCGACCTATGAGCCATTTATCCGAGGAGCAATTAAGAGAATTATATCTGCAATTATTGGAGGAAAAGCTTTATCTCGAGAAACATTTTGCCACGAATGATAATTATGGCCTGTCCAATTCTTTTAAAGATAGTACTGGTGAGCTCTCCATGTACGACAATCATCCAGGAGACATCGCCACAGAAATTTACGAACGAGAAAAAGATATTTCACTCAATGAACATGCTGAATTTCATTTAAATCAAGTCAATGAAGCTTTAGCACGCATGGAGAGTGGAGAATATGGCATATGTGTGTTCAGCAAACAACCGATTCCCTTTGAGCGCTTGCAAGCTATCCCTACCACCATTTACAGCTTAGAACACGTTCCTGATCCTGACCAATCCTTCAGAAGACCTGTTGAAGAACAAGTGCTGTATCCACCTTTTGGTCGAACCAGCTTTGATGAACGTGACGATGAGACCGAATTTGATGGTGAAGATGCCTGGCAAATCGTTGAAAGTTGGGGCACCTCCAATTCGCCAGCTTTTGCCGAAGACCCGAATGTGGAAAGCTACAACGAAATGTATATTGAGGCCGATGAACACGAAGGTTATGTTGAATCTTTTGAAAGCTTTGTTGCGACAGACCTGTATGGTGAACATGTCACCATTGTTCGAGGCAAGTCCTACCGTGATTATATGCATAACGGCGAGGGCGATCCTCTACTCGAACCAGAAAACCTTTCCAACTCAGAGGATGAGCAGCTCTAGAAAAAACAGGACAAACGAGCTTCGCATAAAGCGAAAGCTCGTTTGCTTCCTTTACTCGTGGTAATGAGCCGAAACAACGTCATTACATCTGGTACAAAGTGTCGGATGTTCTTTACTTTGCCCCACCTCAGGAGTCACTATCCAACAGCGCTCGCACTTCTCACCTTCAGCTACTGCGATAGCAATGACAGCGTCCTTCGATTGATACACCCCAGCAGGAGCCTCCGTCCCAGGTTTATGCACGCTCACAGCAGACACGATGAACAATTGATCCAACTGCTCCAATTGCATAAGTAAGTCGTAAGTAGCTTCATTCGGATATAGATGTACAGCAGCTCCTAATGAGTTACCGATGACCTTCTCTTTACGTGCCTCTTCGAGAGCTTTCAGAACTTCATCTCTAACATCCAGGAAACTATTCCATTTAGTTTCCACTTCTTCCTTGTATAAACTTGAATCGACTTCCGGTAATTCTGCTAACTGCACACTGCTGAGCTCAACTCCAGGAATGTACTTCCATACTTCATCCGCTGTATGTGGAAGAATAGGTGAAATCAGCTTCGTAATCGCAGTTAAGGAAGCATATAATACGGTTTGCGAAGCTTTCCGAGCAGGATCATGAGGCGCGTTTGCATACAAACGGTCCTTGATAATATCCAAGTAGAATGAGCTCATTTCAACCGCGCAGAAATGATGAATCGTTTGGTAAACGACATGGAATTCATACGCTTCATAAGCCTTCACTACCTTCTCAATCATGCGATTCAAGCGAATCAACGCATAACGGTCGAGCTCAGACAAATTCTCTGCGGCTACCTGATCTGTTTCTGGGTTGAAATGACTCATGTTACCCAGCAAGAAACGCATCGTGTTGCGAATTTTACGGTAAACTTCCGTCGTTTGGTTCAAGATATTATCCGAAATCCGGTGATCCGATTGATAATCGACTGAGGATACCCACAAACGCAGGATATCGGCGCCTAGCTTACCACACACCACATTCGGATCAATCGTGTTTCCGATCGACTTGGACATTTTCCGTCCTTCTCCATCCAGCGTAAAGCCATGGCTGAGAACGCCTTTATAAGGCGATTTCTCTCTTGTGGCAACACCTGTAATGAGAGAGGAGTTGAACCAACCACGGTACTGGTCAGAACCTTCTAAGTACAGATCCGCAGGCCACTGCAGCTCAGGACGGGATTCTAACACAGCCACATGGCTAGAACCAGAATCAAACCATACGTCCATGATATCCGTTTCCTTACGGAACTCACCATGACCACATTTGGAGCAGCTAGTTTCCTGAGGAAGGAGATCCTTCTCATCCTTGATAAACCAAGCATTTGAGCCTTCTTGCTCAAATAACTGAGCCACATGCTCAATGGTTTGTTCATTGACAAGCGGTTCATTACAGCTGCGGCAGTAGAAGATCGGAATAGGAACACCCCATGCACGCTGCCTCGAAATGCACCAGTCTCCGCGATCTGCAATCATGTTATGCAGGCGGATTTCGCCCCACTCTGGTGTCCACTTCACTTGCTTGATTTCATCCAGCATCTCTTGTCTGAATTTATCAATAGACGCGAACCACTGCTCTGTTGCTCGATAAATAACAGGCTTCTTCGTGCGCCAATCATGGGCGTATTGATGCTGAATTTCTCCAGCTTTAAGCAATAGACCTGATTCTTGCAGCTTTTCGATAATCAGCTTGCCGCCTTTTTCGTAGAACATGCCTTCAAAGCCCGGTGCTTCAGCAGTGAAATGCCCTTGATCATCAACAGGACATAGCACTCCGATGTTATAACGTTGTCCAATTGCGAAATCGTCTTCCCCGTGTCCAGGAGCTGTGTGTACGCAGCCTGTACCCGCTTCTAGTGTCACATGTTCGCCAACCATAACAAGCGATTCACGGTCATAGAACGGATGCTGGCACGTAACGAACTCGAGTTCGCTGCCTTTTACCGTCGACAACACTTCGTAATCGGTCCAGCCAATTTCCTTAGCTGCAGCAGCAAGCAAGCCCTGTGCAAGTACATATTTCTTCCCACCGGCCCCAACAACAGCATAGTCGAACTCAGGATGAAGTGAAATGCCCAGGTTTGCAGGCAGCGTCCATGCTGTTGTCGTCCAGATCACAATAGCGGCATCCTGCGGCAGCTTACCTTTGCCGTCTTTAACAGGGAACGCCACGTAAATGGATGTGGAGGTTTTTTCTTTGTACTCAATCTCAGCTTCCGCAAGTGCACTTTCGGAAGATGGGGACCAATAAACAGGCTTCAACCCTTTGTACACAAAGCCTTTTTGTACCATTTTACCGAACACTCGAATTTGCTGAGCTTCATAATTTGGCTGCAGTGTGATATATGGATTCTTCCAATCACCACGGATACCCAGACGCTGGAATTGGCTCTTCTGTTTCTCAACGGACTGAAGGGCGTATTCTTTGCAATATTCACGGAACTCAGGGACGGTCATTTTTTTACGATCAACTTTACCGCTATTCGTAATGACTTGCTCAATCGGCAATCCGTGTGTATCCCAGCCTGGAACATAAGGCGCATCGAAGCCTTGTAATGTTTTGAATCGTACGATGATATCTTTTAATACCTTGTTTAAAGCATGTCCGATATGAATATCACCGTTCGCGTACGGAGGTCCATCATGCAGAATGAATTTTGTTCTGCCTTTGCGACTCTCCTGCACTTTGGCATAAATGTCTTCAGCTTCCCAGTGTTCTTGAATTTTCGGTTCCGCCTGCGGCAAATTGCCTCTCATCGGAAACTCTGTTTGTAGTAAATTTAATGTTTTGCCATAATCCATGCCAACCACTCCATTCCTGCCTCAAACTTTATGTTATCAGAAAAACAAAAAAAGCCTCTCATCCCCAAAAAGGGACGAGAAACTTTAACTCGCGGTACCACCCTCGTTAAAAAGCAAAATGAACATACACCTTCGGGCGTATCGAACATAAGCTTAATCACTCGATCATGTGTAACGGCATGACCCGTTTCTCTCTACTCGCTTCAAGAGACGCTCCTGGGGGATATTCGGTACGCTGCAGAGATTAGGCTCACACCAATACCCTAATTCGCTGACACTGCTAATTCGACCTACTCGTTCCAATCATAGCTTTACTGAGATACATTTAACAGGAGTATAACCAATTCGTTAGGCATAGTCAATATGACAACCACCTATTCATCGATTCCTACTCTTCTTTATTTTCAAACTGCATACTTTGCCAGCCTTCCGTGTTGAGCAGCTCTAATTGTGCTTCAAGCAGCGTCCGGAAGCGTGTGCGATAAATGGAGGCTTGTTTCTTCAATTCTTCAATCTCCAAAGCAACCTTGCGTGAACGCGTCAAGGATTCATTAATAATCCGATCTGCATTCTTCTCAGCTTCCTTCAAGATCAGCTGCGCTTCTTTCTTGGCGTTGCTTCTCACTTCATCCGCAGCTTCTTGAGCAACGATGATCGTTTTGCTAAGTGATTCCTCAATATTCGTGAAATGGTCCAAACGTTCCTGCAGTGCCACCGTTTGATTGTGCAAGTCTTTATTCTCACGAATCAATGCCTCGTAATCCTTAATGACTTGATCCAGGAATTCATTCACTTGATCTTCATCATAACCGCGGAACGAGCGGGAAAACTCCTTATTATGTATGTCTAGCGGTGTTAATGGCATCAGTGCCCCTCCTTAGCGTTTTGCGCAGCAAAACTGACTTCGTAAGCATAAGCTAAGCTTTCTTCCATGAAAGCTAGATTGAACCCACATCTATACTGAATCAGTTCGACAGAAAATAAGCAATTCCTGCAAAGTTCGTGGATAAATTATCCACGTTCATGCAAATTTGCCGATCTTCACACGAATACGTCCTTTTTTCGTTACGCCTTCCACTTCAAGCACCTTGAATCTACCAAATCCTTGCAAAGACACCATATCCCCCTCTTTAAGAGGCTTACTAGGATCTTCCTCAAGCTTCCAATTGACGCGGCAGCGGCCAGCTTGAATGGGAACCAATATTTTAGCTCGGCTAAGCCTGAATACATCGCTCACAATCCCGTCCATACGCATTGATGCAACAGACAGGTTCAGCTCGTCCAATTGTACATGAGCGAGTTCCAGTTTATCTAACGAAAGCAACTCTGTTTGCACATGAACCCTATGTACCTGGGACAAATTCAAATGTAGGTAATCCGCAGCATCCTGGGTAACCAAACAATGGCAGCCGCCCTCTATAACATGAATATCGCCAACCTTGTCTCGCTTCATGCCGAGTCCAAGAATGGCGCCCATGTAATCTCCATGTTCTAATGTTAGAAATTTGCCGTCTCCGGAAGAAACGGACAAGACCGCCATGGCCATATCTTCCCCATCCAAAGATCGGTAATCAGGGGCAATAAGAGCCCTTCTTCGTTCGGCGGTCGAGTATCCGCCATCTAAACGGCAGTGTACATCTGGGTGTCGATTAACGAGTGACGTCAGTATAAAAGCTTGTCTGGGATCTAGAAAATCCGTTAGCTTCACGGCATGCTGCTCAGCTGCACGTTCCACCCAATCCCAGGCTTTGTCGACAAAATGATGTTCATCCGAATGAAAATGACCGTAGAGTTCTTTTGGCAATGTTAGAACAACCCCACAATGAAATCGAGTACAGCTATAATCCCCATAACCACAAATCGCAGAGCGATTAAGGCCACAATTGGCGAAAGATCAATGAACCCAATGCTAGGAATAATTTTCCGGAAAGGGCTTAAATATGGTTCAACCAATTTCCCAAGGAGTCCTCCAACGAAGCTTTCACGTGCATTAGGAAACCAAGAGAGGATCAAATAACCGATAATCATGAAATAATAAATTTCCATCAAAATACTAAGATAATAGTGAACGTAATTCACGTATGCATCCACCTCTGTGTTAGGATATGCGCCTATTCTTCACCCATCATCTCGGAGATGTGACCATGAATATCAACTGAATCTGGTGTACAGAGGAAGATATTTGGTCCTAGTTTGGATATAGACCCATTCAAAGCATATACCGTCCCGCTTAAGAAATCTACGATACGTATGGCTTGATCACCACGAACTCGCTGCAAATTGACGATCACAGCTCTTCTGGAGCGAAGATGATCTGCAATATCCTGCGTCTCTTCATAGGTTCGAGGTTCACTTAGCACGACACGTGCATTTTTCTGTGAATGAATGCTGACGACATTCGCCTTATTTTTATTACGTAATTCATAAGGATTGGTTTCAGGTTCTTCTGTGGCTTCCACAATACGCTCCCGCTCCACAACCTCTTCCTCTTCTTGCAGCCCAAGAAAATTCATAAATCGGTTATAAACACCCACTATAGTTCCCTCCTTATCATGTTCTTAAATCAGGTTAACTAAAGTTCTTTCCCTACCAAAACAGTACCCAAACGAACCCAAGTTGCACCTTCTTCAATCGCTACTTCAAAGTCTCCAGACATGCCCATGGATAACTCCGTTATCTCGTATGGGAAAATTCTCCGTTCATTCAGACGATCTCGCAATTCTCTCAATCCACGGAAGACAGGTCTTGTTGCATCGGCCTCCATCTCGTAAGGAGCCATGGTCATCAAACCTGTGATATGTATATGTTTTAGCCCACTAACTTCTGTAGCAAAATCGAAGAAATGCTCAGGTGCAATACCATACTTTGACTCTTCGCCGGAAACGTTCACTTGCAATAAACAATTTACTTCAATTCCTAAAGCTGCAGCCTGCTTGTCCAGTTCTTTGGCCAGAGATATCCGATCCAACGAGTGAATGTAGGCGAATTTACCAATAACGTCCTTTACTTTATTCGTTTGCAGATGTCCAATGAAATGCCATGTTCCCCGTTCGTGGAGCACTTCCCACTTCGGCTTGACATCCTGCCAACGATTCTCACCGATGTGCAGAAGTCCTGCATCCAATACGCTTTTGGTCGTCTCTAAGGAAACATATTTCGTTACAGCAATAATCTTAACTTCGTTCTCTTCCCGTCCTGACCGCTTACATGATGCGGCGACACGGGCTTCAACCTCATCTTTACGGGCTAGTAAACTCACTTATGCAGACACCTCAATTCAACGCTGCGCTTGCATCAATCTCCTCAAAGAAGACCAATCCAAGCAATCATTCTACCTGTAGAACCGCCTTCTTTTCGATGTGAAAAAAAGAGATCAGTGCTACAACTCGTACATAACTGTGATACTTCGATATGGGACGACAAAATTCCTGCTTGCAGTAACAATTTTCGGTTCAATTCTTGCAAATTCAGCATATACTTGCCATTTCCTTTGTCGACCATAACAGCTTGACGCTCTTCTGATGATGCTTTGATATCCTTAAGTACTTGATTCACACGATTAGCTACAGTCTCATCAACCTCATAGCAGCAGGCTCTTATGGATGGACCAATTGCCGCGCGAATGTCTGTGGGCTGACTACCAAAAGTATGTGTCATTAAGGATATAGTAGCCATGGAAATGTTTAACACCGTGCCTTTCCAACCTGCATGAGCAAGCCCGGCAACACGCTTAACAGGATCGTAGAAAAATAACGGTACACAATCTGCAAATTGCGCACAAAGAACGATTCCTTTCTCATTAGTAATGAAGCCGTCCTTCGCTTGAATGGCCGTTTCCCTGGATGCTCTGCCCATTCCTTTTTCCTGTAAGCTTACTATAGTGACTTCATTACCATGTACCTGTTCTGCATACGTGAATGCTTCAAACGGCTGTCCTACGGCCTCAGCGATCAACTCCCGATTCCTAACCACATGCTCTGGTACATCGTTTACATGCAGTCCGCTATTGAGCGTCGCATACGGTGCCCTACTCACTCCTCCATGGCGGGATGTAAAACCAACGGTTAATTCACTGTACTGCTCCATCCAGCTTGCTATCGTAAATAGGACTGGCCCATCTTCTTTCGCTTGTTTCACAAATGGTTCCACGGTCGTTTCTCTCCCCACACTTGGATCTTTACTCCTTTTACTTTAGCACAAAATAAAAAGACACACGATGTTTGCTTCGCCTGCCCATGATGCAGCAGCCTTCGCTCGTGTGCCTTCCGTCAATTACGGAATTGCTGATTGAACTCATAAACACCTTCGTTATCATCCGTTTGACGATAAGGCCGGACATCTTCTAATTTCACAAGAACGACATCCGCACCAATTTTCACAATATGCTTCCAAGGTATAATGACATCTGTCCCTGAACCGAACAATCCGAAAAATCGGCTTTGATTAGGTACAACTATCGATTCGATACGACCCTGACGCAGATCAAGCTCCAAATCACTGATTTGCCCGAGCTTTTTACCATCGACAATATTGATTACATCTTTCGTCTGGAAATCAGATATTTTCATGAGGCTATTCACCACGAATCTCATTAGGATTTTTAACTGATTTTGTACTAGTATATGTGCGGTGTGGGCAAAATGTCCTGAAAATCAAAAAAAGACCTTCACGGCTTGTCACAGCCGATCCAGTCTTTATGTTAATTACGATTTCACATGTTTCTGCATCTGACAGATGGCAGATTTCTCAAGCCTAGAAACCTGAGCTTGGGAAATGCCGATCTCATCGGCCACCTCCATCTGCGTTTTCCCTTCAAAAAATCGCATGGAGAGAATCATCTTCTCCCTAGCATTTAGTTTACGCATAGCTTCACGAAGTGCAATTCCTTCAATCCACGACATGTCCTTATTGCGCTCATCACTGATCTGGTCCATGACATAGATGGGATCTCCGCCATCATGATAAATTGGTTCGAATAACGATACCGGGTCTTGAATGGCATCAAGCGCGAATACGACATCCTCTTTAGGCACATTAAGCGCCTCGGAGATTTCATAGATCGTAGGCTCGCGTGAATTCTGATTCGTCAAGCTGTCTCTGACTTGCAAAGCTTTGTAAGCAATATCTCTTAAGGAACGAGAAACGCGAATCGGGTTATTATCTCGTAAGTAGCGGCGAATCTCACCTATAATCATCGGAACAGCATAGGTCGAGAACTTGACGTTTTGACTTAAATCAAAGTTATCAATGGCTTTCATCAAACCAATACAGCCAACTTGGAAGAGATCGTCCACATACTCTCCGCGATTGTTGAACCGCTGGATCACACTTAGAACTAACCTTAGGTTCCCATTGACCAATTTCTCTCTTGCAGCTCGCTCCTGTTTCGTCTGCAAATCAGAAAACAGTTCGCGCATTTCAGCATTGGTCAGAACAGGCAGTTTGGCGGTATCAACACCACATATCTCAACTTTATTTCGGGTCACCGTGATTACCTCCCAAGGAGAAACATTACTGTTAATTATCCCCGTGAGCGGTTGATTTATTCCTGTCCTATCCCTGATGGAGCTACTTGACAAAAGGGTTTCGACTCGCTCCCTCCCGTGACTGCTGAACAAATTCGACATGACCTGTCAAAAAATATTTTTCAGACCATCTTATTAAATTCTTTACGAAGCCTTTTAATAATGCGCTTTTCCAATCTGGAGATATACGATTGTGAAATACCCAGTAAGTCAGCGACGTCCTTTTGCGTTTTTTCCTCCCCGTCTTGCAGGCCGAAACGGAGCTCCATGATGATGCGTTCCCGCTCTGTTAACTTATCAAGTGCTTTATGCAGCAGCTTTCGATCTACCTGTTCTTCAATATTTCTGTAAATGGTATCATTTTCGGTCCCCAAAACATCAGATAACAGAAGTTCATTTCCGTCCCAATCAATATTAAGCGGTTCATCGAAAGAAACTTCCGTACGTATTTTACTGTTTCGTCGTAAGTACATGAGAATTTCATTTTCAATACAGCGGGAAGCATATGTAGCTAGCTTGATCTTTTTCTCCGGGTCAAAGGTGTTCACCGCTTTTATTAGGCCGATGGCACCGATAGAAACCAAATCCTCGATATTGATGCCAGTATTTTCGAACTTTCTAGCTATATAGACAACCAATCTCAGGTTGCGCTCAATCAGCATAGCTCGCACTGCGGCATCCCCGGACGGTAACTTTTCCAATAAGTACTCTTCTTCTTCTCTAGTAAGTGGGGGCGGTAACGCTTCACTGCCGCCAATGTAATAGATTTCTTCGCCTTTGAGGCCTAGTAGCATTAAAATACGATAATACGCTAGTTGAAAAAGCATTTTCCACTTCAAGAACATGTTAGTTTCCTCCTAAGAGTTTTGCGTATGCAAAACTGACTTCGTAAGCATATGTAGAGTTTTGCTGCTAGCAAAACAAATTTCCTAAACCGAAGAAGTGGTTTACGTTACTTATTACTCACCTTCCATTAAGAAAGCGCTATCCTGCCGAAATCAATGCTGGATGGATAATCGCTTGATAAGTGCCGTCACTGCAAAGCTTTCCTCCATCGAGTCCGATAAGCACCTTAGACGCTTCAATTTGCAAATGATTATGGGTGATCACCACCTTATCCGGTTTAATGGCCAGCATGAATTGGGTATTCCGATTAACGCCACGGTAGGGCACGAGACGCAAGCGATCTTGCCAAACAAATTCCTCCACACCCAAACCACTTATGATCTGATCAACATCTGCTGATCTAATCCTTTGGAGCCATTCTACAGGCAATACATCCCCCCACTCAGACACTTCCATTACCATTACAGGGGTTCGTGTTAACGGGTCATACAATTGATTTCCCGTATCTATTAAACCTTTGCAAGAGGCTGTATAATCACCCACATGAATCGTTACTTCTGCCAAATAAGATGTCAACACCTCACGCTGCTTCGAACTCTGAAACACTGTTCTGAACCACCATAGCAAAGGAAGCAGCAACATGAGCACAAACAGGATGCCTCCAACCTGCATCTGAAACATGGCTACACCTGTTTGCGTAAACACAATCCCCTCCATCACATCGGATGAGGATGCCAGTACATAATGAATGCCGAACATACCACCGGCTACAGCAAAATTCACTAAAAGGAACGTTCCGATGTTTCTCAATAAATTTTGTAAGGAGCCAAACCCGAAAGCAGTCATAATCATACCGACACAGAACATACATTTCACAGAAAATGTAAAAAGAAACAACGGCACTGGCAAGAACATAATGACCACATAGGAAGCTCCCAAAACCGACGAACCTACGATTCTCCACCACTTGAACGATATTTTCCGCGTTTTAGCCGTTACGATAAGCATGGCTGCATCCATCAGAAAGTTCAGCAGGAAAATGAGATCCGCATAGACGACCACAATTTCCTCACCTCCAAGACGGATGCTTTTATAGTAATTTTTCTGACGAAACTTTAAGGTTCTAAATCAGTATAGGGGAATCTAAATTCAAAGTCTGTCTAAACTTGCTAGTAGGATGATACTTTTTTTGTCAGTTGACGCGGCCTATCACGAGCTAGAAAAGCCCTAGGAACAACAAAAAACCGAAGCCTCTACATCATGTAGGGCTTCGGTCTCTTTACAATTATTGTGTAATTATTTGTCGGTATTCCGTCCGCGATTACGCAGAAACGTCGGAATATCTAATTGGTCGTTAGAAGGTTGAGAACCAAAAGGTTTCAAGTTGTTCAACCGATTGTCTGGAGCAGGAGTTTCTGGTTGACCCGTGCCAGGACGTTTGATGGGTTGATGAATAGGCGCTGCCTTATGCTCGAAACCAGTTGCAATAACCGTAACGAGAATTTCATCCTTGAGTTTATCATCAATAACAGCTCCGAAAATCATGTTCACTTCGATATCAGATGCAGATGCAACAATATCAGCTGCTTCATTGACTTCGTACAAGCTAAGATTCACGCCACCCGTAATGTTCATCAGAACCCCGCGAGCTCCTTCAATAGAAGTTTCCAACAATGGACTGGAGATCGCTTTTTTGGCTGCTTCAGCTGCACGATTCTCACCTGTTGCCACACCGATACCCATGAGGGCCGAGCCGCGTTCCGTCATAATCGTTTTGACATCCGCAAAATCCAGATTGATTAATCCAGGTACCGCGATTAAGTCTGAAATCCCTTGTACACCTTGACGAAGTACGTTATCCGCTTCGCGGAAGGCTTCAAGCATAGGAGTCTTCTTATCTACAATCTCTAAAAGCCGATCATTCGGGATAATAATAAGTGTGTCTACCTTCTCTTTCAATGCTGCAATACCTTGCTCAGCTTGTAAAGAGCGCTTGCGTCCTTCGAACGTGAACGGACGAGTAACTACACCTACGGTTAAAGCGCCTACTTCTTTAGCGATCTCGGCTATAACCGGTGCAGCTCCAGTACCCGTACCGCCACCCATACCGGCTGTAACGAATACCATGTCTGCGCCGCGAAGCGTATTCAGAATTGTCTCCCTTGACTCTTCTGCTGCTTTCTTACCTACTTCAGGGTTCGCACCTGCACCAAGACCGCGTGTCAGTTTATCCCCGATTTGTAATTTATGCACAGACTTAGCTAAGTGTAAAGCTTGGGCATCTGTATTAACGGTGATAAACTCAACGCCCTTAACACCGTTCTCGATCATCCGGTTTACTGCATTGCTTCCGCCGCCACCAACACCGATGACTTTTATTTGAGCCAATTGGTCTAAATCCATATCAAATTCAAACATGTGAGTCATATCCCCCTAACTTTGCGTTCACTATATAAATTCACTGAAAAAATTTTTTACCCGTTCAAGAAAACCTGGTTTGGTACTATCGGAGGATTTTTTTGCTGTTGTCTTCGTTACTACTTTCTTCGAGAGCCCCGAATTCCGATTTTTCATATACTTGGATACGAATTGAATGATACCAACGCCACTAGTGTAGGAAGGATCACGTACTCCAATGAAATCCGGAACAGCGATGCGTACAGATGTTGCGAGTTCATCTTGTGCGACCGCAAGTATGCCTGGCATACAAACGGTTCCGCCTGTAAGCACATAACCACCAGCTAAATCACCATATCCCAAACGATGAACTTCCGCACGGATCATTTGGAAAATTTCTTCAACGCGGGGTTCAATGATATTCGCGAGGTCTACTTGCGAAAACTCTTTTTCCACATTGCTTCCCATTCTCGTAACCTTAAATACTTGATCGGGCGCTGAATCATCTACAGAAGCACAACCGTATTTCAGCTTTATTTTCTCTGCGATTTCGAGCTGAGTCCGGAGTCCAATTGCGATATCATTACTGATGTACTCGCCACCGATTTGAATCGTCGACGTAGCCACAAGATTACCTTGTTCAAATACGGCAATCGTTGCTGCCCCTGCTCCTACATCAACCAGAACCGTTCCAACAGCTTTCTCATCCTTAGATAAGGCTAACTGTCCAGATGCTAGCGACATCAAGATGAGGCCTGCAACCTTCAGTTCGGATTTTTCCACAACACGGATTAAATTATGTATCCCTGTCTTCGCTCCAGTGATAATTGTTGCTTCCACTTCTAAGCGAACACCAATCATGCCACGAGGATCATTAATGCCTTCTTGTCCATCAACTAAATACTGCTTTGGTACAACTCCAATAATTTCACGTTCGGGAGGTAATGCGATGACTCTAGCCGCCTGAATAACACGATCGATATCCTCTTCTCCGATTTCTCGGTCTTCATTAGAAACAGCGACAACACCATGACTAGATTGAAGAGCAATATGATTACCTGAAATTCCTACGTAAACCTCGGAAATTTGTACGCCGACCATTCGTTCAGCATGATCAACGGCGCTGCGAATTGAATTCACAGTTTGATCGATATCAACGATTGCGCCTTTACGAATACCCTCTGACTCGGCAGATCCCACACCTATTATATTAATGGTTCCGTTTACGACTTCCCCAATAATAGCTCGAACCTTGGATGTACCGATGTCTAAACTAACAATGATGTCATTGTTGCTCAAGCCCCTGGCACCTCCTGTAACTTGGGTAATAAAGTGAATTCCTCACAAATACTTCTATACGTATTCCACACAACCGCCATATTCCCTCTTTTTTCTACATTTTTTTTGCTAGTAAAAAAAGTCATTTACATATCTAGTCTTAATGATGAGAAAACGATATAGATCCTGTCTAGTAATCACTTAAAAAAATTTTAGGTACTGATAGATTCCTATTTAACCATAAATCTAATTTTAACATTTTTTTAAGTGATTGAGTAGCCCATTAAACGTTTTTTTGTCAGGAAGGACGCGCGGTTTCCTTTGGTGGCGATTTGGGCGTCGCTTTTGGAGTCGGCTTCGGGCTTGTCTTACCCCCATCTTTGCTCGAATCAGGTGTAGGACTCGGGGTATTGCCCCCAGACTTCTGACCGGATGCATTGTTCGAATCATTTTTGGACTCTTCATTCGGTTCGAAAGGAGCGTGATACTCTACTTCTAGCATTTTGATAACACCACTCGTAATATGATCTTCTTGTAAGCTTGCTATATAGGCAGGCAAATTGTCAATTTTCTCAGGTAAATAGGCAATGGTTGTATACACTTCGAATTGAGATCTTGTATACAATTTGATCTTGTCAGGATATGGCTCTGACGGGTCCGGTTTAATTTCGGAAATGTCAGAAAGCGCACTCTCCGGGATTTCACCAAGCACTTTGCAAAGTGCGGCCTTATTCGGATCGCCGTCCGTCCATCCTGTCAAAATAGGCATGTCCAACGGAATGCTTCCTGCAGAAAGCTGCACGACAGCACCATCAGCGAGCACAGCCTGCTTCTTGCCATCTGCTCCAATTTGGAACGCGACTTTAGGGAATTCTTCAACAGTAATACGGATAATGCCTGGAAAATGCTTTTTCACAACTGCCGTTTTGATCATGGGCATCTTGGCAATGCGCTGCTGGATAGCCTGTGAGCTAACGGCAAAGAAACGATCACCTACGGCAATTTGGCTAGCTTGTCCAATTGTTTCTGATGCCATAAGTTCATTTCCTTCAACTTCAATGGCACTAATTCGGCTAAGCGAAGATTGAAAAAACAAAATAATAAGAACTGTGATAAAAAAAACGAACAAGAAGATGAGCAGCTTCCGATTCGTACGCGCACGCGGCTTAGGAACAGGCAGAGCGGGTACTTTGCGGTCTTCAGACAAGATGGGCACCACCTATTATTTTCGTATGACAAACAAATGAAAACCGTGTATCCCCACCTGCATGCAGGAAGGGATCCGCGGAAGTCATTCAAACATTCTACTCGCTTGGGACGGGTGCTTGGCGATGCACGGAGGCTCCCAACATGGAAAGCATATGTTCAATTCTATCATAGCCTCTATCAATATGATGAATTTGCTCAACGATCGTTGTGCCATGCGCAGCCAGACCGGCAATGACAAGTGCTGCACCGGCTCGCAAATCAGTCGCTTCAACTGTAGCTCCATATAACCTAGGAACCCCTCGTATAAAGGCTGAGCTCATATCTACACGGATGTCCGCTCCCATACGGGAAAGTTCATCAACGTGCTTAAATCTACCTTCGAATATCGTTTCTTTCATTACGCTTAGTCCATCTGCTAGAGATAACAGCACCATGACTTGCGATTGAAGATCTGTTGGAAAGGACGGATGAGGTGAAGTAACAATTCGCTCGACCGCCTTCGGTCTTGTCGGACAGCTTACATGTATTATATCACCGTCCGTGATGATTTGAACACCTGCGCGCTTGAGGACATGAATAACCGAGGTTAAATGAGCAGGGTTCACCCTTTCGAGTGTAATGCTTCCTTTGGTCGCAGCTGCTGCCACAAGGAATGTTCCAGCTACAATGCGATCAGGTATGATGCGATATGAACAAGGAGATAATGACTCCACTCCGCGAATCGTTATGGTGTCCGTACCTGCGCCAATGATATCAGCGCCCATTGTGTTCAGGAAGTTTTGCAAATCCTGAATCTCAGGTTCACGGGCAGCATTATAAATCGTTGTGATGCCCTCTGCCTTAACAGCAGCCATCATAATATTTTCTGTTGCACCAACGCTTGGGAAGTCTAGTACAATCTCGCTGCCTTGCAATGAATCTGCGGTGCAAACAATTTTGTTAGCGAATTCTTCGATGTTGGCTCCGAGAGCCTGCAAACCTTTAAGGTGCAAATCGATTTTACGTTCACCGATCGCGCAGCCACCCGGTTGATAGACGGTAACACTGCCGAATCTAGCGAGTAGCGGACCCATTAGAAAGATGGAAGAACGCATCTGCCCCATCAATTCTTCTGGGATATGAGAGGAATGAGCTGTGGATGTTGTGATAGATACCGTATCCCCTTGCTGCTCAGCACGACAGCCCAGCGCGCTAAGAATGCGCAGCATGGTGTCGATATCGAGCAAATTAGGAACATTATGCAGAGTATGAGTGCCGCTAGCCAGGATGCAAGCTGCTAAAATTGGTAATGCGGCGTTTTTAGCGCCGTGTATCTGGATGGCTCCCGTAAGAGGTCTTCCACCTTCGATAACGAGCTTCTCCAAAGTTCCACCTCCGATTTACCTCTCACCCATCATCAGAACTTCCGGTACTAGCGATATGCCGTACTGATTCTGTACGATTAGCTGTACCTCGCCTATGAGAGTGAGAACGTCCTCGGCTGTAGCATCTCCGGTATTAACAATGAAATTGGCGTGAAGCTTAGAAATTTCAGCTCCACCGACACGTTTGCCTTTCAGGCCAGCTTCTTCGATGAGCTTAGCTGCGAATCCCCCTTCGGGGTTGCGAAATACACTCCCAGCGCAAGCTAATTGAAGCGGTTGCGTGCGGAGGCGCCTATCCCGGTAAGCCGCCATGGCTCCCGCTATTTCTTTGCGCTCTCCTACCTGTAATTCAAAGACAGCTTCCGTTACAATGCCGGGCATTGTTTGCAAAATGGAATGTCGATAGGCATACTGCAAATCCTCCGCCTGCATAGTGACCAATTCCCCTGTGTCCAGGATGACTTCAGCCTGCTTGAGTATGCGTGACACATCGGACCCATGAGCCCCTGCATTCATGTAGACGGCGCCTCCCACAGAACCGGGAATGCCAGAAGCAAACTCCAGTCCGGTTAAACCCTCCTTGGCCGCTAGTACGGACAATTTAATGAACGAATAGGAACCACCTGCGTAGACCATCGCACCATCAAAGCGAAGCGTTTCTAACGCATTGCCAAGTTTAATAACGACCCCTCTAATGCCTTTATCACTTACAAGCAGGTTGGATCCTCTTCCGATGACCGTCCATGGAACACCGCGTTCATATAGAAATTGGATGGCAGCAGCTACCTGCTCTTTCGTTTGGGGGATAACGAGGCAATCAGCCGGACCGCCGATTTTCCATGTCGTATAAGGGGCTAGTCGTTCATTCGTTCGAATCTCGCCAATATTTGCTGCCTGTAAGTCGGATATTAACTGTTGCATGGGAAAACCTCCTTCACAGAACGTAGGGCGAAATTATCTTGAAAAGCAGCTTCAAGCATCATAATTTCATAATACGGACCGAGTCGAAGATGGCCGGTCTTCGTTGTTTGGCGCCATATTAAGCCTTAGGTGTCTGTCACGGTTATAGTGTAGTTTATGTAAAATCGGATAGAGTGTGACAATCGCCTATTCGGTTTAGCAAAATCAAGTCGATAAGCTAAAGGTTTCAATCAGTTTTACGATCGATGCAACCGCATCGCTTTCTTTGCGTGATTGCATCGCTGCCTTGTGGGTCTCTCGATTCGCATGAAGAGCTTCCACACGCTCTGCGAGCGTATCAGCTGTTAACGCCTCTTCTTGTAGAACGTCCGCGTAGCCAGCTTTCTGAAATGACTCTGCATTTAGAATCTGGTCTCCCCGGCTTGCCTGCAGAGATAAAGGAATAAGCAGCATCGGCTTTTCCATGACTAAAAATTCATAAATAGATGTGGCACCAGCCCTGGAAATAACAAGTTCTGTCATTGCCAAAATATCTGGGAGCTCCTCATTCAAATATTCAAATTGTTTATAACCCCGGGTATTGGCAAGCTCTGACGCAATATTGCCTTTCCCGCATAGGTGTACAATCTGAAACTGAGCTAGTAATCGCCCTAGGTTGCCTCTGACAGCTTGATTAATCACTTGCGATCCTAGGCTGCCGCCCATTACCAAAATGACCGGTTTCTGCGAATGAAAATCACAAAGCTGATAAGCACGAGACGCTTTACCACTTAGAATGTGTTCACGAATCGGTAAACCTGTCAGCTCAACCTTGTCTCTTTGAACATGCTGTAAGGACTCCGGAAAGGTAACGCAAACCTTGGTTGCAAAAGGTATTGAAATTTTGTTCGCAAGCCCTGGCGTTATATCGGACTCATGAATAATCACCGGGATCTTGTTCATCCGACTGCCAAGCACGACCGGGACGGAAACGAACCCGCCCTTCGAAAAGACGATGGCGGGCTTCAAACGACGGAGCAATCTATAAGACTCATAGACGCCTTTCATCACTCTGAAAGGGTCTTTGAAATTTTTCAGATCAAAATATCGACGTAATTTCCCAGACGAAATCGAATAAAAAGGTACCCCTTCGCGTTCAATGATGTCTTTCTCGATGCCCGTAGCTGAACCTATGTATTTAATTTCCCAACCTAACTGCGCAAGCTTATGCATCAGCGCTATGTTAGGTGTAACATGTCCTGCGGAGCCTCCTCCGGTAAAGACAATCGTTTTCATTCCCCTGTCACCTCGAATAGCGGGATATATTGAGCAGGATGCCGACCGATGTCAGCATAAGCGTCAATGAAGACCCTCCTGCACTTATGAATGGCAAAGTAATGCCGGTTACTGGGAACATCCCAATAACAACACCAATATTAATAATGACTTGAACGGCAATCATACCGATAATGCCTACAGCGATCAAACTGGCAAACGTATCCGGCGCTGTAATAGCTGCCCGCATTCCGCGCCACACAAGAATCGTAAAGAGCAGCAGCACAAGCGTACCGCCGATAAATCCAAGTTCCTCAGCAATAATGGAGAAAATGAAATCCGTTTGCGGCTCTGGCAAATAGCTGTACTTCTGACGACTCATACCTAGACCAAGCCCTACAAGACCACCTGGTCCAATAGCATATAGCGATTGAATCGACTGATAACCTGCACCTAAGGGATCCTGCCACGGATCCAAGAATGCTGTAATTCGCTTCAAACGGTATGGGGCAGCGATGACGAGCCCGATAAAACCCGCAACCCCTATCATACCCAGATACGAGAGATGAAGCAATCTCGCCCCCGATGTGTAGATGATGAGCAGCGAGGCTCCGACGAGAACAGCACCTGTTCCAAGGTCAGGCTGCAGCATAATGAGACCGAACGCTAAGCCCATGATGCCAAGCGGTGGCAATAAGCCTTTTCTGAATAATGTTATTTTCGCTTGGTTTTCGGATAACATGTTGGATAGAAAGAGAATCATCCCAATTTTCATAAATTCGGACGGCTGAATACCGAAGGCACCTATACCTAACCAGCTTCTAGCTCCACCACGAACAACCCCGATGCCGGGAATCAGAACGATAATCAACATGGCAAAGCAAATAAAAAGCGCTATTCGGGCAAATCTTTTCCAAACTAAATAATCAACATTCATCGTAAAAAACATAGCGATAACACCCAAAACAGCAAATATAAATTGACGTTTCAAGTAGTACAGGGAATCGCCAAATTCACGAAACGCAAGAACACTGCTAGCGCTGTAAACCATAATAACGCCGATTGTCAAAAGCAACAAGGTTGGAACAATAATCCAAATGTCAGGAGCGGACCGTGCTTTACCCATAACAGACACCTCTTCGTGTGTTGTGGGCGTCATCCATGAAACATATCAGCAAGCAGCGACAGTATCGCCAACCAAACAGCATATGTGGATAAGCCCTATTTAAAGGTTATGCACGGACTCCTTAAACATGCGTCCCCTGTCCTCATAGGAGGGGAACATATCCCAGCTTGCACAAGCAGGTGAAAGTAGAACAATATCTCCGGGTTCACTCATTTGCCAGGCTAGCTGAACGGCTTGCGACACCGCATCCGCTGCATCCTTAGCAGTATCGACGGTTTGAATGCGGCTAATCCCTGCCAGCTCGGCAATATGCGTAATTTTCTCTTTCGTTTGACCTAAAGTAACGATACCTTTAATCCGCTCACGAAAAGTAGGCAGAAGTTCCATATAATCCGACCCTCGATCCAAACCTCCTGCAATCAGAACAACACGCTGGTTGAACGCCTCAATCGACTTTATCGAAGCCGCTGCATTCGTCGCTTTGGAATTGTTATAGAAGGTCACACCCTTCAGCTCTCTAACGAGCTCCAGACGGTGTTCTACGCCTTGGAAGCTTCTGAGCACATCTGCTATGGCATCCAGCTGAACACCCGTGGTAATGGCTGCTGCCGCCGCTGCTAACGCGTTCTCGACGTTAAAGCTGCCTGGGATCCCCATTTCACTTACCGGCATAATCGACTGCACTTGGCCTAGTCCATTTGCATAAACAATGGCCTCAGTCTCTACATCGAAGTAGACGCCAAAAGTGAGCTTCTCTTTCATAGAAAAAGGGAACAATTTAGCCTTCAGACTAGGAATTAAAGACTGGCACACCTCATCATCCCAATTCAAGATTGCTGTATCTTCTTCGGTTTGATTCGCAAATAATTTAGCTTTCGAAGCGATATAGTCATCCATTGAACCATGATAATCCAGATGAGTTTCGTACACATTTAACAAAAGTGCAATCGTTGGTCGGAACGAAGTCGTTCCTTTCAGTTGAAAGCTGCTTAGCTCAACAACCATCCAGTTATCAGCTGTAACTTCAGGCGCAGCCTCGGTTAATGCGCGCCCGATATTACCCGCTACAACGGGAGATAAACCAGCTGCGTCCAACATTAAACCAATCAATGTTGTCGTCGTGGTCTTGCCATTCGAACCTGTTATACCAATAATTGGAGCTTCACAGAATTGATAAGCAACCTCAACCTCTGTCACGACTTCGATTCCGAGCTCTTGTGCTTTGCGAATCGGCTCTACCGTATACGGAATTCCTGGGTTCTTCACAACGAGTGAAACCCCCGCATGCACCAAGGATTCCGGATGAAAGCCGCATACAACAGAAATACCCAGAGCCGTAAGTTCGTCGGCTTCAGGGCATGCGCTTCGCTCTTTTTTGTCGTTGACCGTGACCAAGGCTCCTTTTTGATGAAAAAGCTTAGCCGCAGCGACACCGCTGCGAGCCAAGCCCAAAATAATCACTTCAAGTCCACGATAATCCCGCGGATGTTTCATGCTCTACAACACCTCATTCATATATAATCCGAGTACAGCAAGCACGAGACCTACGACCCAGAATGTGATAACAACACGCCATTCCGACCAACCAACCAATTCGAAGTGGTGATGGATCGGACTCATTTTGAAAACACGCTTACCTCTCGTCTTGAAAGAAACGACTTGGATCACAACAGAAAGAATTTCAACCAAGAACACACCGCCAACAATGGCAAGAAGCAGCTCAGCTTTGGTCAAAATGGCAACAGCCACAAGGCCGCCACCAATCCCGAGCGATCCTGTGTCACCCATAAATACTTTGGCTGGATGAGCATTAAAAACGAGAAAACCGAGTACGGCCCCAACCATAGCTGCCGAAAAAATAGCCGCTTCCGGCTGTGTATTATTCATAGCAATAACCGTATAAGCACCAAATGCAATGGCACTTGTCCCTGCAAGCAGTCCATCGAGGCCATCTGTAAAATTCACCGCATTCGATGCACCCAACATAAGAATGGCCATTAACGGAAAGTACAACCAGCCTGGGTTGAAGTGGAACGACACAAATGGAATATATAAGTCCGTGCTATGTCCTTGCATGACAAGCAGGTAACAGACGATAGCGGAGATCAAGAGCTGACCGAACAGCTTTTGTTTCGCTGTAAGACCAAGTGATCGCTTGAAAATAATTTTAATATAATCGTCGAGAAAGCCAACTAACCCATAGCCTAATGAGGCTATTAACAGGATTAGAAGATCCGTATTTTTATCGGCAAAACGAAGCGTAGCAAGGGCCAGCGCGAGCAAAATAATGACCCCGCCCATCGTCGGTGTCCCTTGTTTTTTCAGATGCCCTTGGGGGCCATCCTCACGAATTTGTTGTCCGAATTTCATACGCCGCAAAATGGGTATAAAAAGCGGTCCCATAATAAGCGAAAGCACAAAAGCTACGCCCATCGTTAATAAAATTGCGTTTTCCACGTTGGTTCCCCCTGCTCGTTTTCGTCTTTCGAAAACGATCTACTGTTTCATCCAATAATTAATTACAAACGCCATCTAGGCGAGTAAGACATTAACCACATGCTCGAGACGCATGCCTCGCGAGCCTTTTACGAGCACAAGGTCTTCGGCTTGTGCGATAGCGGCGAGCTCTGCCGCGAGCTGCTCTTTGTCATCGAAGGCGCGCACGCACGCCTTCGGGAAATGCTGAGCCGCTTCATCCGCGATGAAGCGGCCAAGACGGCCGAACGTGAAGACATAGTCTACACGTTCCGGAGACAGCATCGCGCCGATACCGCGATGGAACTGCTCTTCGTGCTCGCCAAGCTCCAGCATGTCGCCGAGCACGAGGAACTTGCGACCGAAGCCGCGCAGCTGCTCGGTCAAGTCAATCGCAGCCCGCATGGATGCCGGGCTGGCGTTATACGCATCGTTAAGCACAGTCAGCCCCGAGGCTGCTGTCAGCTTCTCGATGCGCATGCTTGTCATCTGCAGCGAGCGAAGCCCCGCTGCAATTCCCTCAGGCGAGACACCGAAGGCTTCGCCGATGGCAATGGCTGCTAACGCATTAATCACATTATGCGTACCGAGCAAGGGAATGAACAATTCCGGGTACCCCGGTGAATTGATCTGGAAGTGCGCCCCGTCCGCATCCATCCGGATGTCGGTCGGGAACAGATCATTACCCGCGCCGCTGCCGAAACGGATACGGCGCAGCCCGTCGTGGCCTCGCTCCGCGAGGGCCTGTTCAATCAATGGCTCGTCGCCGTTGTAGACGAACAGCCCACTGCTTGGCATTCCGCTAACGATCTCGGCCTTAGCCCGAGCGATTTCTTCCCGCGAGCCAAGCTGAAGCATGTGCGATTCGCCGATCATTGTAATAATCGACGCTTCCGGCTCAGCTAGATTGGATAACAGCTCGATCTCGCCACGTCCACTCATCCCCATCTCGACTACGGCGAATTGCGTAGTTTCCTCAAGCTCGAGCAGCGTGAGCGGTAAACCAATATGATTATTCAGGTTTCCCTTTGTTTTATGCACTTGAAACGCACTACCCAAAACGGCCGCAACTAAGTCTTTGGTTGTCGTTTTGCCATTACTCCCAGTAATGCCAACAATGCGAACCGGCAGCTGCTTGCGATAAGACTTAGCCAACTGCTGCAGGGCTGTTAGCGTATCCTTGACGCGAATGATGGGCATGCCTTCTGGGGGGTGAGGGTGGTCATCTTGCCATAAGGCAGCCGCAGCCCCTTTACTGTAAGCCTCTGAGGCATAAGCGTGACCATCGAAATGGTCCCCGATCAGCGGCACAAACAGACTTCCGGGTCGTATAGTTCGCGTGTCGGTAGATATACCTTTTATTAAAATGTCCCTTGCAGCTGACTTCGAGAACACCTTCACACATTCAACGCCTAGCATGTCTGTCATTTGTTCCAACGTGCGCTCTATCATCGTCCTCTCCCCCTTATCGCAGCCTTAGCCACCAATCGATCATCGAAATCATGCTTGACCCCCATGACATCCTGATACGTTTCGTGGCCTTTTCCCGCTATCAATATTACATCCTTAGGGCCTGCCCCTTCAATAGCCTTTTGTATCGCTTTTTTGCGATCCACGATTAATTCATACTGTTCCTTCGGGTAATTAACCTCTTTTAGACCAGGAACAATATCAGCAAGAATGGCATCTGGATTTTCCGTACGCGGATTATCTGAAGTCACATATAAATAATCACTATACTTGGCCGTAACTTTACCCATAAGAGGACGTTTCGTTCGATCACGGTCACCACCGCAGCCAAACACAGTGATTACCTTACCTTCTGCAAAGTCACGTACTGTAGACAGGGCATTCTCTAGTCCATCTGGGGTATGAGCATAGTCAACCAAGACTAAGTAATCCTGTCCTTCATTCACAACCTCCATACGTCCATCTACTACCGTAATATCTTCTAAACTATTCCGGATCGCTTCAAGGGGAATCCCTTCCGCCAGTGCCGCAGCAATAGACCCGAGCGCATTGTACACGTTGAATTTACCAACCAACTTCATTCTGAAAAAAGCCTCTCCTGCAAAGGAAATAAGCTTAAATTCCGTGCCTTGGGCTGTAATTCGAATATTTGTCGCCCTTACATCACACTCGTTCTCTATACCATATGTAATAATTTGCGCGGCTGTCAGATTACTAAACGTTTGGGAAGCAGCATCATCTGCATTTAGAATAGCATACTGACGCTCCTTGAGATCGTCTGAGAAACCATTCCCCAATCTAGAGAAGAGCAATCCTTTTGCCGCTGCGTAAGCATCCATTGTTTTGTGATAATCTAAATGATCTTGTGTTAAATTCGTAAAAATACCCGAACGGAAATGAACACCCTTCACTCGACCTAATTCCAAAGCATGACTGGACACTTCCATAATGCAGTAATCCGTCTTTTGCTCACACATCTGGCGGAAGCTCCGCTGTAGATCGACGGATTCTTGTGTTGTGCGCTCCATTTCCGTATACGTATCGCCGATTTTCATTTGAATCGTTCCCATAAGTCCCGTCGTAAAGCCTTGATCCCGCAATATTTTCTCAATTAAATAGGTCGATGTCGTTTTGCCATTCGTACCCGTAATACCAATTAATTTCAGTTCTTTGCTGGGATAGCCATAGAAATGGGCTGATAATGCCGCCATTGCATATCTCGCATCTTTCACAACAAGCTGAGGAATTGGCAAGTCAAGCACTCTTTCCGTTACAAGCGCAGAAGCCCCAAGCGCAATCGCTTTTGGAGCATAATCGTGACCATCTGCTGTCAGTCCAGGGATACATAGAAACAAATCCCCTGTTTTTATTTTACGAGAGTCTGCTTCAATCCCAGTAATCTCTGTTTCAGCATCTCCATGTATGTGGGTAATGAGCAGTGCGGAAGCAAGCTCCTGAAGTTTCATGAGCAACCCTCTCCTTAATGTTATTGCTACCTATTATTGACAATTTTATGCCTATGGAAAAGCTAAACATGTCTTACTCGCAAATCTTTTTTTCCAGTCAACTAAACCACATTATTGCGGTGGCGCGTTGTTTGAGAGAAAAATGCGTATTGTAGAGCCTTGATCTACTCGTGAACCCGGCTTCGGCGCTTGACTGATTACATATTTGCCACTGCCAGACTTAGCCAACCTAAAATTCATGTTCAGATCTTCTAATATATCATCAACTGAGGCTCCAACCAAGTCCGGCACCTCAACAATCGGTATTTCACCATAGCGATAGTCTTTATCAAGCTGGTTTTTATCCGGTTCGACTTTCATATATCGCAAAGCATCAGCCATCATGTTCTTCACAAGTGGAGCTGCAATCAGACCACCAAATTGAATCCCTTGAGGATCATCCACAGCTGCATAGATGACAATCTTCGGATTATCGGCCGGCGCGAAGCCAATAAAGGAGACAATATGCTCATCCGGCGAATAACGGCCGTTAATGACCTTCTGCGCTGTTCCCGTCTTCCCGCCTACGCGATAGCCGTCGATAAACGCATTGCGTCCTGTGCCCTTAGCAACAACGCTCTCAAGCGCCTCGCGCACTTGTTTCGATGTTTCTTCCGAGATGACATTACGTACAAGCTCAGGCTCTACAACATTAACGATCTCACCCGTATCCGGATTCGTAAATGATTTTGCTACATACGGTTTAAAAAGTCTTCCTCCGTTAATAGCCGCAGAGACCGCCGTAATTTGCTGAATCGGAGTGACCGATACACCTTGACCGAATGCCGTCGTCGCAAGCTCAACAGGACCTACCTGAGACGGCTTAAACATAATGCCGTTTTCTTCGCCGCCGAGGTCAATTCCCGTCTTCTTCCCAAAGCCAAACTTTGAAATGTAATCAAACAACTTTTCCTTGCCTAAACGCTGTCCCATAACGACGAATCCGGGGTTACAGGAGTTTTGGACGACTTGCAGCATCGTTTCACTGCCATGACCTCCGCGTTTCCAACAGCGGAGTCTAGCCCCTCCGACCTCAATAAATCCGGGATCATAAAACTGCTCATTTTTTAAATCAACCTTTTTTTCCTCAAGTGCTGCAGCTAGCGTAATAATTTTGAAAGTAGAACCCGGCTCATACGTTTTCCAAATCGGTAAGTTCCTGTTATAGGTTTCAGCCGGAAAATCCTTATAATTGCCTGGTTCATACGTAGGCCTGCTCCCCATAGCAAGGATTTCTCCATTATTGGGATCCATCATGATGGCAATAACATTTTGCGCCTTATACTGTACCATAGCCTGATCCAATTCTCTTTCCAGCACCGATTGCAAGTGACTGTCAATTGTCAGCTTCATATTGAGGCCGTCTTTAGGCTTCGTATAGGTATCCGTTGTCCCTTCCAACGTTCTTCCTGCTGCATCAGTCATATAGGATATGCTTCCTGCTATTCCAGTTAATTGGCTGTTATATTTTGCTTCAATGCCTGTCAATCCTTTATCTAATCCAGCAAAACCAAGAATATGGGCAGCTAACGAGCCAAAAGGATAATATCTTTTGTTATCTTCTGCTACTACAATACCAGGAAGATTTAGATTTCGTACTTCTTGCGCTTTTTCAATCGTTATTTTGCGTCCAGAAGGCTTGATATCGTTTTGGGATGTTTTCTTTGTAATCTGTTTATAAATGTCATCTTCGTTCCCTTGCAGCACTTCGGCAAGTTTGGCTGCAGTGCTTCGGGCGTCTTGAATTTGAACAGGAATAGCCACTATCGTAGGTGTACTCATACTGTAGGTCATCGTTATCCCATTGCGATCTTGAATCTCGCCTCGCTTGGGAGCAAAGTCAATTTTTCTCCGCCAACTATCCTCTGCTTTATTCGCTAAGTCTTGTCCAATCCAAAGCTGGACATAAGCTAGACGGAGAATAAGTGCTGTAAAGATGACAGTGCCAATAATGAGCGCAGTAAACAATCTGCGACGAACGGTAACGTTAGAAACACGCATGAACGTTCAGTCTCCCTTCCCAATAAGTCAACATCATTCCTAACATGACTATTCGGGACAAACAGGGGTTAGAACAAGCTCTCCGTTAAGGTGTCTTTTTGGCCGTAGATCGCTGCGCTTCTGTTTTCGTATTTGACGCCGGTGTTGGCGAAGGTGTAGGTGTTGATGAACTTGCAGTTGAAGATTTATCGCTTAATGGTTTAAGCTGCAACGTCACACTTCTCCCCTCGCCTTCTCCTGTTGTGGCCTGATCCGAGACATATCCTTCACCGGCGGTTTGACAGTCAACTTTAAAGAAGGAACAGGTTTCAACGGCATCTCGAAGTGATCTACCGACCAAGTTAGGCAGCGGCATTTCGTCAACAGTTTGCATCGCAACATATATTCGTTGTGTAGATAAGATTTCAGTACCTGCTTTCGGAAATTGATCCACAACCTTGGCTCCCTTACCGAAAACCTCAAGTGACAAACCGCTCTCCTTTGCTGTAGCCTTGGCGCTTTCTGATGTCACATCTGCAAAATTAGGCACCGTTAGCTTATTAGCTGGCTTCGTTACCATTTTCGTTTGCTTATTCGATGCAACGCCCATATACTGCAGCGATTCACCAACAATTTCTTTAAAAGCAGGAGCTAATACCTGCCCTCCTAAGTGATAATTGCCGCCTAAGTCAGGTTGATCGGCGATCAATGTAACTAAGATACGAGGATTTTCAGCAGGAGCGTACCCAATAAAGGAAATAACCCACGAATCCGTGGAATAGGTCTTTTCACCGGGAAGGACTAAGTTAGCTGTTCCTGTCTTTCCTGCGACACGGTAGTCCTCCATAAAAGCAAGCTTACCTGTACCAATTTCTTGGTCGGATACAACTTGTTCTAAATATCCGGTCACCAGTTTAGCTGTCTTTTCACTTACAACTTGCCTAACGACTTGTGGCGCAAAAGACTGAATGCTTTTCCCTGTTTTCGGATCGACAATATCCTTAACAATGTGTGGCCACATCAATTTACCACCGTTGGCCATCGCAGCATAAGCGGCTGTTTGTTGAATGGCTGTAACAACGACCTTTCCTTGTCCATATGTTGCTGTTGCAAACTCAGATGGATATTTCATATCGATTAAACCGGAAACTTCATTCGGCATATCAATATTCGTTTTTTGATCAAACCCAAATTTCGTGATGTAATCTTTCAGCTTAGGTGAAGTTAATTTTTCTATACCCAATTTGACGAAAGCAACGTTACTAGAGCGCTTAAGACCATCCAAGAAGGAGATTTTCCCCCAACCAACCCGATTATGGTCATGGAGTTCTCTATCCTCTACCCGAATCATACCTGATTGGTACATTTCATTCGGATTAAATAGACCCTCTTCTACTGTAGCAGCTAATGTCACTAGCTTAAAAGTAGAGCCAGGCTCGTAGCGAGAGGCTACCGCATTATTCTTGAAATCACTTTGATCTTTAATCGTCCAATAGGTATTGGGGTTAAAGGTTGGCGTATTAGCCATTCCTAGAATTTCCATGGTTTGCGGATCAACAGCAATCGCCGTTAGGCTCTTCGGGTGCCACTTATCATTTACTTTTTCAAGTGCATTCTCCAAATAAAACTGAATATTTTTATCAATTGTGAGTCGCACATTGTTCCCATCTTGCGCTGGCTTGAAATTGATCTTGGAATCAGGAAGTTCAACACCTTTCCCGTCCTTCTCATAGCTTAACATTCCAGGAACACCCTTAAGGGTTTGGTCTAGTTTAAGTTCTAAACCTATTGCTGCTTCGCCTTCTTTATTCGTATACCCAAGAATGTGAGAAGCTAGCGTTTCACCTGGATAATAGCGTTTCTTGTCTTCTAAAATAGTAATTCCTACGTTAGCTTTTGCACTTAACTTGAGTTTTGTTTGAAGCTCTGAAATTAACGTACGAACTTGATCTGCCTTCTCTTTCTCTATCTTCCAACCTTCATTTCTAATCTCTGTATAAACAGCAAAATCCGTACCATCCGGTTTCATTTTCGTTGCCCGTTCACGGATTTTATTGACAAGCGTAGGCTTCGTTACATCCGACTCTTTCAAAATTTCCGCTAATCCTTGTGTAACATTCTCAGCGATATGATAGCCATCAATCATTTTGGGATTAAGTGCAATGGTATACGACGTTGCTTCAACGGCAAGTACTTTGTTATTTCTGTCCAGTATACTTCCTCTAACAGGGGTTAATACCTTATCTGTTTCCCATTTCTTCTCGGCTTCCCCTAGCAACCATGAAGCTTCTACCACTTGAATCCAATAGACTTTAGAAATGAGGACAACAAAAAGAAGGGTGAAGAACCCTCCAATTAGCAAAGATCGCAGCTTAATTTTTTTTGTCATATCGAATACCTGCCCATTACGGTTTAGAAACTACTTTATTATTTTTGCTACTGCTTGTATTTGATTTTGTTTTCTCTGGAGTGACTAAACTTACTTTCTTTTCATCTCCTAAATTAAACCCTAGCCGAACAGCCTCACCCTTCATACGTTCAGGACTTTGCAGTTTCTCTACTTCTTGCTTCAAAGCACTGTTCTGAGCTTGCATCTCACGAATTTCACTTTGCATTTTCAAAATATTAGCATTCATCTGATAAATAGCCGCGTAACGCCAGATAATAACGCCTGCCACAATGACACAAAGGATTACTGTGAACAAATAGAGCATCTTCTCCTGTGTCGGCAACGTTTTATTGCGATAAACAACCTTTGTTGTTTCTTTTATCTTCACTTTTGGTGCTGGGGCTGAACGTTTTGGATCGAGAGCCAAATTGCCTTGGATGTAAGATGGCATGTTTTATTTCCTCCCTTGTGTTTATTTTGGGCCCCCCGCAAAGTAATAGGAATAAGCTTCAGAGCTTGTCTTCACTTTGTGGGGTAATTTAAAGCTTTTCAGCGATTCGCAGCTTCGCGGATCTTGCCCTTTGATTGACTTCAAGCTCATGTTCGCTTGGTGAAATTGGTTTTCGTGTTACTAATTTTACAACTCCGGTCTTCTTGCAAACGCAATAGGGAAGATCCGAAGGACAGGTACATTTTTCAACGTTTTTCACAAAAAATTGTTTGCATATGCGATCTTCCAGTGAATGGAAGGTAATTACAGCAACTCGGCCTTGTGGGGCAAGGCAACGGAGTGATTGCTCCAGTGCTTCTTCAAAAGCTCCTAATTCATCGTTTACCGCTATACGCAGCGCTTGGAAGCTTCGCTTCGCGGGGTGACCGCCGGTCCTTCTCGCTGCAGCGGGAATACCTTCCTTGATAAGCTCCACCAGCTCACCTGTGGTTTCAATGGGTTGTTTGGTCCGAGCTTCCACAATGACGCCTGCGATCCGCCTGGAAAACTTTTCTTCCCCATACTCAAACAAAATTCGCGCAATTTGGTCTGCTGGCCACTCATTGACAATCGTTTTGGCAGTTAATTCTGTCGAACGATCCATCCTCATGTCAAGCTCTGCATCGTGGTTGTAGCTGAAACCGCGATCCCCATCATCAAGTTGTGGAGATGACACGCCAAGATCGAAGAGAATCCCATCCACCTGCGGCAAGCCATCACGTAGCGCTCTAGGCTCATTCTGGAGCACCTTCTCCAGCTCTCTGAAATTGCTTTTCACGATTTTCACTCGATCCAGGTAGGGCGCTAGCACGGTTTGAGCATTAGCTAAAGCAACATCATCCTGGTCTAGTGCAATCAGTAAGCCATTTGGACCTAACTTCGAAGCAATCAGGGAACTATGCCCTGCTCCTCCCATCGTACAATCCACGTAAACGCCATCCGGCTTTATATGTAAACCTTCAACAGATTCTTCCTTAAGTACCGTCACATGATGAAACACTTGGTGTCCTCCTAAGAGCTTTGCTTTAGCAAAGCTTTCTACGTTAGCATTAGCTGAGTTTTGCCTTGGCAAAACTAACTTCGTAAGCATAATCTGAGCTTTGCTTTAGCAAAGCTTTCTACGTAAGCCTCTATAAATCAAAATTAAAATCGACGAGTTTCTCAGCTATTTCATTGAACGACTGTTCTGATTCATTGGCATAGCTTTCCCAAATTTGCTTGCTCCAAATCTCAACTCGGTTGGAAACACCGATAACCACACAATCCTTTTCAAGTTTGGCATGATCCACGAGGTTGCCTGGAATGTTCGCTCTGCCTTGTTTATCGAGGTCACACTCCGTTGCACCGGAGAAGAAGAACCGGGTGAAGGCACGCGCATCTGATTTCATTAGCGGCAGTGCTTTGAGCTTCTGCTCGAGTATCGCCCATTCCGATTGCGGATAAACGAATAAGCACTGATCCAGACCGCGGGTGATGACAAATGAGTCGCCGAGGGCTTCGCGAAACTTGGCCGGGATGATCATTCGGCCTTTCTCGTCGATGCTATGTTGATATTCACCCATGAACATAGCATGTCGCCCCCTTTTCCTCCACTTTGTACCACTTTCCACCACATTTGAATCAATATTCGCTAAAAATAAAAGAAATCCTGCTTTGAGAGCAGGATTTTCAAAATTATTTTCAATTTTAGGTCTATTCTGCGTCTTTTGTTCCTTGTTTCTCATCTTCAAGTGCGTTTAAAGAAGCATTTTGATCTTTGAGTTGTACTCGCATCTCTTGCAGTTGTTTATTTCTTTTGCGTCTGAATACCCAGATCGGTACGCCAATCAATAGGCCAATGATGAGAATCGGAAATGCAGCTGCAAGGAAAACGAGAATACCTTGCATAACAGCAACTAGTACATTTAGGCTAGAATTCCATGCTTTTTGAATGCGTTCCTCTAGTGTTAACTTATGAGGATCAGATAGCAGCGGCTTATTACCCGTTTGCTGGTACATACGAAGCTCAATCGTCGAGAACGAGACATTTTGATCCAAATACCTTATCCGACCCTTTATCTGTTCAATCGCTTCTTGTACCTTGGATAGTTCATTTGAGAAAGCAAGCAGCTCATCTGTTTTTGAAGCCTTCTCCATAAAGCCTAATAATCTCGTTTCAACCATTTGTTTTGCTTTGAGGCGTGAGTTAAGATCCACATACTCCTCCGTCACATCTTGTCCCTGTACGTTCCTTTGAAGCGATGGACTCATCTTCTCTAAGCCATCTAACAAAGAGACAAACCCGTTTGCTGCGACTTTGATTGTATACGTCCCGCCCTGTTCCCCCGTATTTGCATTTTCCGAGAATTGCAGAATGTAAGCCCCACTAAGCGCTATAAGGTCACGGAGGGCTGTCTGAGCCTTACTGTAGTCCTCTACAGGCATAACCAAGTTAGCACGGTAGATCAACTTACGATTAAATCCGGCTGCATCATCGCTTCCCGTTGCTGGCATGACTGTGATCGGCGCGTTTTTTACGTCAGTAGGCGCTATTTCTGCCGTTCCCTCTTTCCCTTTGGATGTGGCATCTGCGCTGCTTGTTTTCCCTCCAGCAGCTGCAGCAGGAGCCGCGGACTTAGCGTCAATTGACTTTGCAGATTCTGCCTTCAAAGCGTCGCTAGTCGCAGACATTTTCATTTCTTTTGATGATGGCGCTGACGATTCGTCCTTTGCAGCGCTACAGCCTGATAGTATACTAATTACTAGCATACACGTCGCTAGCAGGAAAGAAATTTTCCGTACTAACCTATTCCTTTTTGTTTTGTTAGCCGCAATACTGCTGTGCATGAACCTACCGTTCTCTTTGCTTTTAATGACCCCCATCTTGCCAACCCCTCGCTACCAAATATAGGTTATACACCCTATAAACGGGGGTTAAGATGGAAAGGTTGCAAGTCGCCTAGTCACTTCAACAAATAATTGCTGATAAAATAAACCTTAGCCAATCCTTGTTCTACCGTTACACAAAAAAAGAAAACCTCCCAGCCCACTCTTAAAGTGGTCTGAAAGGTTCTCCAAAGCTTTTGAAGGCTTTTGAAAGTTCTCCAAGTCTCCAAAAAGCTCCCTTGATCTTAATGCTCCGCCCAGCTGTCCAGGTACATCTTCTGCTCTTCTGTCAACGAATCAATGCTAGTGCCAAGAGATTCCAACTTGAATCGAGCTACTTGCTCATCCAGCACATAAGGTACATTGACAACAGTTTTACCTAATTTCTTGTATTCATCATTTACATATTTAAGTGACATAGCTTGCAGCGCAAACGTCATATCCATAATTTCAGCCGGATGACCATCGCCTGCAGCTAGGTTAACTAGACGTCCCTCAGCAAGAATGTATACTTTACGACCGTCCGTCAATTGGTACTCTTCAATATTGCGTCTTACTGTACGCTTGGATGAAGACATTGCTTCAAGTTCCGGTTTGTTTACTTCCACGTCAAAGTGGCCTGCATTCGATAGAATCGCGCCATCTTTCATTACTTTGTAGTGCTCTCCACGAATCACATCACGGTTACCCGTAACTGTTACAAAGAAATCGCCCAATTTCGCTGCTTCAAGCATTGGCATAACAGCAAAGCCATCCATGTAGGCTTCGACACCTTTAATTGCATCAATTTCAGTTACGATTACATTCGCGCCCAAACCTTTAGCGCGCATAGCCACACCTTTACCACACCAGCCATACCCGACAACAACAACTGTTTTACCAGCTACAACCAAGTTGGTTGTACGGTTGATGCCATCCCAAACGGATTGACCTGTACCATAACGATTATCGAACAAGTATTTACAGAAAGCATCGTTAACTGCGACCATCGGGAATTCAAGCTTGCCTTCTTTCTCCATCGCTTTCAGACGAAGAATACCAGTTGTTGTTTCTTCAGCTCCGCCGCGCACTTGTACAGCCAAATCTTTGCGTTCGGAATGAAGAATAGAAACCAAATCGCCGCCATCATCAATGATCAGGTCAGGCTTCGTTTCGAGCGCTTTAATCAGCAGCTCTTTATATTCTTCCGGACTCGGATTGTATTTCGCAAAAACAGTGATACCATCCTCAACAAGCGCTGCACAAACGTCATCTTGTGTAGATAGCGGATTGCTGCCCGTAATCGTTACTTCAGCTCCACCGGCTTTTACTACTTTGGCTAAATAAGCTGTTTTCGCTTCTAAATGCAAGGAAATAGCCACTTTCAATCCTTTAAAAGGCTGTTCCTTCTCAAATTGCTCACGAATACGATTCAAAACAGGCATGTGCGCCTGGACCCAATCAATTTTCAAATGACCTTCCGGTGCTAGGGTTATATCAGCAACAATACTCTTTTCTACAGTTGTCATGTTCGTTTCCTCCTATAAATAATAAATACGATGCAAACCGTCAACAGGAATCGGCGTCTCAATTAAATCTCGGAGCCATTCATTCCCATACCGATTCATATAAGCACACCCATTATACACTCTTTCTTGCGGCTTGGCGAACGGTAATATCGTTAGTCTTATGCGTTCTAATTGTCGCAACGCCGCATCGAATTGCGTCTTATATGCTTCTCCTGCTTTATTACGTAAGAATTCGATTTGCTCGAGGATTTTCGCTAAATTCGTTTCTCCCAGCTTTTTAACCCCGGGGTTGATCGCAGCTAGAGATTCCACAAGAGGTGCGTAGTTCACACTGAATTCCGATTTTACAGCATCGAACCGCTCATTTAGTTGCAATGTATCTTGCGCATCCAGCCATTCTTGCTTCTTGTGCTCAAAGCGCTCAAGCACGTCCTCAAATGTAAAACCATATTTGTTCATTTGTTTCTGAACCGTACCCTCGATCAAAGTAAACTCCATGCGCGGTGCAATGATCGGCATTTTCATGCCAAACTGTTCGAAAGCATGCTTCGTCAGCGACCAATAAGCAATCTCACCAGGTCCTAACACAGTAGCGAGAACAGGGAATAGAAATTCTTGCATTAGAGGCCGCGACATCACGTTGTTGCTTAAATTCTCAGGTGTTGTTAATGCTAAATCTTGAAGCTGCTGTTTAGTATAACTATTGTCCTTCTTCTTATCTGTAAATAGTTCACCTTCACGATGTAAGAGCAGCCGCTGTCCATCTGCAAATATAAACAAATTAGCTCCGTCGTTGCTTATTTCAGCTTGACTCTCATATCCCGCTTGCTCAACTTCATCCTGACTCTTCTGTAACGATCCCAAGAATGCTTCATTCTGAAGGATAAGCTTCTCAAACATGGACGCTTCCAAAGCTCGTAAGGAAGGTTCATCGGAGTCTATAAGAACAAGCCCGTATTCCCCAAAGAGGATAGCCATCCAGCGAGCAAAAGCATCCGATAATGTTGCCCCATCCTCTGTTGTTCCCTCCAGCTTAGCGATTAGCGAAGCTTTAAACTCTGTATCCATCAGGGATTGATCTAACGCCGCCAAAGCCTCTTTCCATGCATCAGGTTCAAGAGGCAGCCTACTGACGGATGTGCGTCGTCCTGTCGGATGATCAACCTTGATTTTCTCAATTTGCTGAGCATTCGATAACGTATACGTATGGTTAACTTCATCGAAGTCATGATCCTCACCGGCGATCCAAAAAATCGGCACAACCGGGCGTTGTAATTTCCCACTCCATTCACGAGCCAGTTGAACAATGCTTATAGCTTTGTACAGAACAAGCAGCGAACCACCAAACAACCCGGCTTGCTGGCCCCCCACAATCGCAAGTGTATCCTTATCAGCCAATGACGAGATATGATCAAATGCAGCCTGTGTATTTCCTATTCTCTCATTGTATTTTCTCAAGACTTGCACCAAGAGCCTTCGATCAACTTGAGGTGAAGTCTTTACTTCGTCTAACCATTGAACTCGGGACCGCCAGTCCTCCAAGTTTCCGAAGTGGTAAGGAAATAAAGCTTTAGCTTTATCTGTCTGAGCTATGTAATCTTCCGCTAACTTCTGATTTTTCTTCCAATGAAAAGTTTCCATTTGCATATGCGACTAGTGTCTCCTCTTCATACCAAATAAAACGACTATTCTTTGATTGTACACGTAAGGTTCGCAATCGTCAAAACTGTATTTTAAATAATTACAATTGAACATTAAAAAGCCGCCCCCTACGGGGACGGCTGAACAATCTTAATACAAATGACAAGCTACGAAGTGATTTGGTTCCACTTCTTTGGATGGCGGCATCGATTCCGCACACTGCGGCATTGCTTGTGGACAGCGCGTACGGAACGGACATCCACTAGGCGGATTAAGCGGACTTGGTACATCACCTTGAAGAATGATGCGCTCACGTGTACGCTCAATTTCCGGATCTGGGATCGGAATCGCAGAAAGCAGCGACTGTGTGTAAGGATGAAGCGGCTTCGCGTAAAGAGCATCAGACGTCGTCACCTCAACGAGGTTACCAAGATACATAACACCGATACGATCGGAAATATGCTTAACCATCGCCAAATCATGCGCGATAAATAAATAAGTCAAGCCCATTTCTTTCTGTAATCTCTTGAACAAGTTAACAACCTGTGCTTGCACGGAAACGTCCAATGCAGAGATCGGCTCATCCGCAATAATAAATTTCGGTTCAATTGCAAGCGCACGGGCAATCCCGATACGTTGACGCTGACCACCGGAAAATTCATGCGGGAAACGATTGGCATGCTCATCGTTCAAACCAACGGCGCGAAGCAATTCCATCACACGTTCTTTACGTTTAAGACCTTTGTACAATCCATGAATATCAATACCTTCAGCAATGATATTCCCCACCGTCATACGAGGGTTCAAAGAAGCGTAAGGATCTTGGAATACCATTTGCATATTCCGATTAAAGTCTTTCAGCTTCTTCCCCTTCAACTTATGAACATCTTCACCGTCGAAAATAACTTCGCCTTCTGTTGCATCATAAAGCTTGATAATCGTTCTACCCGCTGTCGATTTCCCACATCCGGATTCCCCTACAAGTCCAAATGTTTCACCGCGGTTAATTTCTATAGAGAAATTGTCAACAGCTTTCAATATTTTACCGTTGCCAAGATTAAAATGCTTCTTCATATTACGAATTTGTAAAATCGGTTGATTAGATTTAGACATGTTGATGCCCCCCCACTCCTACAGGACGTTCAACCTTCGGTGCATCTGGGTGCAGCAGCCAGCAAGCGGCACTGTGTGTCTCAGAAAGCGACGTATGCTCTGGATCTTCTTCCAAACAATGATTCATCGCATATGGACATCTGGCTGCAAAAGCACACCCTTTTGGAGGTGCGAACAGATCTGGAGGTGTACCTGGAATCGGCACAAGCTCTTCATTACTATTCGTATCCAAACGCGGCACTGAACGAAGCAAGCCCCATGTATATGGATGCTGCGGTTCGTAGAAAATTTCATCTACTGTACCTTGCTCAATAATTTTCCCAGCGTACATAACGACAACACGTTGAGCCATATCAGCTACGACACCAAGGTCATGTGTAATTAAGATAATAGATGAGTCC
Source organism: Paenibacillus phytorum (assembly GCF_013141715.1). Taxonomy (GTDB): domain Bacteria; phylum Bacillota; class Bacilli; order Paenibacillales; family NBRC-103111; genus Paenibacillus_E; species Paenibacillus_E phytorum. The sequence continues at coordinate 84,041 of NZ_WHOA01000241.1, read as the reverse complement.
GTTTTAACAGAGATCGTCTTCATCAAATCAATGATTTGCGCCTGGATCGTCACATCAAGAGCCGTTGTTGGCTCATCTGCGATAAGCAGTTTAGGCGAACAAGCAAGTGCGATAGCAATCATAACACGTTGACGCATACCACCGGAGAGCTCATGTGGATATTGGTGAATACGGCCCTCTGGAGAGTTAATGCCTACAAGCTTGAGAATTTCAATCGCTTTCTCAGTTGCAGCCTTTTTATTCAAACCTTCATGCTTAATTAGACCTTCTGTAATTTGATCGCCGACTTTCATCGTCGGATTCAAAGAAGTCATTGGATCCTGGAAAATCATACCCATTTCGGATCCGCGAATTTTCTCCATCTGTTTGTTTGAAAGCTTGGTAATATCCATTTTCCCGTCAAACATGATAGAACCGCTTTTTATATAGCTAGGCGGAGTAGGAATTAAACGCATGAGCGTTTGTGCCGTAACGGACTTACCGCAGCCGGATTCACCTACAATCGCCAACACTTCACCTTTTTTCAAAGAAAAAGATACGCCGCGAACAGCTTGAACTTCCCCCGCATATGTCCGGAAAGAAACTCTCAAATCTTTTACTTCAAGTAAATTGTTATTGGTGCTCATCATTATTCACCCCTTCTTACTTGCGCATTTTTGGATCAAGCGCATCACGAAGCCCATCGCCGAGTAAATTGAAGCTTAATAGAATCAAGCTGAAAATAATAGTCGGGAAAATAAGGCGATGCGGATATAACCGGATATAGTTGGCGCCGTCCGATAGCAAGTTACCCAGCGATGCGAGCGGCGGTTTAACACCAAGACCAATGAAGCTAAGGAACGCTTCAGTAAAGATAGCAGCTGGAACAACAAATGTAATTTGCACGATGATGATACCTAACGCATTAGGAATCAAGCTGCGCATAATAATTCTCATTGGAGATGCGCCAAGTGTACGGGATGCAAGCACGAACTCTTGCTCTTTCAACGTGAGCATTTGACCGCGCACCAAACGTGCCATTGGAACCCACCCCGTTATTGCCATAGCCAAAATAATAGATGAAACACCGGAACCGATAACCATAATGAGTAGAATCGCGATCAACAAGAAAGGAATCGCATAGACGATTTCAATCGTACGCTGCATTACTTCATCAACTTTCCCGCCATAGTACGCAGAAATACCACCATAAAGAACACCGATAACCAAATCAATTAAAGCTGCTACAATCCCGATAAATAAGGAGATACGTGTTCCCCACCATACACGGGTCCAAACATCGCGTCCGAAGTCGTCTGTACCGAACCAGTGTTCACCACTTGGAGACACATTTTTTACTTTTAAGTTTTGTGTCTGATAATCGTAGCTTGAAACAAAAGGTACAATAATCGCTAATACGATCAAGGCAACCAATATAATTAAGCCAGCCATAGCCAGTCTATTTTTCTTAAGTCGTCTCCATGCGTCCTGCCAATAATTGAGCGAAGGTCTAACAATTTTTTCGCCAGTTAAAGATTTATTTGAAACGGGAGCAAACTTGTAGTTATTCTCAGTTGCATTATTTGGTGTTTGCATGATTTATTTCCCGCCTTTCCCAAGACGAATTCTAGGGTCTACAAAGCCATACACTACGTCTGTGATAAAGATGACTAAGATAAGTATACTTGAATAGAAAATCGTTAATCCAGAGATCATGGTGTAATCGTTGGAAGAAACGGAAGAAACGAAATGTTTTCCTAAGCCCGGCACACCGAAAATTTGCTCAACAACCAGCGTTCCAGTGATTACGTTTACAAATATTGGACCTATAATTGTGATAACTGGTAAAATAGCATTTCTTATCGTGTGCTTAACAACAACTGTAAAATTGCTCAAACCTTTGGATTTGGCTGTCTTAATATAATCCTGATTCAGAACGTCCAACATGGACGTACGCATCAAACGTGCCAAAATGGCAATGGTTCCAAATGACAGCGCAATTGATGGTAAAATTCGATAACTTGGACCTTTCCATAAACCTGCTGGGAGAATACCCCATTTAACACCGATATAATAAGAAAGCAATGGACCAAGAACAAAGGATGGGATAGATACACCCAGAATCGCAATGAACATTGCCGTGTAATCGCCTGCTTTATTATGCTTCAGAGATGCAATAATCCCTAATGTGAGACCTGCAACTATGGCAATAGCGATAGAGATTAACCCAAGTTCTAGTGAAGAAGGGAATGCTTGTTTGATAATATCAGTAACTTTGTGAGCAGGGAATTGAAAGGAAGCTCCTAGATCGCCATGGATGATGTTGTTCATGAATGTCAAGTATTGTTCCCATAGTGGCTTATCTAAACCGTATTGCTTCATCAGCATCTCTTTCGTAGCCTTAGGAATCTTTTCGGCGCCTTCTCCTAGTGGATTACCTGGTAAGTTTTTCATCAATACGAATGTGAATGATGCAATAAGCCATAACGTAATAAGCGCATATAAGAAACGGCGAAGAATGAACTTAACCATAATGCTCCTCCTTTATTAAAATTAACTGCTTAGAAATTTAGAAGGGGCCGCTCCCACGAGGTGCGAACGGCCCCTTCTTCTTAAAATGATATGCTGTTTGGACTACTTAATAGATGTCCATTTCAATTCCCATTCTTGACCAAATGATGGAAGAATCAAACCGTTAACTGAAGGCTTTTTCAAGTAAGCACGAGTACGGAAGTAAAGTGGTGCTACACCTTGATCATCCATCAGGATTTTCTCAGCTTCAATCATTGCTTTCGCACGTTTAGAAGGATCAACTTCTGTTTGAGCTTGCTTAATTAGTGTATCATATTGCGGGTTGCTGTAGTCGCCTTCATCAAATTCTCCGCCAGTTACCCACATATCCAAGAATGTCATTGGATCGTTGTAATCCGCGCCCCATAGGGAAAGAACGATGTCGAAGTCATGTTTGGAGGACAACTCGATACGCAATGCATGCGGAACTGGGTTCGCTTCTGCATCGTATCCAAGGTTTTGTTTCCATTGTGCAAGGATGAACTCAAGTGATTTTTTCGCAGTTTCTGTATCATCCGCGTTCACTTTCATTTTTGGAAGAGCTGTTAATCCAGCTTCTTTCAAACCTTCAGCAAGCAATTGTTTAGCTTTAGCAGCATCGAATTTAGGTTGTGTTTCGCCAGCAGATTTACGGAAATCCCCGCCTGCACCATCCGAAGTACCACCTGGCACTAAACCTGTAGAAGCCACAGATCCGTTAGCAAGAACAGTATCTACATACGCTTGACGATCGATTGCCATACCTAAAGCTTGACGAATTTTCTTGTTAGCCAAGGCAGGAACTTTTTTCGTTTGGTACATCAAGTAAGAGTTAGTCAACTCAGGTTTTGGCAAGTTGTCTGGTTTGCCTGCATATAGTTTAAGTTGATCGCGATTGATTTCAGCCAAATCAGCTGCATCTGTTTCGTATAGGTTAAGTCCTGTATTTGTATCTTTTACGATATTGACAGTTGCTTTCGTAAGCTTAACGTTAGCAGCATCCCAATATTTATCGTTTTTAACTAGTTCAAGTGTTTGGCCATGATCCCATTTGCTTAAAATAAATGGACCTGCACCAATTACTTTATCAGCTTCTGCTCCATATTTATCGCCAGCTTTGGTAACGAAATCTTCTCTTTGTGGCAAGAAAGTTCCGAACGCAAGCATTTGTGTAAAGAAAGTAACTGGTTTCTCAAGTTTAATTTCAAGTTGCTTGTCGCTAATTGCTTTTACGCCAAGTGCGTCTTGAGCTTTTTTAACCTCTTCAGGTGTTTTTGCTTTCGTTACAGCTTCTCCACCTTTAATCCAAGCTACTACGAAACTGTATTGCCCTTTAGTTGCTGGATCTAATGTACGTTTGAAAGAATAAACGAAATCCTGTGCTTTTACTGGTTGACCATCTGACCAGTTCGCATTGTCGCGAATGTCGATTGTGTAAGTTAGACCATCAGCAGAAATTTTAGGGAAATCTTTTGCAAGTCCGGGAGTCGCTTTGCCGTCTTTGTCAGAACGATAAAGACCTTCATTAAATGCGCTAATGAATGTGAAAGCAGCATTAGCAGTTGCTTTGGAGCTATCCATAACAGGTGGCTCTGCAGTAAAGTTGATTTTAATCTCTTGTGGTTTGTTAGATGCCGCAGGAGCCGTTGTACCTTTAGTATCCCCAGTTGGTGATGCTGTTGGTTCTTCTTTTTTGGCACAACCAATTGCCACACTACCCATAAGCGTTAATGCTACTGCTGTAGAAACCCATTTCGTCGCTTTCATATAAACTCCTCCTTTAAAATATGTATCTAAACATCTATGGTTAGGTGTTTTGATAGTTTCACTAACATAAACCTCACACCTTGTACCCAAAAATAAATGAAACCGCTTCACACATGTCAGTATATCTGACTCGAACCTCTGGTAAAAAAAATTACTAGACTCTACGCAAGGAATTATAACATATTACTATGCTTTGTCCAGAACTAATTTTACTTTCATTCACCTTGGATAAAATTTTAATTCACCCATGTTAAAATAATATGAAGAAAAAGGTCCTTTACGGTTTCTAATTATACAACCATCGGTCAATAAAATCTAGACGGATTTCATTGTTATTTTCTACAATTCTCAAATAAATATTACAAACATACGCTAAAAATTGATTTATTCACATTATTTCCACAAAATTGTGTTGCCTAGGTAGAAAATATATAATTTTTCCCGATATGCAGGAAAAACAGCAGGATGTAAAGTGCTGATAGACCCAGAAAACTAAGTCTCCATACTACCCTGCTAACCTTTAATAATTCGGTTTTCCCCTTCAGATGCGTCTGATAACCACCGATGATCCCAAAAGCGATGAGCAGCACGAGAGCAATTAGCCAGAAACCAAAATTCGTATGAAATAATTGATTCCACATCAAAGAAACAGAGCCTAGCAGAAATAACGTCGTCACGTCCATGGTAAGTCTTGTTGTCATTTTCTTATCTCTAAGAAAAAGAAAGACTAGAAACCACATAAAGATAAACGTAATAAACGGCGCCACTGCTAAGACCGCATATATCGTAGATATCCAACTGGCTAGCACATTCATCATTAAGAATCACCTACTTATTCTAGGGCTTTCACTAATTGGTACACGGTTTGGTGAGTCGGAATCTCAAGTTTTAATTCTTTTGCCATTTTTACTAGGCTTCCGTTAATATGATCAATCTCGGTTCGTCGGGACTGTTCAATATCCTGAAGCATAGATGAATGGTTTAAGCTAGTGGCTTCACAGACGCTAAGCAGCGTGTCCCATAGCTCATCAGGCAGTAAAATCCCCTTGGCGGTCGCCACCATACGAGTTTCTTGATAAAGGTCATTCATGAGTGAGCGCGTCCAGGGTGAAAGCAGCAGATCTCCGTTCTTTACACGTAAAATTGCTGTAAGCGGATTAATTACTGCATTTATCGTCAGCTTGCTCCAAATCCTTACATCCATGTTCTTCGACATCTTTGTATGAAATCCTGCCTTCTCAAGCATCTCAACTAACAAAATATGTATTGAATCTACAAAATGATCAGAATCTTCAGATGTTCCTATATAACTGATACCATGGCCTGTGTGAGTAACCGCCGTTAAGCCCTCTCGTCTAGCCCCTTCCGTCGTCACAGCGAGCAGCAAGCGATCCCGCCCCAGCTCTTCACCTAACCTCTCTTCGTGCCCTATTCCGTTCTGGAAACTTATTAAGTAGGTGTCTTTAGACATTAGAGACTTCAAATTGTTGATTAGTTCTTGTGTAATTGCAGGCTGTTTGACCATGAGAAATATGTAATCAAAATGATGTAAAGACGATTTAGCAGTTTCTGCCCCTTCTATATAATAGCGGAAATCTATGACCCCACTACGAGTAGTCCTAATTGCTTCTGCAGTTCCAACCAACTCGATTCCCTTCTGATCTAGCTTATCTGCTTGTTCTATCGTTCTTGCAATGACAGTCATATGTTCACAAAAAGCAGACAACTTAGCAGCGAATAGCAGTCCTAAGGAGCCTGCACCAATAATCATAATGCGCATCTCACGTCCCCCCTTTACATACAATTCCCATTATACAACAAAAAAGCCCCAGTCCAAGGGCTCTCCTTGTTCTGAAGCTTCTATATGTAAGGACCGACGGAAACTCATTCTACTCTTTCTAGGTTACCATTCGCATCCATCTTGAACCGCGGCTTCTCTTCTTCCTCTTCTTCAACAAGGAAGGCCATTTTCCTAGCACGATCCATAATTTGAATCAATGCTTTATAATCATCATTCACAACACGATAATCCGTCTCAACCTCATTAACTTGTTTATTCAACTTGTTGTTTTCTCTGCCAAGTCTATCTAGTTCGTCCTCTTTGTCTTGCAGCTCTTTTTCCAAATTTTTAATATGACGATTCATATCTTGGTACGTGTTTCTCCATTGTCTTAGAAACCGGATCACAGCATCAATTGATAATGTCTCTTCCGTAAATGTCTCTACTTTGCCCGTAGACAACTCTGGTCCATCCAGTAATCCAATGGAAGAAGAACCGGAAATCGAGACGGCCGCATGCTTTTTGAGCTGCGTTCTCTTCTGGCGCTGCGCTTTAGCAATCTGAATAGCCGCTTCATATTTTTTCCTTACAAAACTGTTCCATCGAAATCCACATGCTGCCGCTGTACGCCCTATGCGCTCTCCAACCTCTTCGAATGCAGATAATTGTGTACTTCCCTCTCGTATGTGACGCAGTGTCACTTCCGCTAAGATTAAGTCGTCTTCATCGCTCCAAGCATCTTGTCTAATTGCTGACATATGGTCAAACCTCCTAACATAATATAGGGATCTTTGGCGTAGACAAAGACTCACCTATTGGGGATGCATCATAATAAAGAATCAATTTGTAGAGAGCAGGGATAAATTGATTCGTGCCATTATTATTATTTCTATGCCCGTACTAGAGTTCATAGAATCTATTTGATACTAAATGGTATTGCCAAATTTTTTGTCACTCATACATGGGATCCCGATAAAAAGGCATACTACTACTATCTGATGAAATGTTTTCAATTTCGTCACCGTTTGACGGTTTACACCGCTCATTTCAAACGGTATAATGTGTTGTAGTTAAAGTGCAACGTGGTATGAGAGGGGGATGTTACGAGAATGGATCGCATGTTTCGGGTTCTAGGTTTTTGGACACTTGTTATCGCACTAATGAGCTTAGCTGGCGATATGATACCTATGTCTCTGATTTTCTTTTTTCAAACTGCCGTATTCGTCATTCTAGGCTATATGCGCTTGTCAGAACGAACTTACATATTGTTGTTCTGGGGATATATGATTATTTCCTTCAGCGGATTTACGTATTGGTCATTTTTCAAAATGTCTGTCTAAACCCCACAACAATAACAACAAGCAAAAAGGTGAACCGACTGTTTCTCAGCGGCTCACCTTTTTTTCATTGATACGAGAATGCTTACTTGCGACGAACACTTTGAACAGCTCACTCATTTGGTCGCTTAGGAGCAACTGCCTAATTGAGCGGTTCCGCTTGGACACTTCACTGAAAGGGTTAGGATCATAGTGGTCTTGAAGCCTTTGTAATATCCCTTGCTCCACCAGAAACTCCCTTTGCGTCTGAAGTTGGCAGTCAGTAAATCCACTCTGCCTTGAAGCTAATTCGCAAGAAGTGAAATTAACATGCGATGTCATATCCTGCTCACCCTGGTGGATGAAGGGGTCATCCTGAGCTTGATGTTTGCGATAGCACATGAATGTTCCATTAAAACGGTGAGGAGCGAATAGTTCTTCTGCTGTATCGCCATAATCAATGATCATGCAACTCCCGCTTCGGATCCGTTCAGCTACACGTGAGACCCAACTCTCAGCTTCAAGGTTTATCTCCCCTATTTGACCATCCAACCATTGAACTTTGGAACGTTCTAGAAAGTCTAATATACGTTGCGAGCTAATAGGACGCCAAATTTCTTGAAAAATTTGCTCCTCCTCTTGCCATTTCACATAGGACTCCTGAAAAAGCAAATCTTTATAGCGAATTCGGTGGATCGGGAAAGCATCCAATAGTTCATTCGCAAGAACATAAACCTGATCTTGCGGCGTCTGAGCCAACCATTCTGTTTCACTTGTGAATTGAATAACTTGGGCATGCTCTTCAAGCATTGATCGCTGCTGCTGACGATGGTAAGCACTTGATTCAATGATTGTATAGGTTAAACGAGCATAAACGGCGGGTTCATTTCGCTTTATTTCGCCCAATATATGAAAGGCCATTCGCCCGTTACCCCCTCCCCATTCAACGACGTGAACGGGTTCTGTATGAGGACTTTCAATATTCAGCTGCTTACAAATAAATGATGCCACCATTTCCCCCATCACTGAACCAATAGAGGAACTTGTATAAAAATCTCCCTGTTTGCCGATTTTCGGCCTCTCATTGCGATAATACCCATACGGTTCGCTGTATAGACAAATTTCCATATAGTCTCTGAAGGCGATGGCTTGAAATTCTGCTGACTGAATGGCCTCTTTTAAGGCTGTCACAACACATGGGTGCCCGAGCTGATGATTCAATGAAGAACCCTCCAATTCTTTACTTAAAGACAAAACATAAGGAAACCATTATAATGAAGAAGGATTTATGGAAGGAGAGACAGAAAAGCATGTCAAAGAAGTGGATTACCTTAACAGCGGTAACGGCGATCAGCCTAATATCGTTGACAGCTTGTACAGATAACACGAAGGTCAAAGAAGCACTCGAACAATCACTAAATAAACAAAAAGAGATGAAATCTTACACCTTCGATGGGAGCACAACATTAGCCATAAGCGATGGATTGATGAAATCGTCCAACCCTTTAACTAACGGGCTGTTATCTTTGGTCAGAGAAAGCACAATCGATTGGAAGGGCATTAGCAATGTGGAGCCACTCCAGTTCCAGACGAACTTGAAAATAACACCTAAGGGTTCTACATCCCCTTTTGAGATTCCAATTCTCATTAAAGATAGCAAATTGTATTTTAATATGCCAGCATTAAATAAAACACCTGACGAGTACTATGCAATCGATCTACAAAAAATGAGTCAGAACAGTACTAGTCCCTTAACCGTAGACACCTTGAAAAATACTTCTCAATTGTCAACGACACTTGGTAATCTTATATTTAGCGGGATTGATCCAAAATGGTATAAAGAAGCCAAGGAACCGGTTAAGCTGAAAGACGGCTCTTCTGCCAAATCCATTAGCGTCGAACTTACCAGTAAAAATGAAAAAGAATTGAATACCCTGATGCAAACAAAACTCCCGGAGTTTATTGGGTACTTACAAAGTAATGGATTCCTTACAGCCGATAAAGCCGAACAACTCAAAAAAAATCAAGCAAATAACTTGCAGCTCAAGGCTCCGGGTAAAATGGTTGTCGCCATTGATGACGCTGGCTTTATTCGTGACCAAACAATTGATGTAGGATTCACAGTAACAGTTGATGGCAAAGCTCAGGATAACCATATCCTTCTTCACCAAACCTACGACGCTATCAATCAAGCTTCTCCGTTAACGAAAGAAATACCGAAAAACGTTAAAAGCTTCGATGAAATCCTTAAATTAATTACACCGGCAAAAAAATAGATCTAAGGCAAAATACTTACCTCTTCCCCAGAGGTAAGTATTTTTTTGTGCTTCATTTAATAGAAATATGATAATCTGTTCTTAGGGGGAGAATTCGTTCAATGACATATAAATTCGTAGCTATGATGTTGTCTATTCTATTGCTTACTCAAATAACACTACCACTTCATACAATCTCAGCCGAGGAAAAGACTCCTACACAAGACGAAGCCAAGGATCTCGTCCAAAAAGGGCTTACCATTTTCGAAATTGACAAAGAAGTGGCCCGATTAAATGAACAAGATGCAAGCATCGTTGATCAAATCAAACAAAATGAACTAGATATCATCAAGCAGAACAGCAATGTTGAAAACACCCGAAAACATGCCGGAAAAGTGCTGAGAGCTTATTATACAGGGGATCGAGATTCGATCTGGATGCTGCTGTTTACCGTTAGTTCCTTTACGGATGCATTGCGAATGTTTGAGTATCTGCAAATGATTATTAGTAATGATCATCGCGCCTTATCAGCTTTCACCGAATCATTTAAGAAATTGAAAAGCCTGCGAACCGAACTTGATTCTTCTCGCGTCGAGCTCCAAAAAACGAAAGAGAAATTCCTCACACAGCGTGAGAGACTCGTAAAGCTTCAAGAAGAGCTGGACAAACAACTAGCCGTCAGTGCACAAGCACAAGTCATAGAAGCCCAAATAAAAAGCTTAAATGACCAATGGAAACAAGAAGGTATCCCATTATTCCGCGAGTACTTGAATAGTTTATCATCCGCTTTTCGAGAGTTGCCACAGTATGTAACGAAAGAAAATAAATTCATGGACTTATCTTCCATCAAAAACCCGGTCATAACGATTAGTGATACGGATTTCAATGCTTACCTTCATTCAAAAAATGAACTTTTACAGAATTTGAATTTTGAATTTGCCGATGGGTCGATCATTGCAAAAGGTAAAAAAGATCAAGTACAAATCGCGTTAGAAGGAATGTTTTTGTTGAAGGAGCATCCCGACATGAATGAAGTCCGCTTTGTTGTGGATAAACTTGAATTCAATGGCTTCCAACTGCCCGATACCACAATTGAGGACTTTATGAAAGAATTCCAGCTTGGTTTCATCCCGAAAAAAATCGTCAATTATCTTGATGTCGTTAGTGTAGAGACGAAGAACGGCATCGCAGTTGTAAAACTCAAATTATCCCTGTAAAGTAGCAGAGGATAACGAAGTAAAGTGAGGACTACGAATGGAACCGAAAATTGGTCTGATGATGGATCTGCCCGAAGGAAAAATACCTGGTTTTTACGCGCAAATCGTTAAATCTCTCGCAGGTAAAGTTGAATTATTTGACCGCGACAAAGAAATGCTTATTGTCAGGAATGAAGAACAACAGCTTGCAGCGCTCGATGTTATGGCTCATTTCAATATTGAGACGAACCTGATGCAACTTCGGCTGCTGCCGGATGACGCTGAATTGACGGATCTATTTAGCGATTATGGTTTTACAAGCCGCGCAGAGCACAATTATTTATACGATAAGCTTGTCGTACAATTCCGATTTACGGCAGATAGCCCCCAAGCTGAAGTCGACCAAGCTGCCCTTCAGATCGAAGAGCACTTGCTCGCTCAGTACCAAGCTCAGGATCGTACTGTGTACGTCGTGGATCGGCAGCTCGAAGAGCTCATGCAGGGTATTGCCAAAGCTTATCGATGCCACATCGAGATGCTGCCTTAGAACAAACAAAGAAGCCCACATCCCCTTATCGGGAGTGTGGGCTTTTTGAATTTATCAGAGCAGATCGGCTGCTAATTGCGCTAGATGTGAGCGTTCACCACGCTCAAGAGTGATATGCCCACTAATACCTTCCTGCTTGAAGCGTTCAACCACATAAGTTAATCCATTACTCGATGCATCGAGATATGGATGATCGATTTGGTCTGGATCACCTAGAAGTACAATTTTACTGCCCTCTCCCACGCGGGAAACGATCGTTTTCACCTCATGCTTAGATAAGTTCTGCGCCTCATCAATAATGATGAATTGGCCAGGAATCGAGCGTCCGCGAATGTACGTCAGAGCTTCGACTTGAATACTACCGAGACCCGCTAGTATTTTTTCAATATCTCCCGGTTTTTTGGTATCGAATAAATATTCCAAATTATCATAGATCGGCTGCATCCAGGGACGCAGCTTTTCATCTTTTTCACCAGGCAGATAACCAATATCCTTGCCCATTGGAACAACAGGTCGAGCAATTAGCAATTTTTTATATTTACGATCATCCTCAATCTTCATAAGGCCCGCAGCTAACGTGAGCAACGTCTTACCTGTACCCGCTTTCCCAGTCAGGGTGACGAGCGGGATGTCGTCATTGAGCAGGAGCTCAAGAGCCATTCGTTGCTGCGCGTTACGCGCGGCAATCCCCCAAATGGGATCATTACTCATGTAGAGCGGCTCCAGCTTTTTGGCATCGGGCGTCACTTTCAATAAAGCTGATTTGGAAGAACCCAGCTCATCCCGCAAAATGACAAATTCGTGAGGATGCAGCATATAGCCCAAATTAAGCGATGTCACTGTCAAGAAACGATAAGAATAAAACTCATCAATGATAGAAGGATGTACAAATAGCGTTATATATCCAGTGTACATATCCGTTTGTGCAACAATGCGATCGGTTAAATAATCCTGTGCTGGTATACCGAGGACATCTGCTTTAATACGAACTAATGTATCTTTACTCACGATAACGACAGGTCTCGGAAATTCATTAGCCTGCTCTTCTAGATGATAGTTGAGCGCGACCGCGAGAATTCGGTTATCGTTCGTTAATTCTGCAAATGTATCCTGCAGCTTCGCGAAGCTGCGATGGTTGAGTTCCACTTTAATGCTGCCGCCATGATCAAGTGTGATGCCATCGGACAAGTTACCTTTGGTCCTTAGTCCATCCAGCAACCTCGAAACATGTCTCGCATTACGGCCTATTTCGTCCGCATTTCGTTTCTTAGAATCGATTTCCTCCAACACCACGGCGGGTATGACTACTTCATTATCTTCGAACGCGAATAAAGCATTAGGGTCCTGAAGCAGAACATTGGTATCCAACACGTAAATTTTTTTCATTGGTGTGTCCCCTCCCAGATTTGGCGTTAGATCATTGGTTATATGAAATACATACAACCTAGCTGTGCCGGACAAACTAAACGCGAGATTCAGGAAAGAAAGGAACGATTCAAGTGAGACTATTGTGCGTAGTTATAGTAATACTGACCCTCGCGGCTGGCTGTAGTCAAGCGCCGAAAAGTGGTGCCCCCTCTCAAAATCCGAATCAAAATCAAGTAAAAGTTCAACAAATCGCCCCACAAAAGCTCGAGATAAAAGATTCTAAGGCTGTTGCAGAACGTTTGGAAAACTTAGCCACAAGCGTCCCTCAGGTTGAAAGCGCACACTGCGTCGTCTTCGGTAATACCGCAGTTGTCGGCATCAACATTAAGAAAGATTTGGATCGAGCCAAAGTCGGCACCGTCAAGTACTCGGTAGCTGAAGCGCTCAAGAAAGACCCATACGGAGTTAATGCCATTGTTACCGCAGATTTGGACTTAGATCAACGCTTACGCAACATTCGGGATAACATCCAAGCAGGAAGACCGATTACCGGATTCGCTGAGCAAATGGCAGATATCATGGGCCGTGTAATGCCTCAGCTGCCGCGCGATATTCGCAATATGCCAGACAATGCGGGACCTAAAGGTGCGAATCAGGCGGAAATTCCGAACCCTTAATCCACCGAAGATAACAAAAAGCCTGACTGCATACGCAGATCTAGGCTTTTTTTATCGCATCAAAAACTCGGCCGACTGGATTCACAGTGACTCGGCTTACACAAGTTTTCTCATATTCAGGCTCGGTCATCATTTGGGCGCGATCCATCCATTGCTTCGTTAAAGCTGTGTTGTGTTCAGCCATATCGTTTGCGCCTCCTGCTAGGTGGTTGAAAACGCTCCTTACACTTACAGTATAGCATAGCCGGTGGCAAGCGTTCCACCCTTATGTATCTATTTTCAAATCATGAGAACACTCCTTTTTCAGCCAGATATACCTTAGTGTACGTCGGTTTAAAAAAGTTATGTCGTCAACATGAACGTCTATTGATTATTGTAAATCGGATTCGAATTAATATCATCAAGCAGCTTTTCCGCCGCTTCACGATCAAAACTTTGTTTACTCTTGATACTTTCTTGTTCATAGGCGATATGAATTTTCATCCGATCCGATTCGTCCACAATTTCCATATGACTGACCCTATGATCTTCACGCAAAATAAGCGCAAAAAAATCAAGCGTCTCTTTGGCCGCTTCGTCATCCGGTCTTGCTTGACTTACAATATGCATTTGCAGCCAATTAAAAAAGGCGTCTTGCAGTTTCATTTTAACGCCCATCCTCTCTAAGTAAAATAACATCGCAGCCTAATTCCAGCCAACGAAGCCATTGATTTTTCCAAATGATATGCTGGGCATCTAAAGCGCTGTCATTAAGCGATGACACCAATTCCAAAGCTTCCTTTCGCTTCAGGAGACGATCTAGAAAGGCTTCTGCACAATGAGATAAATGAAACGGGTCACCATTAAATACAATGGCATCAGAACGCGCTAAATCAAGTTCTACGAGCTCTGAACCACATATCTCTTCATCGTCACTCAACAGCAGACTAGCTTTAAACATAGATAGCAATCTGGGGTGTCTCCCATTCGCCAATTCACGGAAAGCTTCTAGTTTCGCGAGCGGAGAGCAGTCCAAACGATCAGCCCCCAACACCAAAGGAGAATAGCCCACTATCGGAGTTAACCAGTATCGAGTCATTTGCCCCTCCTAAAAGTTTTCGTGAGAAAACTTGCTTCGTAAGCTTAACTTGAGTTTTACTTTAGAAAAACTAACATTGTAAGCATATTCCTTATTCCTTATTCCTTATTCCTTATTAAGTTGGTCTATTGCCGCTTCTTTTCTCGATGAAATAACGAATACGCACCAGAAACATTAACGATATGGCAACAGTCAGGCAGAGCACGATAGGTAGTCCTACAATTTGAAAAACAAGCAGCATAACCGATCCAATGGCCAGCAGGACATAGATGATAGCTGTCTTGAGAACCGGCAATTTACGCGTCTTGAAAACTTTGTTATACACATAAGACATAAATATAAAGATTAACAGATAAGTGATGTACAGGTGATTTCCAAACCACTCGTTCAAGGCAGTCAAAACATACACTCCATTTCATTCAAAAAGTAAAGTCAATTATCATTATCCCTCAAAATTACAAATAAATAAAGGGAAATGCGGCATTATAGCCCACATTTCCCATATTTAGAACACTTTGTGAATTACACGTTAGCTTCAGCTGTTTTGCGGTGTTTCTCAGCACGCTCGCGCTCGCTTTTGTTCAAAATCTTTTTACGAATACGAACGGATTTCGGAGTGATTTCACAATATTCATCATCGTTCAAATACTCAAGCGCTTGCTCCAAAGAGTACATGCGAGGAGTTTTCATTTTTACTGTTTCTTCTTTGTTTGCGGAACGGATGTTGTTTACCGCTTTTTCCTTACAGATGTTAACGATGATATCATTGTCGCGCGTATGCTCACCAACAACCATGCCTTCGTAAACTTCCGTTTGTGGATGAACGAACAAGATACCGCGATCTTCAACGGAAAGGATTCCGTACAAAGTAGATACGCCAGATTCGCTGGAAACAAGTACGCCTTCGTGACGTCCGCCAACACCAGCTCCTTGGTATGGACCATAGCTGTCAAAAGCATGGTTCATAATACCGTAGCCGCGAGTCAACGTTAAGAAGTTCGTTCTGTAACCGATCAAACCACGTGCAGGGATTAAAAACTCAAGACGAACGTTACCGCTGCCGTTGTTGATCATGTTGACCATCTCGGCTTTACGGGAACCTAAGCTCTCCATAACGGAACCCATGCTGTCTTCTGGAACGTCGATGATTAAACGCTCAATCGGCTCCATTTTTTGACCGTCGATTTGACGAATGATAACTTCTGGTTTGGAAACTTGCAATTCAAAGCCTTCACGGCGCATGTTTTCAATCAAAATACCTAAGTGAAGCTCACCGCGGCCTGATACAACGAAAGCATCCGGGCTATCCGTATCTTCAACGCGCAAACTAACATCTGTTTCAAGTTCTTTGTAAAGACGCTCGCGAATTTTACGGGAAGTTACCCATTTCCCTTCGCGCCCTGCGAATGGTGAGTTATTTACGATAAATGTCATTTGCAGCGTTGGCTCATCAATTTTCAGGACTGGCAATGCTTCCGGATTCGCAGGATCTGCTACCGTTTCACCAATATTGATATCTTTGATACCTGCAATGGCAATAATGTCCCCTGCAGCTGCTTCTTCGATCTCAATACGTTTCAAGCCTGTGAAGCCGAAGAGTTTCTCGATTCTTGCTTGTTTCTGACCGCCTTCACGCGTCATAACAGCAACAGTCTGACCTTGACGGATTTTACCACGGTTCACACGGCCTACGCCGATACGACCCAAGTACTCATTGTAATCCATCAATGTAACAAGGAACTGAAGCGGTTGATCAACATCTTCTGTTGGAGCTGGGATGTGACTAACTATTGTTTCATAAATAGCTTCCATGTTGTCATCTTGTTTCTCAGCATCAAGACTTGATGTACCTTGTAATGCGGAAGCATATACAACGTGGAAATCAAGCTGCTCATCCGTAGCACCTAGTTCAATGAAAAGGTCAAGAACTTCGTCAACAACTTCTTGAGGACGAGCGTTTGGACGGTCAATTTTGTTAACAACAACAACTGGAGAAAGGTTGCTTTCTAATGCTTTACGCAGAACGAACTTCGTTTGTGGCATGGTGCCTTCGAAAGCATCAACAACCAACAAAACGCCGTCTACCATTTTCATGATACGCTCTACTTCACCACCGAAATCGGCATGTCCAGGTGTATCCACAATGTTAATCAGGTAGTCTTTATAATTAATTGCTGTATTTTTTGCAAGAATGGTAATACCGCGTTCTCTCTCGAGATCGTTGGAGTCCATCGCTCTTTCTTGAATAGCCTCGTTATCGCGGAATGTTCCGGATTGTTGAAGTAATTTATCTACGAGTGTCGTTTTACCGTGGTCAACGTGTGCGATAATTGCAATATTGCGAATCTTGTCTCTTGCGTGCATGAATGTCAAACCCTCTCTACCCTATAATTTTCGTCTCTGTTCATAAAACAAGCGTCGGACGAAAGCGCCGACGCTTGACATTTACACTTATTATACGCAGTTTCTCGACATTATGCAAGGTAAATGCGGCTCTACATAAAACTTTTACAAGTAAATACCTGAAATTACCACACATTTCGCTTGCGGAAAATCATGACAAGTCCAGCTACCACAAGGATCAAAGCGATTACATAGATCCCTAAATGAATTAGTAGAGTTAACCCGAAAAATACAGCTGAAATGATTCCCAACACCATAGCACCTATCAAAACACCACGATCACTTCCACGATCGAAAAGGTGCATCTCATACAATCCGATGGCTACACCAAGAATGAATCCCGGCCATAAATAGCTCATTGACCCCCAACCAAATATATTGCAATAAAAGAACATTATTGCGTAAGTCGTTAATATACCTCCAGGTACAAGAACGCCTGTGGGCAGTGACCGCTTAAAAAAGAATACGTGGAACAGCAGCCCAGGAATGAGTAAGACTAGCGGCCAAAAGAACGAAAGAAGAACATGGAAAAAACCTAATTTACCAAGAAGCAATAGGGCGGCCAGGCCAATTAACAGGATACCAATGGAGTAGCTATTTCTAGCCATTCAAATCCCCTCCTAATTCACTTGTCACTAAGGGATCAACTTCGACACCCTTCAACAAATAGTTTATCGTACCTGGCGAGAAATTGCTAGATGTTTGGCGCTATTTGCGGCCTCGCCGTTTGGCTTCGAGCAAACGGCTCATGCTGTCCGGCGGCGCATTACTCGCCGCTGGGGGTGAGGGCTCCGGAGCAGCTTCGCGCTGCTCCGCGGGAGGCCGCGGCGGCGCAGCCACGGCCGGTGACGGAGCGCTGCCTGCGGCAGAGCGCTCGGTCTTGCGCTGCAGCTTGTGCTCCGCAAGCTGCTTGCGCTCGCGGAGACGCGCCAGTGGCGTCTCCGTCTGCTGTGGCGGGCCTGCTGGAGCGACCCGCCTCCAAGCGAACGCCCGGGCCCATAGGCCGGGCGGCAGAGCCAAGCGCCGCGCTGCGATGTCCAACAGCAGCAGAGCGAGCGCCGCCATCAGCAAGTACTCGCTGATGGGTGTCAGTCGCTTCTGCGCGGCAGAAGCGAAGGCGAAGGCTTCCTCCGGATGCTCTAGCGAGAGCATCCGTCCGCCTGTAAGCTCAGCAAGTTGCTGGAGCTTGCTGAGGCCTTGTCCGTCCGTGATCCGATATTCTGGAGAATATGGAATCACGAAGCCGGACGTTGAGCTGCCGACGACCCGCTTCTCGGTACCCTCTTCGCTGCCGGCTGCGAGCAATTCAGTCTTGGCGATATAGACGCCAGACTTATCCACAGATACCTGTGCTGAATACTCACCAGGTGCTGTGGACGTAAAATGGATTTCTTGCGATCCGAGAGATTCATCCGTAACAATAGCTCGAAGTTCTCCTTGTTCACCATGTGAACCGTCAAGTATGTTATTTCCACTTTTGGCCTCTAAGGTCAACTCTTGACCGACCAAATGCCCGTTAAGCTCAAGTGGAGACGATTGAAATTGCGGAAACGTCCACTTTATCATTCCAGTAAGCACTTGTGAAAAGGCTGGCCACGTTACCCAGTTCGCTGACCACGCTCCTGTCACATCGCTAGTCCATGCGACAGTTCGCCCAGAACCATACTGCCATCTCGCTAGAATAGGATCAGGTTCCGGGCTTGTGAGTACCACCTCAGCAGCCTCTTTAAGGGTTGTGGCAATGTATCCGTTTAGCGAAGGCAGCCCTTGCCCCAACAAGGTATGCCAGTCTGTTCCTCCCGCCAAAGCCGGTACGAAAGGTTGGTTAACCACATAAGTTCGTGATATCAGCACCGCTTCTCGGCTAAAAATCGCCGGGATTGTCGTCTGATCCACAGCCGCGTAATACCTCCCCTTCGCCAAATCAGCTAGCTGCTTCAGCAGCGATTGATCCGCATCGGTTCCGATGGCCACAGTGGACATCGTGATATTCTCTTTTTGCATATCGGCGGTCAATGCTTCATAGCTCTGAGTCGTGGAGGACTGTCCGTCTGTCAACAAAATAATATGCTTACGCTGGGCATCCACCTTGGAAAGCTTGGCGAATGCTTCCTCTACCGCTGTATAAATCTCCGTTCCGCCATCAGCGGGTATTGCATTAATCTTTTGGATGACGCCTGATTTATCACTTAGCTTCTGCGGTTCTACATACCATTGCGGGGAAGAATCGAATCCAAGTACCCCAAGAGTATCTTTTTCCCTGAGTAAGTCGACTGTTCGCGACGCGGCTTCCTGAGCCAGCTTCATTTTTTCACCTGACATACTGCCCGATTTATCCATAACAAGTACAATACCGAGTGATGGTATCTCCCGCTTCCCGCGCAGGTCCATATACACAGGGAGAGCACGCTCGATAGGCGTTTTGAAATAACCTCCCAATCCAAAGCTGTTATCTCCACCAAGCATGACCAACCCAACACTGTAATCTCGGACAGCCTGCTCTATCATTTCCATTTTCAATTGTGGTATTTGAGTAGCAGCAACATTGTTTAAAATAATACTTTCATAACTGGTATACGTTACAAAATCATTGGAAAGCAGCTCAGGTCCAATCGTTTCAAATGGGATAAGTGCGGATTGCAGCGCCCCCTCCACATTTTTGGAGATACCTACCTTCCCTTCAACAATAAGTACTTTCGGAGGACCTTCTACTTTACTAAATGCATAATGCGCATTATTGGCCGATTGCTCATCCCCTTCCAAGTACACTTCCGCTCGATACCGATGAAAACCCGGTTCCTTGGCAAGCGATTGAAAGGCGAATCTGTTTTCCCCCTTATTCAGTTGAACCGACCCAGCTGTCATTTCGCGATTGTCTTCAAAAACCCTTAATTGAGCCGCCTCTGTACTTGTAGAACGGATGACTACCTCCAACGTATAGGCTTCTGCCTGATACAACTTATCTGGAACTCGAATTGCTTCAACGGAGGCGTCTTTGTGCTCTTTGGCAGCGAGAGGGACAACATCTACTTGGATACCACGGTCGCGCAGCAGCTTACCTTGACGCAACAGGTCACCCACATTTTCTTCACCATCTGACATCAAAATAATGCGCCCGGATTTTCCGTTCATAAATAAACCTGAAGCAAGCTGCAAGCCCGAGGCAATATCGGAAAATTGCGTGTTCGTTTGGGCTGTAAACTGAAATCCATTCACCTCTCTGGCATCCATGGACTTCTCTATCGAAGCTTTCAGTGCCATCGAAACGACCCCCGCCTCGTCCTTTTCAGAAGAACGTGCTTTGACTGCTTCGCGAATCCACTGAGCTTCCCTCAATTCTTCCTTCACACTGTCTGATCGATCTATCGTGAATACGATGCTTTTGTGATTTAGCTTTGTATAAAGTTGGGTTTCCGCAAGGGCGAAGATCAGAAGAATGATTACAGAGGCTCTCAGAGAAACAACAAGCTTCTTTCGCCCGCCTTGAAGACGGTGTAAGCTTTTCCACAACCAGCCCACATAAAAAGGAAGAAGTAGAATCAGCAGCAAGACGGGCAAATATTCAAACTGAATGCCCACGTCGATACACCTCCCATTCCAGAACTAGCAGCATAAGCAAGATCACGATAAGCCAAGGATTTAACATCGTATTACTTAATGAGATATCTTTAGCTCGATCTATACTGGCATCGACTTCACTACCTGGTTTGAAGACCACCTTGTTTTCTATTTTCCCATTCACATTGGATTCCCTGGGATCCATAACAACTTCAAGCAGACGAGTTTGTACGATTTGTCCACCTGTATTGTATTCAACAAATTCATAAAGACCTGGAAGCTTAGGCGCAGTTTGCATACTGGATAACGCGTCTCCATTTCGTTCTGCCTCTTCCTCTTTAACACCTTCCATGGTTGTTTTCCAGATCGCCTTCGTCGCTTCCGGATGAAGAACAATTTCTTTTCGATCCCCAGCTGTAATACGACCAAGATTGCCACCATGGTGCTGGGTCAACCAAGCAACAGCATTTTGAACGAGAATGGGAAATTCCGAGCGCAGCGCAAGATCCGATTGCTCAAGCGAGAACGTAAATGTCAGATTTGGTATACCTTCTTCTGTACCTGCAAGAACAAGTGGTACGGATGCTGACGAAATGATGGCTTTCTCCCATGGCTTTAGCGATCTAGTCTGAGCCATAGCAACGTTCACGTCCTGCAGTCGAATGTAACGCGTGATCGGGTGATCCACTATCGAAAAAGGTGATGCTGAAATCGTTTGTTGAGGCGCTAAGTCAGACTTTGCAGCGGAAGCAAACCGCCAAACTGGTTTGGACGAAAATAGACGCTGCCAGACATCTGATTTTAAAGCTGATTCAGTCACACCATCTACAATAATTAGGTCAGGAGTAGGCCCTAAGGGCGGTGGGTAGGTTCCGTCATTGCTTTTTTGTACATGAAGAATATCCGTCTTTGCCAATGTGAGTGCTTTTTCTAAGAAAAGGTTACCTTCGCCAACATAAGCTGCTTGGACTCGACCAGTCCCTTCAGGAAAGGCATAAGCGGTATTATCAGCTTCCAAAACATCTTTTCCTTCAAGCTGCAGCTTGTATACATCAGCCCGTACCAGCTTATCTACGTAGATTGACTTTTGCTCGCCTCCCTTAAGGTTTACGGAATCCGTTCGAACTGCTTGCGAATCCGCGTAAAGCGTTGCTTTTACAGAAACACTCGTAGCCCCCCAATTTTTCAATACGGCAACAGCCTTAAATTCCGCAGCATCCTGAACTGCTTTAACACCGAATTGAGTAATTGCCACATTCTCAGGCTGGTTGGTGACTTCATCACCTGCTCGTCTCTGAATCTCAGGCTCCTGGATACTGACTGGGATTGAAAAGGTAATCCCTTCGGCGTTATCGACCCACTGGCTGTCCGTATAAATGCGTACTTCCCCATCGAATTCTTCCCTCGTTAGAGCAGAGGCTAGAGACAAGGCTTCCTGTACATTCGTTTTGCCGTAAAAGGGAGCAACCTTATTCAAAGCGGCTTGTAATGAGGACAGTTTTGATTCTCGTTGTAGAAGCAATTCTGGTTGATCCTTTATGATTAAAAGCGAATAGCTACGATTCTGGGCTTCTTCGCGTGCGTAAGTTAAGATACCTTGCTTCGCTTCTTCTAATCTAGTCCCATGATCCGTTGATGTTTGCATACTCGCTGAAGCATCTAACACGAAAAAAATATGTGATTTCGCTGTTTGCTGACCACGGATAAACGGCTGCATCAAGGCAAGCACAAGTAATAACGCTGCAAGCAGCTGAAGCAGGAGTAATAATTGTCGGCTTAGACGCTGCCATGGCCGATTGGCCTCCTGCTCACGAAGAATACGCCGCCAGAGCATATGACTAGATACTTCTGTATCGATATAACGTCGTTTTAACAAATAAAGCACCAGGATAAAGGGGATTGAAAGCGAGAACCATAACCCGCTTAACGATGCGAAATGCATAAGCACTCACCTTTCCAAGAGCGAAGGACATCGCTTTATCTTGCGTTCAAATTCTCTAGCATGGGCATACTACTACGCGTGCAGCCCGTTTTTCCCCTGTCAAATAGGTTTGCTTATGGACAACATGGGAGGTAACATGGAACCGTTATGCGTAGATGAAAAGAAGCGAAAACCGCTTTGGACCAAAGCTTTTCTAATTACATCTCTATCCAACTTACTGCTTTTCTTTAGTTTTCAAATGCTCATACCAACGATACCTACACATGTGTCGCAATTAGGCGGTAATGATATTCAAGTCGGTCTCGTCATTGGCATATTCACGATTTCTTCACTGCTTACCCGCCCTTTTGCTGGGCGAGCGCTAGATTTGTTCGGAAGAAAACATGTACTTCTGGTTGGACTCGCAATCTGCGCGCTAACCATTGCCGGTTACACCTATATGGCTGCTGTTACGCTTATTCTTGCTGCACGCTTTGTTCATGGGATCGGTTGGGGTATGTCCACAACCTCCTTAGGAACGGTTATAGCCGACATCATTCCAGCTGAGCGCCGTGGAGAAGGTATGGGTTATTACGGGTTGTCCAACACATTCGCTATGGCGCTTGCACCACTTACAGGACTGTGGTTGATGCAAACCTATGGCTTCCCCCGTGTGCTTTTAATCTCAACATGTTTAGCACTGCTTTCCTTGTTTAGTTCTCTTTTTATTACCTATACCAAGCCGATGCCTGTCGAAAAGTCGGCTCAAAGGCCGAAGCTTATGGATCGCTTATGGGAACGAACCGCAATGCTTCCCTCCGGTTTATTGCTATGTACAGCAATTTGTTATGGAGGAATTGTGACCTTTATTACGCTGTTCGGCCACGAAGCCGGCATTTCGAATGTCGGTTGGTTCTTCCTATGCAATGCCTCCATGGTGCTCATAGTAAGGCCAATTACCGGTATGCTTTTTGATCGAAAAGGACCCGAATGGGTGCTCCTACCCGGCGCTCTCTTTACCCTTGCTGGTCTCCTGCTTCTTTCTTATGCTCACTCAGAGGCCAGTTTGGCCGCAGCAGCGATATGCTATGGCATTGGCTTCGGATCCTTGCAGCCAGCATTGCAGGCTTGGACCATCGCACGTGCTGCGCCAAATCGCCGCGGCGCAGCCAACGGAACCTTCTTCTCGGCCAATGATCTCGGCATTGGATTAGGAGCGATGGTTTTGGGAGCTCTCGCTAACATAAGCGGGAGTTATGCGTTGATGTACCGTTACTCGACTGTGCTTATTCTTGTTTTCATCCTTATTTATGGATGGTGCTTTTGGCAAGCTCGACGAGGCGTTCAGGTGGCACAGCACTAGCATGCTTCTCGTAACCTTATCGGATAACATTTTGACCGATCGTAAATGATGGATAGACGTTAGGCTCGGAAGTCAATTTCCGAGCTTATTGTTGATGTGCGAATAGTAACGTTGGTGTATAAGCTCGGATACCGAGTAAAAAATATCGTCAACGAACCAACCCGCTGCGACGAAGCTCACCGAGTAGAAAATCACCAGGAGGAACATTGGTTATGGCTAGCAAATAAGTAATACCCCGTTCATAACAAAATGCCCTAAGCGTTTGTGTATATTGCAAAGCAGCTTCTCTGTATGCTTGCAGCACTTTACTGCTCATCGCTACTTCCTTAGCTGCTCCAGACTCACTGTCTATTAAACGCAGCTCCCCTGTAAGGTCCGGGTTAATTTCCTCGGGGGCAAGGACTTGGACGGCAACGACTTCTTGCTTCGCAGCAAGCAAGTACTTTAACGATTCTTCAATGCCCTGTTCGTACAAAAAATCCGAAAATAACCAAGTCATCCCCGCCTGCCGCGGTAAAATGGATGGATTTCGAAAAACGGCCCCAATATCCCCGGTTCCCTCCGTTTGACAACTAGCCAAGAATTCAAAAAGCTTTAAAGAGCTGCCTTTTCCACGAAGTAGTTTCTGTTGCTTGGTCATTTGAGTTGTAAAAGCAGCCGCGCTTACACGGTCAAAACGGTTCAATGACATATAACCAATTCCTGCTGCCAACTGTCTGGCATACTCCCATTTGGAGAGCCGAAGGCTATCTGCTCCCTCTCCTCTGCCAAAATCCATCGACTTGGATGCGTCTAACCATAAATTAACCTGCAGCTCCTGTTCATCCATAAAAAGCTTGATGAACGGCTTTCCCGTTCTACCAAAAGCATGCCAATCTAGCTGCCGAGTATCATCACCAGGCGTATATAAACGATAATCTGCAAACTCCATGGAAGAACCCATATCCCTTGATCGCCTTTTCCCCTGCATCGTCCCACGTATTCGGTTTTTTGCAGCTATACTCATTTGATCCAGCCGACGCATAAGTGTAGGGTCAAGTAAATTTGCTCCGCTGCTCATCGCCTATTCTCCATGGAACTGATAATTGCTTGAATGATCTTATCTGGTGAAACCCCCATAGCTTGACCTTCAAAATTCAGAAAAAGACGATGCCGCAATGCGGGAATGGCCACCACATGTAAATCTTGTTTAGAAACATGAAAACGACCCGCTAGGAAAGCTCTCACTTTTGCAACCCCTATCATGGACTGAACGCCCCTGGGACCTGAGCCAAAACGAATATATTGTTTGACCTCTTCGGGCGCCGTCGCTTCTTCAGGATGCGTATTCATAAGCAATTGAACCGCATAATCAAGTACATCCTCAGCGACAAGAATTTCTTTTAACCCCAGTTGAATATCCTGTAAAAGAGCGCCATCCGCGACTTTTTCGGCCTGCTGCTGCTTAGCTGACGTTGTGCGCAGGACAATTTCTTTCAACTCGGTTTTGGTTGGATAGGTTACATTAATTTTAAGAAGAAACCGATCAAGCTGCGCTTCTGGCAGCGGATAAGTACCTTCCTGCTCTAACGGATTTTGCGTAGCTAAGACGAAAAAAGGTGATGGCAGATGGTAGGTTTCTGAACCAACGGTAACTGTTTTTTCCTGCATCGCTTCAAGGAGGGCACTCTGAGTCTTCGGTGTTGCGCGATTAATCTCATCAGCGAGCACAACATGGCCGAATAGAGGACCTTTTTGAAATTTATAGGACGTATCACCTTTCGTTCCAAACTGAATGACATTCGTCCCCGTAATATCTGCCGGCATCAAATCAGGCGTAAATTGAATACGTGCAAAGCTTAGGTCCACGGTATCTGCGATCGTTTTTACGAGCATCGTTTTGCCGAGACCGGGAATCCCCTCAATAAGAGCATGTCCTCCCGCTAATATGCACCATAGCAACTGTTCCACAACCTCATGCTGGCCAACGATGACGCGACCGATCTGTTCTTTCATCTGTGTGACTGCTGATCCCCACGCATCTAATTGCTCTTTCGAATCGACCATCTATTACCGCTCCCCCTTCATCGTTCATTCCTCTTAACGCTGTGGTTGAATTTCAAGGAAATAGTCTCTTACTAAATTTTGCATATGTTGTGGAAGTTCGGAACGATTCAATGCACTAGAAGCCTCTGCCGCGTAATCAGCATAAACATCTTCATACGGCCGAGATGCACCGTCCAAAGCCGGCGCTGAGCCGCCTTGACTCACTTCTCCGCCGCTGCCGCGCGTTGGCCCGCCGTCGACGTACGTGCCGCCGGTACCTGAGCGCTCGCGTGGCGTCGCCACGAGTCCTCGCGAGCCCGCGCCGGTGCCGCCCTGTGTGCCGCCCTGTGTGCCGCCTGCTCCGCTGCCACTGCCTGCACCACCCGCATTCGCGCCGCCGGTGCCAGTACCACCCGCACCTGCGCCACCGGGGCTGCCGCTGCTGTTGCCATTGCCACCGCTAGCAGGCGCTCCGCCTGCACTTGCGCCTGGCGCCGCACTCGCGCCCGCACTGCCCGCAGCTGGCGACGCGCTAGCTCTCGGCGCAGCAGCGCCTGCCGCGGCAAGCTGCTCCGCGCGGCCGCCGGGCGCCCACGCTTGCCCGGGCTGCGCGCCGCTCGCAGCAAGCTCGCGTGCCTGCGGCAGCGCACCCGCGGCGAGGCTCGCCGCAGCATCAGCAGCCTGCGCCTGCTGCTGCGCTAGAGTTTGCTGCGCTGCGCTAGCGGCAGCAAGCCCGGCTTGCAGCTTGGCCAGCGCAGCACCAGCGTCTTCGCCGCTTCGCAGCGCGCTGGCGGCCTGCTGCAGCTGCTCGCGAAGCTGCTGCTCAGCTTCCGGCGACGCGGCCGCAGCGGAGGCCGCAAGACGCTCTAGCTCACTTGTGAGCTGCTGCTTCTGCTGCGACGTCATCTTCTGCACCTGCTCGCCAAGCTTCGCTGCCTCGCGCTGAATACTCTCCGAGCTCTTCTGCTCGAGCGCTTTGCCTAATTCACGAAGCGCTTCCGTTCGCTGCATCGACTCTGCCCATTGCTCGGAGCGTTGTTTTTGCTTTTCCATATCCCCAATACTCGTTTCCATCTTCTTCAATGATTTTTCCAGTTCATCCAAGGCCTTCGCCGATGTCGGAGTTTGACTTAATCTACGCTCCAGCTCTTTTAAATCCTCTGTCATCTGCTTTATGACTGGGAGCGGAGAAGGCTTCGCTGCCAATTGCTTAACAAGTTCATCCACCTGTTTTTTCTGCACTTCTACCCATGCTTTATCTTTTACAGCATCACGTAGAATCACATCTTTCGGATTTGGCAGAAGGAATAGCAAAACCAATACAAACAATGCGCAAATTCCGGGCAACCATCTATTTCTCGGAACCCTCATGGAAACAACCTCACTCAACTTTTCCTCTACAAAAAGATTCCCTTTCTCAAGGGCATCCTGCCTTTGCAGAGAGGCTACCAATGAAGTTTGATCCTGATGAATGAGAGCTGTTAATATCCGATCTTCCAACCCATGCTGATCAAGTAGTCTTGCCGCATCCACATCCGTAGGTCGACGAAACAACAACCAAATAAGCCCAATCCCAACGATTGCTACCAAGCTGAGCAACGCGCCATAACGATATCCACTAATCAAGAAGAGGCGTCCACACACCATCCACATGCAAGCAAGCTCAATACCCATTGTCAAACTACGAATGAAATAATCCAGTCCCTTTGCTTTTAACAACCGCATTCGTACAGGCTTTAGCAGCATATCTAATGTTGCAAATTTCAAGTGCTGACAGCTCCTCTCTGATCATTAACTTTACTTTACAATAAATTTCTTCCTCATTAGATTCTTATCAAATGCTATTTCTTCCGTTTCATAATCGGCCTTAAATACCTCACACTAAGCCAGATCAGGACAATCAGGAGAACCGTGTAGCTGCCAACGAAAATATGCCACATTTGCAGCAGCTTATGCCCTTTAAACAATTCCTTGGCAAAATCAGGAACCATCAAACTTGCAAGGACAGCCATCGGGTTAAAACTCAGGAAATAACCAAGTATTTCCTCATTCATCCCTTGCCTTCCTAAATTACCGAAGAAAAGGCCAGCAAGCGCTGTAAACCCAAAAACAAATAGTACAAAACCATAGGTCGCTATCACGGAGATAACCGTCTTCTTTAGAATTGTTGAAAAGAAAATCCCAACAGAACCAAAGAGAATCATAACGAATACATAAAAAACAAATACAGAGAGAACTTGTTTGGGAGAGACGCCCCCATATAAGAAAACAATACTGTACAGCGGCATCGTAGCCACTACTGTCAGCAGCATGAAACTCAGGGAAGCAAACAGCTTACTGAGAATAATCGTCCCCGAACTCTGTTGCGTCGTAAGCAGCATATTTAAAGTCTGTTTTTCACGTTCTCCACTTACAACCCCAGCTGTCAAACCTGGCGTCATAAAAGCGATCAAGACAAGCTGCGCTCCACTTAAAAAGTAAAAAAGTTCACTGCTTCTCGCTGCATTAAGCACCCCTGCCTGCTGGTTACTCATGTTTATATAAGCAAATCCGAGGGCAAACAGGCCGATGGCTAGCAGATAAACCAGGATTGAGATCGGAGATCGAATGGTCCGCATGCGCAAGCGAAATTCTTTTTCCATGACAGGATTAATCCAATTTAACTTGCTGTTCATCGTGCGCTCCGCCTCCTTTCGTTATTTCGAGGAATACATCTTCCAAATTCGTCAATGCTTCGCTAAACGAAAGGAGAGGAAAGCCTTTTTCAACCAACCGTGCAAGTAAAAGAGATTGATCCTCATCCGTCCCGCCAAAGTGAATGTGCAAACCTTTCTCATCGTTAAACACCATTGTGACATGAGGCTGTTGTTCAAGGTACACCAATGCTTCTTCCGTCCTATTCACCATACGTACTTGCAGTACACGATTGGCTTTCATCCTGCTTTGAATCTCGGATACTTTCCCTTTTGCAATAAGCTTCCCATATTCAATAACCCCGATTTCATCAACCATTTCGGCCAGTTCAGGCAAAATATGCGATGAAATAATGATGGTTTTACCCATAGCTTTGAGCTCTTTAAGTATTTCTCTCATTTCAATTCGTGCTCTAGGATCAAGTCCTGAAGCCGGTTCATCGAGAATAAGTACCTCCGGCTCATGAACCAAGCATCTAGCTAAGCAAAGACGCTGCTTCATTCCTCTTGATAATGAATCCACATAGAAGTCTGCTTTTTCCGATAAATTGACAAGGTCTAGGAGCTGAGGAATCAGCTTTAATCGTTCGGATCTAGGAATACCATAGCTTGCGCCATAGAAATCCAGATACTCTGTGGCTTTGAAATTGTCATACACGCCAAAAAAATCCGGCATGTACCCAATCAGCTTACGAACCTCTTTCGGCTTCTCCGTAACATCATATCCACCAACCTTGGCTGTACCCGATGTCGGGCTTAAAAGAGTCGCAAGGATGGACATCGTTGTCGATTTACCCGCTCCGTTGGGGCCTACAAAACCAAATACGGTTCCTTTATCGATTTGCATGGTTAAAGAATCAAGTGCTGTGAAGTTACCGTATCTTTTCGTTAATTCCGTAGTCGTAATCATCGTTTCACCGATCCTTCCAGAGAAACGGCAGGGATTCGGAACATGGTATGATTTTGTACCGTGGTTACTTTCATGCGAATCGATTTCCCCTCTAGCAAATATGGCTGCAGCTTGTCTCCCTCCCAGGATTGGAATGATTTTAAGGTGAATGGCTCCCAGGCCTTGGTCTGTGAATTCCATAAATCCAAGGTTACATCCGGATTGGGATCGCCCGTCATTTCCATCGTTTGATAACTGGCACCCGCAATGAAAGGCAATTGATAATTAAGCGTAACATCTCCGCTGCCCATTTCCATGAAAGGACCATTTTGGATTTGAATGGAGCTCATTTTCAAATGATTATCGATCAATTCAGGTACCATCGTCGTGCTTGGAATTATAATTTTACCGTCAGGTGCCACATAATCAATCTTCATGTCCTGGGCTATAAGCGTCAACTGCTCAGCCGGTATGCTACCGCTTGAAGATAGGTTTAAGGAAGTCTGCTCCTTTAACCACCCTATAATCATCGGATCAAACCCTCCTGAAAACGTGGACTTGCGATGTAAATACGTACTTAACATGGAACGCTGATGCAAGCCCGTATCATAACCGTTATTCCCACTAGGATATGGATAAGCAATCTGCGCAACATCGGGTCCATTGGAGATTCCGAAACCATTCGCCGTATCAAAACTGGCTGAAGCTCCGGCCTTTACGGAACCGATTTTGACAAACGACTGATTAACCAGCACGGCTACATCTGTCAAATCCTTCTTCGTATTGTTCGTTATTTGCCCTTTTGCTCCTTTGGCGGATAATTCCGATATGCTGTAGTCAAGCGTCCCTAACTGAACCGGCTGTTCCTCGTCCATTGTCAATTTGCTTATCGAAGAATATGGGATATCCTGTAATCCTACGATAGCTGTTTCCTGTTCTTGTCTAATCATAAGCTCACTTCGATCATGCAGTTGTAAGCTAGGATAAACTTCTCCTTGCATAAAAGGAGATACGGCTGCTTTTCCAGGGAATTTAAGCTCCATACTGCCGCCCTTTGGTAAAAATACAGACAACGTGGACTGCTTGATCCCTGAGCCTGAGCCATTTAATGTAATCGTATTAAACGTTTGAGCCATTGTACTCCCGCGATTGGACGCTCCAAATTGAAAAATTCCGATACTTGTCGCGATAGCTGCTACAGGAATGACGAACCAAGCCCATTCTCTCCGATCTAGTCGACGTAAAATCATATATAGTAGCGGCCCAACAACAATCGCATAAATCAGTAAAACTATTGCAAGTATAGGCAGTTTAGGCGGCTGCAAGGATGGGAAATATTCTAATGCCCGGTCCAACTCATAGTAGGGATCATTGCCGTACCTCATCTGGTTTAAATTAAAGGCATTCGCAGACTCTAATGGTCCTGACAGCATTTGCTCCCATAATCTAGCATTCCCGTTCCATGAGGCAAGTGGATTTAGAGATAGATCATACGCCACGTAGGTCACGAACCCGCTCCCATACGCACCTCTCGCATATATTGGAAACGTTCCGTCGGTAACAACCGATTCAGCTCCTTTAACCAGCTTTGCTTGTGAAAGCGTGAGCGGCTGTGTAAGGATCAGTTCCTTCTCCCCCACCTTAGCGAGCTCAGGAAGCTCCTTCACTGTCGTTGTACCTTGATATGTCACAGGAGACGCTTCTGTGAAAGTTGCAGCAGTCTTCGGATAGCCAGCACCGCCAGCTAAGAGGAGGGTCCCGCCTCTTTTTGTCCATTGCAGGATGGCTTGTACTTGCTCACCAGTCAGTGTATCCGAGGCAAAATCGTTTAAAGCAAGGACATCTAAACCATCTAAACCCAAAGCCTCACGCGGAATATCTGTTTGTTTAAGATGAAGAACATTGAGCTTCTTGCCCGACTGACCGAGCAGCGAAAGGAAGTTTAGTGTATCTACATCTCGAGCTAAAACGCCAACCTGTAAAGTCTCTTTTGGTAAAGGGAAGGCTTCCAGATAGGTCTTGCCGTCTAACGTTTTTTTATTTCCATTTTTTAGTGATTTTTCATAAAAGGCTATCGTATTATTGCTCTTTGTATACGCGTAACCAGGTAAGAGCATGGTTACCACTTTCGTGCTGCCTTTTGGAAGCTCGACATGCTCCACATAGCTAAAATCCTTGCTACGATTCGGATTGGCTACCTGTACCACGAGATCGCCGGATAAGTCAGCTCCTTGATTATGCAGTGTCATTGTAACAGGCGTCCAACGCCCCTGCTTGACATTGGAAGCACCGAAGCCAACTTCCGATTGGATCTCAATCATCGCTTCATCCGCACTAACTACACTTGAGATGGGAACCAAAGCTTGGAAACATAAAGCTAGGATCGCACACACTAGAAAACATGTGAGTCGAAATGTACGTTTCTTAAACGAACTTAATTTCACGCTGTGAACTCCCTTCTATTCATAACCTACTTCATAACTAGACGACAAAATTGGAAAAAAGTTTCAATTTCTAGCATAAAAAACAAACCGCTTCGCTGATAACTTCAGCTTGGCGGTTTTCCAAATCCTCTATTCATTTCTTGCTTTGAATTGCAGTAATCGCACCCATTTGAAGGTTAAACCGATCATAATAACGAGCGAGGCCGCCACAATAGGGATCCATACATGCAGCATCTCATAATCATGCAGCAGCCAATCAATCATTTTCTCATCTTTAACGAACATTTCCCCCGCTGTATATCCCAGAATGCCAGCCCCCATAAATACGAGAATTGGAAATCTATGCAGCAGATCCATCACTAGCGTACTTCCCCATATAATGATGGGGATACTGAGACCTATACCAAGAATGATGACTGTATTGTTCCCATTCCCTTTAGCTGCAATCGCAAGAACATTATCCAAACTCATAACGAAATCCGCTACAACAATCGTCCATATCGCTTTACCAAGCGTAGAGGCTTCTTTCACATTAGCATGACTGTCATCATCCGTAAGTAGTTTTATTGCAATCCAGAACAACAGAATGGATCCCCCTGCTTGAATATAGGGAATATCGAGCAGACTTACGGCAACTAAAGTTAAGATCAACCGCAAGGCTATAGCCCCGAAAGCTCCCCACCATATGGCAAGCTTACGCTGGGCAAGCGGCAAATTTTTGCTCGCCAATGCAATAACAACGGCATTATCACCGCTAAGCACAATATTGATCAACATAATTTGTAAAAACAAAATGAGCGCATCAATCATGCTTTACAACCTCCCAAGATGCATGGCAAGCAGGTGACGATGTCTGCGATCCTAGCGGCGAATATAGTTAGAATAAATGGGAGTCCGACACCTTCTTCATTTGTCCATGAACAATTTCAATGGTTTCTGTTTGTAAGACTGCTTTCTCAATTAATTCAGGTAAAAAGTCCATGCTCATTTCGATTTTCTCAACCATACGCAAGTTAGGATTGGTACTTGGGGATGGAGGAAGAAATAAGGAACAGCAATCCTCGTAAGGCAAAATTGAGATCGGGAAAGTGCCTATGGATTCGGCTATTCGAATAATCTCTTGCTTGTCCATCATCATGAGCGGCTGTAAAAGCGGCAGAGTTACAACACGCCCTATGACATTTAGGCTTGGCAGTGTTTGACTAGCCACCTGACCTAAGCTTTCACCGGTCACTAACGCACTTAAACCTTCTCGATCTGCAATCTGTTCGGCAATGCGATACATCGCTCTTCGTATAAGCGTTACTAATAAATTATCTTGATACTCACGGTGGATAGATGTCTGTACATCCGTAAATGGAACCAAATGAAGCTTCAGGGAATCCGTATAAGCAGACAGTTGGTGTGCCAATTCAATCACTTTATCCTTCGCACGCTCGCTGGTGTAAGGATAACTATGAAAGTGAATAGCCTCGATAGAAAGTCCCTTACGCATCGCTAACCAACCGGCAACCGGACTATCAATTCCCCCAGATAGCATCAACAGCGCTTTTCCGCTAGTTCCAGACGGGAATCCCCCTGCCCCTTCAATAACCTCTACATACATGAGTACTTGCTCTTCGCGTATCTCCACCCGCAACTCAACCTCAGGATCATGAACATCCACCTGAAGACCCGGTGATGCTTGGAGCACATAGCCTCCAACCAAATAATTCATTCGCTGTGAATCATATGGAAATGATTTGTTCACTCTGCGAACGGTCACTTTAAAGGTTGCTGGTTGTTTAGGCAATGCCTGCATCATACGCAGCGCCATCTCTTGAATGGCTTCGACCTCCATTGGAGCATGATAGGCAGGACTAAACGACGCAAGTCCAAAAACGCGTTGCAAAGCTGCTGAAGCTTCTTCATAAGCTGCTCCCCCTAGCTCCACATATACGCGTCCAAACTCGGGAATATACCTTAAATCAGGAAATGAG
This sequence comes from Paenibacillus phytorum, assembly GCF_013141715.1. Classification (GTDB taxonomy): domain Bacteria; phylum Bacillota; class Bacilli; order Paenibacillales; family NBRC-103111; genus Paenibacillus_E; species Paenibacillus_E phytorum. The sequence goes on along the minus strand of NZ_WHOA01000241.1, from coordinate 50,253 downwards.
CCTAAAACTTTACGAATTTGAGTCATGACGCTTCGCTCAAAACTCTTCCGATTTTTTCCTTTGAGCATCATCTCGCCAAAACGCAAAATTAAACAATCCGGTTTCATCTTCGGTTCCCCCTTCTGACTGATGATTTGCTGAGCATGGGAGCAAGTTCCTTCACGACCTCCCGCAATGCGGTGACGAATAATGCTATCTCTTCTTCTTGATGTTCGTCAGAGAAGCTAACTCTAAGTCCGCTGACAGCTCTCTCTCGACTACAGCCTAAAGCTAGCATCACCGTACTTGGATCTGATTCCTCTGAAGCACAGGCTGATTTCGTAGAAATGTAGATTTGTCGCTGCTCGAGAGCATGAACGACAACCTCAGCCTTCATTCCAACGAAGGCAAAGTGAACAATATGGGGAGCCATCTCCTCTTCCTGTTCGGATCCTGTTAGGGTAAGCTCAGGGATCGATGAGATACAATCCACAATCATACGTCTTAACCGATACTTATGCTCTGTTTTGGCAGTAAGGTTGTCTACGGAAAGTCGGAGCGCTTTGGCCATTCCTACAATGAGTGGGACGTTTTCCGTACCGGAGCGAATGCCATATTCTTGACCGCCTCCTAGAAGCAGCGGCTTGAGCTGAACACCCTCTCTGCGGTACAGAAACCCAACTCCCTTAGGACCTCTGAATTTATGAGCAGATGCACTGCATAAGTCAACGCCCCACTCTTTAGGGTGAAAAGGAAGCTTTGCAATGCCTTGAACGGCATCAACATGAAATAACACCTTTGGATATTGAGCTAACCATCGGCCGATTTCTTGGATAGGCTGAATCGTACCTACTTCATTATTGACATACATCACACTGACAAGGATGGTATCTTCTGTTATTGCTGCTTGAAGGGTCTCTAGCTCAACACACCCCTTGCTATTCACAGGTAAATAAGTAACTCGAAAACCCTCACGCTCCAGTTCGAGAAAAACTTCCTTCACCGAGGAGTGTTCGATTTGCGTAGTAATGAGATGCTTACCCCGGTTTTGATAGCTGTAAACGGCACCTTTAATCGCCAAATTATTACTTTCCGTTCCGCCGGACGTACATATAATTTCAGCAGGCAGCACACCTAATGCTCCTGCAATCACCTCTTTGGAGCTGTTTAGCAGCTTCTCCGCTTGTATCCCTAATCGATGAATCGAAGATGGATTTCCATAATGTTCCTTCATCACTTCGGCTATCGTATCAATGACTTCTTCATAAAGTGGCGTTGTCGCCGCGTAGTCCAAATAAAGCATTTTTGCTGATTCCCCTTTTTCACGCTCTTGCTGCCGCGCACAATCAATTTAAATTCCTTTCATCATTAAAGCCTAAAACAGGGCATAACTCAAGCATTCCCTTGGTAACACAAAAAGCCGACCTCCGCATAAACATGCGAAAATCAGCTTTTTAGCTAACGATTATAACGAAAAATTCTGCCTGTGACCCATCACCTTAGAGATGTAGCCTTGCGTTTCCCTTGGCAGTAAATGGAGTTTGTTTGCGAGATCCTGATCAGTTTTAATGCCTAATCGGTCAACACGTCCAGGCCCGGCATTGTAAGCCGCAAGAGCAACTCCTTCATTTCCGTTGTACTTTTTAATTAAGTTGCTAAGGAAATGAGTACCCGCATCCACATTTTGCTTAGGATCAAATGGGTTCGTCACACCGAAGCCGCTGCCTGTCCCATCCATAAGCTGCATTAAACCTTTGGCACCTGCCGGCGATACGGCCTGGTGATTGAACTCTGATTCTTGCTGAATAACTGCCTTGACTAGCGAGGTATCCACACCGTATTTATAACTTGCCTCTTGGATTAAACCGTCAAACTGTGAAACCGAGGATGCTTTGCTCACTGATTGTAGCGGTGTATAAGCTCTATTCAAAGCTCCTAAAGAACTTGGCATACTGTTTGTCGTATTACCTAACATGGAAGATAAAGTGTCTTGGCTTGTAACGCCAGTTCCACCAGATTGTCCCATAATCGTGTCGAGCAATGCACTAAAATCGCCTGAATCATCCATACTGGATGCCGCGGTTTCACCGGATAGTAAACTCATTTTACCCATCAACTGAAGCTGGAGCAATTCTTTCATTACTCTAGGATCAATGCTGTTCGTGCTGTTCATCCGTCAGACCTCGTTTCTATCCATTCATCGTTGTCTTCATTGTACACGTTTTGTGCCCTGACGACCATCCCCAATTTATAAGGAATTACAAAAAAAGAGACCGTCATTTGATAGTCTCTCTTCCACCTCAAGAAATGTTTTGCTGCAGGAACTCACTCTCATCCGACAATTTTCGTACCATGACACGAGAAATCCGTAGATGATCCGTCTCTTCAACAATAAATAAAAACTCATCGTTGTAACTTACTTGCTGATTCTTGCTTGGCGGTATCTCAGTTTTTGAGTAAATCCATCCGCCGATTGTATCATAATCATCCGACTCAATTTCAAGTCCAAAATACTCATTCACTTCATCAATTAGCAGTAATCCATCAATGGAATAGGTGTTTTCATCCTTGATTTCGATTGTAGGACGCTCTTCATCGAACTCATCTTGAATTTCTCCAACAATTTCTTCCATAATGTCTTCCAGTGTCACAAGACCTGATGTTCCACCATACTCATCAATGAGCAGTGCCATCTGGCTTTTTCTTTTTTGCATCATTTTTAACAAATCACTGATAAGAATCGAATCTGGAACCGTCGTTATCGGTCGGATAATTTTCTTGATCCCTTTCAGGTTCGCATCCGGCTTGAGTAAATCCTTGATGTGGACGAAGCCAATAATATTGTCTTTGTCCGGATCACATACCGGGTAGCGCGTACGCATTTCTTTAATGGCAATCGCAAGATTCTCAGAATAGGAAAGTCCGGCATACAAACATTCCATTTCTGTTCTTGGGATCATTATTTCCCTGGCAGTCGTCTCTGCAAATCCAAATATATTATCAACAAGCGTGAGCTCTGTATTATCTATAAGTCCATTTTTGTGACTTTCTTTCATAAGGACACGAATTTCATCCTCCGTATGCGCTGATTCATGTTCAGTTGCAGGCTCGATTCCCGCACGTCGTAACATCCAGTTCGATATACCATTCAATAACCAAATAAACGGATACATCACTTTGTAGAAAAATACCATGGGCCCTGCAGATAGCAGAGTTATTTGTTCAGCTTTACGAATCGCATACGTCTTAGGGAACTGTTCGCCTAATGTAATATGCAATGTGGTCATTAAGGAGAAAGCAATAATGAAGGTAATCGTATGGAACACCGAATCTGGCAAATTCAGAGGAGCGAATAACGGTTCCAGAATTTTGGCGAACGTCGGTTCCCCGACATAACCAAGTCCCAACGAAGTAAGTGTAATCCCGAGCTGACAAGCACCTAAGTAGGCGTCGAGATTATTCATGATTCCTTGTGCAAATTTCGCATTGCGGCGGCCTTCTCCAACAAGCGAATCAATGCGACTACCTCTTACCTTGACCATCGCGAATTCAGCTGCGACAAAAAAACCATTTAATATGACCAGTCCAAACATTAACAGAAAACTGATTAACGTTCCGGGCAAAGGATCTTCCAATACCTTACCTATCCCCTATCAAGCACGATTACCGCACCAAGGAGAATAGGTACACCTCCCTTAATTTTCGATTTGAATTTGATTTATCACTTTTCATTATATAATAATACTGTAATCATTCAAAGGTGCGAATATGACTCCTGAAGCCAAATAGTACGAGCAAATGGGAGTATACGCATTAAAACGATGCCTTAATGAGTCTCTACCCCCTATTTATCCCTTTGAAACGCGAATTTAAGCGATTTTTTTCAGAAAAAACAAAAACAAGCCGATCGCTCGGCTTGTTTGTAATCGGTCATGCATAAAAGGGTACTAACAAAAAATAGGCGGCGACGGCAATAAAACCAAGCGCGATTGACCAAGACCCCAGTCTTTTATTCCCCATAAGAAACGCAATAACACCAAGCACAATACCCGAAACACCTAACAACACAGGCCATACAAAAAGAGAAGCCAAGGCAACGAACAAAGCGACATAGCCTACTGCTTTGTTACGTGTGACAGCCTCTACCAATTCCGCAACTTCTTCATCAGACACATCGGAGTGGGTTTCAAGCCTCTCTGGCTTATTGGCTTTATACTGTTCGGCATAGTTGATTCTTCGGATAGGTGCTGTAATTTCGGCTGCGTATTCTTCCTTATGGTTCAATCCGCTTTCAACGCGGAGCTGATCCTTTTGGAATCGCTCCTTGGTGGCATGATCCAGAGGGACATCGTCTTTATTCATGCTGCCTCCATGTTACGCACCTTAATGATTTTTCTTAGCTTTGAAAGTGTGGCAGCAAGTATTAGCTACTTTGTTTGCTGCATCTTGATGATCCGTATCAAATGATTCCCCTGCAAACTCTTCATTGTAATTGGCGGCAGCGTGCTGATCGACTTCAATCATAATCGTTCCTGCACTACAGTTGTTGCCTTGCGCCCAGTATTCGCAATTGGCAACTGCACATTTTACATCCGGCATAATCATCACCCCTTTAACAATTTGCCCGCTGTTAGGGTGAACTATGCTTATTTTAAGCTGTCAGAAAGCACCAAGAACATCGCTTGAGACCAAAGCAGTGGCAGCGCTGGTTCTCCCCATTTGGCAATCCATTCCGGGTGAGATGAGGGATCTCTAAGACTTTCAGCCACTTGTTCCGGCAATCGACCCAGCTTATCGGCTTTACTCATGACCCACTCTAAGCATCGCTGAGCCTCTTCACGATTACCAAGCTCTGCCTGGTACCATCCATACCATGCGGTTAGTAGCAGCCATTCTCCGCCCCCATAGTAGCGATCTTCGTCATATCTTTGGATGCCTCCATGCTTTAGATCGGCTTCAATCGCTTGTACCGTCTTCAACATAATAGGATCATTAACCTCACAGACGCCGAACGGGACAGCAAGCCACAACAAACTTGCATCCACACCATTCAAAGCAGGCTGCCATACTTCTCCCAAGCAATGAATGGATTTAACGAAACGCCCCTCATAGACTGTGTGATCCATGATAAACTTTTTAATTAACGCCGCTTTCTCCAGTAATGGAGCACGATTCTCTAGTTCACCAAGCGCCTTTAAACCGCCATAAACACAAGCTAATGTTGCCGGGTGAACATAATCAGGAAATTCTTCCCAACAATCAAAATTCGGAAAATGCCAGAACGTCATCAAATAATCAACTGAAATCTCAATACTCTCCCGCAATTCATTCAATAGTTCGGAATGACCCGTTATACGGATATGCTCCGTAAGACCCCAAAGCCACGCTCCGTAACCATCCAGTTGAAAATGTCCCCACTCAGATAAATCATCACGACCATCTAAATGATAACGTGTCCCAAAAAATTCAGAGCGGTCTATCCATTCTTTGGCTTCCTGTTTACGAATTAACGCATCCACACGCGGACGCTTGTCCTTCAAAACGTGATGTACCCAACGATAGAAAAGCTCAGCACTTTCGGTTTCCATCGAGCGATCCATCGCATTCGCGATAAAAGTTCCATCTCTGAGCCAACTGTAAGAGTAAGGTGGAAATAACGGTGAAGCTACGTAACCCCCGCTAGGATGCTGGTTCAGCTTAATTATCGAGATACTGCTGTTGATTAATTGCTCACGCTCCATGCACCAAGTCTCCTTTTAAAAGAAAAAGGATGCGCTTTTAGTCGCATCCCTTCTTGTATTTTGCCAATTCGATTAAAATTATACCTTTTCGCCTTGCATACGACGTTGAGTGATGTAGTCTGTTTCATAGTAAGACAGATCTTCACGAAGTTCTTCGAATACTTTGGACAGCTCAATCGTCAAATCACGCACTTCGCGTGAAGGCTTTTTGCGGAAACGAATAGCATCTTGTCCTGTATAAGCGTAACGACCATCTTCGGAATAGCATTCATTTTTAGGGTAGAAAAATGTATTGACGCATGTATGATAAACCTCATACAGTACTTTTTCCGAAAAATCCACATTAAAAGTAGGACGTCTCAAGCTAACGCCCAATTTCTCATAAGCCACTTCACAAAATACGAGTAGATGGCGAGTATCCTGCAAATAACCGCGGTAAAACTCATCCATAGCAGGATCATTCTCCACATTTAACTGTGCGAGCGAATTTTGATTCAGAAACAGTTCCATTTTGGCAGTAGTTTCTTTTAACTTCGTACGCGTTGAATCACAAATATTTTTCACATTAAATACAGCCATTTATGAAGACCTCCTATAATTGCGCTATTCCTATCCTACCATAAATTAACCCGAAGTGGTATATGTAAAACTCCAGTTTCCATGTATAAAACAATCCTCCACTCCTCACCCTAGTCAAAGGTAAATATCGTTTCGTCACCAGAAAATAAGTTAGTTAAAAAGGAGGGCCTGAGCATGTGGCGTTATCTATCATCTATGTCTTTAGTTCTTGGTCTAGGCATTATCCTTTTCCCACACCATTCAAATAACGAGAACCAACCTGGACCCGAAGTGTACAGTACCACGTATGAAACAAAATCCAAGTTAGCTCTGTTGGAACAGGACGTGAAACTGACTGATGATCTATGTAGAAGCCAATGTTCCATCGATTACTCGCGAATGCTTAGTCAGATTGAAAACGGAGAGCCCGTGTTAAAAGTACTTAGCGAAATGAAAACAGAACATGAAAAAATGGATGTGCTTATTTGGTCGAAACAAAGTCAACCACTGGAAAAAGGGATTACAGTAGGTGAAGTGCCAAGTTCTTACAAAGAACAGGCCACCTCTTATTTGAAAGAAGCTAAAGCAGCCGTTGATGAAGGTAAACATTATCAATCACCTAAATTTGGCGCGGCACAGCAAGTTTATTTCGTTCAGGGTACTCCTGCTACTAATAGAGATAGCTCGGTTGTAGGTGTTATTCATCAGGATGTGCTTTATCAAGTAACCGATCACCAATCAAAAAACTTGCGTCTAGAGCCTTATCCTAGCGAAAATCGTTGGAAAGTTGAGTCAGTGGATACGGACACTCTACAAGATAAAGTCGTCGATCATCCAGAGGATAATCAAGGAACAAGCCACTATCATCAAAATGAAGTTGTGGTCCGCTTTAAGCATGATCCTACAGATGCTCAGCTGACACAAATTAAAAACGAAATAAAAGCCATTTCAGCCCAAAAGCTTGGTTATACGTATGTATTTCGCACGCAGGGCATGGAAGCCAAAGCATTAATGGCTTATTTCAAAAAATGGGATGTCGTCTATGTGGAGCCTCATTTCCTCTACTTAACCAATGATTATTATGACGATCAAGAAGAAGCTGCGAATAAAGATGATTCCAGTTCAACAGATACGGGAACTTCGACCTCAACAGATATAACCACTAATTTTATGCCAAATGATAATTTATACAGTAAGTATCAATGGAATCTGCCCCTAATCGAGACCGTTCAGGGCTGGCAATTAACGCGCGGATCAAAAGATGTGATTGTCGCTGTTGTCGACACAGGAGTTGACTTGAAGCATCCTGATCTGAGTAATAAACTTTTACCTGGCTATAATGTTATTAGTGATAATGACAACCCGCAGGATGATGTTGGACATGGTACACATGTCACCGGTGTTATTTCTGCACTAGTTAACAACAATCTGGGTGTTGCAGGTATGACATGGTATAACAAAGTATTACCGGTCAAAGTTTTAGACCAAACAGGGGCAGGTAGTACCTATTCTGTCGCTCAAGGTATCATATGGGCTGCCGATCATGGCGCTAAAGTTATGAATCTCAGCCTTGGTAATTACGCGGATTCGAGCTTTCTGCACGATGCTATCCGATATGCCTACAATAAAGATGTGGCACTCATCGCGGCGAGCGGTAATGACAATACAGAAAGACCTGGATATCCAGCCGCTTATCCGGAGGTGTTAGCTGTAGCCGCGAGTGATTCTCAAAATAACAAGGCACCCTTTTCGAATTATGGCGACTATATTGCCGTGACGGCTCCTGGTGTCAGTATCGCAAGTACGTATCCTAACAACCAATATGCCGCGTTATCGGGTACATCAATGGCTAGCCCTCATGTCACTGCTTTGGCAGCCTTGGTTCGTTCTACGAATCCTAGTTTGAAAAACACCGAGGTTTACGAAATCATCAGACAAACGGCACAAGACCTTGGTACAAAAGGTAAAGACAAATATTTCGGCTTCGGATTAATAGATGTCGTGAAAGCTGTCAAAATGGCCGAGCAGAGCTCAAATCAGGTTTCTTACTTTCCGCAAAGCTTATCTCGTCAAATGCATCTCATTACGAAAAAGTATGCCTACTAAAGTAAAAGGTTGGTCAGCCTCTGAGCTGATCAACCTTTTTTGGTGAACATCCTCTTATATGATATAAGCGAAGGGTGTTTTATTTCTCTTCTTTTAGAAAAGTAAGACTCGTTCTAAGAAGCCGAATCAATTCCTTCGTGTCCTGCTCACCTAAACGTTCCGCAAGCCCTTTGAAAACATCAAAGAAATGAGCCTCCGTCTCCTTGATTTGCTCCTCACTCTAAAATTAAATAAGGGTCTCTAGTGACTCTTATTACTCTTCATTAGCTACTTTTTGTGGGAATAGAAGCTTCTGAAGACTCTTATTTGCATGAATTTATCCAAAAAGATGATCTCGGTATCAAATAGGAGTCTTTTGGGACTCTTATTCCACCTCATTATCCACTTTTTGTGGAAATAGAAGCTTCTGGAGGCTCTAAATTTTCTTCCAGAAAAATTAAATACCCGCAAGGCCTAAGCCTTGCGGGTAACCGACAGTATGGAAAGTTTGCCGTAAGCCGGGTTCTGTACTTCCAGTGGTCATAGCGGGCGTCTGTCCCCTGCCACCATTGAAGTGACAATCATCTATCTAGGCCATACATTGCTGCACAGCTCAAGCGACCAACCCGAACGCGTCTCAGGCTAAGACTGCCACCTCGAAAGCGGCTTGCGTTCCTCTAGGTCTTGCTCCAAGTGGGGTTTACCAGGATCTATGTCACCATAGAACCTCGTGGTCTCTTACACCACGGTTCCACCCTTGCCTGTGAATCCCTTGCGGGAAACCATCGGCGGTCCATTTCTGTGGCCCTATCCTTCAACTCGCGTTGACTGGACGTTATCCAGCACCCTGCCTTATGGAGCCCGGACTTTCCTCTCGCTGTGGCTTACCCACAGCCAGCGATTGTCTGTCAAACTTTCCGATGCATTTGCTAGTATACTAGGAATGCCTTCGAAATACAACTGCTGTTCGTTTCCTCAAATACCAATTGCATCTAAGACCCTCATCCTAAAGGAACTGGAATGGTTCTGTATCCACCTCGGATGCCAGCACCTGTGTGTCCGTCTTGACCAACTGCGCGGCGAGATAATCGGCCACGCCGCGCTTCATGATCTTCTCGACGTTATGTCCAACGTCGATCAAAGTCAAACCCGCCGCAAGCGCATCGTGCGCGGTGTGATAGTCGATGTCGCCGGTGACCAGCACATCGGCGCCGGCGAACAAGGCGTGCCGCATGTAGCGGCCGCCAGAGCCCCCCAGAACGGCCACCTTACGGATGGGCCGTTCCAAATCGCCAACGACGCGCACCGCCGGCACGTCGAACACCTGCTTCGCGAGCTCCGTCAGCTCGCGAAGCGTCGTGGCCGCGGGCAGCTTGCCCACGCGGCCCAGACCGAACACTCTACCCTTGAGGTCCATCGGGTAGAGGTCATAGGCCACCTCCTCGTAGGGGTGGGCCTTCAATAAAGCCTGAACCGCCTTGCGCTGGACGCTGGCGGTTACGATGGTCTCTACGCGTACTTCCTGTACGCGTTCAAGCTTGCCTACTTCCCCGATAAACGGGTGCGTCCCTTCCTGCGGCAGGAACGTCCCCGTTCCGCGGATGTTGAAGCTGCAGTGGCTGTACTGCCCGATTCCACCTGCTCCCGCGGTGAAAAGGGCATCCAGCACAGCCTGATGATGCGTCTCAGGGACGAAAACAACCAGCTTCTGCAGCTTCTCCGTGTGCACATCCTCCAGATGGGTAAGCTCCGTCAAACCGAGCTTATCCGCCATCATATCGTTCACGCCACCCTCAGCCACATCCAAATTCGTATGCGCGATATACACTGCGATGTCGTGCTTAATTAATTTTTCATATAAACGACCAGCAGGCGTATCCGTTTGCAGATGAGCGAGCGGTCTGAAAATAATTGCATGATGAGCAATGATGAGATTAGCACCTTGTTGAATTGCTTCTTCAACTACTTCATCGGTGACATCCAAGGCTACGAGAACCTTCTGGATTTCTTTCTGTAAAGACCCTAGCTGTAAACCTATTTTATCATCAGGCATCGCATAATGCTTCGGTGCCAGCTGTTCAAACAGCTGGATTACGGTTTGACCTTTTGCAAACAAGCGAGTACCTCCTTTATCTCCTTCATTTCTTGACCGACCTGCTCAGCCTTCGCTACTGATGCTTCTGCTGAAGACAGCTGGAGCTGCCCTTCAATCATGGCCAGCTTTTTCAGCTCGCTTTCCCATTTGGTAAACCATACTTCTGAAGCTTCACTGATGAAGTATGGCCCCATTTGAAGCAAGCGTTCCTTCGAAACCCTAACCCCACCTGGCAGTTCACGCTCAGCGTAAAGAACCTCCAAAGTAAGTTTTTCCTCATCCGGTACAGCTATGGCTGTCAATATCTCATAAATCTTGCCGTCTTCCTCTAGAATCGTTTCGGATTCTAGCTTCCAGCCCTGCTGCAGCAACCAACGACGCACATGATCTTCACCAACATTGGGCTGCAAAATCAGATGAGTGACGCCTTGCAGCTTATGCTTTCCAGCTTCCAAAATACTCGCCATCAAACTTCCGCCCATTCCGGCGATCGTAATGACATTCACTTCTCCAGCCTCAATAACGGCGAGTCCATCACCGGATCTTACACTGATTTTCTTGGACAATCCGCTTTCAAGAACCTGCCGTGTTGCCGCTTCAAAAGGCCCTAGATTCACCTCGCCAGCCACAGCAAACAAAATAATACCCTGTTGTGCCAAATAAGTTGGCAATAGGGCATGATCGGAACCAATGTCCGCTACCTTTGATCCTAAAGGAACTCTGTCTGCAATCATTTGCAATCTTTTCGATAATTTCACCATATGTTACATTACCCACTCTACCCATTTTTTACGCAGCAAAAACAATGCCACGCCTGCAGAAACTAATTTGCCTGTAAACGATAATTGAATGAAACGAGAGCTCATATCCACATCTGTCAGAAACGTCATCGCTTCAGGAGCAAACCAAACGATACTCCCGACTAAGAGAAGCGCACTAGCTGCTTGCTTATTCGTATGATGCGCAAGCCAAGCCATCCATATAAGTACAATACTAACCGGAATCCAACTAATTTCAAGTGAGAACCACCCAGGGCTATCCAGCTTGTGCAGCAATAGCCACCCATATGTGCCGACTAGCCCCAGCCACCCACATATTTGGAAAATGGCCATACGGCCAACTAACCCATTAAACAGCCAGACACTGCTACAAAAGGCTAAATATCCAACATATGCATTAGCAGAACTCACAGCGTATAAATCTAATAAATACAAACCGACAAAAAGCAAAGCAATCGAAGAAACACCACAGAGCAAATAAGAAATAACAGGTGCTTTCTGATAATGCCGATATGCAAATCCATAACAAATGATGACAAAAAGCGTGGAAATTCCAATTTGCATTGGCAATCCAAAAGAGTTAAAATTAAGAGCAGATAAGGCCAGAGCGGCAATCACCGCCATGATGGCCAACCATATTTTCCAATTACTGTTTGCTACCGAGGATGCGGATACCCCCATTAATGAAGCAGGTTTAGGCGTTGATTCATCCACATACAAATTCATTAGGAAATCACAATAATGCTCAGGAAGCAATTTGCTTCTGCGCCAATGATGGATTTCCCTTACAATCACTTTTCGTTTCTCTGCATCCATTTATTCGCTCACCTTCCTAGCTACTTTATCGGTGAATTCATCCTCTGGCTTTAGTAGTAGTTTTTATACTAAAAAAGACCCCGCCGAATTTGGCAGGGCCCTCTCACAGCGTCTTTATTCCAAGAAATCCTTTAATCGTTTGCTGCGGCTAGGATGTCTCAACTTCCGCAAAGCTTTAGCTTCGATCTGACGAATCCGTTCACGTGTAACACCGAATACTTTACCTACTTCTTCAAGCGTACGTGTACGTCCATCATCTAAACCAAAACGTAAGCGAAGTACATTCTCTTCTCTTTCCGTCAACGTATCTAGAACGTCCTCAAGCTGTTCCTTCAGAAGCTCATACGCGGCAGCATCAGCTGGAGCCAACGCTTCTTGATCCTCAATGAAATCTCCCAAGTGGGAATCGTCTTCCTCACCAATCGGTGTTTCTAACGACACAGGCTCTTGTGCAATCTTCATGATTTCACGAACTTTATCTGTGCTCAAATCCATCTCTTTGGCAATTTCTTCCGGAGTAGGTTCACGCCCCAATTCTTGCAGCAATTGACGGGAAACACGGATAAGTTTATTAATCGTTTCGACCATATGTACCGGAATACGTATCGTTCTCGCTTGGTCAGCAATGGCACGGGTAATCGCCTGACGAATCCACCAAGTCGCATACGTACTAAACTTATATCCTTTGGTATGGTCAAACTTTTCCACAGCTTTAATAAGCCCCATATTACCTTCTTGAATCAAATCTAGGAACAGCATGCCTCGACCTACATATCTTTTGGCGATACTGACAACGAGTCTCAGGTTAGCTTCTGCTAAACGTCTCTTTGCTTCTTCGTCCCCATTTTCAATCCGTTTGGCTAACCCTACTTCATCTTCCGCAGAAAGAAGCGGTACTCGACCAATTTCTTTCAAATACATCCGAACTGGATCATTAATCTTAATCCCTGGCGGTAAGGCCAGATCATCATCGAAGTTAAATTCATCGCGCTCATTTTCTTCTGGATTCATGGAATCCTCATCGGATTCGTTCCCTACGTCGATACCCTGCTCCGAAAGCTGTTCGAAAAACTCATCGATTTGTTCAGGATCCTGATCAAAGGGAGCTAATTTCTCCATAATATCCTTGTAAGTTAGTGAGGACCGCTTTTTCCCCTGCTCAATAAGCTGGTCTTTCACCTGGTCCAGGGTCAATTCTGTCTCTAGTTCTGTACGCTGATCATTCGCCATGGTACGGACTCCCTCCTCCCTAGTCATTGCAGTAATTCTAAGTTGACTTCAATCGTTTTTCTAGGGCAATAATTTCAATAGCAATTTGTGCAGCTCTAAGATGGTCGCCCGCGCGTTCAGCGCGAACTCGTTCTTCTTTCTTACGTTCAACTTCTTCTTGCATTGGAACTTTGCGAATTTGGCGAATATAGTCGTCAATCACTTGTTCGTTAATTCCATGACCAGCACCCATCATGACAATGGAACTAGCCAAGCTCTCCAGCTGTTCGTCTTGCAGCATGGCAATGTATCGGCTTGCATCCGGCTCAGCATTCTGAGCGTAGTAAGCATATAAATAAGCAGCTAAGACTGCGTGAGCTTCAACATTGAATTGATCACCTAATTGTGCTTCCACTTGTGAGCAGACCTCACGGTCATGCATCATTACCGCCAATATTAACCGTTCTGCATTATGATAAGCGGGCAAAAGCGAAGGTGATTTTTTGGGTGTTCGTTCCACTGTTCTCCCATTATTCATAACATTATTCCACAGAATTGGTTTATTATCCCCCTCTGGTCGGTTTTTTTCCGATTGCAGCAAGATTTCGTGAAGGTCTAACTTCATCGCCTCATACGAAGATTCCGGGAATTCAGAAGCCAACTGTTTCAAATAATGTTCACGTTCCATCGGAGATTGAAGATGACTGATTAATTTCACAGCAGATTGCAGATAACGAAGTCTGTCACCGTCCTCGTGCAACTTAAAATTTTTACGGATGTACAATAGCTTATATTTCATCGATGGTACGGCTGGCTCAATAATCTCCCGTACGAATCGGTCAAAACCATAGTTTCTTACATAATCATCTGGATCCTTGCCATCTGGCAGCATGGCTACCGTGACTCGGCTGCCTGTCTCTTCTAGAATAGGGATGCTTTTGAATGCAGCTGATTGTCCCGCGTTATCCCCGTCATAACAAACGACGATTTGGTCAGCGTTTCGGTTCAACAGAGCGGCATGTTCCTTCGTTAATGCTGTCCCCATCGTAGCGACACCATTACTAATTCCCGCTTCCCATGCTTTTATGACATCCACATAGCCTTCAAAGAGAACTGCTTGTTGAAGCTTACGCATATTGGGTCTAGCCAGATGTAGGTTATACATTGTCCGACTTTTATTAAAAAGAATGGACTCCGGACTATTTAAATATTTGGGCTGCGCATCGCCCATCGATCTGCCTCCGAATGCGATAACTTTGCCAGTAGAGTCGCAAATAGGGAACATGATGCGCTCCCGGAATTTATCCACATAGCCGTTACCTTCATGTTTGGCAGAGATTAAACCGCCCTTCTCCATCAGGGCTAAGTCGAACTCTCGTTTATCTAGCTGTTGAACGAGTGTGTCCCACATGGCCGGTGCATAACCAATTTGGAAAGTATCGATCAGCTTATCCGATATTCCTCTTGAGGCCAAATAACCTTTAGCCACTTTGCCTTGTTCCGTGTTGCCAAGAATATAATGATACAATTTTGCGGTAAAATCATAAGCTTTTAATAATGTTGCTTTCTCTTGCTGCTGCTCATTTTGCTCCTCTGTCGCTTCTTCCCAAGTGATTGGGATATCCGCTTCTTCAGCCAGCTTGCTAACGGCCTCGGAGAAACTAAGTCCTTCGATTTCCATTACGAATCGAATCAAATTCCCACCCACATTACAACCAAAACAACGATAAATTTGTTTTTCTGGTGTGACAGTGAAAGAAGGACTTTTCTCAGAGTGGAACGGGCATAGCCCCTTCATATAATGCCCTTGCTTGCTCAAATGTACGTGCCTACCAATGACATCAACAATGTCATGGCGCTTAAGTACAGCCTCAATGACCTCTTCAGGTATGCGTCCGTACCTCATTTTTGTTCCACCTACAATTCAGGTCGCTTTTCCGACTAATTACTATTCGCTACTTGTTTTCGATTTCCTGCAAATATTTTAAAAGTTTTGTCAAACCATGTAGAAAATTTTGACGATCTGCCTCCGTAAAAGGTTTTGGCCCCTTCGAATGCTTTCCGCTTCTGCGCATTTTCGCCGATGCGTGGCGACGATCCAATAAGAAATCAATCGAACTATCGGTATATTCCTGCCCTCGATTCGTTAAGCAAATAGATCCCTTAGCCAATCCTAAGGCGGCGAGTCCAAAATCTTGTGTCACCAAAATATCACCTTGCTGAATCTGATTGGCAATATATAAATCGACAGATTGATCGGAACGGTCCACTTGAACGACCTTCACGCCAGGGTTCTCCTTCATCCGATGATCGAAAGAAGCAACTAGCACAACTTGTACACCAAACTGCCTACCTGCTTGCTCAATCTCGGATTTTACTGGACAAGCATCAGCATCAACGATAATACTTCTCGCTCGCATACAGTTCAGCCCCTGCCCTCTAGACGAAATCTCACCGTACTATTATATACGATGGACTTACAAAAAATCCTGCAAGGGAAAACATAAAACCTTACTGGACTCGTTCGATATGGTCCATGATTAAACTTGCTGTCTCCTCAACGGCACGGTTGGAAACATCAAAGATGACGCAACCAATTTTGCTCATAATTTTGTCAGCAAAAGCTAGTTCTATTTTAATACGTTCTACATTGGCGTAGGTTGCATTTTCTGCAAGCCCTAATGTTCGCAGCCGTTCTTGGCGTATGACATTCAATTTATCCGGGTCAATCCGCAGTCCAATGATCTTATCCTTTGGAACCGTATAAATCGCAGCAGGAGGCTGCATTTCAGGTACCAATGGAACATTAGCGACTTTAAATCTTTTGTGCGCCAAGTACATAGATAAGGGTGTTTTGGACGTACGAGAAACACCCAATAAGATAATGTCTGCTTTTTGTATGCCGCTAAAATCTCGACCGTCATCATATTTGACCGCGAATTCAACCGCTTCAACTTTTTTGAAATAATCTTCATCGAGCGGGTGAATCATTCCCGGTTGTCTGCGAGGCTCTTGGTGTAGCGCTTGCCCTAAGGTAGCAACAATCGGCCCAAGCAAGTCAATATGCGGGATATCGTACTCCTTCGCTTTGGCAATCAGATCGTCTCGCAATTCAGGAATAACTAAGGTAAACACGACAATTCCGCCATGTATTCTAATCGCATTGATGACTTTATCTATTCCTTCAAAATCATGGATAAATGGAGCTCTCATAATTTCAACGGGTACAGGATGAAACTGCATCGCAGCAGCACGCACGACAGATTCTCCCGTTTCCCCAACTGAATCCGAAACAACATATACGCGAGTAGGTAGTGGGTGGTCCATTTCCCTAAGCCCCTTTCAGCAGGGACGAGGCCCTACATTAGTCATTTGTATGTAAAGTAGACGCAAACAGAACGAAAGCATGAGAAAAACCTCACCGATATGCGGACAGCACAAGGGCGAGGTGATTTCCACCACATCATATCAAAGCCGAATTCACATGTCAAATTAGATATCAACACTAGATATTATATTTTTCCATTTGCTCGATAAAGCCTCTGGATTTCCACTGAACACCAATATGGATATCCATATAAGCTCGCATACAGGTCTTCAACTGTGCTTTCGTTTCTTCCTTTACCTGCACGGCACCAAGTCTGCGCATATCCATGCGAGGAAATATTTTCAGAAGCTTAAGCGCTCCTTCACCGATAGGAATAGCCGCAGCATCTTTGTATCGACAGCGAGCACATAAAGTCCCGCCCATTGCAGGACTAAAGGTTGTAATCCCCGATGTTTCTCCACAGGAGACACAAGCATTTGTCACAGGGAGATAACCGGCTATATCAAACATCTTCATTTCATAGAGGTGAACGACGATCTGCATGTCCTTGCCCTCTTCAATAGCCATTAGTCCAGCTTTCAGCTGCTCAAATATATAAGTGCTGCCCTCTTCATCTCCAAGCATTCGGTCTGTCATCTCCACCAAGTAGGAAGCATGTGCAGACATATGTAAATCTTCTCGTAAAGCATGATGGGCTTCGATAATCTCAGCACTATTCAGAGATCCCATCTGACCCCTTTGTTTGAAAAAAACAAAATCGCCGTACGTAAAAAGCTGCGTAACGGCGGCATGTCGACTTTTCACTTTCTTAGCACCCCGAGCCATGACACCAACCTTACCCAGCTCGGGAGTGAATAGACTAATGATCTTGTTTCCCTCTCCATAGTCCATACTACGGAGTACAATCCCCTGTACGCTGCGCAGCAAATGACTTCCCCCATGAATGCCGCTCTGAACTTACGAGCTAATGAATATGAGTTTACATATTCAGACCTTCGAGCGGCTCTTCGTTACTTTGATCCTCTTCCTGTACATCGGTGTCCATACCCGGTTCTCCGGAAACTTGTTTGTACAGCAGATAGGCATCTACATCACCGGTCTTTGAAAAATACGTCCACGAAAAATCTTTCATGTTCAGCATCCTCCCCATTGAACGTGATGTTCTTAGGATGCGCAGAGGAAGCTTCTCTATGCGAGAAAAAACTGGAACTGTTAGGAAAAAAACTATTAGTCGTGGCGGAAGCCAAGATCACGCAGAACTCTGTCTTGATTTCTCCAGTCTTTTTTCACTTTAACCCACAGTTCCAAGAAAGTTTTGGAACCAAGCAGCGTCTCGATATCACGGCGAGCCTGCCGTCCAATTTCTTTGAGTAAACTTCCTTGTTTGCCGATGACGATACCTTTTTGCGAATCTCGTTCAACAAATATGACCGCAGAAATATGGACTACACCATTAGGCTCGACACGCATGTCTTCAATTTGGACAGCAATGGAATGCGGAATTTCTTCACGCGTCAAATGCAATATTTTCTCACGAACGAGTTCAGCACATACGAATTGTTCCGGGTGATCCGTTATTTGGTCGGCTGGGTAGTATTGCGGACCTTCTGGCAAATAACGAACAATTTGTTCCAACAGTGTTGTTACATTGTTGCCCTTGAGAGCAGAAACTGGTACGATTTCAGCAAAATTATACAAATCTTTGTAATTTGTAATAATCGCCAGCAGCGCCTCAGGTTGAACAAGGTCAATTTTGTTTAGCACCAGAATGACTGGCGTTTCAACATGCTTTAGCTGCTCGATAATATAACGGTCACCGCCGCCAATCCCTTCGGCAACATCAACCAAAAACAACACCGCATCTACTTCTCCGAGCGTCCCATGCGCCACTTTACTCATGTAATCGCCTAATTTGGAAGTCGGTTTATGAATACCTGGCGTATCCAGGAAAACAATTTGGCCGTTATTGGATGTATAAACCCCATGAATTTTATTTCTTGTTGTCTGAGGCTTATCTGACATGATAGCAATTTTTTGCCCGATAATTTGATTCATCAGCGTTGATTTCCCAACGTTCGGGCGTCCGATGATAGCGACAAAGCCTGATTTAAATTCTTTTTTAGCCACTTCTAGTTATCCTCCATTTATATGCAAATCTTTCGTTGTGAAAGCACCCGGCAATAAGGCCGACACGGTAGTTTCTGCAAAATCACCTTTCATATTACCAAGGTAAACTGGCATATCCGGTTCACATAGCTCCACCAATACCTGGCGGCACACACCACATGGGGAAATAGGACCTTCTGTGTCCCCCATCACCGCTATAGCTTGAAAGGAACCTGCCTTATGACCATCTGCGATCGCACGGAACAACGCAGTTCGCTCAGCGCAGTTGGTCGGTCCGTATGCAGCATTTTCTACGTTACAGCCATAGTGCACATGACCGTTTGCGTCAAGAAGCGCCGCACCAACTTGAAAATTCGAATAAGGTGTATAGGCTCTTTTCATCGCTTCTTTCGCGTGTTCAATGAGTTCTTGTTTATTCATTGCCATCAACCTACTTTCATTTTATATTAACGTTATAGCATGTTAAGGCAGGAAAAAGCGAGGATTGTGACCATGATGCCAATGAGTGCTCCTAGAATTAGTGCTGGAAATGGTCTCTTCCTTTTGTCATATAACATAATAAAAATAAGTACAGAGAGCGTATATGCAAGCAATGCAACTATCGTTTGCGAGACGAAAATCGTAATAACTGTAGCAATTGCGAAGGCAACAGCTGTCAACAAGCTAGGTCGTACCAGTTTCCCTTTATCTGAGAAGCGTGTCTCAATTACAATAACCGTCAAGACAACAAGGGCAATAAGGACCCATATCGTTCCCGCGGATACCGGAGTATCCTGCATTCTTGAATTTCGCAGCAAGTGATCGATAGGCTCATAGAATACAATCATGCCTACAATCACGGCAAAACCTGCGGACACCAATACGGACGCCGCGGCGACGTCCTTCGCAATTTTGGCTAACGGATGGCGATCTGGCATAGCCAGATCCACGGTTTTCTCCACAGCCGTATTGATGAGCTCAGTAACAATCATTAGCGTTACCGCTAGCAGAATAAACAGAATGTCGGTTTTGGGAAGATGGATTAAAAGCGCTGCCAACAAAACAAGAAAAGCAACGCAAAAATGGAATTTCATATTGCGCTGCGTATCTAAGGCATATTTGATTCCTTCATAGGCATACCTGAAGCTCCTGCGCCATTTACGGAAGCCGTCCGACATTAGCGGGTCAAACCTGCCTTCTGCAAAATATCCTCCTGCTTAGCAAACATAATCTTCTCTTCCTCTTCACTTTGGTGATCATAGCCGATCAAGTGTAGGAACCCATGAATGAATAGAAATCCGAGCTCACGCTCAACGGAATGTCCATAATCTTCAGCCTGAGCGATGGCACGGGGAACCGAAATGATAATATCGCCTAAAGGCTCAATGAACCCTTCAGACACCGTCTCACCGTCTTGAAGATCATCTAGGTCGGCTTCACCATCATCCTCGTAGTTGATACGAATTTCATCATCTCCGAACTCGCTCATTGCAAACGAGAGGACATCGGTCGGTTTATCTAAGTCACGGTACTGTTTATTAAGCTCTTGAATCGCTTCATCATCTACGAATGTAAGGGCAACTTCCCCCTCTTTAACACCTTCAAGCTCGCCTGCTAAGCGCAGCAGCTCTTCAAGCTTTTCAATAAAAGCAGTCGTAATTTCTTTCACTTCTTGCTCACTGCTCCACTCTAACGTTAAATCCATACTTGCCATTATGTACCCTCCTTTAATTTGTCGTCGATATCATCAAGCCCCTGACTTCTTTGGAGCTAGCTCACTTGGATACTCGATCCTTGAGTGAAAGATCCCTAACAAGGTTTCGTTTAATGTTTTGGCAATCTTATCGAGTTCTTTGAGCGTGAGATCGCACTCATTAAATTGTCCATCGTCCAAACGGGACTTAATAATTTTGTGCACCATTGAATCGATTTGTTCAAGCGTAGGATTACGCAGTGATCGAACAGCAGCCTCCACGCTATCCGCTATACCCACAATTGCTGCTTCTTTGGATTGCGCTTTGGGCCCTGGGTAACGAAAATCCTCTTCGCGGATTTCTTTCTCACTGCCCTCTTCTTCGGCTTGTTTCATCGCTTTATGATAGAAAAAGTGCAGCAGCGTCGTCCCATGATGCTGTTCAGCAATGTCTCTGATCGGCTTAGGCATTTTGAAATCTTTCAACATTTCAACGCCATCACGAGGATGCGCTATGATGATGGACTTACTTAAATTCGGATCAATTCGATCATGCGGATTCTCAATATTGGTTTGATTTTCAATAAAGTAGCTTGGGCGCTTTGTCTTGCCAATATCATGATAATAAGAACCAACTCGGCACAGCAGCCCGTCAGCTCCGATGGATTCAGCTGCAGCCTCCGACAAATTCCCCACCATTACACTGTGATGATAAGTCCCCGGTGTCTCCGTAAGCAGCTTGCGCAGTAACGAATGATTCGGATTTGAGAGCTCCACCAGTTTGAGCGGTGATAAAATACCGAATGCGACTTCGAAAAAGGGCAGCAGCCCAATAACGAACACAACCGTTAATAAACCGCCAGCAGCTGCGAAAGAAAGCGACATAAGGGCTTCTTTCTTCTGAAAATGATCTTCCATCAACAGCATCGATGTAATTGTTAACATGGAGAAGAAAGCAATCATAAGACCAGCTTTCAGGATGGTGGCCCGTTGGCTTGCCCTTTGAATCGTAAACACTGCACTAAAACAAATAGCCAAGCTAACTAATCCGAAACGGTAGTCAAAAAGCAACACGTGCTCCGTGTTAAAGATAATACTAGCCATTAAGGAGAATAAGACCGATGCAATGAACGCTAGCGGAGCATCCAGTAAAATGGCAATCAGGATACTTCCTAACGCGGTCGGAGCCAGATAACCAATATAAGGATAATCTAGATTTTGCACGAGAGAGATCATTTTCATTCCAATAACATTGATAAGAAAAATAAGAATGAGCATCACGAGCTGAGAATTATTGTATTTGATCGGCAATGTGCTTTGTCGGACAAACATATATATGGCGAATGACAAGAGAGCCGAAAGAATACTGAGCCCTAGTTGCGGCAAATAATTCGCTTTGTCCTTCAAAAGCTCCAGTTTATCTAGTCTAGCGTATATCTCTTCCGTTATGACATCCCCGACTTTAACGAGAACTTCATTTTTATTGATGTATACCGGTTTCACGCTCTCTCTAGCTTGTCCTTTGGCATCCTCGGTGCCCTTTTGATCAAAAAATTTATTCGGCGTTATGAGGGCTCTGGAGATCTCGGTAACCATTTCACGGGAAGTATTCTTCGTTAGGTTCGATGTATTCACAAGCTCAGCAACTTTAGCTCGGGCCGTCTGCGCATCCAAGATTTGATCATTCATCAATTTATTAACGATGTCTTTCGTCACAGGACGCATAGCCGCTAAATCATCCTTGGTCAACCTTGGAAGCTTAAAATAAGTTTCCTCCGGTAGCGGGTAATTCTGTTCGGCAAGCCCCTGCTGGATTTGTTCAAGCAATAAATCGTTATATTGACCGCTGATACGAAGTGACTTGATAGATTGATTTTGCGTATCGCTGATTAGCTGCGGAATAACCCGGCGATAAATGCTGACTTTGTCATCAAATTTCACTTCTTCATCCGCATTGATTTGCAATAATTTATCATAAATAACATCAATCAGCGTATCATTTTTGAGATTTACAATTCGATAAACGGGTTGGACGCGCTTGGCAGCATCTTCTTTCGCTTGTTCAGTAGCAATTGCATTTTCAATCTGCCTAGGCGCATAAATGGTTTTTTCACTCGTCGTTCCTAACACAATATCATAAACTTGAGGCACAAGCTTGACGTAAAGGGACATATAAAAAATTAACGCCAGCAAGAGAAACAACAGTACCCGTATACCTGTACTGTATTTCCATCCGTTTAGCTGGTAATGAAATTTGCCTTTCATTTGCACTTCATTTTTCTTCACGGAAGGTCATTCCTCTCTACCTAACAACCCTGCTCAGTTACTTATCATTTTCAGCATTGTACGCAACAATGATTTTCTGAACAAGTGAATGTCGAACCACATCCTGCTCATCAAAATAAATAAAACCAAGTTCCTCGATACCACTGAGAATGCGGTTTGCTTCTACGAGACCAGACGATTTGCCACGCGGCAAATCAATTTGCGTAACGTCCCCGGTAATCACCATTTTGGAACCAAAACCAAGTCTTGTCAGAAACATTTTCATTTGTTCAGGCGTTGTATTTTGCGCTTCATCTAGAATGATGAAAGAATCATCTAACGTTCTCCCGCGCATATAAGCCAGTGGTGCAATCTCAATAAGTCCTCGTTCTAATGACTTGGCTACCTGGTCAGGTCCCAGGACATCATTAAGAGCATCATACAATGGGCGTAAATAGGGGTCAACTTTTTCCTGCAAGTCCCCCGGCAGAAAGCCCAGACTTTCCCCAGCCTCGACAGCAGGGCGCGTTAATACAATCCTTTTGACAGCCCCTTCTTTAAGCCTCGTCACGGCAAGCACAACAGCTAAATAGGTTTTACCTGTTCCTGCGGGTCCAATACCGAAGACGATATCTTTCTTCTTAATCGTCTCGACATACTTCCTTTGTCCGATCGTTTTGACACGTATAGGCTTACCCTTATGTGTTGTTGTAATTTCACCTTTGAACAAATCAAGCAATTGGTCGGTTTTCATCTGCTTCGCAAGTTCAACCGCATACAAAACATCTCGCTCTGTCAACGTATAGTTATTACGGATGAGCTGTAGGAGAACCTCAAAAAGCTGCTGAAGTGAGTTCACTTCCGCAGCAGCCCCTTGTATCGTTATTTCGGCTTCACGCGTATAGATTTGTGCAGGAATCTCCCGTTCGATGACATGCAGAAATTTGTCTTGCGGTCCGAACAAGGCTAGTCCTTCAACCGGATTTTTCAATGTAATTTTCACAGATTGCGCGTATTCTACCAACAGGCCTCATTCTCCTCGTATCACAATTGGTTGTTCTTCGGCGATATTTTCTTCGACTTCAAAATGCACGTCTATATAAATTTTACCATTCTCTGTTTTTTCATGCAAAATTTTTTCGCCGACAATTCTAGCATCTGCTCCTTCAGCTCCAAGTAATTTCGCTTTAGCCTGCTCTAAGCCCGCCTTTTTTGCAATCGCTGGATCAATAGGTTCCTCGACAATATGAACTTCCATCACCTTTTCATGAAGCCAACCGAGCGGAAGTGAAAAAGACCGCCAAGCCAACGTTTTACGCTCTGGAATCGTTTCGAAATGTTCGAATTTCTGTTTACCATAACCGCTTACTTGCAGTGCTCTTGTCCCAAAAACAAGATAGTTGCGAGCCATAACTTCACCTGAATATACTCTATATGTTTTCGTTAGTGGCGTTTCGATTCGTGAGGTAAACCAAACGATACCCTTAACTTTACCACTTGCAACCACCACTTGGCTATTTTGTTCATCGCCAATGGTTCCCGAGATCAGCACGTCCCCTTTTCGCACATACGTATTCGGCTTCACCATGGGTTTGCCTTTATCTGATAAAATCTCGGTAACGAGCGCGTTTTTGGCAGCAACCAAATTCCGAGGATTCATAAGTGGTCCCTTGTCAGGAATGGTTGCCTCGACAACCTTGATCGTGATATGGGTACCACGAATTTCGACACCCACCCAAGCCACATGAGGCAGCAACCCTTGAATTTCGCGCGATAAATCCTCTGCTTTCTTCAATTTAAACTTCCATTGAAACGTATGTATGCCCTGTTTGGACGCAGCTTGCAAAATTTCCGACTCAGAGATACGATCATTCCCTTCCACACTAACTTGCCATACGAGCGAAGTCAATAAATAAAGACCTATGATGAAAGCGGCCATTCCTGCAAAAAAAATTTTTCTACGGCCCAGTCTATCCATAAAAAAAGGCAGCCCGTGCCTTTCCGTAACATGCACCCTGCAGCCTGTCCGTTTTAACAGCGGTCTAAGTCTGAAAAAATCTTTGATCAGGATGAAAAGCTCAAGTTTCCCCTCATCTCCAGCTTGAATATCCCATATGGAGAATCCCTTCTCCATCATGGGATTAATTAATCTTTCACAACCTTCACCTCGTATTTGAATGCGCACATAACCTCGCAAACGAGCAATGAAAAGGGATTGTTTCATGACTCAGCCTCCTGTTCAGTCCATACTCTCATCTATGGTTCATATTTCACATTATCGATCAAGCCTTCAATAAACACTTCTTCTGAGAGAATAGCTCGAATAACTAATTGCTTCCCGAACACTTCTAACGTCCCTTTTGTTAATTCGAGCTTCAACTTCTCACTTGAAAAATGAAGTACACCCCGATGATTCTCTACATAAAGCTGTACGTTGCCGATCATCGTAATTCGCGGCAAGTCCTGTACCACATCCTGAGGAAGATCAAGGATTTTGGCCGTGAACTGGTTCCATTTGCGGGTCAAGCGACGCATAGCTGGGAGTACCCCCTCTAACTAGATGATCATAAATACAGAAAATGCGCAGAGACTTTCTACCAAATTATGCGGAGAGCGCCAGTTTTATGTGAAAAACCTGCAAAGCAAAGAACGCCCTCTCGATCAGTCGAGAGGGCGTTCTTACATACATTATCTGCGATAAGGCTTCTTTGACCTAGGCGGACCGAGAATTTCAGCCCACACAATTCCTTGCAGGAGCTGATCTCGGCTCGGTTGTTCAGGAAAAGGACTCGGCGTAGAGATCACATCTGCGTAAACAGGTGAGCTTTCATTTATTATCTGTGTAGATGAGCTGAATGGAGAAGCTTTCTGATTGGGCTTAGTCGAGCCCGCCTTAGCTTTGTTAGAACGACCATACTCGTCTTGCTCGCGTCCCGATTGCAAGGTCGACCCAAACCCCTTCTGGTCTGACTTCTTCGCTTCTAATGGTCGCCTAGCGCCATTAGGGGCATCACCAAAGGATGGCATACCCGTCCTTGCCTTGGTTTCCTGATTCGCTCGCCGGCCCTTACTTCGAATTTGATAGAAAAAGGCGAATGCAATAATAACCAGATACCAGTTCTTCAACAAAATTCCAATGAGCTGTTCCATCTGATCACCTCTTCAAAACTACTATTCTTTCTCACTCTTACCATCATTTATTTTGCCAAGTGAAGAACGCATTTGTGTATCTGCATCGATATTTTTAAGATTCATATAGTCCATGACACCTAGTTTACCATTTCGAAGTGCTTCAGCCATCGCAAGCGGCACCTGTGACTCTGATTCGACAACTTTCGCGCGCATTTCTACAACTCTGGCTTTCATTTCTTGCTCGGCAGCAACGGCCATCGCACGTCTTTCCTCAGCTTTAGCCTGAGCGATTCGCTTATCAGCTTCTGCCTGTTCCGTTTGTAAATGGGCGCCAATATTTTTACCTACATCCACATCCGCGATATCAATCGATAATATTTCAAAAGCTGTTCCGGCATCTAACCCTTTACCCAGAACCGTTCGAGAAATCAAATCTGGATTCTCTAAGACATCTTTGTGAGAGTCACTGGAACCAACTGTAGTTACAATCCCCTCACCTACACGAGCGATAATCGTTTCCTCGCCCGCCCCCCCAACAAGTCGGTCAATGTTGGCTCGAACCGTAACCCTGGCAATAACCTTTACTTCAATGCCGTTCTTCGCCACTGCTGAAACATTAGGTGTTTCAATGACACGTGGATTTACACTCATTTGAACGGCTAACAAGACATCCCGCCCTGCGAGATCGATAGCCGCTGCACGCTCAAATTCCAAGTGAATCTTCGCGCGGTGAGCAGCAATTAAAGCATTGACAACCCGATCAACGTTACCGCCTGCAAGAAAGTGGCTTTCTAGCTGATTGACACTTAAATCAATACCCGCTTTAGTAGCTTTAATCATCGGATTGACGATCCTACTTGGGGTCACGCGACGAAGCCTCATAGCAATTAAAGTAATGATGCTAATTCTTACTCCAGAAGCAAGTGCTGAAATCCAAAGCATGACAGGTACAATGCTCAACAATACCGAAAGTGCAATAATAACGATGGCCGCAACCAACACCAAATATAATCCTGGTTCTATATTCATTTTGTTCCTCCTAATATAGGGATCTTTGAGCGTAGCTCAAAGTCTTTATGCGTTATTGCTATCATTCTCTCGTACTACAACGCGAACTCCTTCTACTTCAACAACGACTATATTCTTTCCTGTGGCAATAAAGCTGCCATTCGTCACCACATCCACGCTCTCACCTTGAATAATTGCAGTCCCGGCCGGGCGGAGCGGAGTAATCGCTTCTCCCGTCATTCCAATCAAATAGGATCGATCTGGGCTGGAAGTAAATCCTTTGTTCGTCGTTAGCTGCTCCCTTAGAATAAAACGATTCCAAATACCGCGGTGCTTAAAGGTTTTGATCGCGAAGGAGATCGCAACGATTGCTAACAACAAGGCGATACCCAACATTATCGCCGCTTGTGAGGGATCTGAAGATGCCATCAGAACCCCGCCAAAGAGGCATATTGCACCTAATACACCTAGAATCCCAAAACTCGGAACGACCAATTCTAGGATAAGAAGAAGTAACCCGATTCCAAAGACAGCCAAGTCACCGAAACCAGCAAAACCAGCTAAATAAAACCCGAGAAAATAAAGAGCAAAACCAGCTACCCCCGCTAAGGCGAGCAATCCACTGCTGAAAAAAAGCAGCTCCAATGCAATTCCAATGATCCCAACCACTAATAATACCGTCGCTGTAACGGGATGAGTCAGAAAGGCAGATAAGTTTTCTACAAACATCATCTTTCACTCCTTTCCCTGAATCTTCCTTATCATTAATATGTACGTTCCAACACACAAACTGTTTCGTTTTTGTTAAAGAGAATGAAAAAACCTCTATCGAGGCCATTCAGGGATGCGCGACCGCGTTTAGCGAAGTGAAACTTTGGTCTACGACCAAACATCCCTATATTAGGTTATATCGCCAATAAGAAAGCGGTTTTCGAGATCCGAAAACTTAAACTTTCTTATGCGGAAACAAAAAACCGAGAGGACTTGGTCCACTCGGTCTTTTCTAACATATTTTGTATTAACCTAATAATTGTTGAACTAACTGATTGATAAGTTTACCATCAGCGCGTCCTTTAACCTGAGGCATCAATGCCGTCATCACTTTGCCCATATCCGCTTTGGAAGAAGCACCAATTTGCTGGATGGTCTGCTGTACAATGGCTTTCACTTCTTCCTCAGAAAGCTGTTGCGGCATGTACTCAGCTAGAATAACAAGTTCTGCCTTCAGGCTCTCGGCCAAATCATCTCTGCCGGCCTTCGTAAATTCATGGAGGGAATCCTTACGCTGTTTGATTTCACGAGTTAGAACGTCAAGCACTTCATTGTCATCTAAGGCTCTTTTCAGTTCAATCTCTGAATTCTTAATGGTAGATCTTACCATTCGAATTACGGAGAGTTTGAACTTGTCCTGACTCTTCATCGCTTGCTTCATATCTTCGTTCAATCGATCGCTTAAGCTCATATTGCCTCCTAGAACTTTCTCTTACGAGCAGCCTCAGATTTAAGCTTACGCTTAACGCTAGGCTTGTCATAATGTTTACGTTTTTTAACTTCTGCAAGAATGCCATCCTTAGCGATGGAACGCTTAAAGCGACGAAGTGCAGCATCTATAGTTTCGTTCTTACGAACTCGAGTTTCTGACAACAGTTTTCCCTCCCTCCGAACAGACCATCTAAGACAAAACGGTTCATCAAATCTCATTATAGGTCATAGTAATTAGGGTGTCAATCGCAAACCTTTCGATTCGTGAAAGGAAGCTTAATTATGCACCCCTAATGGCGATAAACGTGCCCCAGCCATTAGATGATAATGAAGATGGTGAACAATTTGCCCCGCGTTAGCTCCAATATTCGTTATAACTCGATAACCAGATTCTTCTACTTCTAGTTCTCTAGCAATTTGCGCAGCCACTCGCTGAATTTGCCCGATCATGTTCCAATCCTCTTCTCCCGCATCGGCTAATGAAGCAATATGCTTCTTAGGAATGATAAGGACATGAATGGGCGAAGCTGGCTGAATATCATGAAAAGCAACAATTTGTTCGTCCTCATACACTTTCTTAGAGGGAAGTTCCCCCGCAATAATTTTACAGAAAATACAATCACTCATTGTTCGGCTTGTCCCCCACTTTCGTGAAACTACTACTTTTAATTTTATCGGAAAAGAGCTAAAAAATCCAATCCAATCTACAATTTTAAATGGAATAATTGCAAAAAAAAGAAACATCTTATTGATTGTAAGATATTTCTAGATTGAACAGGTTTCATTCTATTAATAATATGGGAGTAAGGATAAGACTAGTAATCCAGCAAGCGGTAGGATTTGTCTGGCAAAGCGGCGCCTTGGAAAGCCGAAACCGTAACCTGGAAATCCATAACCTGGATATCCGTATGGGTAGCCAAAACCCGGATAGGGTAAAAAAGCTCTCATTTGTTCCTGATCCATTCCACCAATCGGAACGGCTAAGTACAGATGGTCATCATCCACATTTTCCACAATACCGTCATAAACCACACCACTTGTCATTGTGACGCTCACATAACGGTACATATGCTTTTTACATATCTCATGTGCTTCCTGATGTTTCATAGGCTCATCACACTCCTTTTTACCAACAGCATATTTCAGCATAGGCAAAAGGCTACTCTGTGAACGCGTTAGGGCTTATCTAACTACGAAAAGTTTTAACGGTTATGCTGACTTTTTAAGGACTGGCGCAGCTTTTTCCATTTCGCTTTCTCGGCTGCTTGAAGCCCTTTATCTTCTTTGCGCGCCAAATAAGCGAGTTCCTTTTGTAATTTTACGTAGTTATTAAATCGTTCAACTGCCAAAGTCCCTTCATCTAGTGCATGATTCACAGCGCATTTCGGTTCATTTTCATGCTTACAATCCTGAAAGTAACACATTTCTGCAAGCTCTTTGATATCTTGAAATGACGTGCTTAACCCTTCTGAAACATCCCACAGCTGGAGTTCACGCATACCTGGCGTATCTATCAATATGCCTCCTCCAGGCAGCGTGATAAGCTCGCGGTGAGTCGTCGTATGCTTCCCTTTGTCATCCCCCGAACGGATATCCCCTGTATCTAGAATATCCTTCCCATAGATACGATTCACCAAGGTTGATTTGCCAACACCGGACGAGCCGAGAAGCGCGACTGTTTGGCCTGGAGTAATATAAGCAGCAAGCTCGTCTAGTCCGCGGTTTTCTGCCGAGCTGATAATATGAATGGGCACACCAACGGCAACTGCCGCGACCTCTGCAGCCAGTGCTTCCGGATCCTCACATAAATCCGCTTTACTTAGAACAATAACCGGATTTGCCCCGCTCTCCCAAGCTAACACCATATAACGTTCTATACGGCGTACATTAAAATCTAGATTTAGCGCTGTGAACAGAAACACTGTATCTACATTCGAGGCAACAATTTGTTCTTCAGTGACTTGACCAGCGACTTTACGGGAAAACTTACTTTTGCGTGGCAATACAGCATGGATCGTTGCTCGTTGTTCTTCTCCCCTGATGGACAATACGACCCAATCGCCTACAGCCGGGTAGTCTTCGCGACGGAAAGCTAGATGCCGCATTTTACCCGATACCTCGGCAAGCGCTTCCCCAACTTCCGTCTGGACGCGATACATATGTTTATGTTCCAAGGACACCCGTCCAACCTGGTATCCCTCGTTTAGGTAAGGTTCGAATGCTTTTTCAAAAAAGGAATTCCATCCTAAATCTTCATTTTTCAAGTGTGTATTTCATCCTCTCAAGTGGTTCTATTCTGAAGTATAGACCGCTAGTATCGACATCACACGGTAAATAATGATTTAGATTGTTTTTTCCTTCTTCAAACTTTATGCGAATGGTCAATTAAATTGTAGACTGGAAGTCTATTTTTGCATATAATAAGAGTAAATCGTTGGTTGGAATGGAGTGAGCGGATGAGCCAATTCATGAGAGCCTCTACCCGCAAAAAGCGTGATGTGATGATGGAAGTCGCCTTAACCATGTTTATGGAAAAAGGTTATGAGCATGTATCCGTAGACGATATCATCGCGGCGACGGGATCATCAAAGGGAACGTTTTATCATTATTTTAAAAGCAAAGATGCCATCATTTCAGCGCTTTACAGTAAACAGATTCAATTAATTCAAGAATGGGTGAAGCAACCTCCCTCCAAGGTCCAATCCCTTGAAGGACACATTAATCGCTTATTCTTAGACTTATCGTCCAACATTCAATCTTCACCCCGATTAGTCCGCAGTTTACAAGCTTTATCCTTACAAAATGAAACTATAAAAACGGAAGAACAACAGCAATTAAACGTACTTTCTGAAAGCTTATTACATTGGCTTCCTGAACCAAGAAAAATTGAACTGCTCGTTTGCATGTATGCGGGAACAGTCCGCACATGGTGCAATCAAGATGAAGCCGATTTACTCTCCATGATGAAAAACAACTTAGCCTGGCTGTGGGTAGGATTGCGCTCTGAGGAACCTTACGCATCTCTGCAGGTAGAACCAGTCCCCAAGGAGGAAAACAAAATGAAAGTAGCTATTATTGGCGGAGGCTTAGCAGGATTGACAGCGGCCGCTTATTTATCTGAGAATCCGCATGTCGAAGGCATTCTTTTCGAGCGCAGTCCACAGCTTGGTGGGCGAGCTTTTACGTATGAAAAAGCAGGATTTACACTCAATTATGGCGCACATGCCATCTACGGGATTGATCGACATACGTTAACAAACATGGAACGTGAACTTGGACTATCTTTTTCTTCTAAGCAAGTAGATAAACGCAAAGTTTTTTATGCGAAAAATAATCAGCTTACGCCAGCACCACTTGACGCGATAAACCTCTTAAAAACTGATCTGCTCAGCACGATGCAAAAAGTAAGATTCGTCGGTGAAATTACAGCCATTATCGCGAATATTCACAACTTAAAAAACTACGCAACTCTTGCTGATTATTTGGCAGAGTCCAATGCGGACGAGGATGTTAAAGAGTTATGGGAGCATCTGGTTTGCTCCAACTTTTTTATAACACCTGAGGATGCTCGCAATGTTTCTGGAGCAGTAATCAGCGAGTACTATCACAACTTGTTCCTTTCCACGAAGCCTGTCAATTATGTATTGGGAAGCTGGGCCGTTATTACGAATCAGCTTAAACAAAAGCTGACAACGTCCGGCAAATGGGAAATTGCCCTTCAAGAAGGCGTGGAAAGCCTCCGATACGCAGATCGTAAATTTGTATTGCAAACCAAAAACCGTGAAGTCGCCTTTGACAAAGTGATTTTCGCTATGCCGGTTCAGCAAGTCGTCAAGCTTCTGAAAGGTACAGCATGGGAACCGTTCCTAGCTCCGTATGAATCCAATACCGCAACTGAAGTCATGGTGTATGACGTTGGGTTAAGCCGCGTTGTCGCGAGACCGTTCAGCTACATCAGCGACATGGATAACAAGCTGTTCATCAGCGATGTTTCCGCGACAGATCACACACTGGTACCAGAAGGCGGGCAGCTGCTGCAAGGTATCGCATACTTAAGCGACCGCTTTGATAACGAAGAGCAGCGCAAAGCGTATTTAGAAGAAAAGAACCTCCAAATGGAAGCCCTATTTGACAAACATTATCCAGGCTGGCGCGATGTCACAGCCGTGAAACGGGTTTCGAAGAAAGCGATGGTATCCAGCGTGAAAAACGTTGCTTCCAATAATCTACTGCCGACACGCGTGGAAAATGTGCCTTTCTACTTCTGCGGAGACGGCTGCACAGGTAAGGGTGAACTTGCAGAACGTGCATTCTCTAGTGCCCGTTCCGCGGCGGCATCCATTGTGCAAGAAGTTCAGCAAGCACTACAAAATGTTTAATCCGCTCCACATGGATGGATTATCGTAACGAACAAACAACCAGCCCTCCCATTCGCGGGGGAGCTGGTTATTTGTTTATTGTTTGGTCACGCGCACATCATCAAAGTGAAGCGTAGTTCCGCCAGGTGAATCCACGTAAAATCCAACATCAATCTGACCATTGGTCACCATAATATCACTTACACTGATGTATTTCCAATCACCGCTGTTACTGATATTCGCATAAATGGCAGATCCGCCATAGTTTTGAATTTCGGCTCTGGCCGTCGTAGGTGTCGTATTCTTCATGCGGACCCAGGCTTCGAATTTGTATTTCACATTATTAACAGGAACACTAATAGTTTGATGGATGCTTTGTTGATAAGCGCCTGCTGCAAAGAAGTATGCCCGCTTATCACCCGTCCATGGGGATTCCGGCGGATTGGTTGTTGAGCCGCTATCAACGCCATAACCAACAGCTTGCGTACTTGGATGCCACTCAACCCAGTTATTGCTTTGGCTCGTGTCACGCTCGAAACCAGGATTGTCTAGCAGATTCTGCTCAGAAACCGGCGTTCCCGCTGGCGAAGTTGAAAGAAGCAGACGATCTAAGTTAATGTTCCCACTGTCAGCGGCGTCGTATTTAAACGCAATCGTGTTTGCCCCTGAATTTAACGTTACCGTTTGCACATTATCCTGCCAGACATTCCAATTCGTACCAGCACTCGTGAAACTGGTTTGTCCTAGCTTGGATCCATTGATATAAGTACTCAACGTTTTAGTTGCTGCACTGCCATTAGCATATCGCAGCGTTACCTGATAGCTCCCAGCGCTAGGGACATTCACATTGTATTTCACCTGCGCACCTACAGCACTTAATCCGTCTACAAATGCTGTACCACTATAGTACCAATGGTTCGTGTTCATTGCACTGCCACCAGAAAGCTCAGCACTCTCTGCTTCATATTTACCGACGGTTGGTGCAAAGGGTATCGTAATGTTATCAAGGTTAGCATTGCCCGTATCGCCCGCATCGGAGTAATACTTATAGGTCACAACATTCACACCAGCAGTTAGCGGCAGAGTTTCGGATTGTGTAGACCAAGTATCCCAGTTGGCGAGATTAGCGAGCGAGGTGGACTTCACTCTTTTTCCATTTACAAAAATACTGACTGACTTAGCTGAGCCTGAAGCATTCGCATAACGTAGGGAGACATTATAGTCACCGCCTGTTTTCACCTTGGGATAGAATGTGACACCCGCGCCTGCATTACCCAAACCATCAACAAATCCAGTTCCGGTATATCCTGTATGATTAGTGTTAACGGAAGCTTTTGTAGCAACTGTGCCGCCAGAAAGCGACGCATCCTCCGCTTCATATTGCGACGAAGTTGCGCTCACGGCAGCAACACCTGTAACAGCAATAGATTTAGAAGAAGCTGCAGCTGCCGCCACTTTCACATAGGTGACATCCCCATAGATGTCCTTCCCAGTTGCCCAACCTTCTCCAGCGGCAGCTTTTAGTGCTTCCAAGCTTGCATAAGACGTCATAGCTGCGCTGTTATTCGTTACAGAAGTTCCTGCAGAACCGTGCAGCTTAACGATATAGGATCGAAGAGCTGGCGTGTAACTGCCACTCTTTGCCCCTAACGCAAAACTTAGCGAGCCTGCACCATTATCCTGCGCAGTCATATTTTGCTTAAAATAAGTGCTGCCTTCGTAGTTATAACTGGCGCCATCATCATCGTAATATGTGAAACTCGACTGCGTCGTATCCGGAAACACATCCACATCAACGGAAGTGACGGGAGCCTGCCCAACGTAATCCTGTACTTTCTGTGTTGGAATAATCGCACCTTTTTTAATAAAGAGAGGAATGTCTGTCAACGTGTCCGGATTAACCGAGTAACGGATGGTTTGACCGCCGTTTATTGCGTTACCTCGCGCATAGTCAATCCATGAACCAGACGGCAAATAGATATCTTTACTCGTCTGCTGTTTATCTACCACAGGCGCAGCTAGCAGCCAGTCACCGAACATCCAAGCATCCGTGTAATTATTGACAGCAGCATCAGTCGGATATACCTGCATCAAGGGTCGAACGAGCCCATTCCCATTCTCGTAAGCACTTCTCTCATAGGCGTACATATAAGGGATCAAGGAGTACCGCAGCTGAATAGCCTCTTTGGAAGCCTCTTCCGCCGTCGATCCGAAGTACCATGGCTGGCGCTGCTGATGATTGTTCCCATGTACACGGAAAACAGGTGTTAAAGCGCTGAACTGCATCCACCGTGCGTATAAATCGGGATTCGGATTGTTTGTCGTGCCATCCTGCTGATTGAATCCACCGGTATCCATGCCCCATTTCACCTGGCCGTTGTTCACTGAGGATAGCATAACTGCCCTTTGCTCCTGCATTCCAGCAGCCCAGTTGATCCGTTCGCCTTTATTGTATTGAATGCCAATATCACCAGACCAAAGCGTAGTCGCATACCGTTGGGCACCTGGGTAGAAAGTTCTAGCCGTTTGCCAAACGCGCTGTGCTCCACTCGTGTAGGCCCTTTGACCCTCGTACATGGTTTGAGACATGTGGCCTGTTGTGAAATTGCCAAACCAGTACGATGCTCCACCCGAAGATACTTTATCCGTCTCGTCATTCCACCAACCAACAATCCCTTTATTGAGTGCGTCTGTAGAATGATTCCAGAACCAGGTACGTTCGCTAGCATTATAAGGATCGATACTGCGTACAGTAACGGGTATGAAATAATCCTGATACTCGTTATGGCCCGGATAAAAATAACCGCCGTTTGTCGCGTCCGTCCCCTGGGTCGTCACATTCGTAGAAGCATCCTTGGTAACGATTCGAGGTTTCGTAATTCCGATCATTTTGATGCCTTTAGCATCCATTGTTGTCTTTAGTGAAGTTGAGGAAGCAGAAGGGAAATTAGTCGTATTCCACGCGAATTCACCGTAGTTGGTTTCTCCATACTTTTTCCAGTCATAGTCAAAGGCGTAAGCATCTATAGGGATATTTTTGGCACGATACGTATCCACATTATTCGTAAATTCCGTTTGATTCGTATCCCACTCAAAGTTCATGAAGCCAAGCGACCACTTAGGAAGCATGGGTGGTTTTCCCGTGATCTCCCCTACGCCGGTCATAATTTCCTTGGGGGTTCCGAGCATAATATAATACTCCACGTTTTGTTTCACATAACGACGTCCCTCAGGAGGGGTTCCACCATAATAAAACTCCATTTGGCCGGTTGTGCTATCTGTATAGGGGTAGCCGCCATCGCTATCGACTAATAATCCATAACCCGCTGTACTCCAAATAAGCGGACCACCGGAATCTCCCTGTTCACCCGCATGGGCGGCATGACTGGACGAATTCCGCAGCAGGTCACCCCCGCTATCAAAAGCATTAAAGCTCCGTATGCCATACATATTGTCACCAGTGCCATGAACGAAGCGAACACCGTCTGAGAATACACCACCGCCAGAAGGTTCCCAGAATAACGCAGTGCCGTCAGCCTTTTTGACCGTCATTCGCACGGGGTTCTTGGTAATCTCAATCTTCATAGTGGAGGTCGTGATGGTCATTGGATTGGCTGCCGCGTTAATCGTAGCTCCTACAGCTGACCAAGTTTTGTTTGGATCCAGCATCGGTGTCTTCGCGCTTGCCGCTATGCCATTCGGTCGATAATCTACCTTCAAGATACCGTTTTGCACCGCTTGTACAATCAAGAGGTCATCACTCGGCTCCGCACCATTATCAACAGTTAGCGTCAAGGTATCTCCGGTTACGCTCGAAGAGATGAGATTGCCTAAGCTGCTGACATAAGCATGAGCAGGAGAAGCAGGAAGCAAGGTAAGGGTTGAACCAAACAACGTAAATGCTGTGAATAAAGCAAAGATACGTGGAACTTCTTTGTTTGGAGGACTCATCAATGATACTCCCTTTCGATTAGAAATTAAGGGAGGGACATGCCCTCCCAACTTTTTATTGCTCTACGATCGCGATGTTATCGAGATTAATACCGAGTGAACTGGTACCATCATAGCTGACTTTCACCGTGTTGAGACCTGCACTGAGCGAGACGTTGACCGTAGCCGTACCCCACGTATCCCAGTTCGTTGTTTGCGGTAAAGCAAGGTCCGTCACTTTCGTGTTATTCACATAAATGGCTCTTGACCCATTGCCTGCACCGGATGAATAGCGAACCTTCATGGTATAAGTACCTGCGGCTTTGACGGAAACATCAAAAGTAACATTGTCTCCAAGGGTCTCAAAGCCGTCCACAAACCCAGTACCTGTATAACCCATATGGTTCGTGTTCGTAGTTACGCCGCTTTGCGTTCCGAACTCAGCTTCATATTCCACCTTGTTGACGCCATTTAGTACAACAGATTGAGCAGATGCACTTGAACCAAGCTTGACGTAAGTGAATTTCTGTACTGTGTCGTAATACCAGCCTGTCGATGCTCCGATTAAGGCGGTTAATGTACTGTACTCTGTCATCGCAGAACCACCCACCGTTACAGAGGAAGGCTTAGTCGTATACACTTGCAATGTCTTCGTAGAATTAATCGCTGGAACAGTGACTGTTTCTTTATTCAACCCATATTGCTCTGTAGACGTTATGGTTTTCACCGAACCGCCGATATCATCATTCCAGTCATACGTTGTAGTACCAAGCGGATAAATGCGGAATGCGAGGTTGGTGTAGCTCGTTAAGCTGTTGCCAATGGTTCCACCCACCTGATATTGCGCGTTTAAATTCAGCGGAAGAATGCTGCCGGACTTCACAAAAACCGGTAGATCATCTATGCCGGCATTGTAGCTGATTGTACGACCGCCAGGACGCTGAGCACCGAACCAGAAATCGATCCAATCCCCCTGCGGAAGATAAATACTCTTGTTTGTTTCTCCCTGATTCATGACAGGAGCAACAAGCAAATTACCCCCGAACATATACTGCTGCGTCAAACCGTACGTGTTCGTGTCCGCCCCATATTCAAGCGCCATGGCGCGCATCATCGGAACGCCGGTATCACTTGATTTCTTTGCCTCGCTATAAATATACGGAAGTAAATTCATACGTGTATTCGTATATTTGGCAAAATGACTAATGATCGTATTGTCGCCCGTACGCGCTTGTGCGTTCCATGGCGAACGCTCCTCATTAATACCAGAGCTGCCGTTAGACTCGG
Source organism: Paenibacillus phytorum (assembly GCF_013141715.1). Classification (GTDB taxonomy): domain Bacteria; phylum Bacillota; class Bacilli; order Paenibacillales; family NBRC-103111; genus Paenibacillus_E; species Paenibacillus_E phytorum. Next base: position 12,402 of record NZ_WHOA01000241.1, on the reverse strand, counting down.
AATGAAACTGCATAACCGGTGCAAAAGCAGCCATTTCGGTAGCACGTTTGTACAACTCGGCCGTTGGATAAGTACCTGTGAAGCCTGCCATATCCCAGCTCCAATAAGGAACGCCAGACATACTTGCCGTGAGCCCTGCGTTCACAGCCTGTTGAAAAGCACCAAAGGTGGACTCTTGGTCACCGGACCAGAAAATCTGATTCGCCTGCGCGCCTTGTGTGCCCGAACGGCTGAAGGAGACCGCATCAGCTTTCTTCGAGCGTGCGTACTCGTTATACGCCTTCACATACTCATTTGGGTATTGATTGCGCATTTCATCGCCCTTCATACCGCTTGCGAAGGTATTCGAGCGCCCCCATACCATTTCACCGCCATCTGTTTTGAAGCCGTCAATTCCTACACCATCAAACAGATAAGCGCGTTTAGACATCCACCAGTTTTTCGCGCTCGTATTTGTAAAATCAAGCAGTAAACTGTTCTCGAACCATTGTCCTGCTGGTATCCGGTACTGACCTCCACTGCCGTTGCCTACGGCATAATTCTGAGCAGTCATATAAGCTTCGTCATTATCTTTCTGGGTATAAGGCGTCGAAGTCCATTTCTGAATAGGGACCTGCCAGAGCACCAGCTTCATCCCATTGTTATGCACATTGTCCGCCATAGCTTTTGGATCCGTCCATTTCCCCGATGTCGGGAAAGTGAAATCGGTATATGCATGTGCAGCGCTGCCCGTTTTAGGGGTATACGTGGCATCATTGAAAATGTAGAACGTGTTCTCATCACTCCACTGTTCAAGCACAACTGCCGTTGCCGGAATATTGTTGGTATTCGCGTTATTAATGGCTGTAGTTACCTTGGATTGACGATCCCACTCGTTAGCTGACATCCATAACCCGAAAGCCCATTTCGGCAGCGCTGTTGGCTTACCGGTAATGGTCGTGTAGTTCCCCACCACATTTTTCAAATCATTTCCGTAAATGAAATAATAATCCAGTGTCGAGGCAGCACTCCCCCCTGTATCAGCCGTAAAGCTGAACATATCGGAACGTTCGGTTGCTAACCGGAATTTGGAATAATACGTTGAATTTACGAAGATGCCATATCCGCTGCTATTAAGCATAAAAGGAATTGCCATGTAGGTTCGGTCATTTTGATTCTTATACTGATTGAACACATAGGTGTCCACATCATTTCCGCGTTTACGGAAGTTGTTGTAATGCTCGCCTAAGCCAAAAAACTCCTCTGAAGCCGGCGAATAAAAATGATCTTCTACCTTGTTGATGATGGTACTGCCATTGGTTAACCAGGCTATGTTACGATTCGTGGTGCTGTCATATTGACGGGCAATCAACGTCGTTCCATCAGGCTTATACACACTAAGTTTGAAAGGATTCTTATCGACCTTCACCTTCAGCTTGGAGGTTGTAAGCCAAGTGGTTGATGCGGTATCTGAAACCGTGTAATTACTAAGTCCACTGCTTAACGTTCCTGTTCCCGTTGGAGAAACCTGAACACGGAGTACATCGTCCGCTGAAAATGACAGGTTGATCTTCGGCGTCAAAGTGCCTGTATTCGGCACCGCATTCAGCACAACACGGTTCGTATTATTCGTGATGGAGCTGACACTGCTAATGGATTCCCATCCAGTTACCGTAAAAGTAAAAGGTCCGCTAGTCTTCTCATTCGCACCATCCTTGTTGCCATGAACGGTATAACTGATCACATCCCCTTTAGCAAAAGTACCAAGGTTCGCTTCCCAGTAAGTGTTGTTGCCGCTGTTGTATTTGTAAGCTGCTCCGACAGCAGCTTGATTGACACCATTTTTCGTCCAGGTCACCCAAGCCGTTTGTCCAGATTCTATGGGCCACGTTGTTATTTTGATATACACGGTGTCGCCAGCAACGGGATCTCTTGGACTCCGCTCCGTTGCCTGAATCTCGTACAGATCATCGATGCCGTATGGCGCATGATGGACACCATCAATGGCATAAATAGGGGGGACGAAGAGACAGAAACAGAACAAAAAAGAGAGAGAAAATCGGAATGGTACTGATAAATTCCTTACATACATAAACGTTTCCCCTTTCGTACCGAAATTTGTTTGCTAAACACGAATGACTTAGAGGCTCCACTACTGTTATTCCTCGCCATGTATGCGCCGCTCCAAGCATCCCCCCTTTCAATATTGGGCGACCACGAATCCTATATAATCGTGACCGCCGTTTGCTTACATCAGATATTCCCTTTCTACAATCGTCTGTGCGAGCTGCAGCCATTTGTTTGAATCCGATTGCCAGTAGTGATGATCGCCTTCACAAACGTGCACATCGCATATTTTCGCGGTATAACGGCTCCACTCCGACAAATGATCAACTAGCGCATGTTCATCCTTCTTACCTGTAAAAACACTGAACCTAGCACGAAGTGGCTCTCTATTGACCTGACCACGATATTCCTCCACAGGCAGGCAGCCAATCTCAGGTGCATCCCCCTGCATGCGATTCAGTACACCGCGAGGCCGAAGAAGATGTGGGGCGCTGCAGCCAGATAGAAATAAGTGCCGTGGCTCAGCAATGCCTTCTGCTTTCAAGCGATGACTGGCCTCGAAGGCAAGCAAGCTGCCCCAGCAGTGGCCGATAAACACATATTCTTCACCAGGCATCAGCTGCTGCTTGACGTATTGACAGGTCTCGTGCAGAGCTTGCTCCCACAGTTCAGAGGAAACCTCGCGCATGGATAATCGGGCTTGACTCAGTTCAATATGTTGGAACCTAACACGAGCGGGTAATCCTCTGCTCCAAGTAAGGTAAGACTTTGAGTGATCTCCACAGTGAGGGAACCCGAACAAAATCACTGCGCTATCACCAGACTTCCTGCCGATTCCGAGACAGTAATGAGTAGATTCTTTTGGCTAATCAAATAATGACCCGGAAGCAGTAGTTCCACATGATCGACTGGTGAGAGTTCCGTTTCTGAATTTGAAACGATGGATACACCATCTGGTTGATGTAAAATAAAGGTTATTGCTTGATTATGACTAAGACTGCTTGACCAGTGCAAACGAATCTGACCACTGACTCTTTTTGCTGAAATGTTCACACGATTGCCTAGGTCATCCTCAAACTCTGCCTGCAGTTCACCCACAACATAAACTCGGAAACATAAATGCTCATAGCGGTTTACGATATTGCCCACATGATCGCCAAGTGAATAATTCTCAGCGAGATTGAGCGCAATGACACTATCCTGTTTCTGATAAACAGGGATCGTTTCCAAAGGTGCAGCAACTTTCATTAGGCAAGGACCTTGGACCTCATCTTGATCGAACAAAGATAACCATGACCCTTCCGGAAAATAAATCTCTTTTGCACCATGACCCTCCTCCGTAACGGGAGCGACCAGCAAGCTTTCTCCGAACATGTACTCACTAATCATTTCGGTACAATGCGGATCAGAAGGGAATTGAAGGGACATCGCACGCATCATAGGCAACCCTGTTCGGCTGGTACGAATCGCTTGATCATAGATGTAAGGTAATAAGTTCATCCGAATGTCCGCGTACCTTTTGTATAAATCGATAACAAGTGGTTGATTTGTTCGTTCAGCGATGTTCCACGGCGTTCGGTCTTGATTGAACTCGCCTTTTGTTTCGGCATGATACTGCATCACTGGGCAAAAAGCGGCCATTTGTGTGGATCTTATAAACAGCTCCGCCGTCGGAATGTCCCCATGAAAGCCACCCAGATCCCATCCCCAGAACGGAATGCCCGACATACTGCTGGATAACCCAGCAATCATCGAAGAGCGGAAGGCCTGAAAGGTCGAACGCTCGTCGCCAGCCCAGTGCATCGGGTACCGCTGCGCTCCGGTGTAGCCCGCCCGGCTAAAGGTAATGCCTCCATCTTTGGCATACTGCTGAATGAAATCGTAATAGCCGCCCACATACAAATTCGGATACAAATTGCGCATTTCGCGGCCAGTAGAGCCATCATAGAACTGCAGATCGTGACCGAAGACGAATTCGCCGCCATCTGTTTTAAAGCCATCCACACCGATCTCATCTGCGAGGTATTGGCGTTTATTAAACCACCATTTCGCCGCTTCTGGATTCGTAAAGTCAAGAATATGACAATCTTTAAACCAGTTATAGGGCAATGTGTACGGCTCCCCATCGGCCGTTTTCACACAGTAACCTTGCTCCAGCAGTGTAATTTCATCCTGATCGCGCTGACCGTGAGTAACGCCATACATATGTTTATGAATGGGTATTTGCCATAACAGCACCTTCAAACCCTTCTCATGCAGCTCTTCGACCATTCCCTTCGGATTCGGCCAACGGCCCCACTCTGGGAACTGGAACTCATCATAGCGAAACGGTTGGTTACCGTCTTTGACATTGTACTGCGCATCGTTAAAAATATAGAACGTCGCTTCGTCACTCCATTGCTCGATAACTAGCACAGTGGACGGGATTTGATACTTCGCCGTTAACTCGGCCTGTTTCAAAACCTCTGCCTGGGAATCCCAGTTATTGCTGGACATCCATGGTCCAAACGACCACTTCGGCGGCAATACAGGTTTGCCCGATAGATGGGTGAACTGTCCGACCATCGTGAGCGGCTCCTCCGCAAATAAATACGCAACCAGCTGTTGATTTGCCTGCGACACATCCGCTTCCACTTCAACAAGATCAGATAATCGTGTATGAAAACGGAAGGTCGAATAAAGCGCCGTATCCACGAAGATCGCATATCCACCTGAGGATATGGCAAAAGGAACCGGCATGTACGTCTTCAGTCCTTGATCCCGGTACTGATTGTACACATATTGATCGACTTCATGACCCGAATATTCATAATGGGAAAAGCGTTCCCCCATGCCGAACCAGCGATGCTCCGGCCTCGTTTTCAAGTTCAAGCGAAGCTTATGCAGGCATCCCGAGCCATCGGTTAAAGCCTCAATAAGCGGCTTCCCTTCGGCGGCGAAGCCTTCCATCAGCACGCCCTCCGTGCTGCGCAGCGCGAGCGCAAGCTTGCCACCGCGCACCTCGGCTTCCAGCCGTGCGCGTCCAACTGCCAGCGCCGCCTGCTGCACCGGCGCGCCCTGCGAGCGTTCGCCGTCTGCGGCGAACGTCAGCTTGATCGCGCCGCTCGCGTCGGCGCGGAAAGACAACTGAGCTGTGCGAGTACCCTCCGCACCGTAATCCAATTCGACAACGAAGCCATCCGTCGTCTCGTACATAGCATGGACGCGCTCCAGCGCCGTCCATGCCCGCACTTTAAAGCTGTAAGTCGCTGAACTCAGCGACTTGCTTCCGCTTTGAAGCGCAAAAGCATAGCTGACCTCGTCACCTGCGAGGAAAGGGCCAAGCTGCGCTTCCCAGACCTTTTCCCCGCCGTCCGTCACTTTCATGACGGCGCTCACAGCTTGGGCCGCCGGAATCCCACCCACGGCGGCCTGCACGGTCACGACCTGACTCGCCTGAAAAGGCTGAGTCAAGAGGCGCACAAGCACCGAATCACCCGCTTCGGGATGACGGGGAAACCGCTCGTAAGGCAGGATGACGTAAGGGTCATCGTAACCTGTTGGTTGATGCACCAGAGAGACGCTGTCCAAGCTGTCAGTACGGACATCACCTGAAACAAGTGCAGCCTGTGCAAGCTCCATCAGTACGCCTCCCCATGTACTGACGGGTGGTTCCCCTGCATGTTCGCGCCAATACGTAAACAATAAAGGCTCCTTGGCTGTAGAAGTGTCTACCTCATACAACTTCGAATCTTCCTTCTGAAGCGACTCCACATGAGCGAGCAGTTCCTTCGCCCGAACCGTGTCCCCTTTTTTAGCGTAGTACCACGCCAACAGGCAGGTAAGGTCGGATCGCTCACAGCCTCCATAATACGTGTCGCCAGCTTTGAAACTCACACCTTTACTAACAAGTGTTTCTTCCAATTTATACAACGCTTCGATCAGAATACGGTCTTCGATACCCAGCATACCGAATGGAATCGCCGCTGTGATGATATCCCCATGAATCGCTGTATCACCTAGTTCGCTGACAACTCGGCCCTCTTTAATGAAGCTGGCAAAGACAAGCTCACGGATCGCCTTCAGTAAACGCACACCCCGCTCGCCAACTCCGTTCTGAATATTGGCTTGAACCGCAGCGAAGTACATCGCCAAATGACTCAAATAAATACCTTCGCTTCCACGATGCAGCCAGTGAGGCTGCGGATTCTGCCAATTGCTATCTAGAAACAAGGTGGTTTCCTCAATCATCCCTTCTATCTCCAACCTAAAATCCTGATCTTCCGTTACCTTCAGATATTCTCCGAAAGCCCATATCCGAAGCGCAGCATCCGTCAGTGCCAACTGTCCCTTAAATTGATCGCTGCTCATCAAACGTAGTACAGGCAATACACGTTCGACATCACCTCGCTGAATAAGCGCGTAACTCAAAAAAGCAATATCTCTAAAAGTGGCAAGCTGCCCCGAGATCGTAATCTGACCTGTATGTTCATCTAAAAAGTATTTAACATTCTGATTTGAATCTACTGTTTGCACCATAAATCCTCCTACTCCATCCCATGTGTATGAATGAGAAAGGGGCCGTTGCCGCAACAATGCCCCTTCCCTGCCGACTCTATGTCCGCACTACGCTATTTAGTTACTAATTTTTCAATCTTCGCTTGCGCTTCATTGAGTGCTTTTTCCGCTGTATAATCGGATTTCAATTTCGCTTTATCCAGCTCGTCGCCGATCGCTTTCGTCAAGTCGTTCCATTTGTCCGGAATTGGACCTACTGGCGTCAGTACAAGCGAATTCAATGCTTCAAGCACGATTTTCTTCGAAGCTGGCGGCGTTTGTTTGAAATAAGCCTCCATGACTTTTTCATCAGAAACAGCAGGTACACTCCAGCCTTTCTCAATCCGCTTGCTGACAACAGAAGGATCGGAGGACATGAATTTAATAAATTTCCAAGCCGCTTCGGCATTTTTCGTTTTTTCAGAAACAACAAGACCATCCGCAAAGAAATGATGTGCTTTCTTCGTATTACCAGGCTCGAGTGCAATGTCCCATTTGAACGGGGCATCCGCAAAGCGGCCAAAGTTCCAAATTCCACCACGCAGCATAGCAAGCTTACCTGCTTTAAATGCGTTTAAGTCAGCATCTGGCTGGTTAAAGGTATCGTCGTTGAGCGCTGGAGACACTTTATACTTCTTCGCTTTATCCAGCATCCAGTTCAAGGCTTCAATATTTTCTTTACTGTTTACAGTAGGCTTGCCATCTGCACTCCAGATACCTCCGCCGTTCTGAGCAATTGTTTTGTAAAACTCATAGAATTGAATTGGCGAGTAGGTTCCCCATACGCCGCTTTTGGCGTCAGTTAGCTTCTGAGCCGCTTCCAGCTCTTGCTTCCACGTCCAATCCGCCTTTGGATACTCAACTTGCTTTTTGTCAAACAAATCCTTATTATAGAAAAGAACTACGTCTGAAAATGACTCTACGACTCCATATTGTTTTCCGCTATATTTGAAAGAGTCATAAGCGAGACCTTTGTAGATTTCCGGCTTGAACGTCGTGTCCTTCGCAATGATCGGCGTCAAGTCTTTTAGTGTATTTTTGGCTGCATAAGAGACGAAGTTTTCGTAACCGACCTCAAATACATCAGGCGCATCCCCCGATGCGAGCTGTGTATTGAGCTTCGTGTAGTAGTTGTTGTAATCGACGATATCCACTTTGACCTTCACGTCAGGATTGGCCGACTCGAACGCTTTCACCATATCGCCGAGCGTCTGCTCTTGAGAACCGCTAGCGGTATACTGCATGAACTTGAGGGTAACCGGTTCTTTCTTTGTCTCCGGTGTTGCCGCTGCCGTTGCAGCAGCCGTCGGCTCTTGTTTTGGCGTTGACGTAGCTTCCTTTTTCGTATCCGCTCCACAACCCGTTGCTGCAAGAGAAACAACCACACCTAACGCTACGACCCAACCTGTTTTTTTAGTAACCATCTTTAAACCCTCTCTTCTTATGAATTTTCTCCAGTTAACTCACCATTGTCATTTTATTTTCATCACTTACGTCTCAAACGACTTCCATCACCCCTCTCATTATCCTTTAACGCCACTCATGGTCATTCCCTTAATGAAGTATTTCGATGCGAACAAAAACACAATGAAAATCGGTATAAAGCTGATCACATTCCCCGCCATCAAAATGTTCCACTCCGTCGCCCATCTACCCTGTAGCTTACTTAGTCCAATCGGAAGTGTCATCAACTCCTTATCGCTCGTAATAATAAGCGGCCACAAAAAATTGTTCCACGAAGCCATGAAAGCAAAAATAGCTAGTGTTGCAAGAGCAGGTTTGCTAAGCGGAAGAATGATGCTCATAAACACCCTCAAATAGGAAGCTCCGTCCATTCTAGCCGCTTCGATCAACGGATCGGGAATGGTCATGATGTGTTGTCGGAGCAGGAAAGTCCCGTAAGCACTGAAGATTCCTGGCAAAATGAGACCGAGATATGTATTCGTCAGGTGCAGTTTCTGAAACACGATAAAAAGTGGCGTCATCGTCACCTGCATGGGAATCATCATCGTGATCAAATAGAGAACAAATAAAGTTTCCCTGCCTCGGAAAGGTATTTTAGCAAAAACAAATGCAGCCATCGCACACACAACAATCTGCGCTGCCGTCGTCACTAAGGAAACGCCTACACTGTTGCCCAAAAAGCGATAGATCGGAAAGTATTTCGTAATCTCGACGTAGTTGCTGAATTTAAATGTATCGGGAATTAAATTAGGCGGCATTCTGACGACTTCCAAGTTATCCTTAAATGAACCCGACAGCATCCAGACGAAAGGAAACATGAGAACGACAGCCGCCACAATCAAAATGAGATGTGAAAGCAGGTTCCGATACGGCATATATTTATCTGTCATAGGTAACCCACCTTTTCTGAAGCTGCTGCTGAACGATGGTGACGGCGAAAATAATTACGAATAAAATCCATGACTGCGCAGAGGCAAAGCCCATTTTATAGCTTTGAAAAGCATTCCCATAAATTTGCTGTACAAGCGTGCTCGTTTGCCCAGCCGGACCGCCACCTGTCATAACTAGCACCTGATCAAAGAGTTGGAAGCCATTGATGAGGGAAATGACAAGCACGAAAAAAATACTAGGCGTGAGCAACGGTAGCGTTACACGAAAAAACTGCTGAAATCCACCTGCGCCATCAATCGTAGCTGCTTCGTAATAATCCTCCGAAATATCCTGCAGCCCCGCAAGAAGTATGACAGTCACATAGCCGATATCCTTCCATACACTTACCGCGATAATTGAGGGCATTGCCCATACAAAGTCCTGCAGCCATACAGGTCCTTGTATTCCGATTAGTGATAACAGGTAGTTAATGAGTCCGCTCTGTCCATTCAGCAGCCAGCGCCATACGATGGAAACAGCTACCCACGAGGTGATGACGGGTACAAAGATGAAAATTCGATAAAGCTTAATACCCCTTAGCTTTCTATTCAGTAAAACGGCGAACAATAAACCAAAAGCAAGAACAGACGGCAAGTAACCAAGGATGTACTGAAGAATGTTCATCAGTGATGTAAGCGTTTTCTCATCCTGCAAAGCTTCCGTGTAATTATCCACCCCAACGAACTTCGCCGGGGTTAACAAATCCCAATTCGTAAAGGAGATGACAGCGGATGAAAGCATCGGGATGAGTTGGAACAGAAACAAACCCGCTAAACTTGGCAATAAAAATCCGATAATGACAACTGCTTTGGAAAATCTTTTTTGTCCGACCATGACGTTCTCCTTTTCCGATTCCTACGTGTTAATTATTCCTTGGCTCTAACTGTTGCTCTCTCCACAATCGTTAGCGGCAGCATGATTTCATTCGCTTCTTGCTCCACGCCGCCTTGAATCATGTTGATGAGGTGTTCGGCCGCAATAGCGCCTTTTTCAGTAATATTTTGCCGGATTGTTGTTAAAGGCGGGATAAACATCTTCGACATCGTGATATCATCAAAGCCAATGACTGAGATGTCTTCCGGGACTTTTTTACCCATGTCCATCAAGCTCCGAATCGCTCCGAATGCAACCATGTCCCCCGTAGCAAATACAGCGGTGATTTCGGGAAACTTGTTTGCAATGAGCTGTCCTGCAGCCATACCATGCTCATAACTCATGGATTCTTCAAACACATAGTCCGGATTATAAAAGAAATTCGCTTCACGAATCGCACGTTTATAGCCGAGGAAACGTTTCTCGACAACACCGTCTTTACGAATCGCTCCTGTCACAAGTCCAATGTTAGAGTGACCCTTATCAATTAGATACTTCGTTGCCAAATATCCGCCGTATTCGTCATCAATGCCGATTCGCTTGAAATAACTGTCGTTAATGTAACTGTCGATCAGGACAATCGGAATATTAATCTTCTTAAAGCCGTCATAAAACTGTTCGGGATAAATACCCATCATAATGGCACCATCCAGATTACGTTGAACGGATAAATCCAGATAACTTTCCCCTTGGTTAACGCCAGATAACAAGAGGTGGTACCCATACTCACGAAGCTTGCCTTCAATTCCACTTATCATTTCGCTGTAGAAAGGATTTTCAAGTATAAGCTGCTTGTGAGATTCTGTCTGTGGAATCACGATGCCAATCAACTTGGATTGGTTTTTGACTAAACTTCTCGCTGAGAAATCCGGTATGTAGTTTAAGGTTTCAATAATTTTCTTAATGCGTTCGATCGTCTCATTGGAGACTTTATCCGTTCTGCCGTTTAAAGCATAGGACACTGCGGCTGCTGAAACGCCTGCGACTTTGGCCACATCTTTAATTGTTGGTTTCTTCATTCCTCTACCCTCTTTAGTTACACGTTTAACTAGATTATAAGACACAATAGTCGATATTACAATATGATAGCGCTATCTTTTTACCATTAAATTGATTTATCAGTTACGCGTTTAACTAAATTATTTTTAATGTCTAATTGAAATGGGCGAATTCCTTGCAACTTCATGCAGCGTCAGCCGTCTAATCAATAGTGAATGACATCTGTTGGGGGTGCTTTTCGTATGAAAGTTAAGCGAAGTTTGAAGTTATACGCGGGGATCATCATTGCAATTGCAATTCTCCTGCTTGTTTTGAACATAACGCTGCAGCCTCCCCCTAAACCATCGAATCCTGCAGCAACTATCCTGCCTAGTACAACGATACCAACAAACTCAGATCCTGTTCGTTCAAGCTCGCCAACCCCAGTTGTTCCAATCGACTTAAAACCAACGATGCGTTGGTATGATCCTGCATCTATTCGTATCGGAGATCAAGTAGCCGCGTGGAAAATCACGGATAAGCAGCAAGAAACTTACGGTAAAGGATCTGTTGCCTACACCATGGAAAGTGAGGCAATAATATCCGGTTCGTTTATGGTTAACTACGAGGATGCAGATTACAATAGCAATCAAATAGTGTTTATTGCAGATGAGAAATCCTCCTTTGGATTACCTCAGCCTCTAGTTTTTAAAGGACATTCCAACAGAATGATTCTGCATATACCTAAGTCCGAAGATCAGAGTAGATTCGGGATTCCCGGTTCTACGGGACGTGCAACAATCGTCATCCATAAATACTTTTCGGTTTACGCTGACATCCTCGAAGGAGTTTCCGATGTCGCGGAAGTTAGCCATATTAACAAGGTGGAAACTACGCCACCCCCTGCCACGGAAATCGTACAAACTGAATTTAATAAAACACTTCAAACTTTCCCTTTGTCTCCACTCGCTTTGGATGCTGGCAAAGAGACGGATGCTGGATCAGTTCAACTCATGCAAGATTGGTTCAAGCAAGTTAACAATCAATTCACCAAAAGCTTAGGTTCATTTCATTTCAAACGAATTAGCCCTGCACAAAAAGATCAACTTCAAGAGTGGCTTATGCAGTCTTTCACCGAAGCCAAAGCCAAAGAAATACTTGCCATACACGCACCCCAATCAGGAATTCACCATCTTCTTTCCAGCAGTTCACTTGATCTTAAACCATTTGGTGAAGTCAAAGAAATTAAAAATCAGGAGCTCAAACTTGAAGATTCAGAGACATTAAGTTTTAAGGCTTTATACATCCTATCAGGCACCCATGACGCTCAGTTCACTTATGTTTTAAAACGTGTAAATGGGGCTTGGAAAGTCCATCAATATGAGATGAAACTTATATGAAGAAAACGGCTTATTCCTTCCTTGACGAGCGTGTTTGTCAAGGCTGATGCCAAGCAACTTACGCCCAAGACGTATAGGTTTAATCCTTCGCTTGCTCATCAGTGTCATGTTGTATGCTCAATTCTGGTCGCTGGATGAGTGAATCCATTTTTCGCGGTTGAACGATGTTGTATAA